>CAYRRV010000092.1:0-1649 GCA_964426725.1 uncultured Bacteroidales bacterium | reverse complement strand
CGCTAAAACCAAAGAACTCGTCCTGTTAAGTTAGAGAACGCAACTTGCGAAATCTAAAAATCAGGGAGTCCCGATCTTGCGTCGGGATGCCCGGTTTTCAGATGTGTATAACGCGTTTATCGGACTTGAAAGACGGACCTTATTGAGCCGGCATGGGCCTCTTTTTTATGCAAGCCCGAATTCCTTTTTAAGTGTATCCACGTAATCCAATTTTTCCCAGGTAAATAATTCTACTTCCTTTTCGACTTCACCCGCGTATGGCGAAGAAAACTTCTTGGTAATTTTCATGGGTGTTCTGCCCATGTGTCCATAGGCTGCTGTTTCAAAATATACAGGATTTCTCAGTTTCAGCCGGTCTTCGATAACTTTCGGGCGCAAATCAAAAATTTGCCTGATCTTGTCTGCAATTTCACCGTTTGTCATTTTTACCCTGGCCTTTCCAAAGGTTTCCACGAACAAACTTATGGGTTCTGCCACACCTATCGCGTAAGATACCTGCACCAACACTTCATCGGCAATTCCGGCAGCAACTATATTTTTCGCGATATGACGGGATGCATAGGCTGCTGACCTGTCAACTTTTGAAGGATCCTTACCACTAAAAGCACCCCCGCCATGTGCTCCCTTTCCGCCATATGTATCAACAATAATTTTTCTCCCGGTAAGACCCGTGTCACCATGAGGCCCACCTATCACGAATTTACCTGTTGGATTCACGTGTAAAATATACTTATCATCAAATAATTTCACAACCCGGTCAGGTAATTTGGTTTTTATTCTTGGAATCAGGATATCCTTGATATCTTGTTTAATCTTCGCGAGCATTGGCTCATCCTTGTCAAATTCATCATGCTGTGTCGATACCACGATGGTATGCACCCTTTGTGGAAATCCATCATCACTGTATTCAATGGTTACCTGCGATTTTGAATCGGGCCTGAGGTAAGTCATCTCTTTTCCTTCCCTCCGGATTTCAGCAAGTTCTTTAAGCAGCAGGTGTGCCAGTTCCAATGCCAGGGGCATGTAGTTATCCGTGTCCGAACATGCATAACCAAACATCATACCCTGATCACCGGCTCCCTGGGAAAAGGGATCCTCTCTTTCAACTCCCCGGTTAATATCGGCGGACTGCTCATGGATCGCTGCCAGGACACCACAAGAATCTCCTTCAAATCTCAATTCCCCGCGGGTATACCCGATCCGGTTAATCACTTTCCTGGCGATTTCCTGAACGTCAATATAAGTCTTTGATTTCACTTCTCCGGCCAATACCACCTGTCCGGTAGTAACCAATGTTTCACATGCCACTTTTGAATTAGGATCAAAAGCAAGAAATTCATCCAGCAGAGCATCGCTAATCTGATCTGCTACCTTGTCGGGATGCCCCTCCGATACCGATTCCGACGTAAATAAATAAGCCATTTTTATTATTTTATGATTTTAAATTATACATTATTTGTCTTTTAAAAAATAAAGAAACAAACATAGATATTTTTTTTATAAATTAATAATTTACATTCCTTTTCAATGGTATCGGATTGTTTGTTTTGCCCTCATGCCGGGCGGGTATTATAAAAATGATGAAGCGATGAGGCGATGAGGCGTAATTGCGTTTAGGCGTTAATGTGAGTGTGAGCACTGGGAAGATG
>CAYRRV010000091.1:0-1786 GCA_964426725.1 uncultured Bacteroidales bacterium | reverse complement strand
GCGATGAAGCGTTGATGAGATGAGGCGATGAGGCGTAATTGGGTGATTGAGTTGGAATATAAATACGCAAATACGTCCACACGCAACGAACGCAATGTTATATTTCAAGTTTGGTAAATCAGAAAATCAACATTTAATCCTCGGGATCACGAAATCATACACCTCCTTCACGGTCTCTTCCACGCTTCTGCCTTCTGTTTTTACCGATAAATCAGGATTTATCGGCGGCTCGTAAGGTGATGTTATACCGGTAAAGTTCTTGATGGCCCCGGCCCTGGCTGCCTTGTACAATCCTTTCACATCCCGTGCTTCACATATCTCCAGCGGGGTATTCACGTAAATTTCCATGAAATATTCATTGCCAATAATTTCCCTCGCCATTCGCCGGATATCATTGGTAGGACTGATAAAGCTGTTCAGGCAAATGATCCCGCTCGAAACAAGCAATTTTGATACTTCCGAGATGCGACGGATATTTTCAATCCGATCCTCGATAGAAAAACCCAGGTTCTTGTTTATGCCATTACGAATTATATCGCCATCCAGCATCTGGGTTTTATATCCTGCTTCATATAATTTCCATTCAAGCGCTTCGGCAATGGTTGATTTTCCCGCGCCACTCAACCCGGTAAACCAGATGACCGCGGGTACTTGTTTTAATAGTTTCTTTTTCTCTTCAAGGGTTATCATATTTCATTTTTCTTACAAAGAAATAAAAAAAACTGGTAATATGGTTACATGATGAGTGATTTGGCTTTAACCCCATGGTACATCCATGATGATCATGCTCGCGCGTGTGAACTCCACGTGTCTCGTCGCCAGGCGATTCGGTAGTTAAGCAAAAACCCGCCGAAACAGAAATACTGTTTGAAAATGAACCTCACACCTCAAATCCCCTTGGTTTAACGATAAACCATGGATTTAAAAGGTTTTCTTTATTATATACAAGGGGTTTCCCGGTATCAGGTACAATGGTCTCGTATCCCAGCTCGGAAACGATCGCTTGTCCGGCAGCAGTATCCCACTCCATGGTTGGGGCAAATCGAGGATAAATAGTAGCCTGCCCTTCAGCCAACATGCAGAATTTTAACGAACTCCCGATCGAAACGGTTTCTATTTCACCAAACCTGATTTTTGCTTTCCCGATAAATGCTTTTGTTTCATCAGAAAGATGTGACCGGCTGGCAATAATAACGGGCTTATCTACTTTGTTAACCGGCGGGATTATTTTCATGGAGGGTGTGATAAAATCCATCAGTTTGAAATCATCCGGGAAAATATGAGCATTATAAGTAGACCTGAAAGCCCCCATTCCCTCGAGGGCCAGGTATAATCTACCTGAGGCCGGTACATAAATAATACCCATCACAGGCCTGCCTTTTTCAATTAGCGCGATATTCACGGTAAATTCACCATTGCGCTTGATAAACTCCTTGGTACCATCCAATGGGTCCACCAACCAAAACAGCGGCCAGTCTTTCCTTTCAGGATAACTGATATTTTTCCCCTCCTCGCTCAAGAGAGGAAGACCCGTGGTTATTTTCAGGCTATCTTTAATGATTTGATGGGATAGCATGTCAGCGCGGGTAAGTGGAGAATCATCAGCTTTATGCTCTACCTCGTAATCGCACGACTCGTATACTTCCATTATCTTTCGGCCACCATGAATGGATGCTTTAATAGCCACTTCTAGATATTCAGTATATTTCATGGTACATTTTGTTAATTATTTTTTGCCCTCATGCCGGGCAGGCATTTACTTTTTTCCTTCAGGTGAAAAAAGTAA
>CAYRRV010000090.1:0-2303 GCA_964426725.1 uncultured Bacteroidales bacterium | reverse complement strand
AATTCAATCATAACCCAAATCCGCCGACAGCTTGAGCAAAACAGCGATGAAAAAATTAAAATACAGGGTGAAAGATTCTTCAGGGAAGATGTGAAAATGTATGGATTCAAGACAGTTGAGGTTACCCGAATAGGGAAGAATTATTTCCGGGAGATAAAATTTGAACCAAAGGAGAAAATATTTTCCCTTTGTGAAGAACTCTGGCAATCTGGTTACATGGAAGAAGGATTCATCGCCTGTAACTGGTCCCGGTACCTTCACAAGCAATACCAGCCCCTTGATTTTAATACATTTGAAAAATGGGTCAATAATTATATAACCAACTGGGCCACCTGCGATACATTTTGCAATCACACGGTGGGAACGTTTATTGAAATGTACCCGGAATATATAAAGGAATTGAAAAGATGGTCGCTCTCGGGGAATCGCTGGGTAAAAAGGGCATCTGCTGTTTCACTTATTGTTCCGGCCCGTAAAGGTAAATTTCTTGATGACATCTTCGAGATCGCGGATATTTTATTACTCGACCAGGATGATATGGTACAAAAAGGATACGGATGGATGCTCAAGGTAGCAAGCCAGACATACCAGAAGGAAGTTTTTGATTACGTGATGTCCAAAAAAGCTGTAATGCCGAGAACTTCATTGCGATATGCCATTGAAAAAATGCCTAAAGATCGGAGAGCAAAAGTGATGGAAAAGTAGATTCGCGTGACAGCAGTCATTTCAAGAAGAGCAACTTCCTGGTAATAATGCAGGATAGGCTACCATTACCCAGCTAAAACACTGGTATACACTTCACTCAAAGAATCTTCATTTCCTACATTCCCCGGGAAAATAACATACGGTATACCGGGCCATTTACTTTCCTCTCCTGCAATGATGACCGGAACACCAGGAATTATCTGACCCTCGACCATGGCCTTTGATATTTTTAGTCCCTGAACACCAATAACACTCGATGTAATTCCACCCTTGGCAATAACCACCGCGGGTCTGTTCTTCAATGAATTGACTATGTTTATCAATGCAGAAGAAATGGTTTCTGCTGTTTGCAAATGATCTGTCGTTTTTATCAGTTCCCGGCTCGTGAAAAGAACCGGATTTTTTTTCCCGGCAATCAGCTTGTCTGTTTTTGCAGTCTTTTCTTTTATTTCTTCATGAAAACTCTTTTCTCCCACGAGGAGCTTTTTCACGTTAATTTCAATCGGGATTACGTCATGTTCTTTCATCAATTGATTCAATTGTGAACTGGTCTTTCCAGTGTATGAACCAGCAATCAGCAAGATAGATTTGTTTTCAGATTTTTCAATACTTAAATCCTTGCCCGTCAGAAAATCCTTATCTTTAATAAAACCATACGTCTTCACGAAAGAGGCTGCCGTTCTAAACAGGAATTTTTTTCCTTTCGCCTGAATATCCAGTAAGGCCGGGATAAAAGTCATCAAATCGTTGTACTCAAAAGCATTCACGATTATTTTCGAGAAATTTTCAGCCTGGTTCAGCCTGGAAATAATATCCTCTTTTTTTTCTTTCCTGAGGAGATCAAGGCTGATCGAAATTACATCTTCTGATTTGTATTGTCCTTCTGTTTTTTCTTCAATCCACTTCTTTAAATCAGAATTTTTGTAACCAAAATCGGGATCTTTCGCGAATTCGGTTTCTGATGACGGAATATAATTATCCCTGTTTTTCACGTAATGTATATCATTGACAGTTACACGACCTCCTTCCTTAAAGAAAGGACAGATGATTTCACCATCAATTTTTTTGCTCGTGTCTTTTTCAATAATTTCTCTGATGAAGTCGGTTTCCAGAGGGTAATGGCCTCTTATGGTCGAATCACCCCTGCAAATGATTTCATAATCCTGCCCTGTTTCTTTCGAGACTTCAATTACATTTTTCATGATTTCACCGAGAATTACTCTTACTTGTTCCGGTTTATAAGCTCTTGTATTTGTGTGAATGAAAGCCAATTGTTTATTTTTAAAGATAGCCTCGAGTACATCTTTTTCCCAGCTCATGTAAACAGGGATGCCGTGCACGGTTTGTATACCCGTGGGATCATCATCAAGGACGATCACGGGACTTTTTACTTCAAACTTATAGTGCCAGTATTGTTTTTCAACTTTTGAGTAGTCAGAGACTGGAATAAAATTTTTGTTGATTGTATTTTCTGATATTTGCATTCTATTAGAAAAATTAGATATTTTTTAGATGGATAATCCACCTGGCTAACGAATGACAAAAATACAATAATAAAACATAAGTTGAGCGATATGAGCTCTGCGAAATAGCGGACG
>CAYRRV010000089.1:0-2507 GCA_964426725.1 uncultured Bacteroidales bacterium | reverse complement strand
GGTTCAAAAATTCTTTCCGCCTTGATTTTGACAAAAAAACACCTTTTTATACTGGGCTCATTTATTAGGTAAATTATACGATAATCATTTAATAATATAATGTGCGCGTGTTATTTATCTTGCTCGATCAATTTTAAGCCGTACAAGGTGGCTAAATGCTTGATGGATTTCCGGTAATTGCCATAGCAACTAACCTGGTGCCATCCAAAATATTCTTCGTGATAATTGGCAAGTACTTTCTCCACATCTACCTCGGCAACAAGTTTGGTGCGGCAACCTTCTTCCCTGGTTTCATTAGCTATAGTTTTAGCTGTATGTAAGCCCATGGCCTTATCAACAGGCGAAATTGCCAGGGTCGTTACTGTCTCGCCAATGGGAAGTATAGCCTGCACACTTGCTCCCATATTGTCTTCCACATGCGAACGAATAACATAAGAACAGCACGCACCTGTGGTGCCAAAAGGCTTAGTGGTTGATACACAATGGGCGTAAATGATTTGACCTTTTGATTCATCAAATACAGGATCACTGATGTATGCCGGTTTATTAGAGAGGTACCTAAACATCAACTGGCTTAGGGTTGCCCGTAGATCACCCTCGCAAACACCTGTTTTCCCGTCGTTATTTAATTGAAAGAAAGCAAGGCAAGGATATGCTTTTACATCGCCGGCGTTGAAAAGACCCAAGCAATCCGTGCTCACGGCATCAGCCCCGGTTTCCTCGATTATTTTTTTCAGGGCAAGGTACATTTTCGCGGAACGGTGGATTTCTTCTTTGGTCGGTTCGATAATCTTTTTCGCACCTTTCATCCATTGTGCTGCAATTGGTTCAGCTTGTTTATCACTAATCGTCTCGTATACTTGTTGAAGGTCTTTCCCTGATTTTCGTATTACCTCTGTACCGAATATTTTTCTCGTGGCTTCTACTTTATCAGGGGTAGCTCCCCAGGCGTTCATGTCATTGCTAATAATCAACACTTTTGATTCTTGCAATTTTGCCATAACATCCAACAATTTCACGGCATTCACCGTATCCTTGAAATCTGATGAGGAAACAGTTGCAACAGGCAATTTTTTTCTTTCTATCAGAGATCGGGTCCTGATAAATTCCCCTGACCCGGAAAATAATTCATCTGAAATCACAACGGGTTTTACATGTTCAGCATAAAATTCTGGTATACCTGTCCATATTGTAGCGATGTAAACCAGCCAACCATCGTAATTTCCTTTTTCATCTTTTTCATATCCTTTTTCTGCTTCTTCCCGCGAAAAATACACCACTCCTGAGAAATCTACATCGGGCAATGCTTCCTGTAACATATTCATTATTTCCCGTGATCTTTTCTCAACATCATAATTGATGTAAGGCCAAGCGGGTATATTTTTTTTTAAACCTGTAAAAACCACCCGAATTCTAGTTTTTTTCATAATTTTTAATTTTTTAAAAAGTTAATAATATATTTAATTGAATAAACCCTTGTTCAACATGTCACAAAAATAAGTATGATACATGTATGAATAAATGTAAAAAAGGGACTATATTTATAGCAAAAACAAGTGAAGTTACAGGTAAATCATATTAAAATAATGAATTAATGGGACATCATAAATATTTATTTTCATTGCCTTCAGGTACAGGAATTTCTTTACCATTTGATTTCATGATTGGAAAAAACCTGATAAGGTTTAATGATATATATTTCGCGAGTTATACCTGGAATACTCCAAAACACGTGCATTCCTCAAGCGAGGGAGTATTATTCATTGATGGTGATGGTATTTACAGGTGTTACCCTGACGATATTTTTTCCACGGAAAAAGAAATTACCAGCGCTTTTACTCCAGGTACAGTCTTAAATGTTGCCCCGGGAAACCTGCACTCCTATAACATTCGTAAGGAAGTGTTTCTTGTCTATTGGAATTGGGAAGTTCATTTTTATGATAGCCCAAGTGGATTACCTCCCTTGGTCCATTCCCCGGGTGAAGATGATAATCTAATAGTATTGGCAGCGCGAATTTTTAATACGGCTGCTAAAAAGAGTTCTTACTTTAAAGAAGATTTATTGAAATCACAATTGCAGTATTTTCTTACATGGATTTTCTCGCGATTATATGGCGGGTATTTTCAATCAACAAGTAATAATGATAGTATTGGAGATGCCTTTAATATTTACCGGTCCGATTTGCCCGAGAAAATATTCACCTTTATCCATAATAATTTTCACCTTGATTTATCGCTCGATTTGCTTTCAAAATACTTTCATAAATCACCGAGGCAGATTAAAAGACTACTTAAACAACTTAATCCACCGATATGCCTAAGTAAAGAACTAAAGCGACTGAGAATAAATACTGCCCGTCAATTGCTTGAACTGAATCCAAACATGAAACTGGGTGAGATTGCTGCCCGGTGTGGTTATCATGATGAATACTATTTTGGCAAAGTGTTTAAAGAAGCGATTGGTATAAGCCCGGGACGATACAGGAAAAAATTGAATTTTTCCCCGC
>CAYRRV010000088.1:0-2674 GCA_964426725.1 uncultured Bacteroidales bacterium | reverse complement strand
ATTTCAATTCCAGTATGGTTCGATTAATGCCCGTTAAATAATGCATAAAAATAAGCCATTTTTCAATGACTCCAAGGGATTTTTTACGTATAATTTAACGGGCTAAAGTTGTCGATGTGCAATCGTTCCTATTTTCCCGGGTTTCGACAAGTATAGTTAATCAATTCTTTTTCAATATGTCAAAGAACATTTTTAATTTATTCCTATTTAATTGTTTTTGGATGATAACCTTAAATAACCGGATCGACAACCAAAAACTAAATAAACTTATCAAGCGGGTTCTTCTCAAAACCTATGATCTCTTTGTCCAGCCACTTTTCCTGCCTCGTTTTAAAAACAATGATGCTATCTCCTTCTTCTTCCTTCATAATCTCTTTAGCTGAATAAACCAGTTCTTTTAATTGCACTTCTGATAATTCACCCTCGAATACCGAGTTTTGAATCCAGTTCAGATACTTGCGGCATAACTTAAGCATTTTACCTACGCGCTTCTGATTGATGTCATAAACCAGGATAATATACATTACCAGTACATTTTAAATGGTTGATATTCTTCAATGTTCAAAAGGTGTTTTTGCAATTTGAAACATTCAAGTTTCAAAAGATGCTTGTAGGAAACATCCCTGTTTAATGTCCTGTGTTTTATCGTTTCATTCAGCCTCTCCTCGAAATGGGTAATGAACGCTTTTCTGCCTTTTTCATTCAGCAAAACACCGTTTAATTTCTTCTCGAAACAATCATCTGAAATTATCTTCTTATTTAAAACTTTAAATATTACCCTGTCTACCAAAATGGGTTTAAATATCTCTGCCAAATCAAGCGACAAAGAATATCTTCGTTCTCCCGGGGCATGCAAAAAACTGATTACCGGATTGAGTTGGGTTTGATGTATGGCTCTTAAACACTGACTGTAACACATCATGTTACCAAATGAGATCAATGCATTCACTTCATTTCGGGGAGGTTGCATGGACCGGCCTTCCATCTGAAAATCTTTAATAATGAGAGTGAAAGCTTCATAATAAATCTTACGGATATTGCCCTCTGTCCCCATGAGGTTTTGTGGTCCTTCAGCATTATCGATTGTTCTCCTGTAATCCTCCATGATCTCGATCAAAGGTTCCATGTCTTTTCCTCTTTTGTCGTAATACCGTAGATTTTTGATCATGTTATGGGCTGCTCCATCAATTATTTTCCGGGCAATCTTCATGCGAATTTCCGGGTTATCGAATGCACGGGCCTGGGCTATCAGCATTTTACCCGAAAGCAATTGGTCTTTTGGCATAAACGAACCTGTATAATTTTCATGGTAATCAAAAAAATGAACCGCAACCTGATTTTTCCCAAGGAAATTGTACAGGGCACTGTTGGTATCAAGCGACCCGAACATGTATAAATCTTCCACACCTTCCACGGGAAGATATTTTGGTGGTCCTTCGCGACCTTCCTCATCTACCGGGATGAATTTTAGGGTGTTGTCCCTACGGGATAACCGGCCCGGGTTGAAAAGATAGTAGTTTTTTTTCATGATACTTCATCTTCTCCACTCCAGCAAAAATCAAAATACGAGCATTTTTTACATTTCGATTTTATAATTCTTGGTGGACAATTTTCATTTTTAATTACTTGTATCGTATTCTCTACTATTTCCGGTATTTCTTTTTCATCTTCTCCCGAAAGTTCTATTTTTCTGGTTTCCCTCTGTTTCGGGTATTCCAGAATCCCGGAAACGCCCCCAATACCATTCTTTTTGAGGATAAACATGTAATACTTTAATTGCCATTCCTGGGCTAAATCATTGCTTCCCGATTTCTTCGTTTCATGAATTGTTTTTCTTGCCGGATCATAATAATCAATCCGAATCCCCTCGATTTCTACTTCAGTAAATCTTTCAGTTCTTTGTTTATAAGAAGTTTCGTGAATCAGTTTCCCTTCCTTAACCAGATCACTTGTATGCTCCATGTTGATACCATTGGCAAACAACCACAATTTGCGGTGACAAATGAAATAGTAATTTATATGGGTGCCGGTGATCATCATTTTTTAAAATCATTTTTTTATTTCATCACTGTGCCAGTCTGCCGGATTATCAATAACATATTTTCTGATCCAGTATAACGATTCATTATCGTGGATAATCTGGTCATAAAAACTTCGTTGCCATTCAAATTCAAATCCCAATCTCCTTGCGTGTCTGGTAACAGCAGATTTATAGGAACCAATGATTCTTGACAGGGAACCGGGTTTAGGTGAGATGGATTTCATGAATTCTTTTGATGGTTTATTTTGATGGGTGGTTAGGGATTTATCCCCTGTACCTCTTTTGTTATGGATCTTTGTGATTTTATCTGATTGGTTCGGTGCGTTTTCTGTATGGTTCGATGCATGCATCGAACCTCCGACCAAATCCGCGGATGATCCCGAAAAACCAGATTTCAAAATCAAAATCCCGTGAATATGGTTTGGCATTACCTGAAACACGTCGATATCAACATTTTTGGTATGATTTTTTATCTCGTGCCAGAGAACATCGGCCAGAATGCCGGTTTGAGACAAAATCATTTTCCCGTTTTCAATTTTACCAAAATAATGTTCCTGTCCGGCAGTGCATATGGTGATAAAATAGGCCCCGGGTGATCGGTAATCCCAGTTTGGCGAACGAATGGATTTGTTT
>CAYRRV010000087.1:0-3156 GCA_964426725.1 uncultured Bacteroidales bacterium | reverse complement strand
GTCATCCTCGTGTCCTGTTTTGTCTTGAAAAATAACGGTGAATAGTAGGTTTTTCAGTCTTATATTTGGGTTGTTATCTTTAAAGATTAACATGATATATTTAATATTTCAGAAAGGATGTCTGGTTATTTTGTGCCAATATTTAGGATCTGTAGCACAGATCAAACGTCATTTTTTAATTGACATTACAATAGTTTATTATCTTTACATCATCTTTAAGACAAGAGAATTATTATGAAATCAAACCGCCGCGAATTTTTCAAAAAAGCAGCCCTTGCTTCTGCGGGGAGTTCCATGTTTCTCACCAGTTGCTCTTCCGGGAAACCAGGGAAGCCAGCAGATTTTTCTGAATTAGATCTGGTTCTTTCCAGGCCGGTTCTCAAAAAGGAACTATTTCCAAATCCGGTTATTATTGATACACTCGAACTATTAAGGTATCATGATAATTTCATTTGCCGCGTTCGTTCAAAAGAGGGTGCGGAAGGAATATCCGTGAGTAATAATATGCAAATGGTTTCCTTGTATCCCATTTTTAACCTGAGACTACAACCATTTTTCCCCGGGAAGGATGCCCGCGATCTCGAGCGTTTGCTAGAAGAAGTATACGTTTTTAAGAGTAACTATAAATTACAAAGTCTCGCGATATGGGTTCCCCTGGCAACCATAGAGTTCGCGATTCTCGATATGCTTGGAAAAATAGCCGGAAAGTCCATGGGCGAATTGATTGGCGATATACATCATCCCGAAATCGCCGTGTATCAGGCTAATAATCATCGGGGTCAGTCGGCCCGGGAGTCAATCGAAAAAATAAAACAAAAGCAGGCCGAAACCGGTGCGAAAGCCGTGAAGTTTAAAATTGGCGGGCGTATGAACAATGAGGAAGAACCTCCCGGACGTACCGAGGCGCTTATCCCTTTGGTGCGGAAAACTTTTGGATCCGAAATGACTATTTATGCCGACTCCAATGGATCATACGATGTAAAGGAAGCCATTCGTGTAGGTAGGATCCTGGAAGAACATAACATTGATTTTTATGAAGAGCCGGTGCCATTCGACTGGTACGAGGAGACCAAAGACGTGGCTGATGCATTAAAAATCCCTATAGCAGGGGGAGAGCAGGAGCCGTCCATGCACAATTTCAGGTGGCTGATAGGTAACAATGCTTTGCAGGTCGTTCAGCCTGATATTTTTTACTTTGGAGGCATGGTTCGATCAATGAAGGTTGCCCGCTTGGCTGAAGTAAAAGGTTTGCAGTGCGTTCCCCATATTTCAGGCTCAGGACTGGGGTATCTTTACATGATGCATTTTGTATCGGCCTTGCCCAATGCAGGACCCTACCACGAGTTCAAGGGCTTCAACAGTGATATACCTCTCGAATGCCCAACCTCCGATCTGTCCAGTGATAATGGCAAGATTAAAGTCCCGACCGGACCAGGAACGGGGGTGATAATTGATCCCGGATTTGTTAATAAACATAAGATTGTGAAATCATAAAATACCAGCAATATGAATAACTTGATTAAAATTTTGTTTCTGCTTATTATTCTGTTAACGGGTTGTAAAACTTCTGATGATAGTATCGTGATCAATGTGCATGATGAGGTGATTGCGCCAGTGGACAACCGTGTTTTTGGTCAGTTTCTAGAAAAGCCAAGCTGGCATGGGGAGTGGGGACCAGAGGCTGCTTTAGTTCCAGGAACTCACGAATTGCAGGATGGAGTATTTGAACTCATGGAAGAAATGCATATTCCCGTGTTGCGGTTTCCGGGTGGGACTGATGTAAACTTCCAGGACTGGACAACCATGATAGATAACGTGCCCGGGAGAAAAGAAGGAAGGCCTGTTTTCGTGGGCCATTTCGGAGATACCGTTACCAATTATTTTGGCTATGATGAGGCCTGCCGTCTTGCAGAAAAACTAGGTGCTGAAATGATGCTGGTTCCTAACTTTGGGGATGCGTATTTTGGCACAAAATCAATTGAAGAGGCTGCCATGCACGAGGCCGGCCTTCTGGCATACTGTAATGCTGAAGTGGGGGCAACATTACCGGAAGGTATGCCCGACTGGCCTTCCGTTAGGGCTAAAAACGGTCATCCCGAACCTTATAACGTGAAATACATTCAGATCGCCAATGAACCATGGGTAATGGATCGTCAATTAAAAAGGTCTGGAGAAATTGATCCTCACCTGAAGGAGCAATATTTCGACTGCGTTGCTGCCTTTATCAAGGCTTTCAAAAAAGTAGACCCGGATATTCAAATCATTGCCGATGGAAATTCAGAGGATATTACCCTGCCACTGAAAGATATGTTTGGTGATCAAATCGATTACCTGGCCTATCATATATACAAACCATGGGGAATTAATAAGATCCTCAGGGGTGAAGAAGAACTGCCGAGAGATTCTTTAACGGAGGAAGATATATGGAAGGCCTGGGTGGCCGTTCCTGAATTTAACGATGAAGGTATGTCGGTAATCGACAATGGTGTTTATAACATGATGAAGGATGTCGGGTACCCTGTCGCGGTTACAGAATGGAACTGGAATGGTTGGTGGGGTATGAACTCTGTTGACCAGGACCAACTCGGATCTCATTTTACCAAAGGAATGGGAGCCGCCGGTTTTATTCACGCGTTAATGCGTGATGGAGATAAAATTGCCATCGCGAATCAATCCATGCTGGTAGGTAAATCTTGGGGGATAACAGGAATCAGGGTTTCACCAACCATGGAATTCGAGCCACATCTTTATCCTACCGGACAAGTAACCGGGTTTTATTCAAGATATCACGGTAATGAACTGATGAAGGTTTCTGTCGAAAACAACCCGGTATACACACAACCCTACAAGATGAGCGGGATCTCACCCGTTGATACCATTGCCTATCTTGATGTACTGGCGACGAGAAATTCAGATAAAGTTTACTTGCACGTGATCAACAGGCATTTTTCAGATGATTTGGAAGTAACCGTTAATTTTTCTGTCCTGAGCAAGAAGGGTATTGAAGCAACCCACCACATTTTCACGGGCAATCTAAAAAATGAACCCTGCGGTGATAAACCATTGGAAGTGGGTTGTTTCAATGAACAACAGGTGAAGGTAAAAACAGGAAAATCAAAAATCAATTTCCCGGCACGTTCGGTATCTATAGTGGAG
>CAYRRV010000086.1:0-3170 GCA_964426725.1 uncultured Bacteroidales bacterium | reverse complement strand
CTTCCTGTAGGCGATATCCATCAGATACATGGCAAACCGCCTTATGAGCGGGAGGTATTTTTAACCATTGCACCCCGGGATAAAGGGTCAAGGCTTATTTGTGGCATTACATTTGGCGAAGAAGGGAAATGGACAAGCTGGCCTCCGCATCAACATACCAAAGACCTTGAAGAAGTATATTGTTATTTCGATATTCCGAAACCCCGGTTTGCATTGCATTTGGCATCGCGTAAACCAGGTGAAGTGGAGGCTGTTCATCCTGTCTCTACAGGCGATTGTGTAGTAGTTCCCGAAGGATATCATCCAACAGTAGGAGCACCGGGCACAAAAAGCTGTTATTTTTGGATCATGGCTGCCTATTCACAACAAAGCAGAAGGTATGACCTGGCTGTAAATGATCCTAATTATGGATGATCAATAAATAGCTTATGAAATTAAGTGGATACGTTCTTAACAAAAGAAATATGAAACGTAAAACAATGAACGAATGAAACGAATTAAATCAATAGTGTTCCTGGTGTTATTATTTTTACCTTTTTATATTAATGCACAATTTCAGGCTCCTTTTAAAGTAATATCTCCTGTTGAAGATACCTGGGTAGATGAACAAAACCCACGAAAAAATTATGGAGACAGTAAAGGCCATCAATGTGCGAAAAACAGAGATGATCATAATAAAGAAGTATATATTAAATATAATATTCAGGATTTACCTGAATGTGATTCAATCATTCTATCTTTTCATTGTGGGTTTTCTTCCTATAATGATACGGATGTCGATGGAAAGGAGTTCGTTCTTCAATTGTTTCCAGTAACCGAAGAATGGGACGAACATCTAATTGATTGGAAAAACAAACCTAAAACCGCGGAAAATCCAGTTGATGAAATTAAATTGGTCCAAGACAAACAAAATTATGCTTTCTCATCACCCCAATTCAAATCGTATATTGAACATGCCAGGGCAGAAGGGAAAAAAGAAGTTGCTTTTGCCTTTAAAGGCAAAAATAACACGGATGGCGTTAAGATTTGGATGCATGGCAAATATTGGGGGTATCTCAACCTGAAATGTTATTATCATCAGACACATGATATAACATTGGAAATCAAACCTCAACCGGGGTGTTATAAACAAGATAAACTCAGAATAGATATCTCTGCCAGTGAAGAATCTGACATCTTTTATACCACGGATGGTTCAGTTCCTGACATACATTCAACGCGATACACGAAACCGATTACCATAAATAACAATCATGAAATAACAGCATTCGCTTATAATGGAAAGCTAAAAAGCATGTATTATCAAAAATTTTTTGCTGTCAATCCATCAGGCGACTATAAAGTAACTGTCAATGCATCATCAGAAAAGAATATTTTACATAATTTTTGGAATGCAACAGGGTTTTCTCCCGCGGAAGAGTTACTACAACCTGATATGCGGCAAGCATGTGAATATATGGGGGCTATACCAAATAAAGGGATGGTGTATGTCAGGCCCCATTATTTTTTGAATCTTTTAGCTGTTGAAGGAATAAATACACCCAACCCGGTTTATAACTGGTCAAGATTAGATTCTGCAATGGATGTGCTTGTCCATAATGGTTTAAAACCCATCTTTGAGATCATGGGATCGCCTTCATCCAATCTGGAGAAGTTTTCTTCAGGGTTTGATGAAAATTTTCAGGCACAAACGGAAAGCCACGAGACTTTTTTTACCAATTTTCATGAAAGAGAAAAAGTTGAAGCATGGAAAAAATTGGTAAAAGACCTTGTGATTCATTTTATTGAACGATATGGATTGGAAGAGGTGCGATCATGGTATTTCGAATCGGTGAATGAACCCGATTATGGTTCCTTTTGGAAACATTCAGAACAGGAATATCTTAATTATTATGATGCCTGTTCCCAAGCCTTATTGGAAGTCGACCCGTTGATCCGGTTCGGTGGCCCGGCAACACCTGGAGCATTAAAAAGCAAGTATTTGACGTTGCTCCTGGCCCATTGTGATACCGGCACGAATTATTTTACAGGCAAGCAGGGAAGCCGGCTGGATTTTATATCAATACATGTAAAAGACAGCCCTCGGGCAATGGTCGATGAGGAACTTGATATTATCAATTATGTAAAAAAGAACCATCCTAAATTTGCAAATCTCCCGTTTGTAAATGATGAAGCAGATCCTATTTCAGGATGGAAGCGCGATTATTGGTGGAGGGCAACTCCCTGGCATGCAGCGTTTATTGCACAAAGTGTTGACCTGCATTATAAGCAAATCATAGAGGCTGAAAATGTTTCATATCCTATTTTAAGCAATGATAACGCATTCCTTGGGAACTGGCTTAACAGGACACAGTTTGCGCGGTTTTCCGGCGAAAAGAGTAGATCGCGATTTTCTCTTGTGAAAAAGCCCGCGTTTACGGTTTTTACTTTGCTATCATTAATGGGCAACACAACATTAGAGTCAACGACACATGATACAATGCCTGGGCATTTAGGTATCTTACCAACCATTCATAAAGATGGAAGAATTTCCGTTGTCCTCTATAATAAAACAGACATTGAAATTCCCAATAAAAAGAAAAGGGATAAAGAAAAATCATTACTGCATTGCGGTGATGAAAATGTAATACTTCATGTCGAAAATCTTTTGGATAAGGATTATTTGCTTATTAAATACCGAATAGATGAGGACAATGCAAATCCTTATCCTATTTGGAAGAAAATGGGGAAACCTGTGGCCCCTGATAATAAACAGCTTCAATTATTGCGCCAACATCAGGACGTTTCAATTGAACAGGTACCTGAATTAATAAATGTTAATGCAGGAGAATATAAGGAAACCATATCCTTGCCGGCTTCATCCGTTTGCCTTGTAATGCTTGTACCGGCAGATATTATTTCTGCTTCTCCGAAAATAAAGAAGCTGCGAACCACTCAATATGATAACATCAATGGTGGTAATGATATCATGATACGATGGAATTGTTCAGAAGAGTACGTGATGACTTATGAAGTCTGGTTTTCTGAGGATAACAAAGATTTCAAAAAAGTAAACAATACTCGTTTTATTGATCAGGGTTATTTACATACATTGGATGACAATATCAATACAGGTTATATTAAAGTAAGGGCTATCGACTATTGGAACAGAAAAGGCCCCTTTTCAGAGA
>CAYRRV010000085.1:0-3553 GCA_964426725.1 uncultured Bacteroidales bacterium | reverse complement strand
TAAAAACTCAATTTTCCATGATATTAAATCACTTGAACTTGTTTTGCAAGAAACATTATAATAGCCTATTACAAATAGGATTATTACTACTTGTACTCTCCTGTCAAAAGGAAGTTGAAATAGCAATTCCTGAACAAGATCCAGAGTATGTAGTCAATTGCATGTTCCAACCTTTTACCTTACCCCATCCCCGTGAGATCCATCTTTCGCTTTCGCGAACGATAAACTTTTTGGATTCGCTGGAATTCCCTGTTGTTGAAAATGC
Source organism: uncultured Bacteroidales bacterium (assembly GCA_964426725.1). Taxonomy (GTDB): domain Bacteria; phylum Bacteroidota; class Bacteroidia; order Bacteroidales; family CAYRRV01; genus CAYRRV01. Next base: position 3,288 of record CAYRRV010000085.1, on the reverse strand, counting down.
ATCTGTATCAATGTGGTTTAACAATACCTTCATTGGCGAAATGGACTTCATAGACAGGACGAAACTGTATGTGCTTCCAGGTATTCATAATCTTGAAGGAGGTACATATCATCTTCAAATTGAACAAAATGGGAATGTCATTGAAGCAGAAGACTACCTGCCCTCGAAGGTTTCTCTTGAAAAAATAATCATTGAGCCCTTCGCGGGTTATAATGATCATGGTCGATCATTTGCAAGGGTAAATCTGGTATTTTTTGATCCCCCCGAACAAGATAACTTCTATGAAATTTCCATTAGTAATAATACTAACGACTCTTATTACAATTTGACTTCTGATTTTCCTGCTATAACTTCTGAATCGTATTACCCAACAGTAATGGCTCCTGACCAGGCTTTCCCGGAATTTCTGCCCTTTAGTGACAACATGTTTGATGGCGAACAAGTTACTTTGCCAGTGGATTACATGCACCCCGTCGCACCAGTGGGAGATACGGTTGAGCCGCACACCATACATATTCATTTCAGAACCATATCGGAAAATTTCTACAAGTTTAAAACTTCTTTAATTCGACAGGGGTACACTTCCGATGCAGATATCATTTACGGGCAATATGAGCCCATGAATGTTTTTAGTAATATTCAAGGGGGCATGGGTGTTTTTGCCGGGTACCAATCAGTTGATATTTCTTTTATTATTGACGGGAATAAGACAATCGAACATGAGTGTAAATAAATTCTTTCATATTATTTTCATTATTCTTTTAATACCTGTATATACATTTTCGCAGCAACGTGATGTAAGTGGTTATATTAGCGATGCAGGAACAGGAGAAAGCCTGATTGGTGTAAATATCATTGTTCCCGGGGAGAACACGGGTACAATCACGAATGATTATGGCTATTTCAACCTTAAAATCCCGGTTTCTGTAGAGGAGATATACGTGTCTTTCATTGGTTACAAAACAGATACCATAAGGTTGGACACCTTAAAAAAATCATTTCTTAACGTCAGAATGACACGCGGGCTAGCTTTAAAGGAAGTTTCAGTATTGGCTACCCGAGAGAAATTCAACCAGAAAAATGAAATCTCCTCCGTGAGAATACCCATGAAAACTGTGAGCCAGTTACCTACATTCGTGGGAGAAGAAGACATCGTTCGTGCTTTACAATTAATGCCTGGTGTAAAATCGGGAACTGAAGGTAAGGCAAGCCTTTATATCCGGGGGGGGAGCCCTGATCAGAATTTGATCCTGCTGGATGATGTGCCGGTATATAATATCAATCATTTTGGTGGATTTCTCTCTACCTTCAATTCAGATGCGATAAAAGATTTTAAATTATATAAAGGGGGCTTCCCGGCCCGGTACGGGAGTCGTCTTTCGTCAGTGGTCGATGTACGCATGAAAGATGGTGATTTGAGCAGGCATCATGTTTCGGGAGCATTTGGATTACTATCCTCGAAAATTATGGTGGAAGGGCCGATCATCAAAGACAGATCTTCATTTTTACTGTCCTTCAGAAAAAACACGCTTCCTGTTTTTAGATTGTTTTTCGATCTCAACCTGGATTACCGGTTTTATGATCTGAATGCAAAAGTTAACTACCGGTTTGATGAAAAGAATAAAATGTATTTTAGTTTTTATCAAGGAGATGATAATGTTCTGGTTAGAACAAAAGATGAAACCAGAGATATTTATAGTAGTTCAGACACTTATACGCGGTGGGGAAATACCGTGGGTTCTATCCGGTGGAATTCAATGTTAACGGATAACATTTTTTTTAATACTATCCTGGGATACACCTCTTACCGGTATAAAAATGGTTATGAGATTGATACGAAACAAGATACTGTCAATGAATCAATTTCAAATACGTTTAATTCCAAAGTTCATGATTTTTTTATCAGGCTGGCGCCGGAATGGTACGTGGCATCGGGGTTTCTTCTCCGCCCAGGCATTGAAGTAATGCATCATCAATTTATACCGGGAAATACTTATTACAGGCATGAGAAAACCGGGATGGATTTATTCGATCTTCCATATAAAAATTCAAGATCAACGGCACTTGAATACAAGGCTTTCCTGGAAAACGATTTGGATCTGTTTTCCTGGTTTGGATGTAACATGGGGATTCATTTCTCTCGTTATAGCACTGGTGATAAAACATATTCTTCGCTTGAACCCCGCATACTTGCTAATTTTAAGATTAGCGAGGATTTCTCGGTGAAAGCTGCTTACAGTGAGATGCAACAATATATACACCTGCTCTCCTATAACGGGGTTGGTATGCCTTCTGATTTCTGGATGCCATCTACTTCTGCTGTTTCACCGCAACGGTCAGTTCAAATAGCTACCGGGTTGGAGTATTTCCTGACAGAAAGGTACAAGATAAGTATCGAGGCATATCAAAAAGAGATGTTTAACCTCATTACCTTTAAACCCGGTGAAAGCTTTGCCATGAATAATGTAAGCTGGGAGAACAAGGTCCTTAATAATGGAAATGGTATGGCCAAAGGGGTTGAATTACTTGTTCAAAAAATGGAGGGAAAAACAAACGGGTGGATAGCCATCGATTTATCGAAGTCGGAAAGACAGTTTAATGAAATAATGGAGGGGAAATATTATCCTTTTAAATACGATCGTCGCTTTGGTTCCGATCTGGTTGTTATCCATTCCTTTAATGAAAAGATTTCGCTTTCCGCTGTTTGGAAGTATGGTAGCGGTTACCCGGTGACCCTTCCATTAAAGAAGTATGATTCTTTCGGTCAGGTAGTTTACGTGTACAGTGATATTAATTCATTCCGGATGCGAGATTATCACCGCCTTGACGTGGGAGTGAATTTCAACAAAAAGGTTCGGTGGGGTGAAAGAACATGGAGCATTAGCGTGTTGAATGTTTACAACCGCCAGAATCCGTATTACTATTATTTTGATTATGAAGAATTGCCTTTTCGTAATGTTAGCACCGTGGGTGGAATTGTATTTGAACAACAACAAGGGAATCTCAAGTTGTACCAGCAAAGTTTGATCCCTTTTTTCCCCTCGGTGAGTTTTAAATTTAAATTCAAATGAGTTGTTTGATTTTTCCAATCAGGCATACCAGTTAAATATTTGGATACCTCAAGAAGTATTTACATCGTAAATACCTGGTTCAGTATAGGAATAAGTTGTGTTTTGTTGGGTATGAAGTGAATTGTTTCCGATAAACCAACAGTCTGATCCAACAGGATTGCCTGTTCAGGATTTATTTATTCAACCCAACTTTGTATCTTTATATCGAAATTTTTTT
>CAYRRV010000084.1:0-3727 GCA_964426725.1 uncultured Bacteroidales bacterium | reverse complement strand
TTTACACTTTTCACTTTAAATAGCTTTGCCTTTGCCGGATTGTTTTTGGTGGGGAGTAATGTGTTTGGGGGAGATCCTTCGGTTATAATCACTGATCCGGGTGAGGACGTCGTATATGGTGTGCTGTATGGTAATAGCAGTGGTACACTTTATTGCTGCTGTCCTGGAGGAAGCCGAACCTGTGCATCAGCAAATTGCAGTGATACTTTTTGTGACGGGTAAAAAACTTTAAAGTAAAAAATGGTTCTGTACTGTGAGTAATTTATCAAAAGCTCATTTCATTTAGTTGTTTTGATTTTTTATTTTGAAACGATTCACAGTCAGAGCCATTTTCTAAGAAAAGTAATTGTTTTTATGTGTGAAAACAATGTCAAAGTAAGTAACAAAGATATAATGAACTAAATATTGAGTATGGTCTTATGAAGTATGCTTATTTGCAATAGTGTTACAAACGAATATTATTAAAACAGTAATTTCATACAAATATTATTTATTATAATAACTCAAACAATCAAATTCGAATGGAAAAGATTTTTAATGTTTTTTTTATTGCATTGACTTTTATGGGTGTCAGTTCATGCGCTGATAGGGGAAGTCTTAATGATACTAACGAGATAATTCATGTTGACCCGAATGAAATAATTCAACTAAATCGGTCCCAGTTGTTTCAATTAGAAGACGCTTTTCAACTTATTCTTCCAGCAGAGTATTCATACGGTGAGGTACAACGTCTTGTAAATTGCCAGGAGGATTTTTTGGTTGGTATGGGAAATGGAAATATTGTGCATTTTGATAACAATGGTAACTTTATCAGAAGAATTGGGAATAAAGGAAGAGGGCAAGGTGAAACACTCTCTACATTTGCCCTTTCTTGTATTAATGATACAATAATAATTCTTGACAGAACCCAACAAAAAATAGTTCAATACACTCTCCATGGAGAGTTTGTCAAGGAGATTCCAATTGGGCTTTTTGGCCAGGCCGGCTTTTTTTTTCATGACCATTATATAATTTATACCGGCAATGAACCTGGTGATTCAGGAAAACAAATCACACTTTTTGATAACGAATTTTTATACACTGATGATGCTTACAGCAGGGAAGTTCTGTATGAGTATATGAATATATTTGATAAAGTGAATTTTTTTAATTATAATGATTCACTAAGATTTTTAAACGCTTTCGATAATACGATTTATAATGTTTTTGTATGTGAAAGTGGGCTTAATTTGTCTCCAAGATATAATGTCGATTTTGGTTCGAATAACATACCCGAATCATTTTATGAGAATAATTTCAACAATATTATGGAGTATTCAATGGCTTTGTCTCAGACAAATTATGCCAATAGAATAATGGGGTTCATAGAGACTGATGCATTGATATTGTTTTCATTTTGGTTCAAAGACAAAATAATGCTGGCTGTTTATTCCAAAAATAATAAAGCAACCGTTGTTGTTGAAAATATATTTGACGACCTTGTTTTTCCTGGTTTATCCTTTGTTCCCGTTGACGAATGGTTTGACTATTATTTTATAAATGGTAAAATACATTGGGTTGTTGACCCCATAATTTTTAAAGAAAAATTAGATGAGGCCAGAAACACCATAACTGATGCAAATTGGCAAAGTTTCAAGGATCGAAATAAGATGTTAATGGGCCTTTATGATACACTTGACCTACATGCTGGTCCAGTTGTTATAGTGATGGACATTTCCAGCCATTTAGCCGATGTTCAGTAAATGCTGTGATAAACTACGTTTTGTTTTTTGCTATTGTGTCTTATTTGAAATATAACTTGAAAATGAAACCATATATTTATCCTGTTTTTGGCTGTCTCATGTTATTGTTTGCGTGTAATTCAGTTTTTAATTCAGAAGAAAAAAAAGCATTGATCCACATTCCGGTAAGGAAATGTTTGCAGAGTCCGAAAGAAACAATCAATATGTCAAACCTATACGAAAGTGTAAAATATATTCCACTTGAAACAACAGAAGAAGCATTATTGCATGGTATCAATAAAGTATTGGTACATGAGGATATGCTTTATGTTTCAGATAACAGGTTTGTATATAAGTTTGATGAAAAAGGGAATTTAGTAACTAAAATCGGAGCAGTAGGTTCTGGACCAGGTGAATACATTGGAATGATTCGGTTTACACTGGATCCTGTTAATAATGAAATTTTAATTTATAGCATAAAAACCCATGTTCTTAATGTCTACAGCATTGAGGAGGGAAATTTCAGGTATAGCAAGGAAATGACTTTTTACATGTCTGATTTTGGGCATTTGCATGATGGGAATATCGTATTCTTTACCAGGGAGTTTAATAAGAAATTAAATCGGTTTACAGTTGCAGAAGCTTATCTTTTTGACGGTTTCCGGAAATTACAGGATTCAATAGCCAATTTTACACGATATGATATTGAGAATTATTCAATGGGCTACGTTAACATGTATCCCGACAATCAGGGACTAAATTATATATACAATTATAAGGATACGCTCTATCATATTAATCGCAATTTTCAAAAAACTCCCAAGGCTTGGTTTTTACTTGATAATAATGATGAAAGTGACATGCTGGATATTGCTCCTGAACCCCATCAGATTCAATACCCGGATTATTTATGGATTTCAAACGCTCTGAGCTGCACCAAACATTATTACATAACAATTCGGAATGGGTTTGCCGGAAGTCAGGTTGATAACTCCACATATATTCTCTATAATAAAGACCGAAAAGAGACCTCCCATATTTCGGCTATTTCAAATGATCTTGACCATGGCTTGGCATTTTGGCCTCGATGGATTCATAACGATAAGTTAATCAGTTATTTTAATGCTCATGAAATTTTATCTTTTGTTGAAAACAGAGATGATGATAGAGAGGATGGTACTTTTTGGCAAATTGCAAATGACCTGAATGAAAATGATAACCCTGTACTTGTTATCGTGGAGTAGCGAAGAAATCATATTCAAATCGTGTTATAGCAATTGGTAAATAAAAAGGTTCTTATCCATTTTAGCATTTCATTTTAACACACATGAAAATCAACACCCCCACATTTATATCCATCCTTTTCATCGCCCTTTCCATTTGGCTCAGCTTTACGGTAAAGAAAACCAATGAAGCACTGTTTCAAGCGGAAGCCCAGATAAAAACCATGGAGCAGGAACTAAAAGTCAGCAAATACCAGACAGATATTCTGCTGGAAGCCCTGGAGCTTAATGTTGGTAAAGCACCCGTTCCTACTCGTCTGACGACTCCAAGTCGTCTGACGAGTAACCATACCTCCGTTGATTCCGGCGATGCCAGCCTGCAGAACATTCTCTACCTCAAAGCCCACGCCTGCTCGCCCTGCAATATGCCGGTTATAGAAGGGATTATCAATGCTGCGGCAGGTAATAGCAATTTTCAGATTGCTTCTCACGCTTCTAACCGGCATTTTCTTCAGCCCCTAATATTGCAAAATGGGATAGAGGAAGGTGGAAGGGTAAACTGGCTCACCCACAAACTCTACGATTACCATCATCCGGTATATGATGCCGAACTACTCTTCGTTGATGCAAATGGTTTTGTTCTGGGTGTTCTGCCCCTCGAACTGCTTAAGGAAAGGGAGTTGTTTGCATCGTGGCTTGCATCCTCTTTATACTCGTCTGACGACCTCAAGTCGTCTGACGAGAACTGTCCGCCCCCTCGTCCGACGACTCTAAGTCGTCCGA
>CAYRRV010000083.1:0-4210 GCA_964426725.1 uncultured Bacteroidales bacterium | reverse complement strand
TGGTGGTGAAATCATCTTCCGCGTGGATGTTCCAAATGGCGACTACCGGTTCGTGGCCGTGATGGGCGATGCCAAGTATAGCCATACCAACACCATGAAAGTACGCGATGGCTCAACGGGGACTACACATATCTTAATAGACAACGTGAACTGTGCCAGCGATGAATACGCCACGGTAACATTTGGCGATAAAACCATTATCCCTTGTTCCGGTGCTACTTTCGCAGCGCAACCTGAATCGCCAACCCTAACGGTAACCAACGGGTATATTGAAGTGATACAGGCCACGCCAAACACAGGCGGTGACCTGGTATTGGTTGAGATCTGGAGTACGGATGGCGGCACACCAGCCCCTGAAACCTACACGCTTGCCACAACGGCAACCAATGGTTCGATTGCATTAAACCCAAGCGGCGGCACGTACGAAGACGGAACAACCGTAACCGCAACGGCAACTGCCGATGCAGGCTACTACTTTACCGACTGGGACGGCGCTTCTGATGTAACCACCAGCCCTGTTGACATTGTTATGGATGGCAACAAGTCGCTTACAGCCAACTTCGATCCTATTTTGGTAAGCAGCATCAGCATACCCGAGGGCGACCAGAGCAAACAGGTTGGCGATGCCGACTTCACACTTACCGCAGATGTTTCGCCAAGCGATGCACTGGATAAATCAGTTATCTGGTCTTCAAGCGACGAAAGTGTTGCCACGGTAACATCAGGTGGCGTTGTTTCTGTTGTTGCATCAGGTACTGCCGATATTACCGCCACGGCCAACGATGGCAGCGGAGTAAGTGGCAGTATTACGGTGACGGTTGAATCGGGTGGTACTGATCCAATCCAAGAATCAATTAGTTTTGTACAATCGGCCTCCTATGATATGGAAGGTGCAAGGTTGCACTCCACGTGGTGTTCGGATTGTAACTATGGCTCGGATGTGGACTTTATTCTTAACAGCAATTTTACTCACTTTTTACTAGGTGTTGATATAAGTTCCCTTCCTTCAGATGCTACCATTGATAGTGTAGAGCTGACTGTTTACAATTCAAAAACCTTGTACGGTGGAAGCTCTGTTAATCATGAAGTACGAGCGATAACCACCTCGTTTGATGAAGACGTGGTAACCTACGATGCTATTAGCGGCAACATTGATGGTACATCTACAGGTTTATATGGCACGCTCGACTTAATAGCTCCAGCGGGCAGCCCACAAACAGGTGCAGCCCTCGTGCTGGGAGGCGGTACTAACATGGTAGATGCGGCACAGGCAGCACTGGACGGAGATGGATTCTTTGGGTTGGCGGTATTAACTGATTCGAATCAAAGCTTGGATTATCATTCTGATGATGCAAGCACAGCAAGCCTGCGTCCTGTGATTAGGATTGTTTATACAACCTTGCGCAGCGCCGAGGCAGAGTTTGAGGGAACAACTGCAAGCGCTTCGTTTAAACTATACCCCAACCCAACCAGCAGCAATGCAGGGTTGAACATAGAACTAATTGGTTTCGAGAACGAGAATGATGTTACCATCAAAATCTTGGATATAAGTGGCAGGATAACTTTTAATACCAACGTGCAAACCAGGGACATGGGCGTTGTGTCCCATGAATTGAACACGGGAGGCCTGTCCAGTGGCATGTACATGGTAGTTGTTCGCAGCAATAATAAGGTAATCAACCAGCAGTTGATTGTCAGATAACACCGTAGAGTTGCATTGCCATGCGTCTAATAAAACCAAACCTGCCAGGTTTCTAAAACCTGGCAGGTTTAAACCAAACTAACCTTGTCAGGGAGATCTGATTAAATGAGATAAACGTTTAGATATCTTCTGAACATACCTTGATTTATCTGAAAAACCCTGACAGGGTTTTTTGGGTTTTGTATAAGGATGAATTAATATATGTTTTTATATAAAGAAAGTACACTAATTAAAAAAAGGAGGATTACAATGAAAAAAAACTACATGGTTTTGTTAATGCTTTTACAAGCAATGTTGCTTCAGGCATACGAACTTACAAGTACCTCGTTCGTGCATGATTTCGCGGGACAAACGTTGAACACAAGCGATTTTTCATGGTCAACAGCGCCGGGTTATTTACCGATTACCCTGGCACAGGATGATTCCTTGATAATTAGCGAGGCAGGCACTTCTTGGGAGCAGATAAACCTGAACTTCACGGATAGTCTGGACATATCTGCAAACCCATACATTGAAATTGTCGCGAAAAGCACGGTGGATAGTGCCTACAATCTTCAAATACTGGACACGCAAGGGGGTAGTTCCTATAACCAATTCAGTATTGATTTTATTGGGGATGGTGAATTTCATACCTATTTGGTTGATGTATCAAAATCCTGGGCTGATCTTACCCGAATAAACCAAATCCGGTTTTTATATGATGATCAGGAAACCAACCGGGGAGAGATCGTTATAAAGAAATTGTCCATGGGGGTTAAGCCACTACCCATTGATATTGACCCGGGAGAATCGCCATCCCTTCCCACTGACCGTCCCCGGGTGGTTGTGGGGGACAAAAACGGGTATGGATATACGGTTCTCACATCCGATAGCAAGCTTTTACGAGGTGGGGCTATTTGGCTATGGAGGGCAAAATTTTTAAACGACCCGTCTAATATAGAGTATGCCTTTCAGGAAGAGTATTACCAAACATTGGCAGACAGTGGGGTTAACTTTATAAGATTGTGTATTTATACTGGTTCAAACGATTGGGGCGGTGGAACCAACTATAGGGATACCGACGAGGTGAACTTCTTGCTTAACTATACGGATTCAGTAGTCGATTTTGCGTCCAAATATGGGATGTATGTCCTGATCAACTATCATGATGTGGGCAAATACATGGGTGAATATCTGGACCCGGAAGCGACAACAATGGGGTATATAAAAGAGTTTTGGGACATATTTGCACCACGTTACAAGAACAGGACGCATGTGTTTTATGAACCTGCCAATGAACCTGCATTTGGAAGCAGTAATTTCAAAGGGGCATTATTGGATAGCATGTACTATATGTACGATTATATAAAAGAAATGGCACCGGAAACCCATCAAAGTTTGTTGTGCATAACAGGTGCCGTCTCTAAATCATGGGATAATGAATCCATGGTGGATGCCGTGGACAGGTTTACGGCCAAATATCAGGATTCCGTCGACTGGACAAATGCCTCCATTGCCTTTCATCCCTATACTACAACGGAAAAGGTTTATTCTTCCGATCCCATCAAAGATGTCATGAAGGATTATGCGGTCATAAACACGGAGGCCAATTTCCCGTGCGATGAAACCATAAAATCCCAGGTATTGGGTGCCGATAAGCAATGCCAAACTGTGGATGGCGAATTATTTATAACCGAAACCATGGAAAAATTGGGGGTAAGCTGGAATTTCCATAAAGTGACAGGATGGGACCGGTTCAACCAAAACTTTTCATTGGTGTTAAAGGATGCCCGTGAAAAGGGTTATATATGGTTTGGGGAGGAGCAACAAACCTATTATTTCTCGTTGCATGCAGAAAACGGCAGCATAATCCCTGACATAGATTCGATCTCGAAAATACCTGGCAGTACCATGCAATTTGAAGCCATTGCCTCCGAAGGGTATGAGTTTTTAAACTGGTCGGGCGACACCACTTCAAGCAGCCAACAAATTACCATCATCTTAAATGAACAAAATATTGACCTTACGGCAAACTTTGTAGCCATTGACTCATTCAACATTACCGTTTCCTCACAAAACGGGACTGTAGAACTTTCACCTTCGGGAGGGAAATACCTTGAAGGAACCGAGGTTACCTTAACAGCAGTTCCAGATGAAGGCTATGAATTTGATGGTTGGGATGGCAATTCTACATCCAGCGATTCATCTATAACAATTACCATGGATGGGGATAAATCATTGACCGCCAACTTTTCAACCGTTAATAGTATTCACCATTATACGATCCAGGAAAAAATTGAATTATTCCCCAATCCAATAAAATCTGGGCAAGCCCTGAATATTGTCTTGGAAGGTTTTGAAAACGAAATTGAAGCAACCATCAGCATAATGGATATAAGCGGTAGGATTGCCTATTCTACAATCGTACAGACAGGGCATGCCTTGTCCCAACAGTATAGAATGGATATCAACAACCTATCCGGCGGCATGTACATGGTAGTTGTACGCGGCAACAACAAGGTAATCAAC
>CAYRRV010000082.1:0-4764 GCA_964426725.1 uncultured Bacteroidales bacterium | reverse complement strand
ATGAGGGTTTCACTCGTTTAATTTTACGTTAATAATTTGTATATCAATTTAATAATATGCCAAAATGTGAAATGCCTGTTTAAAACCCGTGGAATCCTCATTTTTAATCATGTCCTGGAAGTGAAAGATCGTGCATGAGGATTTCATGTGTTTATGCTTATTTAATGAGTATAGAATCATTGATAATATATTGAAAAAGCATGTTTGCTGCTACCGCGTGCCCGGATTTATTCCAGTGCCATGATTCATTAAAATAAAAAGGACCACTCTGGCAAGTATCAAAAGCTACCCGGGTGTTAAGAAATTCAATCCCCTGTTCTTTACATAATCTGCCGGTTATTCTATCTGGTAGCCTCAAATCGAACCTGCTAGTATCTTCAAGATCAACGTGAACGGGATAGTGATCAATTTCATTTTTACCCGCAACAGCGAGTTGCCCCGGGACAAACAGCAGGCATATTTTTGCCCCGGAGGAGCCTGACATCATTTTAATTGATTTAAAGTAAAACTCCATTTTACTGATTACCTGACTATTGTAGTAACTATCCAACTGCTGCCTGTCATACAAAAAAGCATGTGATTTATAGTAGTTGTAGCTCTTTTCACTTGTTTCATTAAATGAATTTAAAATTTTCTTGTACCAGGCAGGAATCTGAGCATGGAAAAATAACGTCTGGAAAAATGAATAGTCATTAACTAACCCGATATCCTTCAAACGTTCTTCAGGGGTTAGCTTAATTTCCTCGTATTCATTAATAAAAAATTGATTTATAACGAGATCGGGTTTTACGAGGTGATTATATTTCTTGAGTTGTCTTTCCCATTCATTGGGTCCATACCCGGTTACACCAGCATTAATTACCTCTATTTTCCTTTCAGGAAATCGTTCTGTTAGCATTCGATCAAGAATAAATGGATAGGCATTTTCATACTGAAAACCTTCAGGCATGGTAAATGCATCTCCCATAATAAAAACCCGGAATGCATGATCCTGTTTTTCCGCGAGATTAATCTCCGGGGAATTAAACCCCATGGTATTAGTCCTGACATAATAGTTGTAATTATTGTATCGTAAATGGGTAGTTTTACTGGGAATCAGTGAGTAAATTGTAAGCGAATCAACCTGAAGAGCAGGGTACTCACCCCATCTGCCAGCCTCTAAGGGTTTGCTTTTTCTGAAGGCAATTTCTAATCCCGAAAAAAGTATTATAAAACAGGATAAAGAAATGATTGAAAGCTGCATCCAACGCTTCACTGCAAAACTCAAAAGAAACATAACAATCCCGAAAGCAATTACACTTACCCAAAATAAACTCATCCATTGATCGGGAAGAGTGATGAACAAGAGAGTCAGAAAAAAATAATTAAACAAGAAAGATTTAAACCTGTAGTCGCGGAGTTTGCCTAACAAAACAAACACGGGTATTCCAACGAGAAGTCCAAGTGAAAACAAGATAAATACTTTAAAAACCATCCCGTATTCAATAAAGGAAATGGCTATATTGTTGATAAAATGCAAACTTATAACCGAAATCATGAAATAATCAAGCATCCTGTATCTCATCGAAATAGATGTAAAGAAGGTTTTCAGAACTTCAAAAACCTGATTAACTCCCTTTTCCAGGAAATATCCAACCGGCAGGCTGAATAAAGCAATGAGAACCGAAATAATTACCTTGAGAGTGATACTTCCCGTATCCGAGAAAACCCATATCATAAAGGGTTGATGTATGAGAAACGCGGGGAAAGATGCCAATCCTATGAATCTCGTAATTTTGTTAATCCCAGGTCTACCCGCCATGTATTTATAAAAACCATAAAAAAGCCCGGATAGCCCAAGTGTAATAAAGATATTAGAAAACAGACTGCCAATATAAAACCATGATAAAACAAATCCACTCATGTAAAAAGCAAAACCAACTAACAACATCTTAAAAGGTCCGGGAAAAAATAAAACTCCTTTCTTATGATACAGGTATGCCAGGTACATGCCGGCGGTAAATTCAAATAACCGCGTACCAAAAAAAAGTCCGGTCATCCAGTTAAATAAACTGTTATTGTAATGAAAATCCATGATACCAGCCATCCTGGAGAGCAATGTAAACAAGAGTGTACCGGTAATAAACACGCCCCCGTGAAAACGCAATAATTTAAATAACCAGGGAAATACAAAATACAGTTGCAAAATCAGCCAAATAAACCACCACGATGGATTAATGAAAAAAAATAGTGAATCAGTGAGTCGTAAACCCAATAAACTTAAAGCAACACGCTCTGAATTTAATCCTCCTGCCTCGTCTCTCAAAATCAGGAGTATAATAAAAACTACATGAATCGTAAGATATAGAGGGAAAATTCTTAACAATCTCCTTTTATAAAAATGTAACGTATTGAATGATTGTTCCTTATTTAGCAGGGAAAAAGTAAGCGTGAATCCACTCGCGAGTAAAAAAACTCCAGGCCCCATGTCGCCCAGCCATCCTATAAATTTCATTATGATAACAAACAGGTTCTCACCTTCAGGGAAAACATGCTGCATTCTTTCAGCAAAAGAAGGCCATTTATCCGATGGATTAGAAAACCATGGCATGGAACCGGTAGCCTCTACCACATGATTCCACAAGATCCCAATTATGGCAAAAGCTTTTAGTCCATCGATCCAATCAAGATGTGAAATTCTTCTGTCCATGCCCAGGCTTATTTCATGGGTGTTTTAATTCTCAAATCACCAATTTCAGCTAAATTTTTATGATGTTGACTCATATTCGCGATCTTAAAATGATTCTTAAGTTTTTCAATCACCGTTCTAAACACCAAAACCTTTTTCTCACTCTTTATATTCATACCCGGGAAAAAAGCTAACCGGGTAATTTGATCACCCCCGATCAAATCAAGAGGATGCAAAAGAAAACTAACTGGTGTACGGGTGATTTTACATAGGAAAATAGCGATATCTAGATAAGTTTTCATGAGAACCATGGATATATTGCTAAGATAAAGCAGGTAGCTAAGATGAAACGGAAATTTAAAAACAGGCATGGTCGTAACAGGGATTTCCATTAGATGATTTTCACCATTCAGCTTCCAATAGTAAGGCTTGAGACTTCTTAAACCATCGCTGAATTTTCCAAATAATTCTTTACGTGCTATTTTGTCTTCTTTTGACAAATCAGATTTCCAGAAATAATACGCGCGAGCAAGCGGGCCCAGGTAAGTTGGTAACGTAGATGCATCGTATTGATATCCCCTGTCTTTCAATACTTTCAACAAATCAATGCTCCAGCTAAAACCAGGCCCCCTGAATCCCACTGGTTTTTGTCCGGTGGCCTGTTGAATAATCTCCTCTGCGTCTCCTATTTCTTTCTCGATTTTATCATAACTATATGTCTGTAACCAAGATTCATGATAATAGGAATGATTGCCCACTTCATGACCCCGTTCTGTTATCATTCTTAAATATTTTCTATTCTCCTCGTTTTCCGCATCCTTGCCCACGATAAAAAATGTAATCTTAAGCTCCAGTTCATCCAGCACGTTAAGTACATGAGGTATGAAAATATCAAGATAAGATGGGAATTCATCCCAACCCTCGTCGCCATGAATCTTCATGTACGACCATTGATTATCCAGGTCGAGAGAAACAGATGCCAGGGGTTTGTTGTTTTTAGTCATTGATTATTTCTTTTAATTTGGATTCGGCAACCTGTATTGTTTCATTCACGTTTAAAGTCCCATTTATAATCTGGGCAGAATTAATGATATAAAAATAAGGAATAGAGGTTTTTATCCCGGGAAGATTGACGGAATAGTCAATCGTGGGTAAAGCGAACACCTGTCTTGCTTTTGAAACCCCAACATATAAGATATCTTCATTTTTCAAATCGGGATACATTTTAAGCAAGCTGTCAACAAAAAAATCACCCGTTTCGCTGTCAGTAGTATCAAACCATTTGTTATCCGGATCTACATATTTTGGAAGGTACACGAGATGTTTACCTTTCGTTTCAGCCTTGTCAATCATTGCCGTCATTTCAATTATCCCGGTAAAAGGCGTCGAATCATCGATAATATTGGTCACGTAGTAGGGCGAAATTGCTTTGTTTAACAATACAGATGGACAAACCACTCCCAGATAACGAATATTCAGATGTTTCTTCTTTTCTTCTTCATTTAAACCCGGGGCGATTTGAACTGAAATTGTAGATGGAAGTGTAGATATTACCCTGTCAAAATTATATTGGGAATTATTGCTTAACCCAATGGTAAGATTATTACCGGATGAAGTTAAATTCATGACCCGTGCATTGAGGCGGAATTCAACACCTTTTTCTATTAAACGGCTGGCAAAGGCCTCGTTAATTTTATTATACCCCCCGGAAACATACCCGAACATTTCCTTTTTCAGACCTGACTTTCTGGCCGCGTACATTCGTTGTATGGTGGCCCATATGAACGCTGCCGAGGTATTTTTATAGTTTTCTCCAAGCTTGGCTTTTAACAGTGGCAACCATATTTTCGTGAAAACACGTTTGCCGGACCATCGCTTTAGCCATGTCTCAACTTTTATTTTTTCAAGTTTTTTCCAGTTTTTTAATCTTGAAGCAACAAAAATAGTGAGCCCTAACCTGAATTTGTCGAATAGATTAATAGGTGGAAACCTTAAAAACTCAAGCAAGTTTGACATCGAGAAAAGCTTTCCATTGGCATAAAACCCGGTTTTGGTTTCAACCCACTTGAACTGATCCTCCAGTCCGATTTCCTTTA
>CAYRRV010000081.1:0-5143 GCA_964426725.1 uncultured Bacteroidales bacterium | reverse complement strand
GGAATCTCGGCTATTGCATACAGCAACCTGGTAAAATACATTGGAATGCCGGAATTGCCGGTGCAAATTTACGATGTGGTGCAACAACTGGCACAGCCCGACATGGTAGTGTTGGACAAATTCGGTGTAGATGTGCTGGATATCGGACGGGAATTCAACAATAAGCCCTCCGACTGGAAGCCAACAACCCTGGCCAATGGGGCTCCTGCCTTTTATCCGGAGTGGTTCAATCCGGTAAAGATGTACGATGGGTCCTATGTCACCTACGATAATGACGGGAAAACCATGCTGTCAAGAATGCCTGTAGGTGCCACATTTTTCGACCAGACGTATTTCCCTTACGTGGATGGTTATCCGGACAATTACAGTGACCTGGATGAAGAAATGGAACGCATCATGTGGGCACGGGATGCTCACAGCCCCTGGGACCATGCCGGAGACGAAGGTTTCTGGGAAAGCTTGCGTGAAAAAACGCTCCACTTGCGGCAGAATACCGACAAAGCATTGCTGGTGGTTTGCGGTTGCAATCTTTTTGAATGGGGCACCTTTCTTAGAAGAATGGATAATTTCCTGATGGATTTGATATGCGACCAGTCCAACGTGGAAAAACTGCTCGATGAATTAATAAAAAGACATTTGGCAACATTGGAAAAAGTATGCAAGGCCGTGGGCGACATCGTAGATATTATCCGTTTCGGAGATGACCTTGGAATGACCCAGGGACCTTTTATGGAACCAGAAACCTACCGTCAGTTGTTTAAACCCAGGCACAAAATATTATGCGACTATGTAAAGGAACACAGCCAGATGCACACCTTTATCCATTCCTGCGGCTCCATCTCATTATTGATGCCGGATTTAATTGAAGCGGGAATTGAAATTTTTAATCCGGTACAAACCAATGCTTACCATATGGAACCTGAATTCCTGAAAAAAGAGTTTGGAAAGGACTGCACTTTCTGGGGAGGAGGTATAGAAACTGCAGGTGTGTTAAACGATGCGACTCCCGAAAAAGTAAGAGAACAGGTACTGGAACGGCTTGAGATTTTTTCTCAGGGTGGAGGTTTTGTATTTAACACCGTTCATAATATTTTACCCGACGTACCGCCTCAAAATATTGTAACCATGTTTGATGCAATCAATGAATTTAATAACAGATAGAAAAGCTTCTTTGAACATTAAAACTATCATCCCATGAAAAGATTTGGCCAAATAATTGGCGTTAAACCAGAGTATTTCGAAGCCTATAAAAAGTATCACGCGGCGGTTTGGCCGGAGGTGCTCAACAAGATCAAGGATTGCAACATTCAGAATTATTCCATATTTCACAAAGACGGGCTGCTTTTTGCTTACATGGAATACACTGGTGATGATTTTGAAGCAGATATGGCAAAAATGGCAGATGATCCGAAAACACAGGAATGGTGGGGTATTATGAAACCTTTACAGCAACCACTTAATAGCCGCGTTGAAGGAGAATGGTGGGCAAATATGGAGGAGGTTTTTCATCTGGATTGATTGACTTTATGATTATCCTCTTTTAATTGCAGGAATGCCTCCGGTTTTCCACAATGAAGCACCATAATGAACAAATAATTATATTCTTTAAAACAGGAATTATATTATCCTTGATTGGGTATTCATAATTTTACTTTTTTATTAAAATTAGATTTAAGATGAAAACTTTTTTTTATTCTTTGTTTATTGTCGCTGGATTATGCGCGTGTAAAATGTCATCGCGTGATACCAATGAGAATGAAATGACCAACGCGGAACTGACCTACGAAAAAATGGTTGATGATTATGCCACGGGCTGGAACACCTGGAATTATCGCAGCGTTTTTTCTCATGTTCTGATGCCTGAGGCTTTTGCTGTTAACCTTGGATTCAAGGATTATTACAATAAGGATATACTTACTGAAGCCATGTTGGGTTTTGATGAAGAAGACCTTCTAATGGGTCCTCATGCTTATGATGGTTCCTATACTATGGTTGAATTACATAACTGGTCTGAAAAAATGGAGCAATCTCCTTTAAATTTCAGGATCGAGTCTGCCCATGTTGATGATGATCTGGTAATTCTTGTAGAACCACTTACAGAGATCACGAGAAAAAAGTTACCACTGCTTTTAATACAGGGAGGAATAATGTGGAACCGCCCTGGTACCGTGATCAAGGATGAGGATAAACTCGTTGGAGAATTGAATGGTAAAGTGGTTGATGTTTTCACTACCGGTACCCACGTGGAGGAACATTACGTGGGTGGCAGCCTCTCATCTTACCTTGCTGTTGAGGTGAATGGCCCCATTGGTGTTTCCACGGGAACTGAACGTAGCGTTGATGAAATCAGATCTATAATCAACGATAAGAAAACTGCATACCAGGAAAAGAAAAGCAGTTTTGGCGATATGGCTGAAGTATTTGATGCTATTCAAACAGTCGTGGCATGGAATGTCGTGTATGAACCTAATTATGAGAGGGTTGTATGCCCGGTTAGCAGGAGATGGAGCTTATGGAACCGCGGTTACGTGCAATATTGCTGGGATACTTATTTCGCCGCTTATCTGGCCGCATCAACAGGAAGCAGGGAAGTGGCATATATAAACCTCGTTGAGATGACCCGAGCGGCAGAAAAAGCGGGGACCCCTTTTGTACCCAATGTTGAACAAGCAAATGGCTTTTTGAGCAGGGATCGTTCACAACCACCTGTAGGAAGCACCTGCGCCATGCAGGTGTATAACAAGTTCGGTGAAAAATGGATCCTTGAGCTGCTGTATGATGACCTACTGCAGTGGAACCAGTGGTGGCATGACAACCGAGATTACAATGGTTTGCTATGTTACGGGTCCACTCCCTATGAACCTGTTTTGGGTATTCCTGGCGAATCACAGGAAAATGATGATGTGAATGGATGGTTTGGCGGGTCTAAAGAATCGGGTTGGGACGGTGCTATTTTGTATGAAGAGGTACCTTTCGACAAGGAACGCCATATACTTAAACATTGGGATGCCTCCCTGAACGGTTTGTACATCATGGATTGTATTTCACTTTCCGAAATTGCCGAAATACTCGGCAAGGATGATGATGCTGTCCAACTCAAGCAAAAGGCCATGTCTTATCAGGAAAATTTACAGCGGTTATGGAATCAGGAGAAAGGTTTCTTCTATAATAAAAACTGGGAAACTGAAGAGTTTTCCGATGTTACCGCTATTAATGGATTTTATCCTCTTATTGGTGGCGCTGCAACAGATGAACAGGCCCTGACTATTGTGAAGGATTACTTTTACAACCCGGATCAATTCTGGGGCGAATGGATTATACCTACCATTTCACGTTCCCATCCAAATTTCAGGGACGACCGTTATTGGGACGGAAGAATCTGGCCTCCTGTTAATTTCCTGGTTTATACAGGCCTGAGGAACTACACCCATTTACCCGAGGTGGAAAAAGCAAAAAACGACCTTGTCGTGAAATCGAGGGAGCTTTTACTTAAAAGATGGAAAATGGACAGGTATGTCCAGGAAGATTATAATGCACATACCGGAATGGGAGAAGAAGAAAACCAGTATTCCAGGTTTTACCATTGGGGGGGCTTATTAGGCCTGATGAGCCTTATAGAAGAAGGGTATATTGATTTCACCTACAGGGATGAGCTAAAGGAAGTTAAATCCGCCAGTCCGGTTTCAAAAGAATAATACCTGAATTGAGCGGAACTTTCAGCTCATGAGCAAAGGGAGCAATCGCTCAATTTTGGATTCCATCTGACAATTGAAAATAAATCATAAACAGATGAAAGACGTATGTTATTAGAAAGAAAGTTCGGGGTAAATTCATTTTTAACTTCATTGCTGTTTTTTCCCGGGGCTGCTTCATGTAGTCTGCCTGAAAATCAGAGCAGTGAAAAGCCTAACTTCATTATCATCTTCACGGATGATTTGGGTTATGGTGACCTGGGTTGCTATGGTTCTACCATCCATGAAACCCCGAATATTAACAAGCTTTCTGAATATGGTACACGATTTACCGATTTTTATGCTGCTTCACCCGTTTGCACACCATCAAGAGCTTCCTTATTAACAGGTTGTTACCCGCAACGGGTTGATATGCACGTGAACGAGAAGCCGCGGGATGAATTCCGGGCAGTATTAACCCCCTTGTCACCAAAAGGTTTAAACCCACAAGAGATTACTATTGCGGAAGTCCTGAAAACCAAGGGGTATGCAACCGCGTGCATTGGAAAATGGCACCTGGGTGATCAAAAGCCTTTTTGGCCTGAAAAGCATGGATTTGATTATTTCTATGGCATCCTTCTTTCACATAACCAGGGAACGGAGGATTGTCCACTCGCTATTTTTGAACAGGATGAACTCGTTGAATTCCCGGTTGATATACCCATGCTGACTAAAAAAATGACTGGTAAGGCCGTGGAATTCATAAATAAGAATGCCGATTCTCCTTTTTTCCTTTACCTGCCGCATCCAATGCCTCATTTTCCACTTGCTGCCAGTGATGAATTCAAAGGAAGTTCGTCTGATGGGATTTATGGTGATGCCATTTCTGAAATTGACTGGTCCGTTGGGGTTATAATGAAAGAGCTTGAAAAATTAGACCTTGTTAATAATACCATGATTGTTTTTACCTCCGACAACGGTGGAGAGGGCCGGGGTGGTTGGGTAAAGGGAGGCTTGAATCATCCCCTGAGAGGGCACAAGGGGCAAACCTGGGAAGGGGGCATGAGGGTTCCCTGTATTATTCAATGGCCGGGTATCGTTCCATCAGGCAAAGTATGTAAAGAGCTGGCCACGGAAATGGATTTATTGCCTACTTTGGCCGGAATTGTTGGTGCCCGGGATCAGCTAAAAAATACGATTGACGGGCATGATATTTATAGCCTGATGAAATATCCCGAATCTGAAAAATCTCCTTACGATGTTTTTTACTACTACGACAGGGATCAGCTACAAGCAATACGATGGAAAAACTGGAAATTACATTTAAAACAGGAACATGGCAGGTACCCTGCTGCCTGGGAAAACTACACGGAATCTTTTCCGGATTTTGAATTGTATGATCTGGACAGGGATCCGACAGAAACCTGGAACGTTGCTGGTGATTACCCGGCTATCCTGGATTCCATCCTCGT
>CAYRRV010000080.1:0-5295 GCA_964426725.1 uncultured Bacteroidales bacterium | reverse complement strand
TTATTTTGGCATGAATGCCTGTTGATATCATAAACAACAATAAGCCAACTACATACATTCTCTTCATTGGTATACATTCTTTATTTAACTGATTGATATAAAATAATTTAATTATCGTTCTAACTACAGGTAACTTGTTGCCTCGCAGAATAAAATATGTTCAATGCTGCTCGGGCTCATACGCTAAATCTACGGCGACAGCGTGCGAGCCCTTATCTTTGATCAGTTCTCTGCCGGACAATTTATACATGTCCTTTTGTCTTTGCACTGCTGAAATACCCTATTCCCAGTGATGAGGGGTTTATAAGTAAGTTTATTAGTTATAGATCATTCAAATTTGACAGATGTAAACCACTAATCCATTAACTTGTTACAGAAAACGCTAAAAATATGAATTAGAAAACCCAATAAACATCACTATTATTTCAAATAATAGCATTTTCATTCATTTGTCCTGTTTTTTTTTTCATGCGACCAGTTCAGCGGAGATGGAAAGCCCCTGAACCTGACAATACTGTTTTCTATTTCAAGGTTTTCGAAGCGAAACAGATGCCCTGAAATTTTCGCACTTGTAAATAAGGAACAAATAAATTTTTTGAACAAGTTAGTCCTATTAATATTCAGAAAAAGCCTGGCACCATTTATCCTGTCAAGTGTTCTTTCTGCTTTGTACACGTCAGGATTTTTCAATTGCTTAACATCTTCAAGGGTTTTCACTATACTTTCCTTACATCTGGGAACTCCCTCAGCAATGTATTCGACTGAAGCACCAAAAGCAGCAGTTTCTCGATAGAGATCAGAAATCAATCCAACCATATCAATATCAAAAAAACCTTCAGTGCCTTTAAATTAGATGCTACCAGAACTTTAAAATCACTCGCGAATTCACCGTAGGAAAATCCACTTTGACGGGCAGCAAAATGCATCAGGTCTGAATAAAACACGTACCGGAGGTTTACCAGTGAGCAGGTTTTCAAATAAATTCGTTTTGTTCATATATACAAGAAAGGTAAAGCAAATAAAATAAGTAGAATATTGATCTATAAATGTATTATATTTGCATTAAACGTTTTTTTAGGTAAAAATAATATTGATTTGAAACCTGTTCGTGAGAATGTATTTGACTCGGCAAGATCAACAGTCAGGGCCTACTGGCTGAAGCAAAAATTTTTCCCTGCTCCTTGGCATTTTCACCCGGAGTATGAGATTGTACTTATTTTGGAAGGTGAGGGAACAAGACATGTTGGAGACAGCATCGGGAAGTTTGGTCCGGGCGACCTGGTTTTCCTGAGCGGGGGGCTTTCTCATGTATGGATAAGTGATAACCGGTATTTTTCGGATGCACACCTTTTAACACAATGCATTGTTATACAGTTTGATGCATCTATATTTGACAAGATGGCACAAGAAATACCGGAGCTGGATTTAGTTCAAAAATTACTTAATAAATCAAAGAGAGGTATCCGGTTTGTGAAAAGTGATTTAGCCATGATTACTTCTCTGCTAATGGAAATGGTTTTTTCCACCGGTTATGATAAAGTTGCATCGTTAATTAAGCTGCTGGGAAGGCTCAGCGGTATGAAATATCATCTTCTGACTTCAGGGAATTTTCTGAGCGGGACCCTGCATGAATTCACTCCACGGTTTCAAAAAATATTGCAATACGTGCAGGATAATTTCCGTGAGCCCATTTCCCTGGAAAAAATTGCCGGGCTAACAGCTATGAAGAGAAGTTCTTTTTGTCGTTATTTCAAGGACAAAGCCGGTATTTCTTTCGTTCACTACCTGAACGACATTCGCTTATGTTATTCCGCGAAATTATTGCAGGAAGAGGATTTATCTGTTACAGAGATTTGTTTCGAGAGTGGATTTACTAATATCTCAAATTTTAACAGGTTGTTTTTAAGAAAATATTCGAAAGCACCAAGGGAGTACAGGAAGATGAACAGATATAAAAAAGCTGTAACGGGTTTAGCATAAGTCGCCAAATAGCCAAGTTGGGTTAAAATTTTTGTTTAGTATTGCAGCTTAGTATTTTTATTCAAATTGACGATTTTTGTATAAATAAATACTTGTACCAATTATGTTAAATGATCCAGACGATATATTCAACGATCAATTGGCCATATCGGAGAGAATAGAACTACTCCTGTCTTTGCTAACTCCGGAAGAAAAGGTTTCGCAAATGTGCCACCAATCACCTGCCATTCCAAGATTAGGTATTGACGAATACAATTGGTGGAACGAATGTTTACATGGAGTTGCCAGGGCAGGGATAGCCACGGTTTTTCCTCAGGCAATAGGCCTAGCAGCAACATTTGATGAGGATTTATTGCACAGGGTGGCCAGTGCCATTTCAGATGAGGCTAGGGCAAAACATCATGATTTCGCCCGTCAAAACAGAAGGGAAATTTACCAGGGATTAACATACTGGACACCTAATATCAATATTTTCAGAGATCCCAGGTGGGGGAGAGGACAGGAAACTTATGGTGAAGATCCGGTATTGACTGGTAAATTAGCTGTGCAATTTGTGAAAGGTTTGCAGGGTAACCATGAAAAATATCTTAAACTCGTTGCAACTCCTAAACATTTTGCTGTCCATTCAGGCCCCGAATCGTCAAGACACGAATTCGATGCACATCCTTCAAAAAGAGATTTAAACGAAACATATTTTCCCGCTTTTGAAGCATGTGTTAAAGAAGCCAATGCAAGGTCGGTAATGGGCGCTTATAACAGGCTTTATGGCGAAGCTTGCTGCGCCAGCCCGTTTTTGCTATCAAAAAAGTTACGAGAGGAATGGGGGTTTGAAGGTTACACGGTATCAGATTGCATGGCTCTCATTGATATTTATGCCCATCATAAAATTGCGAAATCCCCTGCCGAGGCTGCTGCACTGGCCATTAGATCCGGTTTGGATTTAAATTGTGGTGGGGTTTATTGCGATCTGGTAGAAGCTTTAAAAATGGGATTAATCTCTGAAGATGAAATAAATACCGCTTTAGGAAGATTGTTAAGGGCGAGGTTTCAGTTGGGCATGTTCGATAGAAATGATACGAATCCTTACGCAAAAATACAAAATTCTGTTGTCGATTGTGATAAACATAAAGATTTAGCCCTTGAATCGGCGCTTAAATCCATTGTTCTACTTAAAAACAAGGACAACATACTGCCCTTGAAAAGAGATTACAAACGTATCGCAGTAATAGGCCCATATGCCGCTGACGAAGAGGTATGCCTTGGTAATTATCATGGGACCCCCTCGAAAACAATAACGCTTTTCGAGGGAATAAAGCAATCTGTCCCTGAAGATTGTGAAGTTGTTTATGAACAAGGTTGTCCGGTTGCAAAGGGACTTTCTTCTTTAGTACCTGTTCCTGCCGATTATCTTTATGTTGACAAGGACAAAAAGGAAAAAGGTCTGAGGATGCAGGTATACGACAATACTAGTTTTGAAGATAATCCGGTATTAGTTAAGAAGGTGAAAGATTTAAATTATAATTGCAGTGAGAAGTATAATATTTCTCCTCTCGAGAAAGCAAAAATAAGTATTAGATGGGAGGGTTATATTGTTCCGCCCAAAACGGGTAGCTATGAGTTAGGAGTTGATGGGATGTATTCCGTGAAATTCTGGTTCGAAGGTATAATGATGGAAGATTTTACTAATATTTATGAACCGGAAAAGGTCTATTTTACATTCGAGCTTGAAGCGGGGAAACCATATCATGTTAAAATTGAAATGTATGCTCCCCCGGGAGATGTATATAAGCAAAAGCTTATTTGGACTATACCTGATCCCGATATGGAAACCAAGGCTTTGGAAACAATTAAAAATTCAGACCTGGTTATCCTGAATCTGGGACTTTCGACAATGCTTGAAGGCGAGGAGCACAGGGTACATATTGAAGGTTTTAACAAAGGTGACCGGGAACATCTTGATTTACCTGATGTGCAGGAAAGCTTTTTAAGAAAGGTACATGAAACAGGAAAACCTGTTGTTTTAGTCCTTTATAGTGGCAGTGCATTGTCAGTGAACTTTGCCCAGGAAAATATGGATGGTATTGTCCTCGCCTGGTATGCCGGACAGGCTGCCGGTAAAGCAATTGCCGATATTCTTTTTGGTAAAGTCTGTCCCTCGGGAAAATTACCGGTTACTTTTTATAAGTCTGTAAATGATTTACCTTCTTTTGAAGATTATTCAATGGATAACAGGACTTACCGGTTTTCTAAAGTCGAAGCACTCTATCCTTTTGGTTTCGGTTTAAGCTATTCATCTTTTTCATATTCAGACATTACATTAGATAAAGAAATACTAGTCTCGGGTGAAACAATACATGCCAGTATTGTGGTAAAAAACAGAGGTAAAATAGAAGCAGAAGAGGTAATTCAGCTTTTCATAAAAGACCTGGAAGCTTCTGTTCGTGTACCGCTTTGTTCTTTGAAAGATTTTCAGAGAATTAGTCTTAAGCCGGGGGAAGAAAAACAAGTACATTTCACCATTTCACCTAAGATGATGGAGATTTATGATGATGATGGAAACGGGTTTATTGAATCGGGATACTTTAAATTATTTATAGGTTCATGCCCCCCTATTGAAAGATGTATTTCTTTAGGTGCTGAGAAATGGGCTGAGAAAAGTTTTCATGTAAAATAATTGTCATAATAATAATCATATCGATTGAATTTAAAAATGAACCAGAATCAATCGAAAAAAAAATGACGAATCGGTTACAGTTGCTAAGCAATATGCCGGGGTTGTCGGACTATCAAGTCAGGAAATGGATTGGATGGCAACATCACCAATCATTGGTTATGTTGGCATCGCTCATTTTATTAAAACAATAAATCGAATATGAAACAGAGTTCCCTTTGATGAGCCTCAGAGATGCAAGGATACTGATAATAGTTAAAATGTTTGGAACAGAAGAACAATATAAAAAATGGATGGAACAGATGAATATCAGGCATTTAAAAAGACAGCGAGATATTGACAGGTATTATCGAAAAGTAGATAAATGGGAAGATATTTGAAGTAGTAAAGTAGAACTATTAATATTCAAGCAATTTTTATTATTAAATGCGTTTATTTCGAATAATAAAAGTTAAATCCATTTATTAGTATATTATACTTCTGAATTTGAATCATTTGTTATAGAAGATAATCCATAAAACGTATCAAATTCATCATGGATTTCATTAAAATTCATGCATTCAGGTTAAACAGGGTTCAGGATATCAATGCCTGTATGTATCAGGTCATCTACAATTATGAAAACCGTCCATCCTGTCCGACAT
>CAYRRV010000079.1:0-5874 GCA_964426725.1 uncultured Bacteroidales bacterium | reverse complement strand
TGTCCGTATTGCACGAAATGAAAAAATTCCTGTTAGTATTTACCCGAATCCGTTTGTTGATCACATCTACTTATCATTATCTGTTAATGAAAGAAGTCCTGTTTTAGTCTCTGTTTTTAACGTGACGGGTAATCATATATCAACGTTAATTAACCAGGAATTAGACAAAGGAAATTACCAGTTTGATTGGACTGCTTCTGATTTAACGGGAGGGAACCTTGTTGATGGGATGTATATTTTTAAGATTACTGTTGGCAATCATTCCAAAATGTATAAAATATTTAAAATTAAATAATGATGAAAAAAATTTTCTTGTTTTTGTTAATCGGTGGAATGATTTGGATACAAGCATCCGGACAATTTCAGGAAAGGATAAATTTTAATGCCAAATTTGAACCGGCAGACATGGTACTTCACGGTGCCGGACAATCGGATGAATTCGCGTTTGCCGGTTATACAGAAGTAATGGGGCCATCCCGTCATCCCATGCTTTACATGGAATACACGGGGGCAAACGATACACCGGGAGAAGTGAAAGAAGAGATTGACATGTATAAAAACATACTCAACCATTACCCGGAAGATGTTGGCTTACAACTTGGATTATCCATGACCCGCGGGGGTAATGGCTACGAGGCTGATGTAGCCAATGGAATTCATGATGAAGGATTAATTGCCCTTGCCAAACATCTCGACAGTCTCAACAGGGTGGTTTTCGTTCGAATTGGATATGAGGCAAACGGATTTTGGAACAATTACACTTCAGTTTCTTACCGGGATGCATTTCGCCATGTGACGGATATTTTTCGTTCCGTTTCTGATAGCATTGCAACGGTTTGGTGTGTGCATCCTGTAGATAATATGTCTAAAATAATGACCTACTATCCAGGTGATGAATATGTCGACTGGTGGTCGATTGATCTGTTTCAAACCAATTTTATTACAAATAACACCACGGCAGCTTTTATGGATTCTGCCGTTGCTCATCAAAAACCTGTAATGATAGGCGAAGCTACTCCAACAGAAACCGGGGTAGGAGAAGGACAGAAAAGCTGGGATGACTGGTACAGGGTGTTTTTTGAAACCATCCGTGAAAACCCGGTTATCAAGGCCTTTTGTTACATTAACCGTGACTGGGCTTACCGGGGAGGGCAACCTACCTGGGGAAATTCAAAGATTGAAGATGATCAGGTGGTTGCCTGCAATTATCGAAACGAAATGGACCTGGATTTATACATGCATGCTGAGGCCGGTATCGAAAACAATTTATCCACATTTGTCGCCTCTGCCGATGGTTATGTTGATTCGCGGCAACCCGAAACAGTTATGAGTGATGTTGATACAATGTACGCAGGGGTTATCAGTTCTTCAAACGATACCGTGATCAGTTATTTTAAGTTTGATCTAACATCTCAACCTCTGGGGTCCATTTCCCTTGCTCAAATCTGGTTATTAGGCACTTGTGATCACCAAAACAACCAGGATATTGATGTTTACCTGGCAGGTTCAGACTGGGATGAATCAACACTTCATTGGAATAACAAGCCTTCGATCTATGAAAAAATGGGAACAATCAATGTCAATGATGAAGGGAAATACAATATTTATTCGATTGACGTTACTCAGGTTCTTATCGATTCAATTCAATCGGGAAAAAAGGTGTTCAGTTTTGCAGTTCAGCATCCTGCCGTGGTTGATGTCGAGTATTTCTTTCATACCAGGGAAAAGGCCCCGGATTACCCACCAACATTGCAAATAATTCACGATTCGGATTCCTTGCAATATGATGAGTGCAGGGTTATTGATGACAGGCATCCTTTCTTGATAGTGAATGAGGATATGTACGCTGATCTCAGGGAAAAGGCCAATTACAGTCCCTGGAAAGATATGAAAGAAGATGCCAGGAAAATTTTCTCGTTCGAGTATGATTCAAGCTTGGAAAAAGTGGATGATAAAGCTATTCTCATCCGTGATATTATAAGCGCAGGTACATTACTTTGGATACTGGAGCCGGACAGCCAGGAAATATATCAGGACAAAATTGTTTCCATGTTGTACCGTTTTAACGATGTTATGGACTCCAGGGGAGATCCGCCGAAATACTGGGACTCAAACGTCCCTCTGGCCTGTGCGGCATTTAATGCAATCATTACACTTGATGTACTTTATAATTATATACCGGTTGCCGACAGGGATTCTATAGAAAGCTTATACTTTAACTTTTTGGAAAACCAACGAAATACGGCCTGGAAAGAGAGTTATTACAGTTCCCTGGGTATTTACTACCTGTATATGGGCGATAGTGAGAATTTTAACAAATTCAAACGAGAATATCGTCGTGAATTGGAACTTCACCTCACCGGTAGCGGTATTTTCACCGGGGGCACTGGCTATTCCACATCAAGGTTTTTGAAGGATGAGCGTGAGCAAAAATTCATGTTCATGGATGTACTCGAATTTACAGGTGAGGATAATTATTACGGTGATCCACTTTTTCAGGATTTTCATGAATGGCTGTTTGCCCATAATTTTAATACCTACGGCAGTATTTACATTTTTGGGGATGCTAAATTGGGAACCTCCATACGCACCCGACTGGAAGAAAGCCCAGGCACCTGGAGGGTAAACAGGTTTTCGCCTCTCGCGGCACAATATGCAGCCTGGCACGTGCAGGGCAAAACCCCGGAAGGAAGATTGTTATGTTACCTCGCGGTTGATTCACTCACCTCTCCGGCACGACCGGATTTTAGTAAAATTTATCCTGACGGGGGAGCCTGGTTCGTGCATAATCCATCCAATGAAGAGCATGTATCAGGGGTGCTGTGGAACCCTGAAAGTTATACTGATCATGCACATAAAGAAGTCAACTCACTTCATCTTTCTGCTTATGGTGAGGACCTGGTTGTAAATTCCGGTTATAGCAACTGGGGTAATGGCGCACTTGGTTTTTCATGGCCTTACATTCATGACCGGGCGAAATCATCCAATACCGTGTTGATTGATAACCAGGACCATAATTCAAAAAAGGGGGGTGGTATAAAAAATGGATTTATTATTGACAATACGATGGCCTTTGCCACGGGAGAAACTGGCCCGGCTTTGTTAAACGGGGAACATCAACGTACCTTACAAATGATTTACCCGGGTGATGAAACTCCCGGTTACTGGGTACTTTTTGACGAGGTGAAAGCATTTGACCCCTCCCACGAAACCCAGGTATTGCTGCATCCACGTTCAGCAGATGTTACTACCCTGACTGAAAATCAATTTTATACATGGAACGTAAAACGCTGGACTGAACATGGTGCCGGGGTCAGCATTTTTCTGGCTACCCCGCCTAAAAATGTCGATTTGATTGATGGTGTTCAAGCCGATAAAAGTAACAGCATACTTACCAAAGTATTAAAATCAACCTATGAAACTGACGAAACAGGGAACAAAAACATACTCACGTTGACATTCCCTTCCGATACGATGCACAAAATGCCGGGAATCAAACCTGTAAAAGGGAATGATTATTCTGGTGCCGAAATTGAAATCAATGAACGAATTACAGATTTTCATATTCAATCGGTCCCCGGTGTTAATGCTCCCGCTAAGGTTGGTAAATTTAACGGGAAATACTTATTTCAGCGCACCATTCATGACTCAGTTCAATTTTTGTCTGGAATAGACATTACATCATACATGCAGGGTGATGGTGTATATAGTAAGGGCTTTTTTTGCGAGAACCCGGTACAAGTATTTATGGAAAACAAAAGCGGAAAGATACAGTCAGATTACGGGGATGTTACTTTTTACTATCCTGGTATTTACGGAGTGTTACTAAATGGTTCTGAGATGGAGATCGTACAGGATGATTTAAATGCTATTACTGTCAAAATACCATTCGGGATCAATCAATTTGAAATTCTCGCTACAGGAATACCTGAACAGGAAACCAGCAGCGGGCAGTACGAAAGTACAGGTCGAATGATTGAGGTGTTCCCCAATCCGGCGAGTGAATATATTACATTTAAAGGATTGCCGGAAGGCCTGAACACGATAGCTATTTCTGATATTTCAGGTCATCTGCTATCAGTCCGGGAAGTATCTGGAAAGTTATTCACCATGAGTATTTTGGACTTGGAAAAGGGATTCTATTTTGTTAATGTTTTAAATAATATTACCGGTAGAAGGAAGGCAGGAGTATTTGTTAAAGAATAAAATTTTTTAGAAGTTGGCACGATATTGAAAAATGGAAAGAAATGTTCAAGAAAGACTTTTTATTAAGCAGGAAAGGGTTTGGTTTATACTTAGGTATCTTTATTTGTATTATCATCATTTTATTTACGAACCCTGCCCCGGGAAACCCGGAGGTTAAGTTTACTCTCGCTGTAACAGCTCTAATGGCGATCTGGTGGGTTTCTGAAGCTATCCCGCTTGCAGTGACAGCTTTGGTACCAGTGGTATTGTTTCCTGTATTCGGGATCATGGATGGCAAGGATGTATCAACGGCCTATTTCAATCATATCATATTCCTTTTCCTGGGAGGTTTTATGATGGCTCTTGCCATGGAAAAATGGGGTTTACATAAACGAATTGCCCTGAAAATCCTTATTGCTATAGGGGTAAGTCCCGGACGAATTCTGTTAGGATTTATGCTTGCTACCTCATTTCTTTCGATGTGGATTTCAAACACGGCCACCACGATGATGATGATTCCTATCGTGCTATCAGTTGTATTGAAACTTGAAGACAGTATTGGTAAAGGAAACGTGACAGGTTATTCCACGGGCTTGTTCCTTGGGCTTGCATATAGCTCCAGTATTGGTGGACTTGCTACACTGGTTGGTACCCCAACGAACCTTATTTGTCCAAGAATTATACAGCTTATCTTTCCCGATTCGCCCGATATCTCATTTGCTCAATGGATGGTATTCGCGATGCCTATCACAATTACCATGTTTGCCGCGACATGGATTTTGATCTATTTCATGTACAAGCCCAAAAAGAAATGGCCCGTGCTCGGGCGCGATACCTTCAGGGAACAATATCAAAAGCTTGGAAAAATGGGCATGGAAGAGAAAACAGTACTTGTAATGTTCTTATTACTGGCCCTGTTATGGATTTCAAGGTCTGATATTGAAACCGGAAAATTTGTAATCCCAGGGTGGGCAGGATTATTCGGTAATCCGGAATGGATCAATGACGGAACAGCCGCGGTAGCCATTGGCGTGTTATTATTTATATTGCCTGCAAGGGAAAACGGAAAAAGAATCATGGATTGGAAGACAGCGAAAAAACTACCCTGGAACATTGTCTTATTATTTGGTGGAGGATTTGCTCTGGCGCTGGGATTCGAAACTTCCGGTCTTGCAGTTTGGTTTGGTGAAACAATGATGTGGACTGATGGAGTCAATCCATATTTAATACTTA
This sequence comes from uncultured Bacteroidales bacterium, assembly GCA_964426725.1. Classification (GTDB taxonomy): domain Bacteria; phylum Bacteroidota; class Bacteroidia; order Bacteroidales; family CAYRRV01; genus CAYRRV01. The sequence continues at coordinate 456 of CAYRRV010000079.1, read as the reverse complement.
TCGTGATAGTAGCAGCCATGTCGCTTTTAACAGAATTAACATCAAATGTTGCATCTACTCAGATGTTATTACCAGCCTACGCGGCATTGGCGGTTGGAAGTGGGAATAACCCCCTTTTCTTCATGATCCCGGTTACCCTGGCTTCATCTTTGGCATTCATGCTACCAACTGCTACTCCTTCTAACGCTATAGTTTTCGGTACACAGCGTGTATCAATTCCATCCATGGCAAGAACCGGGTTCCTGCTAAATTTTCTGGGAGTAACGATTATTATTATTTATACCTGGTTAATTGGAAATGGTATTTTTAATATTCACCCGGGAGAAATGCCTGCATGGGCAAGATGAGCAGGTTTTTATAATATTAACTTAAAAATTGAATGAGAATGAAAAGAATTACAAGTTCTTCTCATAAATAAATGTATAAAATGGTTATTCCCAGGGGGAATTAATTTTT
>CAYRRV010000078.1:0-6816 GCA_964426725.1 uncultured Bacteroidales bacterium | reverse complement strand
ACAGGAATAACCACGATATTATCCTTGTGACGAATCATTTCTATCCTTATTCCATAAACTTTAGACAGCATTTCCGGGGTGATGCTTTCTACTGGTCCTCGTGCAACAATATGTCCTTTATTTAACAAAACAATTTTATCAGCAAAACGGAAGGCAAGGTTCAAGCTATGCATTGTTATTACTGCAGTTAGTGAGTTTTTCTTAACGATATCCTGAATGATATGAAGAATTTCAACCTGGTTTTTTAGATCAAGGTTGCTGGTAGGTTCATCAAGGAGGAAAATCTGCGGTTCCTGCACGAAGGCCCTTGCAATACATACTTTTTGTAGTTCGCCTCCACTCAATTGATTGATTCGTCGCATGTTCAGGTTTTCAAGCCCGAGTTGTTGTAAAACCCGGCTTACTTTGGCAAAATCGGCCGGGCTTGTTTTTAGGGCCACATGTGGTTTTCTTCCAAGCAACACGGCATCAAAAACACTCAAGTTGCCGGCATTGTTACGTTGTGCCACGTAAGCCATTATTTTCGCGATCCCGCCGGTAGTCATTTTTAATACATCCCGGTTTTCAACCTCTACAACGCCATCATCTGGTTTCAGTATAGCATTGATGCTTCTCAATAGCGTTGTTTTTCCGGCACCATTGGGGCCTAACAAGACAACTATATCGCCTTTACCGGCTTTAAAAGACAAGTTTTCAAGGATTAGCTCACCCTTGCGGTAGGAGACTGATATGTTTTTTACATTCAGCATTATTTGATTCTTTTACTCAAAAGAAGATACAAGAACAACGGTGCCCCGATGAACGATGTAAGAACAGCCACCGGGAGCACGTGAGGTTTAAGCATCAGTCTCGCGGCAATATCCGAAACCAGTAACAAGGCTGCACCCGACAAGCAACTGGCCGGAATAACAAAACGATAGTCATCACCCACGAACCGCCTTACCATGTGCGGGCTTATTAGGCCAACAAATGCTATGATACCAAGAAAGGAAACGATAACAGCAGTGATAAGCGAAGCAACAATCATTCCAAGAACGCGTACCTGTTCGACCCGCACACCTAATCCCCTGGCCGTTTCATCACCCGATTCCATGGCATTGTAATTCCAGCGGTTCAGAATAAAAAACAGGGTGCCAGGCACAATCACAATAGTCATGATCATTACCTCGGGCCATCCGGCACGGCCTACATCGCCAAACGACCAAAATACAATAGCGGCCAGTTGAACATCATCGGCAAAATATTGAAGGAACATGGTGCCGGCTGAGAACACGGCTCCCAGGGCAACACCGCATAATACCATTACCTCAGGGCTTGTACTGTATAACTTTGCAATAAGAACTATAATTAATGCAGAAAGCATACACGTGAAAAATGCAAAACCAATCGTAAGGAAAGGATTAATAACTGTTACAGCTCCCACCTGGGTGGATTGCATTACCCCGGTACCGGCTAAAATTATGGCAATAGCCGCACCAAAAGCACCGGCCTGCGAGATGCCCAAAGTGAAAGGTGAACCAAGCGGATTACGCAAAACAGATTGCATGACAGCGCCAGAGATGGCAAGCCCGCTTCCTGCTATCAGTGCAGCCAAAGCATTGGGCAGACGTATATTCGTGATTATATTATGAAAATCTTGTGAGCTTTTCAATCCCATTAGGGTTTTTAAAACTTCTTTGTAAGGTATGGTGACAGCACCCATGGAAACAGAAAATAAAAATGAGACCAGGCAAATTGAAATCAATATTGCAATGAACCAGCGTTTCCTGTAAATATATTTCCTGTATTCAGGAAACGGGACTATTTTATATTTCAACCTGTTTTGTTTTAATATCATTGCAATGATAATCGTGTAAACCCGGTGTTACCAAACATCTCGTTCAATTTGGCAAAAGAGGGTCCGCCATTAAGAAACAAAGATATTTCTTCGGCTTTTTCCATGGGGTTAATATCTGAAAAAGTTTCTGGAAAAACAATTTTGCCGATATAATATGCATTGGCGAGAATAACCTCGAAATTTTGATTATATGAATTGTTCGGGAACAGCCCGTATACCTGTTGGTTTTTTAGCGCCTTCAAATGTCTGAAAGAAGGGTCTTCGCGTAACTGTGTCAGTGCATTAATATCTGCTCCCAGCCTCAGTGTTGATATATCGATGAAGATTATATCAGGATCCCAGGCAATAATCTGTTCTTTTGCAATATTGAGATGGGATACCGGTTCGGTATCTTTTCCCCGTGAAGCCGCGTTTTTCAGGCCAAGGAATGCAAAAGGTGCAAAGGACGGATCTGTAGATTGTATGCCATGAGGGCCACTTTGTCCAATTCCGCCAATATAGCAGGTTAAGGATGAATTCCTTGAGCCGCGGGCATATAAATCATTGATAGTACTATCGATAAACGCTATAACTTCTTCAACACGTTGTTTTTTACCGGTTACATCCCCCATGATACGTATAGACTGGTTAAATTGATGACGGTTGTATGTCAGGTTTCCATATACCAGGGAAACAACAGGAATGCCGGTTTTTTTGTTCAGCATATCCGGGTTTATGCCCCCGCCGGGCATCATTTTGAAAATTATCTCCGGTCGGGGGGTTAAACCGGCTATAAGTTCGGGGTTGTCGTATCCCCTGAATTCTCCAAATATAGGATAAGTTTTAAACCGGGGGTTGGCAATCGCGTAAGGTCGAGCGTCAATGGGCGAACCTTTTACTTCGATGCCGTCAACAGCAACAATATAGTCGTGCGCGCCCAGGTAAGTCAATAAACGTAAACAGCCAGAACCTGAGCATATTACTTTTCTGACTTTTTCAGGGATAACTACTTTTCTGCCACTCGCGTCGGTTATTTCACGCGTGTTGTTGAGTACACTGTCGGCTGCTACCTGGGTTGCTGTGTTTCGTTTTGTTGAGGAACTTTGACTGCACGAAAAGCCTATGGCAATGAATAGAGTACAGCCAATAAAGTAGTGTAAACAAAGTCGTTGCCTATGTGATTCTTTCTTATGAATTGCTTTTATCGCCATGAATTAGCGTCTTGTTAATGAAAAACCGGCTGTTGATTTGCACATGCTCTTAATAATGGGACATTTCTTCTGCAATATTAAATGTGACGCGTCAATGGATTTACTTCATTTAATAATTTTTTGGCAACCTGGTCAATCTCGTGCACGTCATTAAGGTTTGCAACAGATTCTCCCTCGAGACAGGCATTTTGTAAAACAGGCGAAAATTCAAGATTTCCGAGAACGGGAATACCTTCACTTGCGAGCCGTTTTTCAACCGATGCCTGTTGCGCCAATGAAATGTACTTGTTTATTATTACCCCTTTAAATACCGTGCCGGAACGAAGGGTCATGTCCTGAATGGTTTTTGCCAATGAAATCGATTCCATCGAGGGTTCGGTAATACCTATCACGTAATCGGCACCGGCTTCAACACCCCTTCCGAAATGCTCAACACCGGCCTCGGTATCCACCAGTAATATTTCATTACTCTTCAAGACTATGTTTTTTACAAATTGCCTGGTTACACTTCCCATCGCGCACGCGCAACCTTCAAGGGCATGGTGAATTTTACCGGTAACCACCAAGTTGATGTTATCACCTGAACAAATAAATTCTCGCGGGATTTGGTCGAAATCGGCTATACCTTGATCCCATGTAGACATTTTAGCCTCTTGTTCTCCATTCGAAATACCGGCACGCATTTTTTGTCTTACCATTTTTTTACCGCCGGCAAAATCCATCAAATACTTTGGGGGATTTTTAAAACCCAACATCCAGTATAAATTATTGTTCGATTCATCTGAATCAAGCACGTGCACTTTTTTTCCCAGTCGTTTAAAACTATTGGCCAACAAGCTTACCACGGTGCTTTTCCCGCAACCACCTTTCCCGCAGATACAAATTTTCATCGTTTATAATTTTTTTTCATAAAATATTTCCAATTAAATGGAATATTATCTTACAACTTTTTTATAATTCAATTTTAATACCTCCTGTAATAACTATCCCGGGTGCTATAGTATTGCTCTTTGAGCGAGATAAAAATACCGGGTATTGGTTATTTAAAATATTTTCGGCATTCATGTAAATCGTCATCAGTTCCATGAATTTTCGTGAAAGCGACAAGTCTATGGTATAATAGCGGTCTTTTTCCAGAGTATTTTCATTGTCGTAGAAAATTTTTGCAAATAAATTGACTCCCAGGGATGCATTGATTAATTTCGGATTCAGGTAATTTGTAATGATATGGCCGCTGTGCCTTGGATTGTTTGGTAAATAATTACCTTCTAACGATTTATTTTCCAAGTCTTTAACGATTTCTGAAATATTGTACGTGTAATTGGCATTAAAAGAAGTGTGTTTTAACGGGTTCCATCTCGTTTCAAATTCCAACCCGTGAATTTTCACTTCGCTGATATTATCGAGTTCATATTCATAGCGGGTTTTTGTTCCCCCTGAAAATTTTGCAGAATCAATTAACCTGTCGCCAATGTAATCAGTTGCCAGCGACTGGTAAAATGAAATTTTCGCCATGAGATTACTTGAAAGTTTCTGTTCTGCCCCAATATCCAATGATTTTATATTTTCAGGTTTCAGGGAAGGATTCGCTTCGCGATAGTAGGTGCCCCCACCGCGGACGTGTACCTTGTAAAGTTCAAAGAGACTCGGCATCCGAAAACCTTTCCCGGCTGAGGCGCGAATTGTGGTTTTTGACGCGGGATGCCAGCTAATCCCGAATTTCGGTGAAAAACTCCCGGCTTCCGTAGCGTTATATGCACTGTCGTAAGCAGGTTTTCCCGCGCTGGCCTGGGTATCCCATATCCTTGCATTCGAAGTTTGAATATGATCGTACCTGAGTCCCAGGTTAAAGAAGAGGCTATTATCTAAAAGCTTTATATCTGAAAATAAAAACGGGGATACATGCTGTTGTTGGCCCAGGGCCCCGGCATCACGCTCGTTTCCAGTGTAATCCACATCGTAATCAAAATTAATGTATTTATATGCCGTACCTATAGTAATGTCCATTACTTCCCATTTGTAGAAAGTCACTCCTGCATCCATTCCCGTGCTGTACATGTTTTTAAAGTTTTCTTCACGGTTTAATGATGTGTAATTATCAGCAGCATTGTCCTGGTAAGCGGTTTTATCAGACCGGTTCATGTAAGCAGTGCCGCTAAACCGAAACGAATTAAATAGTTGGGAATAATTTAGCGTGTATTGGTTGAGCATGAGTTCCTGCCTGAAAAACTCCCTTCCCTGTCCGGCATCCTGGTTGAAATACAACGCTGTAAGTTCAAGTTTTGATCTGCTGTTAAAATCATAAGATAGTTTTCCAAACACCTGTCCTTTTTTGCGCCAGCGCTTTATTTCATAATCCTCGGGGTCTTCAACCATATAAAAACCATCGGTATCTTCATACCCTCCGCTTACCAAGACACCAACATTATTTATCTTCTGGCTGTAAAAAGCATTCCCGCCGAGAGTTGAGGCATTTCCGGCCTTTGCCTGTAGACTTGTTGTGCGTTTTTTATCGGGTTTTTTAGTAATAATATTGATGACCCCGCCAAGTCCCTCAGATCCATACAGGGTTGAAGAGGGGCCGCGCAATATTTCAATTCTATCTATGGCTTCTTTTGGTATATGCCCCCAGGCAACCCAGGCAATTGAATTATTAAAATTATCGTTTTGGGGCACCCCGTCAACGAGGATAAGCACCCTGTTTTTTCCCACGCCTCTCATATCAATCGGGCTGACAATTCCATTGGTATGCAGACCGGAATGGCGAAAATTATAAACCCCGGGGATACTCCTTATGATATCTTCTATATTGTTATAAGGCGAGACCTCTATCTCTTTCGCCATTATTACAGATACACTCTGGGGAACATCTTCCTTTTGTAAACGCGATCGCGAGGCGTTGACGGATATCTCATCCAGGGCGATGGTTTTTATAGTATCTTTTGTTGTTTCCTGTGCCATGCTGTTTATTGTCAGCAAACCTGTCATGGCGGCTATTAACATTGTTAAAGGTTTCATGTTTAAATAGTATTACAATATATGTATTCGTGTTACTTTAGGGTTAAAAAAAATCAATACTTCTATAATATAATTAGTTATAAGTAATATTTTTCATACATTGATAATTGTAAAATAAAGATGAATGTGTTCTAACTGCCAAGAATTTCAAGAAGTTCTGTTGCGCTGATTTGCTAAAACAATTCACTGATTTTCGTGTTACTATTTTATATTTAGTGTTACCTAATACGCGAATATATTATTTTTATTTGAATATTTTATTTTGAAAAGAGGTTTTTTAAAAACTGCTGTTCTTTTTGGGATCCTGCAATTATTTCACCTAGCGGAATCTTCTTTACTATTTGATAAGCATTATCAGGATCCAGTTTTATTCTTCTTTTTAGGTATTTACTTACAAAAACCCTTGTATAAACAGGCATGACAATGCTTTATTATTTTTCAATAGTTAAATATTTTAGTCGTTATTGAGTAATAGCGTGATTGCGCGATTACGTAATTGAGTTTGAAGAAAATTCACTACTTTTGTTCGGTAATTAACGAACAATCAAACTAAAAATTAGAAATAATGACGGAAGAACAAATGAAAATAGCTCGCTATGCTAAGGCCATGGGCCATCCTATACGGATGTACGTGCTGGAAATACTTTCCAAACAAAGTTGTTGTTACAGTGGTGATTTAACAGAAGATCTTCCCATTGCAAAGTCTACCCTCTCGCAACATTTAAAAGAATTGAAAGAAGCAGGGTTAATTCAGGGAGAAATTGAAGCACC
>CAYRRV010000077.1:0-7164 GCA_964426725.1 uncultured Bacteroidales bacterium | reverse complement strand
TTGTCGCTATTTACAAAATCGAGTTTGATGCCTGCCACGCCCCATTCTTTGTAAACAAGATGGAGGTTTGGCCCTCCGCAGATATTGTACAGGTGAGACCTGCAAACTACCCCTTGATGCTTTTCAGGTAACTGAACAACTTGTCTTTGTAATACAATAGCAGGAATAAGGATACCAAAACCAGAAAAATCCCAACTGTTAAGTATACTACCTAAAAAATTCGTACGACTCTATTCAAGGGTCTTTAAAATGTCTTCTAATCTGTTTTGCCATATATTTTTTTGTTTCTCAATGGATAAGTTGTTTCCTGCACGATTCTGTCTTGAAGGTTCTGAACAATTGCCAGGGCATCCACGCCTCAGGAAGAGAATTTGGATGAGTAACACCGCGGAAGTTGTTACGACAACGAAATGTTACATTTGACTGAAACCCTGAAGACCACGGGTTTTGTAACTCGTTAAAATAAAGCTCTTAAGCAAAACGATAGCCTGAATGGATCAAAAAACTCAACACCAATTAAACCCGTGCGTGGTTTTATTTTTGATGTTTGCTTCCAATGTTATATCTTACAATGCAAAATTGATAATTCTGGTTTTAAGAAATTGGCGATATGGAAATAACTGTAAGGCTACAAAAAATGAGGAGCCTTTCTTTCATTATATATCATTTAATACCAATGAGATATATCATTATTCTGCTGCTCAGTTTCCTTTTTGTAAAAATTAGTGCATCTACCAGGATCGATAGCTTGGAAAGCCGATTGCGGATTGAAACCGATATCGATAAAAAAATTCAACTGTTAACCGATTTACACTCGGCCACCTACAACAATTACCCCCGAAAAAGCATACAGTATCCTCTAACGGTAGTTCAATTGGTAAAAAATGGAGCAAACCGGAAACATTTAACCAATGCTTACCGTGATTTAGGTATTTCTTACATATTTATTAATGAACTTGATAGTGCAGAATTATTTTTAGAAAAAGGATTGAAAATTGCCGATTCACTGAATGATACACAAGGAAGGATTACAATTACTCGTGTATATGGAAATCTGAGTTGGTACCAGGGTAACCTGCCCTTGGCCATCATTTATTATTCAGACGCGCTAAATATAGCCAGGGAAAATAATTTTACAGCATTGGTGTCCGGATTGCTTTCAAACCTGGGTACAGCCTATTATACCCTGGGCGATTTCAAAAAATCGGTCGACCATTACGAGAAGGCCCTAACTATAAGTGATTCATTGGGTAATTATTCCGAAGCCGCGATTTGTTTAAATGATGCAGCCACCATTTATAAAGAACTGGGCTACACGGGTAAAGCGCTGGAATACTTTCTTCGTGCCCTGGAGCTTAATAAGCAGCGCGATAATCAAAGATTTATTGCAGTAAATATTGATAATATCGCGGGTATCTATTTTGAACTGGGTGATTTTGAAAAGGCTTTCATGTATACCAGGCAGGGAATTGAAATTGAAAGGCAAATCGGCAATCTTCAGGGTTTGGGTTTTTCAGCTCTTACATTAAGCTCGCTATTTTTAGAGCAAGATATGTCCGATTCAAGTTTATATTATGTCCAGTTGGCAGATTCGTGTTTTGGGGCAATCGATAGTAAATTAGGAATGGGAAACACCTATTTAAAATATGGCGATGTATTTCTTCATAACAACATGCTTACAAAGAGCATACAACACTACAATAAATCATACAGGATATTATCGGAACTTGGAAATGAACAGGGTCTGGCCCATGTATTGTTAGGTATTGGTAAAAACCTGATCAGGCAGGATAAATATAGCGAGGCTATCGCATATTTGACTGAGTCGATGACATTAGCACGGGAGCACAAATATAACATGTTGTTGAGCGATGGCTTGTTGATTCTCGCGGAAGTTCATCAAAAAACAGGAAATCTTGAGAAGAGCATTGAATACCTAAAAGAAAACCAAGACATTAAAGACTCAATTGCCTTTAATAAACGGGAATACTATTTGGTGGAACAACTGGTAAAATTTGATACGGAGCGAAAAGAAAACGAAATAGTTTTATTGAACCAGCAAAACGAATTGCAACAAGCCAGGATAGGCCGGCAAAGAGCTATGACCATCATGATATTGTCACTTTTACTGGCCTTAACAGCTTTATTTTTAATCTTATTTTACCGATACCGCGAGAAAAAGAAAACCAACTTGCTGCTTAATGAAATGAACACTGAAATAGAAGCGAAGAAAAGTAAAATTGAGGAACAGAACATTCTTTTGTCAAACCAAACCGTTAAACTTCGCGAGCTCGACGAGTTAAAATCAAAATTTTTCACCAATATTTCGCATGAGATACGAACTCCATTAACCTTGATAATGGGCCCTGCAGAACGACTTTTGAGCACGAACAATGATACCAGAACAAGAAAATCTTTGGAGATGATCCTGAAAAATTCGGAGCTTCTGCTCGAACTAATCAACCAATTGCTTGATATAGCTCGGATTGAAAAAGGAATGGTTGAAATTCAGTTCGAACTTGGGGAGATGGTTTCCGATGTGGCATTTATTGCTGAAATGTTCAAGTCGAAAGCTGCCGAGTTCAACAACCAAATCGAAATAAACATACCCGAACAGGAAATAATTTGTTATTATGACAAAGATAAGTTCCATGTTATATTGAGTAATCTTTTATCGAACGCGATAAAAAACACACGAGATGGGAAAATTGTCCTGAGCTTGAAAAAAAAGGCTGGCACTGGAAAGATTGAACTAAAAGTGGCCGATACGGGTCAGGGAATACCCCCGGAATATTTACCCCATATTTTCGACCGTTTTTATATGGTTGCCAATCATTCTGTACCTGATAAAATGAAAGGTTCCGGAATTGGCTTAGCATATACCCGGGAAATTGTCAATTTGCTTAAGGGAACCATCACAGTTCAATCAGAACAAGGCATGGGTACTGCTTTTACAGTAACACTCCCATTGACAGAAACGCCTGTTGATGATAAAACCTGTAATAAACAGGATCACGTGGAGAATACGCTTACCCCTTTCAAAGCTCCCATCGTATACGAGAATTCCTGTAATACAAAATCCTCTCCTGGAAAAAAAGCTGAGACTATTCTTCTAATTGAAGATCATGAGAAATTGAGGGACTTTTTGCATGAGCATCTTTCTGAAAATTTTCGGGTAATTGAAGCAGAAAATGGTGAAGAAGGCTTCAATCTGGCAAAAAAAGAAAATCCTGCACTGATTATATCCGATATAATGATGCCCGGAATGGATGGTTACGAGTTATCATCAAAGCTTAAATCTGATGAAAAAACGAGCCACATACCCATAATTCTCCTGACGGCTAAAGCAACGCATCAAAGTAAAATGAAGGGGTTGAACTTGCAGGTTGATGATTACATTACCAAACCCTTCAGTTTTCCCGAGTTGGAAATACGTGTAAATAATATTTTAGCAATCAGGGAAAAACTCAGGTCAAAATACCAGCAGAGCATCGATATCAACGCTGCCAATATAACAACCACTTCAGCCGACGCGCTTTTTCTTGAAAAAGCTGATAAGGCAGTAAAACAAAACATTGACAACCCGGGGTTCTCCATTGAAGACCTGTGCGCAGAATTAGCAATCTCCCGCTCCGGACTACATCGTAAGTTGAAAGCCATTACAGGATTGTCAACCACCGATTTTATCCGTTCGATAAGGATGAAACATGCCGCCTTGCTGATCAAAAGTAAAGCCGGACAAATCTCTGAAATTGCTTTCAAAGTGGGATTTAGTGATGTTTCTTATTTCTCAAAATGCTTTAAGAAACAGTTTGGATCAACGCCTACCGAATTCCTTCCATAGCATAAACAGTTTTGAGTCTAATATTAAAAGCTATCTTTTTTAATCCCTTAAAGGCCATTTTTTGTTAAAATATCTGATTTTAACAATTCAACTTCAAGGCGAATAGTGGTAATATGCTACATTTCTGCAACTTAAAGACTATTCAAGCCAATTTCAGCTTTCTTTCCCGTAAAGTGCATTTCAACAATACTACCACATGTTGCAACAATGTTCATAGCAACCATATCCATAGACGACTAATTTTGATTTTGTAACTGTGTAGTGAGCGTCACATTTAATATTGTAGAAGAAATGTTCCATAAATAAGATATGTGGCACGTATCATACGCCATTCATTCAGTAACAAGATAGTATATTATTCATTAAAAGATATTCTTAATATAGTTCATAGTTAATTTAAATCTGAATCATCATGAATAAAAAATTAGTTCTTAGTACATGCTTAAGTGCATTTTTCTTTTTTAACGTTACCACGAGCATTAATGCACAGTTGGGAAAGCTGAAAAATGCAGCAAAAAGTAAGATTGAAAAAAACGAAAAGACTACAAGTACACCTCAATCTGAAAAAAAGGAAACGCCAGCGTCATCAGAAAAACCTGTCAGCCAGGGAAAAATTATTTATGTATCCATTGAGCATGGAAACAACCGCAACGAGGGAACCAAAGAAGCGCCCATGAAAAACATTGACAAAGCTATTGATAAAGCAACAGCCGGTGATAAAATATATGTTGCTGCCGGCACGTATTCGGGAACATTTGATGTATGTGCTTTTGCTATCGATAAGCCGTTGAGTTTATACGGTAGTTTTTCCAACGATTTTTCGACCAGAGATATTACAAGGCATACCACTATCATTCAGGCCACTCCTGAATCTCATAAAACGGAACATCAGTTTTTTAAAATAGAAAGAAAAGCCGAAGGGCCCGTGGTTATCGATGGTTTCCTGATGGACATGGGCGAACAGCAGGAATATGGAAATGACAAACCCGAGGGTATCCTTTCCGGTTACATGCAACTTACCAATCAGGGAGGTACCCCTCAACGAATGGGTGTGTATATTATGGGAAATGACCGAAAAATTTCCAACAATATATTCGTGAATATGAGTAAAGGAGGAATAGGCATCATGCAAAACAACAAGGCCGATGGCAAAATAGAAATTTTAAATAATGTTTTTGTTGCATGTGCCATGAGCGGGATTGAATGTGCCGCACTCCCGGGTTCGCCAAAAGATATTGAAGTACACCATAATACCATCGTGTTTACATTTGGTGACAATTTCGTAAATGAAACCGGTGGCGAAGGTATCCAAACCCGCGAAGATGCCAATTTTAATTATCACCATAACCTTATAGCTTATTCCTCGGGCCCGGGAATAAGGCATTGGAATAAAGTGAATAAAGCTAAAATTGACAATAACCTGTTTTGGGGCAACCGGAAAAATGCTTTATCAACCAAACTTCCTAATGGAAAACTACTGTATCTCTCCCCGGATCAATTCGAAGATGTTGACCACCTCGAAAGCGCTTCCGGGAATATAAGCAAAGAACCTGGTTTGCCCGTTGATCCCGCGTATCTTGATAATTTTTTAAACATGGCGGCTGAAATAATGACAGAATATAACCCTGATTCTGAAATGAACCAGATAAGGGAGGTACTCGGGCAAAACAAGCAAGCTACCAGTACAATTGATGTTCAGTTCTTTGCCAATAAGTACCCGCATCTGGAAACATTGAAGCTGTTTGGCGCTGTGGACGGGTACGGTGCAAAAAAACCAACACTTGAAATTAAATAATATTTGTATCCATTTAAACTAAAAAAATGAAAGCAATCAAACAGTTTTATATAATCAGCCTTTCTATTTTCACATTAGTCGTGTCACATGCGCAACAACCGGTGGCACACTGGACTTTTGATAACCAAAATGCAGAAGATGTTTCCGGTAACGGATTTCATGGTACCCTGACAAACGTAAAATTTAATAAGGGAATTAACTGCGATACTGCAGTATGGTTCACAGGAATCAGTTCTTATGTAAACTTTGGAGATATCCTTGACACATTATTTACTAAAGGTACGTTTAGTATTTCAATGTGGGCATATCCGCAGGCCAGAGTAGATGATAACGGGTATACCGGTTTCCTGATGCAAAAATGGTTCACATCATCTAGTTCAAACAATGCTTTTATTTTGCGACTTTTCAGGTTTGATGGAAATAATAAGGCAATGAGTTTTCATCCCCTTGATCTTAATGTTTGGTCACATATTGCGGTTAGTGTTGATAATGGTAACGCATCAATTTACATTAATGGGCAAATGGTAGCTCAGGACTCCGGGTTTGTTTTTAATGCAAGTAGTCAACCGTTAAGGTTAGGTAATCTGCATAACAACCACTATGAATATACTGGAGGTATAGACGATGTGAGAATATACAATGAAGCACTTTCTGTCCAACAGATAAATGATCTCATAAAGCTAAACGGTTTTTATGATCAATATACCACGGATATTATTCTGGAAGCAGGAAATGAATTGATTATCGGGCCGGAAAGGAGAGCTGGATTCAATTATTCTTGGAACACCGGGTCGAATGAAAGTCAAATAAACATTCACAGTGCAACTGCCGATACTACAACTTTTAGTTTAGAGATTGAGGATTTGGAAAATTGTACGGTACAAGATACAATTAAAGTAATCTGGTATGAATTGGAAAACCATAAATTAGCACGTTGGACATTTAATGACAGCCTGGAACTGGAAGCTACCGCAGCCATTAATGGAGCAATTGTTGACACGGGAATTATGTGTTCAAATTCATTTTACTTTGACGGAGACGATGCGTATATTTCATTAGGCGATACATTAGGAACGTATTTTTCAGGAATAGAAGATATTAGCATTTCTCTATGGGTGAATTTAATGGATACTATCGACCCGGATGGTTATCCTGCAATGATACTTTCGAAATGGAAGACTTCGGGTAGCACTATAGATAATAGCTTCCTGCTCTACTACAATCATTTAAAATTTGCTGATGGTAAAATAATAGAATTCGGGACACCAGAAATGCAAAAATGGATACACTATGCCATAATAAGAAAAGATAATGTAACCAGTGTATATATTGATAATAAAATGGTTGGAAGTTGTGTATATTGTAATGTAAAACCTTCAACATACCCTTTAATGGTAGGTGCCCATCATAATAATTTTTACAATCTTAAAGGAAATGTTGACGAATTAAAAGTATACGATCTTGCCATTTCTAAAGAAACCCTTAAAAAACTCTCTCGGGAAGCATACGTGCAGCCATTGAATAA
>CAYRRV010000076.1:0-7628 GCA_964426725.1 uncultured Bacteroidales bacterium | reverse complement strand
TTCCTTTAACTGATTGTTACCTTCATTAAGTTCCTCGTTAAGGGTCTGGTATTCTTTGTTCAAGGCCGCGTAGTCCTTGTTTTGCTGCAAAAGTTGACTTTCGTATCGCTTGCGTTCAACAACTTCCCCGATTAGTTGGGCGGAAGTTTTTATTCTGCGTTTGGCCATATCAATGATGTACGGGGGTCGGGATTCATAGGCCTCTGCATGGCGCGTAAGAATGTCAACCCGAACATTGTATTTCATGGCAATTTTCCTTAGTAATTCAGGGTCGCGAGGCGGATCGCCATAACCAAAATTAATGGCCCCAATAATGCTTTCGCCCGACCGGATAGGTACGGCATGCAAACGAAGGCCACCGGCACATTCAATGTCTGTTGTTTCTCCTTTTTCCATGGCAACCTTTGATGCATCTGTCCAGCAGGATTCATGGCAGTGCCACTTACCGCAGTTTAAGGCCTCATGGTTATCATCAGTTTTGCAGAGTTCCCGGGATGCTTCATCGAGAAACCGGCACCAGCTTGAAGCGAAGATGCCTAATGCATAGTCGCCATTTCGTTCATATACAGCAGCGCTGGTATCGAGCATTTCGAGATAATCGTGAACTATGTTTTCAAGAATTCGCGGGCCGACAGCATCAAGTATCGTTCGTTCGGTGTTCAGAGTAGTCAGGTCACCATATGACGGGACGACTTGGTCGTCTGCCGCTGAATGGCCGGGAGTGAGCATCCACTCGATACGGCGCAATGCCTGTTCCGCCTGCTTGCGCTTGGTGATATCCAAAGCGGTGAAAGTAACACCCTTTGACAGATCGCTTGTGTCGATTGGCGTTGAGCTAAGCAGTATATCTCTAAAAAAGCTCTATTACAATCTAAAAGTATTCCTTCCGCACTCATCAGAAAATCACCTGTCAGGTCTTCTTCAAAAAATTTCCTGAATTTCTCCTCGCTGGCTTTAAAATCGGCAGTCCCTTCGGCTACCTGATCTTCCATGTTCATGTATAATTCCGAGAAGCGAAATACAAGGGCAAACAGGTTTCCCAGTATTTCCAGGTAGGGGATAATGAATTCAAGCTTATGTTTGTGAGGCAATCCTAACATCAGTACCCCTCCTATTGTGGTATTCCCGATTTTCATGGGTAGCAGGATGGAATGACCCAATTCACTCTTGATCAGCTCATCATACAATTCTTTATGGAACTCATCAGAAATTACCACGATTTCCTTTTGGGAGTGTAGCAGAGCTGTTAAGCGTTCAAACAAACCTTGCCCGAGCTGGTTTTTCTTTGGTTTTGGCACCATGTCAATCAGCTCGTGGCTTTCATGTTTGGGATGTACACTTCCCGCTGAACACCGGAACAGGGCAACCGCTTTTGCCCCACTAATTTCATGCAATTTTTCAAGTATTTTAGGATTACCCTCCTTGGGTGTTTCCGAAAAAGTGAGAATATCCCGGGAGATTTCCAGTATTAGATCCCTGAAATGTTCATGATGGTTCATGTGCTATGTATTTATTCTCCTTAATAAACTGAACATATCCCTCATTCAGACTCCGGTAAGTTTTATTTAAAACATTTGCGCACTTTATACCTCCACGGGGAAATACAAGCCAAATTCAGCGATAGCTCAATTGATGAAGATATTGTAAGCATCTCAAAGCACTACGTTTATGAAATTCAACAAACTCAATACCGGGGTTACCCGTCAATTGACGAAAAGCACCTGTTCGCTTCTCTCCTACCGCCAACTCAGGTAAAAAAACCCCGCTAAGCTACCAGGAGCAATAAATCTTTGTTTTAGATATTTTTTAATTTACAGCCTAAGTTACAAAATATTTTGGATAGTTCAATAAGCATTTAATTCGTTGTACCATATATATAATAAACAGTTTTGACTCAAGTTTAGCAATTCTGTTCAGTTTAAAAATTACAATATACCGATATTGAAATGTAAGTTTAATGAATAAAATACCTTTTGATTTTCAATGTCGAAAAATTCCCAGGTACGATTTAAGGAAGCCATAGTCGCTAATCAAATCTCGTGGTGATGTTTATGATCTTGCGAGAGCCTTAAATTGCCATCTATATCAAACAAGAACTTCATTTCTTAAATTTCAGTATAATATATTTTTCAAGTTCCACGATAAGAAAAACAGTTAGGCCTGCACTCAACGGGTAAAGCCAATCAGATGTATTAAGGGGAGATGTGGAAAAAAGGTTGTTCATGAAGGGGACATAAGTGAATATAACCTGTAATAGTATTAATGCACCAACCGCGTAAAATATATATCTGTTTGTAAAAAATCCTTTTTGGATTGCCGGGCTTTTTATTTTACGGCAATTAAAAAGATAGAAGAGCTGACCAGCCACAAGTGTATTCACTGCTACTGTACGCGCGTAATCCTGATCATTATTTCCCGATATAATATTGTATATAAGCAATGTAAATCCTCCAATCACAAACGAAACGAAAATAATTCGCCAGATAAACATTTTATTGAGTATTGATTCTCCGGATTTACGCGGGGGACGTGCCATAACATCATCTTCCATGGGTTCGAAAGCAATAGCTAACGCGAGAGTAACCGCGGTAACCATGTTAACCCATAGAATTTGCACGGGTGTAATAGGCATGACAATACCCAGTAAAATAGCCGACATAACTACCAGGGATTCAGCGCCGTTTGTTGGCAAAATAAATAATATTGCTTTTCTGATATTGTCATATACCGTTCTGCCTTCTTCTATGGCATTCACGATAGATGCAAAATTATCATCGGCCAATACCATTTCGGAGGCATTCTTTGATACTTCCGTACCTTTAATGCCCATGGCAATACCAATATTGGCCTTTTTAAGTGCAGGGGCATCATTAACACCATCACCTGTCATTGCACACAATTTCCCATTTTCCTGAAGTGCTTTTACAAGGCGTAGTTTATGCTCGGGACTTGTCCTGGCGAATATATCATAATCTTTTGCTATGTTTCGCATTTCTTCGTCACTTAAATTTTCAAGTTCTTTCCCGGTAATGGCTTTTTCACCATCACCAATCCCAATCTCTCTGCCTATTGCCTTGGCGGTGACTACATGATCGCCTGTTATCATTTTCACTTGCACGCCTGCATCGTGACACTCTCCAATGGAATCAACGGCTTCTTTTCGGGGCGGATCGATAATACCAACAAGCCCGAGAAAAACATTTTCTTTACCTATCGTATCGTGATTGATACCCGAGTGGTTTTCATTTGGTTTAAAAGCTGCACCGAGCATTCGCCTTCCTATTGAAGCCAGTTCGTCTATTTTTTCTTCCCAAAATTCCTTGTTAAGGTTTTCTTCTCCATCGACTGTTAGTTGTTTACTGCAAATATCCAAAAGCTTGTCGGGGGCACCAGTTATAAAAACTGTTTTAAATCCTTCAACTTTATTCAGTGAGGCGGCATATTTTTGTTCAGAATCGAAGGGAATATCATCAATTTGTTCTGGTATAAAATCCTTTAGACCAGCTTTATAACTCAGGCTTAGCAACGCACCTTCAGTAGGGGTACCGGTAAGTTTCCAGTTGCCTTCTTCATCCTTACTTATTTCGGCACTGTTACTAACCCTTACAGTTTGCAGCAATTTCCAGAGTACATTTTCTTCTTCGGGATTTACTTCAGCTTCATCTTTAAGAATTCTCCCTTCAGGATTATACCCTGAACCTTCAATTTCATAATGGCTATCAGCAGTAGTAACAGACTTAGCTGTCATTTCGTTCCGGGTAAGGGTTCCTGTCTTATCCGAACAAATAACATTAACAGCCCCGAGGGTTTCAACAGAAGGCAATCTCCTGATAATGGCATTTCTATCCGCCATTTTACGTACCCCCACGGCAAGAGCTATTGTAACAATTGCTGGCAACCCTTCAGGTATAGCAGCGACAATTAAGCTTATTGCCGAGAGGAAAAGTTCATCGAGGTTGATGTCGCGTAAAAAATAACCAAATGCAAAAAATACAGCAGTAACACCCAGGATAACATATGAAAGCCTGGTACCGAATTTTTCCATTTGCTGCAACAACGGGGTTGAAATATCTTCTACATCAGAAATCATTTTGTTAATTTTGCCGATTTCAGTATCGGCACCCGTGGCCACTACTATTCCTTTACCACTTCCGTAGGTTACCATGGTACCTGAAAAGGCCATGCATGACTGATCATTGATAACTGCATCACCTTCAACGAACCGTGTATTTTTTTCAACAGTCGTTGATTCTCCCGTGAGAGGCGATTCTTCGACAGAGAGATCTTTGGCATGGATGAGACGCGTATCTGCAGGTATCTTGTCGCCCGCTTTAAGTAAAACAAGGTCGCCTGGCACAAGTTGAGAAGCTTCAATTGTTTGCTTATTCCCATTCCTGATTACCACGGCATCAAGCGAAAGCATCTTACTGATACTTTCAAGGGCTTTTTCAGCTTTTCCTTCCTGAATAAATCCGATTAAAGCATTAATCAGTACCACGCCAAGGATAACACCAGTATCGATCCAGTGTTCCATAAAGGCGGTTATAATGGCTGCACCTATCAGAACATAAATCAGTATATTCTTGAATTGCCTGAAAAATCGTTTCCATGGACTGGCTTTTTTACCTTTGGGAATTATATTTTCTCCGAATTCATTTAATCTTTCATTAGCTTTATCACTGGTAATTCCTGACTCCGGATCTGTCTCCAGTTTTTTTATGACTTCCTCTTTTTCGAGAGAATGCCACTTTGTTTTTTGAATTTCATTTTTATCCATTCGCGTAACATTTTCAAATTCATGGGGTAAAAAGCAATAATCATACCCTTGATGTAGAAGCGATACATCTTAATTTAAGACATGTTTTTTTATCTTAACAGCACTGCGAGTATCGGGCTTTATAAACAACTACATAAAATATTTCAATGTATTAATACTTATTGTACCTGATTTGAATGACCACGTATATTGTTGAAGCAACAAGAGAAATCAGGAATGAAAAAATAATGGCGGGCAGGTAGCTGCCTGTAAGGTCATACGCCCATCCTCCCGAAAATGGACCAACCAGGCCAGCTAAAGCGTATCCCAGGAACACGAACGGGTATATTCTCTCGTAATGATCTATCCCGTATTTTTGAATGGTATCCCTCGCAAAAAGCACGAAATTTGCCCCAAAACAAAATCCAATTATGAATACCAAAAAAATAAAAGCAATAGTTGTAAGAGGAATATATGTTAACAAGAGTGCAGCAATTGCCTGAGTCAAAATTGCTGTTGGTATCAGGTATGTATTTGTAATCATATCACTTAACCACCCCCAAATGATTCTTCCCATGAAATTAGCAGCCGCTAATAAAGAAATTGCAAATGGAATGAACAGGGCGGGGATATCGCTCATTTGAGCAATTGGTTTCAGGTTGCCTATAATAAGTAAACCCGTGAAAGTACCGGAAAATATTCCCAGTCCAAGCTGAAAGAAAATCAACCCCGGTTGTTTGTTATAAGGGAAATCAATCAAATTACCCGCGAGTATAGCTGGTTTTCGGAGATTTTGTGCTGAAATGAGAATTATTATCCCGTAAAATAAACCGGCATATAAGAAAATCTTTAACACGTCAACATCCCGGATCAGGAGGAACTCTGAAAAGTAGGTAAGGATAATTGCCCCGGCACCAAACCCGCCAACTACTATACCGGTAGCCAATCCTTTTTTGCCAGGGTACCATTTCGCGGGAATCGATAATGAAACAAGATATCCCATGCCTGTTCCCATTCCTCCAAGCAATCCAATACCTAACCAGAGTATAAAGAAATTTCCTCTTGAGAGAAAGGCTACCAAAAATCCTGTAAAATATAACAAACCCGATAATGTTGCCACAAACCTTGGCCCGTAATTTTTATTGAGCCTGGCTGCCCAAATCATGGTCAATGGGAAAATGCCGATTACACTTCCAAAAATAAACTGGGTTTGAGTAACAGTTAAGCCATATCTTGAAATTAACTCTGGAACAAACACACTCCACGCGTATATACTACCCAAACAAAGCATTATTAAAAATGATGATATTAAATTTAACTTTCGTCTCATATTTTCAGCATTTTTCCTAATTATTTCGATACCTGTATGCCGCTTTATATAATCTATCCATAATCGCTATACCAATACCGGTTTCGGGCATTTTTTCAACAATAATAAAATCAACATCTGCATTTTCCATTTTATGTAAAGCGCTAAAAAGATTTGAAGCAGCCTCGACCAAATCGCCCCTGGCAGATAAAACTTCCACTTTCTTAAATAAGCCGGGATTGGCAGGTTGTTGCAGACATATTAACCCGGCCTGTTTTAATTGTTCGTGTTTAATACCTTTTTGTCCGATAAAAACAGGTTTTTCAGGGCTGTAGTGTGATTTTAACAGTCCCGGGGATAATTTCCCCCTGCCTTTATCATGAAAGCCCGTCACGGGAAGTATTTTGCTTAAATCCTCTGAAGTTATTGCCCCGGGTCTCAAGAGTTCATATCCCTCATCATTCAATGCTATTACCGTTGATTCAATCCCAATAGAAGATTTCCCGCCATCAAGAAGATAGTCAACTTGTGGTAATTGTTTGATGACATGCGATGATTCTGTTGGGCTCAACAAACCAAATTTATTCGCGCTGGGTGCAGCTAGCGCGGTTCCCGAATCGCTAATTAAACGCCGGGCAAATGGGTGAGAAGGCATTCTAATCCCAACAGTATTCAATCCGGCAGTTACAATATCCGGAACAAGCTCATTCTTTTCTACAACAATTGTTAGTGGCCCTGGCCAGAATTTCTCTGCCAGACTTGCAATTCTTTTATCATTCTTTTTACAGAGTGTATCAAGTTGAGATAGATGACAGATATGAACAATTAGAGGGTCAAAAGAGGGGCGTTCCTTGATCTCGAATATTTTCGCTACCGCCCTGGAATTAAATACATCAGCACCAAGACCATACACTGTTTCAGTAGGAAAAGCGACCAATCCTCCTTCGCGTATTATCTTTCCTGCAAGTGATATATCTTTACCAATAATCATCAGTACTTAATAAGATTAAGCATCAAGCCCTTAAATATACTCCTATTTTTCAGTAGTTTTTAGGGTTCAATATATTCCGTACCAATTCTCAAAAACGAATTCGGGTGCAAAAATAATTATTTATTGGAATCTACTGTCATGAATGAATGATTTTCACAAGTTTATTGTCAAATGAGTCCTGTCAATCTTGCTAAAAGCACTTCCGGAAATGTAAACCAGAACAGCAATAACCATTATCACGATAGAAGGTGATTAAGTATTCAATCCTCGATGAGTGTTGCATTTCAAAATAAAAAACCCCCGTTGCTACCGGAAGATTTCCTCTTCTTCATCCTCAGTGATGTGTTCTTCCCGGTCTTCCAGGTAAATTTTCATCAGATCATCATTCATGAATTTCTTTTAGGTGTCTTTTATCTTCATTTTTCAACCTAATCTTATTTAAAAGTAAGAAAAAAATGGATACGTTAAACCGGTAAGCACCAAGTAATGAAATTATTTCGAAGCATCTTGACCCCTCTTAAATACATATGATATTACTAATATTACCGGTAATTCCTGTATGGTTTTCAGTT
>CAYRRV010000075.1:0-9206 GCA_964426725.1 uncultured Bacteroidales bacterium | reverse complement strand
TGGCCATGCGTCTCTGGGTAAAGACGCAAAATTTTGCGTCTCCTTTTGGCCAATACAAACCAAACCTGCCAGGTTTAAGAAACCTGGCAGGTTTTTTTTTAATTATAGTTCTATCGGAATAAAAATTTAGTATGTTTGCTGCTGATATGATGAATTTGAATCAATTTGATTTGTTCATTAATTATATTTAATAAAAGAAAATCCTATCAAAAGCTAATATTATTTAGAAGGATTAGGGTATTTCCTGCTTAACTAAATATGTATGAAAAAAACTGTTATTTTAATCAATCTTCTATTATTGAGTGTTTTAACTTGGTCTAACAATTATTATGTTTCACCACAGGGTAATGATAGTAATGATGGATTATATCCCACATCTCCTTGGAAGACCGTGGAAAAGGTAAACCAAACAAACTTTCAACCGGGTGATAGCATATTGTTTGAATCTGGAGGGGTTTATGTGGGTTCTCTCAAAATTAACAACTCAGGAACAAAAGAAAGCCCTATAGTAATTTCTAGTTATGGAGATGGAGATAAGCCCATTCTTTCCGGATCAGTCCATTTAAGTGAATGGAAGAAAAAATCCAGTAATATATATACAAATTCACTAGATAAAACACCCTATTCATTGTTTAAAGGCGAAGAAAGGCTAACGTTGGCAAGATGGCCAAACAAAGGGTATTTTAAAATAGATGAAGGGGATAAGTTATCCTTGACCGATAATCAGTTTGAAAAAATTGAGTATAGTTTGGCAGGGGCATCTGCTAGAATTAAATCAGTTGATTGGCAATCGGAAACTATGGAAGTTAAAAAGAACATTGGGAATAGAATATTCTTTGCGGATACGATGATTTATTCCTGCAAAAAGGACTATGGCTACATTTTAGATAATAAATATGAGTTTCTGGATACCATCAATGAATGGTATTATGATGAAGACAAAAGCAAACTATACCTTTTGCAAAATGAAATGCCTTCAAATATTGAGGTGAATACCATAGATACCGGTATCATCATAGCAAGTGAAATTCACGATGTCGTGATTGAAAATTTACGTATTGAGAAATTCAATACTGCCGGTGTATTCGGTAAATCATTCTCTAAAAATATAAAAATCGATAACTGCGACATTACGAACACTATGGTGTTTGGTGTTTACATAGATAAGGGGACCAATAATTACACCCTCACTAACAACTCATTTAAAGGCATTCCTGGAAGAGGGATTTCGACGCTTGAGTCTAGTCATCTTTTGATAGAAGATAACATTTTAACACATATAGGATTGTTGCCTGGGTATGGTTTTAACGGTGTGAATAATGAAGTGGCCATTGCCATATTAAAATCCGAAACCATTTATTACATCTCAGATCAAACAATACGTTTTTTAAAAGATGAAAAAGCAAATGCCCAAGTAGTGGAAGCTGCCCTTAAAATTAAAGATCTACCCTTTTCAGGTCAACGTTTTATGGAATTGGAGCTTGAGAAGTTGATGCCGGAGGAAGAAGAATGGATTACAAAAATAGTAAAAAGAGTTGGGGAGGAACTCTCAAGTGAACAGTTGCAGTCAAGCAATAATGTAGTTAGTGGCAACTACATTGACAGTATAGGGTATATAGGCATTAGGCTGGATGGCACAAATAGCCTGGCCGAGAATAATGTGGTGAAAAACACCATCTTACACATGAATGATGGAGGTGCTATTTATTGTTGGGCACAACATTTTAATTATACATATGATAACGTTATTAGAAACAATATTGTAATCAACCCCGTCGGAAGCAAAGAGGCTACCCCCAACAACCGACTGTTTGGTATCGGGATATATGTCGACAACAAATGTAAGAATATTACTATTGAAGGGAATACGGTATTGCAGGCAAAAGCAGGTATTTTGCTCAACGATAATTCCTTTGGCCATACAATAAGGAACAATACCACGTACGATAATCTTTATGGTGTTATGTTTTCAGAGTATTACCGACCCGGGACGTTGAAGGATTGTGTTACCGAGAATAATATAATTTTCAGCAAGCAAAGGCATCAACGGTGTATTTTTAATGAAACACGGATTTCGGAAGAACTAAACGCTTCCACGTTCAACAATAACTTCTATGGCAGTCCATATTATACATACCCTTTACTTGAATTAACGTACAAGGATGGCGTGCGAAGATATCATGAATATACCCTTGAGAGCTGGCAACACAAGAAAAACGAAGATGTAGGATCAAGGGAATTTGCCCCGGAAGATCCGGAAGATAGGGGCAACGAATCATTTATTTTAATTAATGACACCAAGCAGCCAAAAACTTTTATTATTGACAAAGATCGCGAAGCGTATGATATAAATGGTAAGTTAATAAACAAAAAAGTAACACTGCAACCGTTTACTTCAATGATTGGAATTATGGAATAGAAACCCCCGACATACTAGGCTTGAATTTTTTTCAAGATTTTTTTTTTGTGTATGTATAAATTGTATTTTAGTGTTTTCAAATTCGTCCTGAAAAAATAGTATTATATACTATCCCAAAATTGAATATTGATGGTGGGGATCAAAGGGTGAAGCAAAAACAACTACCTTCTGCAAGTTCAATGGATTGAATGATATGAAATACAAGTTTTATATAATTGCAAGTGCAATTTGGTTGTTGCCGAGTGCTATATGGCCATCAGACTTAAAATTTATACATCATGATGAATTCTCCCGGTCTTCCAATTATGTTCGGGCAATTTACAAGGACAGCAAGGGATTTATGTGGTTTGGAACTGAAAAAGGGGCCTACCAGTTTGATGGTTACCGGTTTTATCACTATAAAAACACACCCAATGATAGTAATTCTATAGCTGATTCTTATGTTTTTGATATTGCCGAGGATAGCAGGGGTAACCTTTTTTTTGCTACCAGGAATGGTGTAAGCATTTATGATCGGGAGAAGGATCAATTTGAAAACTTTCATGAAGAATTATATGAAGACCCACATTTATTTTCGTTGACCAGAAGCGTTTTTGTTGATCGTGAAGACAAGGTATGGCTAGGCACCATAAACGGAATTTATCAAATTTTGGCAGCAAAAAAACAATTTGTTAATTATTGCCCTCAACCAGACAGTTCTTTGCATGGCAATGGGTTGGAAGTAAATAGTATAGCAGAAGACCACAATGATGGGTTATGGCTTGGCACTTGGGGCGGGGGTGTACTGTTTTTTAATAAGAAAACCACATCGTTTAAGCGCTTTCTTATAGATTCCACTTCATTTTCATCTGCTAAAAACACTGTAAACGAGATTGAATTATCTTATGATAATCACCTTTGGGTAGCTACTAACAATGGCATTTACAAATTTGATGTTCAAAACGGGAAATTCAACCACAAAAATAATGTTTTTGAAAAAAATGTGAGAATTGGTAATGAAAACATCCATTCCTTGCATAACGATGACGACAAAGAATTATGGGCTGGCACAACTCAAAGTGTTTATTGGATAGATCTGTTGAACAACCAATTTAAGGTTTATAAAAATGATCCACAAAAGGAAGGTAGTTTGGCGATTGGTGCAAATTATAGCTTGTACCGGGATGATAACAAAACCCTATGGATAGGCAATAGGACTATTAACCAATATTCCCCCTACAGGAACAAATTTGATAAGTTTTATAAAAAACCTGCCAACTCAAAGATGCAGGATTATTGCACCTCCTTTGTTTACGAAAAAGGGGGGAGTATTTGGATAAGTACATTTGGCAATGGAATTTTGAGATATTATACCAATAAGCAGAAATTTGAAAGAATTACTACCCAAAACAGCCCGTTGCTTTCCAATAATATAAATTGTTTGTTAGACAGTAAGTCAGAGACCATTTGGGCTGGAACAACCGAAGGGATTTCTATTTTTAATTCTGTAGACGGAACTTTTAAAAAGCATTTTTCTCATAATGATAAACTAAATCATATTAATATTTACTTGCTATACCTCGATCATCAGGGGAATATTTGGATATGTACGCAAGAAGGCGTCAATATATGGAATCAATATACCCAGCAATTACAAGAATTAAAATATGAAAAAAGGGGGTACAACTTTAAAATACGTGACATAATTGAAGATACGAATGGAAATATCTGGTTGGGAAGCATGAATGGTATAATTAAGTTGAAATATGAATCGGGTAAATTTGTACAGCATGATGAAAATTTTAATTCTGTGATAGATCATCTTATTATTTATGATTTACATTTGGATAACGAGGGGGTGATTTGGATGGGAACCAATTCGGGTTTGTATAAATACGATAAAGAACACGATGATTTCACCCTAGTAGATATGGAAAATGAGTATAGTTCCATTTCAATAACAGGAATTCTTGAGGATGAACAACGTAATTTATGGTTGGTAGCTGCACCCTATCTTTTAAAACTAAATAAAGATAGCATGGTGTACAAATATTACGATAAGGATAACGGTGCTTCGTTTAATTCTAGGAATCCGTTTAAGCACCCGGTTTCCCATGCTTTTTTTATTGGAGGTGAACACCGTGGTTTCTTTCATTTCCATCCAGACAGTATTTTGGATAACCCCAATATTCCCCAGGTTTATATCAACGATTTTAAAATATTCAATAAAAACGTGCCAATAGGCAATGAATCGGTTTTGAAAAAACATATTTCGTATACGGATACGTTGGTACTGTCTTATAAAACAAGTGTTTTTTCCTTTGGTTTTACTGCCCTAAACTATGTTCTGCCTCAAAAAAACAGGTATGCTTATACCATGGTGGGTTTCGATGACGATTGGAGGTATACGGATGCCAATAATCGTGTGGCCACCTATACCAACCTTAATCCTGGCAAGTATATTTTCAAGGTAAAAGCAAGCAACAACGACGGGATTTGGAATGAGAAAGGAGACTCAATTGTTTTGATCATAACCCCCCCTTGGTGGAGGACGTGGCAGGCTAGCATTGGTTTTATTTTAGCATTGGTGTTTATTTATTGGTCAATGCGCTATTTGGTTATAAAAAAAGAGCGTATGGTTTCAGAGTTAAGAAAAAACCATGAAGTTAACTTATTAAGGCTGCGGTTTTTTACCAATGTGTCTCATGAATTTAGAACACCGCTAACCTTAATTTCTGGTCCTTTACAACGGATTTTGAAGAGGCAAGATTTGAATACAGAAATAAGTGGTCAATTAACCTTGGTTTACAACAATGTTTTAAAACTATTAAAGCTAGTTAACCAGGTGATGGATATCAGAAGGGTGGAAACGGGTAATGTTAACCTTGCCTTGGAGTCGGTTGAGATAGTTGATTTGGTGAAAAGGGTTACAACCTCTTTTATAGAAGAAACAGAAAACAAAAACATACAACTGGTTTTTACATCATCCCCTGCCAGTTTTAAGGTAATGGCAGATCCTGATGTAATTGAAAAAATAACCACGAATTTAGTTTCAAATGCCATTAAATATACCCCTGGGGATGAAATAGTCAACGTTGAGGTTTTATTGCAAGAAAAATATTCAATTGGCAGCCACGATAATGAAAATGCCGAATATCAAGAGTTTTTTATAATACGGATATCGGATACTGGACTTGGCATTCCTGAAAAGGATAAGCAACATATTTTTAGTCGCTATTTCCGGTCGCATGAATTTGGAAGTTTAATGAGTAGTGGAATTGGCCTCAATTATGTAAAGGAATTAATAGAACTGCATGGAGGAACGGTAAATGTAAGTGATAATTCTCCTACAGGGACGGTGTTTACAGTGCGGATACCTGTCCGGTCAAAAGCCATTATTGATGAAAGCACCAAAACGGATTTCCTGCAAAATGAACAAAAGGTGACATCGTTAGAGAAAAGGAAAACAAAAATAGTTGCCCAAAAGCCAAAGAAAAATGAATTGATCTTGGTTGTTGAGGACAACGAAGATATGTTGCACTATCTGTTACAAATGTTGGGGGAAGAAGGATATAACACCTTGCGGGCATTGAATGGCAGAGAAGGTTTGGGTCAGACCCGGCAACATTTACCCGATCTGATTATTAGCGATGTGATGATGCCGTTTGTTGATGGTATTGAAATGTGCAGGGAACTGAAGACGGACGCTTCTACAAACCACATACCAATAGTTTTATTGACGGCAAAGGTTCTGGTTGAACACCAGTTTGAAGGGTTTCAAACCGGTGCCGATGCTTATATTGCGAAACCCTTTGATGAAGAGCTTTTATTGTTGAGGGTATCCAATATTTTCAAAAACCGTTCGATATTGCAAGAAAAGATCAGGCAAGAGCTTTTGTCAAATCAAAGCGTCGGGGGGTACATGGAAAAAAAACCTGATCAATCAAATAAAGAAGCTGGGATGGATGATTCAGAAACTAAGAATGCCAGCAAGACAAATGAATATATCATGGAAATTAAAAAATTGGTTGAAGCCAATTATCATGACGAAAATTTCAACACGGAAGTGCTTTCAAAAAAGCTGTTGGTGACAAGGCAGTATCTCCATAGAAAATTTGTTGGTATTACCGGAATTACGCCCAGCCAATATATTAAGGAATTCCGATTACTGAAGGCTAAGGAAATACTGGAAAACGATTCCAGGTTAACCATAAGCGAAGTTGCGTTTAAAACAGGGTTCAAATATGCTTCAGGATTCTCACGTGCCTATAAGAACTATTTCGGGACATACCCTACGGAATAACCCGACCGGATGTTGAATAGCGAACACCGAACACCGAATATCGAATTCTGAATATTGAATGTCGAATACTGACACCCGACAACTGAATACCGACAACTTCCAACCAAAAACTGAAAATCACCTGGTGCGCATTTTTAATGCGTGCCGATTTTTAGTCAAGGATTTTCAATCCGATTTTCTTCCAACCGTCAACTATTTTGTAGCTCCGTAGGAGCCTTCTGATTGTGGAAAAGTACCTCTGTATGGTATTGACCCCGTTAGGGGTGGCCTGTTTTTACCAGACATGAACACGAAAACAATTCCCCTTACTTGATTTTCCCACTTTTGGTTCAATGAATTCTGAACACCGACAACCGACAGCCGATAACCAAATCCAGATATCCCTATGTAAACTTTCATACCCTATGGTAAACTTGATTACCCCTTGGTATGGGATAATTACGTAGTGGTATCATATAGCGCCTATCGCGGCATTATCTTTATAATCGAAACAACAAAATAAACCAGGATAATGACCGGGACATTGGAAGGAAAACAGTTTTGATCAAAGTTTTTTGGGGAAAACATGAATTCAAATAAAAGTATAAAAATGGATAACAATATAGAAAAATCAATAAAGAAACGGATAAAACATTTACAAGTAATTGAATACATGTTGATGACGCTTTTGGCAATATTAATTGCCTTGCCGTTTATTCTTTACAATTTTTACTAATGCACTAAATAACTACGCGGGGTCAAGTCTTGCTTTTTGAACCTAACACTACGATATGATTTTTTTTAATTTTTAAAACTACTTATTATGAAACAAAAAATGACTTTTTTATGTATTGTTCTATTTCTTTTAGGAATAGGGATGGAGATGAATTCACAATCCGTTTCGTTGCCTACGGATCCAGACAGGGTTACGTTGACGACAAGTAGTGAGGGTATAACAACCGTAACTACTGCAGAGGGTGAATTACTGCGCGGAGTGGCCATTTTATTCAGAAGAGCTGCTTGGGTTGATAACTATTCTACGTATAGTTATTGGTTCGATGAAAACTACTACAAAACATTGGCCGATAGTGGCGTAAACTTATTCCGTATAGGCCTTTATGACCCGGGAATGAACCAGTTTGAAGATGCATGTTCTCAAAACTGGCCCGTGACGGATTTTAATAATCCTGATCATGTTGCTGATTACTTGGGTCGTTTGGATACCATTGTTGATTATTGTTCAAAATACGGTATTTACGTTGATATTAACTTTCACCAAACACCTGGCTCCAACGATCCTAATGGCTATTATGGTGCGTTTTGTGATCCTGATGCAAATAATATGTCCTATATTAAGGAATTATGGACAGTAACAGCACCTTATTTTAAGGATCGGACACACGTATTTTACGAGCCTGTAAACGAACCTGTTAAGTGGTGGCCTTATAGTTATTTGGAAGCATCTCAGGATTATCATATCGACAGCCTTGCTGTTATTTTTAAGCTGGTTGCAGATCTTGCCCCCGAAACACATCTTTCACTTTTTACTTTTCCAAATTGCACTTGTAGTTGGGGCGGATGCGAAGTTGGAATGAAAGATGTTGTGGATGAATATAAATCAAGGTATCCCAACGATGTGAACTGGGATAATGTTACCATAGCCTACCATCCCTATACAACTGGTGGTACAAGCGATCCAATTCTTGAGCTTGCTTCTGCTTACGCGGTCTTCGATTCTGAAAGTAATTATCCTTCCAATTCTGAATTGAACGATGCCGGGTATCCAAATGTAACAAACGGTTCATCTCAGCGTTCCGAATCGATGGACAATGAGTTGCTGGTTATGGAAACCAACGAACGTTTGGGGATTAGTTGGAATGTTTGGTCTTCAGGTTCCCCCGAACAGTTTGAGGCAAACTGGGCAGGTATAATACTTCCCGATGCCAGGGCAAAGGATTATATTTGGATTAACCAGGGACCAAAATATGATTTAACCATTGTAGCAGATTCAGATAAAGGATCAGTAACTCCATCCGGAGGATCTTATACCGAAAATACAAATGTTTCGCTAAAAGCAACCGGCGAACTAGGTTATAAGTTTGATAAATGGACAGGTGATCTTACCGGAACTGAAAACCCGAAATCAATAACCATGGACAGCGATAAAAGTGTAACAGCAAATTTCGTGCCAGTAACAACTTACACCCTCACCACTTCTGCCGACCCGACTGACGGGGGTTCCGTAAGCCCATCGGGCTCGAACGATTATGACGAGGATACGGATGTTGAGGTGATTGCCACGGCCAACACCGGCTACAACTTCAATGGCTGGGACGGCGCGTCAACGGAAACCAATAGCACGATCACTGTAACCATGGACAGTGACAAGTCGCTCACGGCGAAGTTCAGCCTGAAAACGTACACGCTGACAACGGATGTGAACAACAGCTCGTACGGCTCGGTAAGTGTTGACCCCGACCAGGCAAGCTACGACCATGGCACCGAGGTTACCATTATTGCCACACC
>CAYRRV010000074.1:0-10354 GCA_964426725.1 uncultured Bacteroidales bacterium | reverse complement strand
TGAAAATTTCGTCAGAAATAAGCCTTCTTGAACAACCTTATCCCAATATGGACCTCAACCTGGCACTAAGAAATATCAGGCTGACCTCGCTGAATAAATTTGCCCAAAACTACGGTGGTTTTGATTTTGAAGGAGGCACACTTTCTATTTTCACTGAATTTGCTATTCAGAACGCGCAATTAGAAGGATACTTGAGACCGGTTTTTGACCATGTTGAAATAATTGAAGGTGAAAAAGAAGGGTCCTCCGGAACTGCTTGGGAAGCAATTTTAGGAGGCATCGCAGATCTTTTTAGTAACCCGAAAGAAGAAAGGATTGCCACGACTGTTCCATTTTCACAAAACTTACAAGATGTTGAGGTAGGGTTAATCGAGGCGATATGGGAACTATTGGAAAATGCTTTCGTGGAAGCATTAAACAAAAATCTGGATGAGAGCATCGAGTATCCGGTGGAACCAAAAAAAGAACAATAAAGACGCGCTAAAGAACATAATCAAGGGAATAAGGCTGTAAATGTAATATAATCACATAATTCCTGCCTAAAAATCTATTGTATTCCGCTAAAACCAAAGAAACTCGTCCTTTTTAACCCCTCGTACCTCGGCCTAACGTCCTCAAATAGCTTTAGTTTCATAACGTTTCAATTCATAAATTTTCTTAACGGAATTTCACGGAGGCGAAAATCTACCCACCACTTATGTTTTAATATTCTAAAAAAAAGAAAAAAATTCTCGTTTTTGTTTTTTAAGCAGCTATATTAAGTTGTTGATAAAGATATTGACTTTTACTAAAATATGTTTACATTTTTAGTGTTAATTGTTATTCAAATTTATTATTTAAAACTTTATTCAAAAATCATTTTTATGTTTTTTATGTTTTATTTTAATTATGCAGGGTGATAATTTCCCCACCCTGGATTATTATATTATCTTTTTCCAATTTATTATCCTTATTTTCAAGGTAAGGGCTACATATCCCGTACTTTGTAAATTTTGTCGCTGTTTTGCTAATATCTATTGTCTTTGCAAATGGGCTCCTGTTTATAATTACCAAAGTTTCATGATTATCGCCATAATATGCAGAAACAAGAAGGTCAGAATCGTTAGAGTATGCCTCAATCCTTTTCATGCCTTGATGTATATAGCGGCTAAATGAGCCATACAACATATTCCCACTATTTTTTTTCCCTTCATTACTTAACTGGTTATATGCCGGAACAGCAGT
The DNA here is from genome assembly GCA_964426725.1 of uncultured Bacteroidales bacterium. Taxonomy (GTDB): domain Bacteria; phylum Bacteroidota; class Bacteroidia; order Bacteroidales; family CAYRRV01; genus CAYRRV01. Next base: position 9,130 of record CAYRRV010000074.1, on the reverse strand, counting down.
AATCCCGCCGAAACCTAAAATGGTCTGGTACGATTTTTTTCTGTTAACGCGTAACGTGACCGGTTTGGTCGCGGGTTCTTTTAACAGGCCACAAGTATTACCTTCCCCTGTAAATTTAAGTTGGTGTTTTGATACATCAATCAGGCACAATTGACGGGCAACAGGAATGCCGTTCAAATATATAAAGAACTGCATTTCATGGGCAAGCTTTTCTTTCTCTCTCAGCAGCGACATCAGGCTAACACCATCCACTTGTAGAGTGTCAATTCTTTTGTTGCCTGCCATTTCCAAATCCCCAAAGACTGTCCCGGCAAGTTTGATAATTATTGTTTAATTATTTTATCCATTATTAATTTTCCCCCGGTTTCCTGTAGGCCAACCAGGTACATACCTGCATCCAATCCGGACAGGTCGATAATGGCCGTGCCTCCTTCAACCGTGGTTTGTTTGACGGCTTTTCCACCGAGATCATATATGCTGACCGATTGTATCATACTGGATGATTGAATGGTAAGCATCCCGGAAACAGGGTTGGGATAGATAGTAATATTTTGATCACTGGTTGCAACCTCAATCTCCTGATTTGTTAATGGTGGGTACTCAATTTGGTCCACCGTGTCGGATACTTCCGGCAAGGCTTTTAAATCATACCTGTAGACACCTTCTCCCGATCCCACGAACAAACTATATTCATTGGCATAAATGGGTTCTACTTTCCGGTTTGGCAAACCGGAATTGTCAAATTCAGAAAAAGAACCCACTGCTGATGTTTTATAGTATATCTTGGAATTTCCACCGGCAATATCGGCATCCACGATAAGCGAATCGCCATATACAACATGGCGTGTAATCTGTGCATCAGAGCCTATACCCGAGGTAAAGCTTGAAAATGATTTGCCATCATCAGCTTCAAATAAAAAGGGCCTCCCGTTTATTTTTTCAAATACCCCTGCATAAACTTTCCCGTCAAAACGATTGTACGAATATACCTTTCCTACCTCTCCCAGGCCTGAAACGGATGACCATGAACTGCCGTTGTTTTCGCTGATATATTTGCCGATATAAATGTTTGAATTGGAAGGGTCTGTCCATATATGAATAGCCCCGGGCACACTACGCATTTTGCTCCAGGAGCCACTAAAACCACTCAAAACATACGTGCCGTTTCCACTTCCCTGGTAGGCTGTTAGATAAAGGTCTGTACCATTGGTTCCGATAACCGGGTCAACAACTACAGGGTATCCCGAGCCAATTAGTTCAAATGAACCACCTTTGTCTGAGGATTTATATATCCCTTCTTCACAGGCAGCATACAAATCATCGCCCGTAGCAATTATACTATTGAATTTTATAGCGGGTGTACTCAAGGGAGACCAACGTTGCCCATAAGATTTCGAACGCCATACACCTGAAGAGGTGGCTGCAAATAACATAGAATCAATGCCTGCAAATTGATACACTGTACTGAATCCTATACCTTTGTTGGCCCTGCTCCAGGAACTTCCTGCATCTGCTGACCTGTAAATTCCTACTGGTGTAGCAGCAAATAGAATGTTATTGTTTTCTTCCACATCATTTATACCAGGATGGGTTAGGCCACTATCAAGAACAGTAAAAACGGTACCATTAGAACTAATTTCATAAATTCCTGATTCGCCACTTAAACCCAGTAGCTTTCCACTTCCAACATAAAGCTTCTTTAAATTCCCCCTGTCCTGGTCATCTGTTGTTGTCCAGGATTGACCATTGTCCTCGGATATATAAACTTCATCAGTTGAGGTAGCAAATAGTTTACTATTATACCGTGCAACAGAAAATGTATAGGTACTGCCTACATCTCCGGTAGCTTGCTGCCAGTTTTTTCCCTGGTCTTCAGAGTAATAAATACCCCCGCTTCCCGGTGATACCCATACATCATTGACAATGATGGTGTTGCCATTTAGTTTACTCCCGCTTATGATTTCCTTGTTCCAGTTTTGCCCATGGTCTCCTGATTTATAAAATCCGTCAGAAACCTTAAGATAAACAGTATCATTAAAGGTAAATAAGTCGAGGGAAGAAACCGGCAATGATATCCCTGTATTGTTTTCTGACCAGTTTTCACCATTGTCCGTCGATCTATAAACTCTATCATTATCAGATGAATAGAAGAGTATTGCATTCCCGGAAACCGTAAACTTCCCCAAAGCAATCCTGTCATCTGAAGGGATGCCGTTCATGGCTGCCTGGTTCCAGGTGTCACCATTGTCAGTGGAATAACCGATATGGTAGATATTATTTTTATTAATAAGGGTGCCATTGTCCAATACATCAACCCCTTTTATATCTATTCCTTCCGGGCCGCCGGATTGCTCCCACTGCGAATAACCTGTTGCACAAGCTATTGCAAAAATTAAAATAAAAGTTACTTTTTTCATGATATTATATTTTTAAATTATTAATAAAACCGGAACAACCCAAAAAGGCTGTCCCGGCAAGTTTGATTATCATTGTTTGATTATTTTATTCATTATCATTTTTCCACTGGTTTCCCGTACGCCAACCAGGTACATGCCCGCATCCAGTCCGGACACATCGATGGTGGCCGTGTTTCCGGCAACCGCGGTTTGTTTGACGGCTTTTCCTCCGAGATCATAGATACTGACCGATTGTATCATGCCAGATGAGTGAATGGTAAGCATATCCGAAACCGGGTTGGGATAGGTTTTTATCCCTGTTTCACCTGTATTGTTGATGAAAGTACCGCTTTCAACAGAAAACACCACGGAATAGGTTTTGGTAACCGTACTGTCTTCCGAAGTGACTTCTACCGTGGCGGTGCGTTCGGTTTCTGTTCCCTTGAGGCTGGTGGCCTGGTTGATGGTTTTTGCAGCATTTGCATCGCTGGTTTCCGCGGAAACAACAGGGACATCCGTTGTGCCTTGGGGCAGGGTGGCCGTATAATTTTCAATGCCAGCGGCAAAAGCTGGTTCCAGGGTGCCGTTGTCCAATGTCAGGCTGGAAAGGGAGGCGTCTTTTCCTTGTTCTGGTATCAGGCTATAAACGACCTGGTATGTTTTTTGGGTCGTGCCGTCTTCGGCTGTGACGGTTATTGTTGCTGTACGCTCTTCCTGTGTGCCGGAAATATTAACAGCTTGATTTATAGAAATTGAAGCATTGGCATCTGCCTTGGTGGCATCTACTTCCGGCACAGAAGCAGTGTTTGAAGGCAACATGACAGAATACGCATAAGTGGTGGAAACAAAAACAGGATCCAGGGAGCCTTCACTTAAACTAATATTGCTGAGGTTAGCATTTGATGATTTGTTATTGTTTTCGGCCGTAACGGTTATTTCCAGGTCAATCACCTTGTCCAGTGTTTCCGAATCGCTTATTATCGACGCGTAATGAGTGCCGGTGGCGGCCGATTCTGTGGTTTCCAAACGTATGTTGCAGGTGTCGTTTTCACCAATGCCGGCTGGTTCAAAATCTATCAACAAACCATTGGGCATGTTATACTGCCATGCGCTCAGGTTTACAGTACCGGTAAACCCGTTTTTAGGTTCTAGGTGTAATTTTACATTTTTCACTTCATTCCTGTCCATATCGATAGCAGAAGGGGTTAAAATGATATCATAATCGGGATCTGTTTGGTCAAAAACCTGTAATTTAATGTCTTTGCTCTTTTCCTTGCCATTTGATTTTGCCAATACAGTAATAAACTTAAAACCTGTAGTGGTTTCTGAGGCAATATCAAAGGTTATTACACCAGATCCGTTGCTGGTAAAAGACCCTGGCTCCACGGTTTTTGTTATATCGGGATAATTATTTGCAAACGAGATTTCTACCGGGCTATCCCATCCCCCTTCGATGCTAACATCCACGCTTGCGCTTACAGATGAGCCCTGGGCTACATTAAGGGTAGTGTTTGGGTGTAGGCTGATATTAAAATCGGGGGTGGCAGAATTGATGATTTCGAATGTTATCGTTAGCGCTGTTCCCGCTGTTGCACCTATATATGGCGTGGCACTGAGCGTGAACGTACCTGTTTCCGGTGTGTAACCTGCCGTGGGATACAAGGTAAACGGGGCACTCTCATCGGTATTTGTTTTGATTGTGGTGCTGCCTTTCTTAAATTCCCATTCCACTTTTTCCACCTCGCCGTTGACAATAGCCTCAAAATTAAGTCCATCGGGCAAATCGGTGATCTCTATGGTTGTATCTTTATCGACCAGGCTTAAGTCAAGGTTGATGGTGTTTCCATCGCTCCCGTCAAAAAACTTAAAACCGGAAACTTCATTTAATAACGGGATGTCATCAGCTGATTTGGAAAATACCTGTATGCGGTGATTGAGCCGGTCGAGAATAAAAATATCTTTGTTAACCGGATCAAAATCAATGCTAACCGGGTCATGAAACCTGCCATCCGAAGTGCCTGCACCACCAATGTAGCCTATTAAGTTTCCACTGGCATCATAATATTCAAACCCGTTGCCTTCCAATACCAGTAATTCACCTTGATCGTTCCGGGTGACATCCGCTTTTTCGCCGGAAGTGCCAATGGTATTTACCTTCTGCCCGTTTTTATTGTAAACGAGTACCCCGTCAGCATCAGGGTGCGCCAGGTATAAACTGTCATGTTCATTGAAATATAACCCTACTTTGTGGGGATTGAAACCTAATCCAATGAATTTGCTAATGTAGTTCCCGTCCTTATCATATTTATGGATACCGTTCGTATAATAAACCACGAAGTAAAAATTCCCTTCGCTATCAATGGCTAAACTACGGTGGCGACGATCCGGGCTAAATTTTTTGAAATTTGCCTCACTCATGGCCTTCCCCTGGTAATTCAAATTATCGTCGTATTTAAGGACATCATAATTTTGTTCATCGTTTACATATACAAATCCATCCGGACCTATGACGATGTCTTTGATTGTTTCGTTGTCTTCATTGCCGCTGTTGTTATATTCAACTGTTTTAATAAACGAACCGGCTTTCGAGAACAGGTGAATCCGGCTTTTGCCTATAGCAGGGTTATCCACTATATACACTTTGTCCTGGGTAGGATGCACGGCCAAATCATGTATCCCGTTAAATTGCCCATCTGCACTTCCTTTTGTTCCAAATGAAAGGCTATGTTCATAACTTTGGCCAAATGATTGGATTGATAATCCTGACATAAACATGCCCAATACAGCAAAAAGTAATCTTTTTTTCATGATGTCTCTATTTTATTTTATAAAAACCGGGACAATCCTAAAAGGCTGTCCCGGCAAGTTTGATTATCATTGTTTGATTATTTTATTCATTATCATTTTTCCACTGGTTTCCCGTACGCCAACCAGGTACATGCCCGCATCCAGTCCGGACACATCGATGGTGGCCGTGTTTCCGGCAACCGCGGTTTGTTTGACGGCTTTTCCTCCGAGATCATAGATACTGACCGATTGTATCATGCCAGATGAGTGAATGGTAAGCATATCCGAAACCGGGTTGGGATAGGTTTTTATCCCTGTTTCACCTGTATTGTTGATGAAAGTACCGCTTTCAACAGAAAACACCACGGAATAGGTTTTGGTAACCGTACTGTCTTCCGAAGTGACTTCTACCGTGGCGGTGCGTTCGGTTTCTGTTCCCTTGAGGCTGGTGGCCTGGTTGATGGTTTTTGCAGCATTTGCATCGCTGGTTTCCGCGGAAACAACAGGGACATCCGTTGTGCCTTGGGGCAGGGTGGCCGTATAATTTTCAATGCCAGCGGCAAAAGCTGGTTCCAGGGTGCCGTTGTCCAATGTCAGGCTGGCGAGGTTAGCATCTTTTCCTGGCTCAGGGGCTACACTGTAAACAATTTGGTAAGTATTCGTGCTGATGCCATCCTCAGCCGTAACCTCTATGGCGGCAGTACGTTCCGCCTGTGTGCCGGTAAGGTTGGTTGCCTGTGTAATATCTACCGAAGCACCGGCATCATTAGCTGTTGCCGAGGCTGTTGGCACATCGGTTGTCCCGGCAGGCAATTCCACTGTGTACACCAAGGTTGAACTGCTGAATGCCGGGGTCAATGTCCCCTGTCCGGGATTCAGGCTGGAAAGAGTGGCATCGGATGACAACGCTATTGAAAATTCCACGGTGTATGTCCTTGTAGTCGTATCGTCACTGCCGGTAACAGTAATTGTAGCTGTCCGCTGGGCTTTTGTCCCGGTAAGGTTGGTGGCCTGGACAACATCCGCATCAGCACCGGCATCATTGGCTTCGGCAGAAACCGTGGGAACGGTAACAGTCCCTCCTGAAAGTGATACCGTGTAGTTCAATTGGTTGGGGGCAAAAGTTGGTGACAAATTGCCATTGTCCACGGTCAATGATTTTAATGAGACGTCTACAGTTTCAAGTGGAGGGTATTCATAATCATCAATCGTATCACTCACTTCGGGCAACATTGCAAAATCATACCTGTAAAACCCTGCCTCATCTGTTGGTGCAGAAAGGAAAAAGCTGTGCGATGCCGCAAAAATCTTCATGTTGTTTTGAAAATCACTCAGTACATCACCAATCCCTGTATGATCATACAGTTTCCATTCGCTCAATGCACCCGTTGTATAATATACCAGGGGCTTTTCAAGAGGGTCTGCAACCACAGCAGTAAACACGGTATCGTCTTTTTGCACCATGTGATAAACCCCAGCACATTCTGCTGGCAAACCGTCATCAAATCCCGTGAAACTGATGCCATCAGCCGACCTGTAAGCGGGTTTTCTGCCTTGGGGATATGCTCCTGCATAAGTATGCCCGGAAGTTTTTATAAATACTTCTGCCTGGTTGTTAGTGCCTGATATGGAGTTCCATGAATCTCCATAATTTGTGCTGTATTTATTGCTTACATATATCGTATCCCCGACAATGCTCATCCCTCCTTCGTTTGAAGGCGATACACTCACTTGTTGCCATGTTCCTGAAAAATCGGTTAACTTGTATAACCCTTTGTCAGCTCCTTGACGTGAGAAAAAATACAGGGCATTGTTTACATTGCCCAACTTCAATTTTGAAATATCTGCCGGAAAGCCGCTTCCCAATGCTGTCCATGTTTCACCAATATCATCTGATTCATAAACTCCGGCAGAATTAATGGCATAAACCATATCTCCTACAGCCAAAACATCATCAAATAATTTATGGTCTGGCCCAACGGGAACCCACCGTAGACCATATGATCTTGAACGCCACACTCCTACTTCTGTGGCGGCAAATAAAGTATCGCCAATGGAAGAAAAGCCATACGTTCCAAGATAACCCAGCCCCTTGTTGGACAATGTCCATTGGTTGCCTTTATCCGAAGAACGATAAACCCCTACCCTGCTCGACACAAAGAAAAAGTTATTGCCCTGGACAAGGCTGCTGGCTTGATACGACAATAACCCCGTGTTCCTGGTGATAAAATCGTTTCGTTCGCCATTGGAAGGAATGATGGCAATGCCTTCTCCCTCTTCTTCCCGCATTGCAGCATATACAGTATCATCTGCTGCTGTAAGGCTGTTTATATAAACCTGTTCACTGTTGGGTTTGCTCCAGTTCCGCCCATTATCGCCTGATACATACAGGTGGAATGTAGTGGTGATAATAACACAATGGGTGGATGTTGACACCACTTGCTTGATATTTGCAAACGCGGGCAATCCACTTGATTCTGTCCAAGTATCCCCATTATCTTCAGAGTAATAAAGGCTCTTAGAGGAAGACCCAAGATAATCACCGTTCCCTGCGATGTTTACTGTTTTGATGTGTTCACCCGACTCAATGCCGGTACTGCCCATTTCGGTCCAGTTTTCACCGAAGTCAGAAGATTTATATGATTTTTTCGTGAAACCATCTGCAATAAAAACCATGTTGCCTGATCCGGAAAGAGAACCCACTTTTACATCCGCGGGCAAGCCGGTATGTCGTTTTTCCCATGTATCCCCTTTATTTTCCGAAAAAAAGACACCATCATTTGTCCTGGTCACGAAATAATCGCCGGCAGCAATTAAATCAAGGGGATTTGAGGAAAGGGTAAAGGTGTCTTTTTGCCAGACATCGCCATACGTGTCTGAATAATTATATTCATACAACGAACCCGCGCCTGAGGGGATCGCTATCAACCTGCCGTTGGCATAAATGATTTTTTTAAGGCTTTCCCCTTCCGGACCATTCGAGGGCTGCCACTGTGAATACCCAGTTAACCAGGCCGTTAAAAAAGTAAAAATAGAGAATGCATTTTTCATAATATTTATTTATTAACCTATATGACTCTTAAAATCGTTTGTGAATTTATTATTTATGGGCACGAGCTTTTTAAACGTAAAAATAATATTTAAAACACTTACGCCAAGCCTAAGACCTTTAGGTCGCTATTTTTTACCAATAAGTTTTCCTCCCTGAGTACATCGCAAAATTTATCACACCCGCATTTTATCCCTTGTTCTTTTAGCTTACCTGATAATTTACGGTGTACTTTCACCCCGCTCATTTTAGGGTGCTTTCACGAAATTTCTTTGTCATCTTTACAATTTGTTTTTTTCCTGATGCTGTTTTTCAAATCTCTTTGCCCTTTGGTAAATGCCTTGCCGGCTTATCCCGAATAGCTTACAGAATAATGTAACATTTACTTTTTTCTGTCCCGGGCTATTTTTTGGTGTAGCGATTCGGGTAGATACTTTTTTAGCACTTCCTCCCCGTATTCCTCTTCAATTATGCTCATTACCGCCTTTAGTACCTCGTTTTCACCTTCTGCTACACGTAATTTTGCCCGCAGGTCCGCGATGTTTTGCTTTGGTGATTTTCCTCCCATTTCTCGTAATTTTTTCTCAAAATTACCATATTTTTTTAACCAACCGCTAATTGTTTTGCGATGTACCCCAAAATACTTGGAAGCCTGGTTCTGTGAGAGTTTGCCATTCTCAATGGATTCAACAACCTCCATCTTGTAAGCATAACTGTACCTGTTTTTGTACCTCTCTTTTGCTGGAATCTTGTAATCACTCATAAGTTAATCTCCTTTTTGTTTTTCAAAAAGTGTCAACTTATTTCAGGAAAAGACATAATTCCGGATTTTCTGATTTGTAAAGCTCCTGATCATTAAACACCAAGTTTAAATTGGCATTTTTTATAACCTGATCTC
>CAYRRV010000073.1:0-10358 GCA_964426725.1 uncultured Bacteroidales bacterium | reverse complement strand
TATCCCCTGCTAGTTCTCCGCTCTGTACGGCCTGGAAAGCCCCGTGAAGTGTCGGGCAAACCCTCAAAAAGATTCGTCATAACGTTATAATAATAAAAAAACTAATTAATCATTTTTTTTACCTTACTTCTACTTTTCTCTACTCTTTACAAAAAAACTTGTAAATAATTGAAACTTGTTTTTTTATTCCGTATATTGTTTTCCTCAAAACATTAATATCATGATTTTTTCTTCAAAACTCATTCAAAAAACTATTGTCTTTTTAGTCTTACTGGTTATTGTTGCAATATCAGAGGCACAAATCTATGTTGATGTCGATGCCACGGGAAGTGCTAATGGTTTAACTTGGGCAGATGCGTATAATAACCTGCAGGATGCCCTTGACAATGCTACGGCAGGCGATATAATCTGGGTAGCTTCAGGCACTTACAAACCAACTGTGGACGATGCCGGTAATACTTCACCCGCTGATGAACGAACAAAAGCATTTCAATTAATTGAAGGTGTTTCAATGTATGGAGGTTTTGCAGGAACAGAAACGATGCTGATAGAAAGGGATCCGGACAATAACAAAACTATACTAAGTGGCGATATTGGCACGGCAGATGATATGTCAGATAATTGCTATCATGTGCTGATGGCTGCTGATAGCATTGTATTTAATGGTTTTATTGTAGAAAAAGGGAATTCTACCACAAGGGGTGGCGGAATGTATGTGGGAAGTAGCATGAATAACATCCTCATTGAGCATTGTGATTTTCGGGAAAACAATGCCGATGAGTCAGGAGGGGCTATCTTTTTTAATGGATATTCGAATACCAACATTCATATTAACCACACTGTTTTTTATAAAAATACCTCGAACGAGGGAGGCGCTGTCAGGGCTACAACCAGCACGATAAACTTAAGCTATTGCACTTTTATCGAAAATACGGGAACAGACATGGGAGGTGGAATTATGTACTGGGGCGATGAAGCCGGCTCACCGGAAATTGTAAATTGTTCATTTATCCGAAACACTTCAGCAGATGGTGGTGCATTGCATGGTCGCGCCATAAACATCCGTTTACAGGTTAAAAACAGTTTGTTTTATGACAATACCGGCGATGACATAGGGCTTACCAATTCGGCTACTGATACCGTATCCTACAGCCGGATTACACAGGCCGGTTATACCGGAAACCATAATACTGACCACAATCCTTTATTTATAACCTCGGAGTATGGCAACATTGTATTGGATGACATATCACCCTGTATTGATGCCGGGGATCCACTTTCCCCCCCCGATCCTGATGGCTCCAATGCCGATATGGGTTCTACTTTTGGCATTGATTTGCAGGGGAAATATCTTATTGGCAGTAGTCCTTCAGCAGATTTTGCAACATTCACTGAAGCCGTTGACTCCTTGATAAACCATGTAGTTAGTGGACCTGTTATATTCAATGTTGAATCAGGTACCTACAATGAACAAATAAATATTCCTGAGATTTCAGGTGCTTCTGGTAGCGCTGAAATCATATTTCAAAGTATTACCGGCGACAGCACAGATGTTATACTAACGTATGCCGCAACAGATGAAGCTGAGAATTACACTGTAAAACTCGATGGCGCCGATTACATCACCTTTAAAAACATGACACTACAGGCTACCGGTGCCACTTACGCGCGGGTTGTGGAAGTAACCAACGAAACCAAACACATCGGCTTTTTAAACAACCGGTTCGAGGGAGTGGAAAACACGGGTGAGCTTGTCTTTAATATCAATAACCCCGTTAAACGCGATTCCAGCATTGTTTTTTCAAACAACTATTTTTTAAACGGTAAAAAAGCTATACAATGGAACAGTTCTTATGATATGTCCATTACTGATAATATGTTTTATCACCAGCATGATACGGCTGTTTTTATGATATATGGACGTGTAACTTCAATCAAAGACAATCTTTTTTATTCCAATCATCGGACTACAACCATCTCTCTCAACGAAAATAATTTTGGTTTTGCCATCGAGAACAACAGAATATACCTGAAAAACGGGGGTAGAGGCATTGATATTCTTCAGGAAAGGGGTGTAAACAATACCTTAATTAATAATTATATTTATCTGCATACAAACCAGAATGATATTGGGATTTTTATGTTTTCAGGCTTCTCACCGACCCTTCAATCTTTTCACAACACGATTCATATTGCCGGGGACAATCCATCAAGCATTTGTTTCCAAAATGCGCAAAATTCATCCATATCATTACAATCAAACAACAACAACTTTGTAAATATGGCCGGTGGGCTTGTGGTTAAGGATTGGGGTTCTTATGGCGATTACAACAACCTTTATTCAAATGGATCCTATCTGGCTTCCAGTCGCATCAACCTGGAAATGCTACAACTGGAAGATAATAGAGAACCAAATTCTATATCAGTAAATCCATATTTTGTGTCCGACACATCGTGGGCAACAACACATTGGGCTTTGAACAATTCGGGTCTGGAGGTTGGTGTAACCGAAGACATTGAGGGCAATGCCAGAATTACTGAAACTCCTGATATTGGAGCCGCTGAGTTTACACCACCACCCCCTGTTCCTTTTCAAGGGAGTTATGTTATTGGCGGTGCAACACCCGATTTTGAAACATTGAACGAAGCAGTAGATGCCCTTATTATGAACGGGATTGATGGAGCGGTAGCGTTTTCTATCGCGGCAGATACCCTCCATGAATTTGTCCGTATTCCCGAAATTGACGGGGCTTCGGCCACCAACACCATTACCTTTACTTCAGCCGGCAACGATACAGCAGTGTTACAATCGAACCACCGATATACGCTGTATCTTGATGGGGCCGATTTCATCACTTTCGACCGGCTGAAAATTCTTAATGAATATGCTACAAGTGTTTATTATCCATCGAATGTTATTTTAGCAAATGGTGCAAACAACAATCGGTTTACCAACAATTATCTCACGCGCGAAAATACCAGCAATTCCCATCTTATACATGTTTTACCAAGTGTAGATACCAACATTGTTATTGCCTCCAATACATTTGAAAATACAAGTAACGGTATTTATTTTGAAGGCAACGATTCCATACTGGAAAACGGGAACCAAATTATTGATAATGTATTCAATAATTATATTTGGCGTTGCATCCGCATGAACCGGCAGCAAAACTTTCTTATAAATGGAAATATTCTTGATACCAGAAGTTATTACCAAATAGCAGTCACAGGTTCAAAAAACGGCTTGATATCAAATAACATGATACATAGCCGGGAAGCATTCGAAAGTTTTCGCTTACAGGTTGATGATTGTGACAGCCTGAAAATTTATTATAACACGATAAAAACACTGAAAGGCATTCCAATGACACTGGATGGCCGTCACCTGGATGTAAAAAATAACATCCTGGTAAACGACCCGGATGCTTATGCTCCTGCCATTCAATGTGAAGACAGCACCGGTTTTAAATCGGATTACAATGTGTTTTATTCCTATAGTTCATTGAACAAAATGAACTGGCTGGGGCAAAACCTGGAGTCGCTTGAAGCCTGGCAGGATTCATCTGGACATGATGCCAACTCATTGTTTCTGATGCCACAATTTGTTTCTGATATGGATTTACACATCAACGACCTGAGAATCAACTACAGGGGAACCCCCATTCCGGATGTTATGGTTGATATAGATGGTGATCCAAGGGACGCCAACCATCCCGATATTGGCGCCGATGAAGCTGACCTGGGGGTACCCATGGCCGGGGAGTATTATATTGGCCCTTCGCGGATGTTCAAATCCTTTAGCGAAGCAGTTGACAGTCTCCTACAGGTTGGTATGATTGATTCAATTACTTTTTTGGTGGATGAAGGCACATACAACGAACAAGTAGTAATCCCCTATATTCCCAATGTAGCAGCCGAAAGACCGGTGGTATTCCGTCCCACCCCGGAAAATACAGGTGATGTGATTGTTGAATACGCTGCCAACAACACCGATCACTATGTTATAAAACTGGACAGTGCACAATATGTTACCCTGGAAAACATGACGATTAATGCCCTGGATACTGCATATGCTACGGCGATATACATGGTGAACGGAACACATGATGTTACTGTCTCTAACAACATCATTACCAGCAAGAAGAACCCACAAACCTCAGCTGTTAAAATCGAAGATGGCAACAACTACAACATACGGGTATCCGGCAATACCATCTCCGGGGGCTTTAACGGCATTGATTTCAAAGGCGAAGATGGCAATCCTTCTGTTGGTAACATCCTTACGGGTAATACTTTATTAAACCAATACCATTCGGGCATCTTTATGCAATACCAAAAATGGCAGCAGATAAGCAAAAACCGTATTTCACATCCCGACCCCATTGAGAATATATGGATAGGCATCGACTTGTACGATTGTGCAGGCAATTATGACAGTTCATCATTCATTGTAAACAACATGATTGATTACCATGCCACGGAGCAATCGGCAGGATTGGCTTTGTTTAATTGTCGTTATCAAAACATTTACCACAACAACATCCATGTGCATGGCAGTTCATCCGAAAGCCGGACATTAAACCTGCAGGATGGCTGCTCAATGATAAATACCTACAATAATATCCTGAGCAACACGGCCGGTGGAGTGCTTCTCTACTCGCCTGATTTGAGTACAAAATATTTCGATTACAACGTGCTGCATACCACCGAAGACCGCTTTATTTACGCGGGTGGATGGATTGATGACCTGGAAGCTTGGAACGCGGCCGGGAAGGGAGCCAATTCCTTAACCCTTGATCCGCTGTTTGTGTCTGATTCTGATTTACATATCAATCAGTTGCAGCTCTTCGGAAAAGGAATGCCCATACCGGAAATAACAGAAGATTTTGACGGTGATGCCAGGGATTCGGAAAATACTACCATGGGTGCCGATGTAATGACGGGCACATGCACTGAACCATTATCCGGGGTAATTCCTATTGGCACAGGTGAAACCTATGAGTCGGTTAATGATGCTGTTACGGCGCTGATTTTATGCGGTATGGAAGGTACGGTTGTTTTTGAAATAGCCCCTGGAACCTATAATGAGCAGGTTCTTCTACCCGAAAACTTTACAGGCAAAACAGCCGAAGATTCCATTATCTTCCGATCAGCCTCGGGCAATGCCGAAGATGCCATTGTTACTTATAATGCAACAAAGGATTACAATTACGTGATCAAGCTTGACGGGCTGGACAACTTTGTACTGCAAAACATCACCCTTGAAGCACAAAACAGCCAGTACGGAAGATTGATTGAAATAGACAACCATGTAAACAACAGTCTGTTTGAAGGAAATATTTTCAAGGGAATTGCAACCCGGGAAAACAACGACTCCATTGTACTTATCTATTTTCATCCGGAATCGGTTGATTCATCCCAGGTATTTATTAATAATACGTTTATTAATGGAAGCAGGGCAATTGTTAAAGAAAATGCTTCCACCAAAACAGATGTTTTAGAAATACGAAAAAACCAATTCACAAACCAGGGAAATGGTATTCTTACCTTTGAGAATATCAACTTAATATTGTTTGAGGAGAACACAGTGCAAACAAACACTACTGTTTTTCGGGGTATTGAGGGCGGAATGGTGGATTCGCTCAGCATCTGCCAAAACATTATAAGAGCCGAAGTGCAGGAAGGTATTTTCCTTGATTCCTATACCGAAACCATTTTTATGGCTAATAACTTTATATCCTTTGAATCCTTTTCAAATAAACAGCTAAACGTGATAAAGGTTGATAACGAGTTTTATTGCTATCATAACACGATGGTTATTTCGGGTAATAATCCTAACAGCAATATTTACTATAACAGCGGTACAAATAATTATATAATTGAGTTTAAAAACAATGTGGCAGTCAACCTGGCCCGGGGTAAGGTATTCGAATTTTATTATAATTTTCCAAATTATACTTCTGATTACAATAACCTGTTTACCAATGGCAAATTATTCGGTAAATACGGCGGAAATACCTATGATCATTTTCAGGATTATGTTTCAACCTCAGGACTTGATGCCAACTCAGTTTCGGCCAACCCGGCTTTTCTGAACGATTCGACCTGGTATTCGCAACACATTTTGCATAGCAATACAGGCACACCGATTCCAGGAATAACCACCGATCTGGACGGTAATGTACGAGATGCTGTAACGCCCGACATGGGCGCCGAAGAGTTTGAATACGTGCGGTACAGCCTTGGGGATGACATAAGGGCCTGTGCCGGCGACGAAGTGGTACTTAATGCCGGTGTTGGTTTCGATAGTTATTTGTGGTCAACAGGCTCCGGCTCAGCTACCACTGCTATTGATACCCTGGGAACTGGAATGGGGCAACAAGAGGTTTGGGTAACCGTAGGTCTGAACGGTAATCAGTACAAAGATACCATCACCGTTGATCTTAATTTACCTGTTGCCAATCCGGTTACTGATTATTGCTACAATGAGAATAAAGACTCTATACTGATCTCTGCCGGAGAGGGAGTTGAATATCTGTGGAGCAACGGGAAACGCACCCAATCATTTTACATTACAGGTGGTAACTGGTATTATGTTACTGTTACCGATGAATACGGGTGCAGCAACGATGGTGCAATTCAAATACACTATAATGAGTGTGTAGCCAACGTTGGTATGCCTGGCGATTCGGTTATCACTGAAAATGATTCCATTGTTATTGAAAGCAACCAGTGCCGGTATGATTATGAACAATTTGATTATACCTGGAGCACCGGCGACACGACCTATCTTGTAACACTTTATGGTTCTGATCTTGGTATTGGAACCCACGAAATTGTAGTGACTGTGACTAATTATGGTGCAAACGGCTGTACCTCATCCGACACGGTACATGTAACGGTTGATAAAGCCTCGGGTTTTGAAAACAGGGTGTTGGATGCTATTAGTGTTTTCCCGAACCCAACAAACGGGAGGACTACTATCCAAGGAGAAAGGATAACATCAGTTGAAGTGTATAATGTGCTGGGAAATTTATTATATAAAGATAATAACAGGGGCACATACGCGATTAATCTTGATAACGAACCAAATGGAATATACCTTGTAAAAATTTATGAAGGGGAAAGGGTTATTACAAGAAAAATAATATTGCAACATTAATTATGTGGAAAATGTTGGTTATAAGAAAAATCTGAAACCCATTCCGACGATTCTCAACGCCTTGCCTGTTCCGGCAACCTGTATTACTGATGAGAAGGAGACAATAATATGCCGCCAGTTTAACCCGATTACAAAAAGCGGTCACACAATAAAATATATTCTTGAAAACCTTCCTGATTTATGATACAGTTTTTTAGTCTTTTTTCAATAGCACCTTGAATAAACTAAACCTTCCCCGCGTTTGTTACCCAGTTATTAAACATTATGATATTTAAGAAAACATATATTGCACGAAAAAAATATTTTGAAGACATGACGGGTAAAATAGTTTCTCTCTCAACAAACGAACTTGAAAATAAACTTGAAACAAAACATGTTAAATTAATAGACGTGAGGCCAACCGAAGCTTACAATGGATGGAAACTGCATAATGAGTCGCGCGGCGGGCACATTAAAGGCGCTAAAAGTCTTCCGCTAAAATGGACAAATTACGTGGATTGGATTGAAATTGTTCGCGATAAAAACATCACACCCGATAACGAAATTATTATCTGCGGTTATACCCGGGAAGATACTGACAAGGTTGCCGAACGCTTTTTAAAATCCAATTACAAAAAAGTTTTCGCGTATTACAGGTTTATTGATGACTGGTCGGCAAATGAAAGCCTGCCCATGGAGCATCTTCCCCGCTTCAAGAGCCTGGTTTCGGCAAATTGGGTACAACAACTTATTTCGGGTGAAAAGCCGGAACATTACAACAACGATAAATTCGTGATAGTACATGCACATTACCGCAACAGGGATGCATACCTTAGCGGACACGTACCCGGTGCAATCGATATGGATACCCTTGCTTTGGAAGCACCTGAAACATGGAACAGACGATCTGCTGAAGAACTAAAAAAAGCGTTGGAAGAGCATGGAATTTCCGCTGATACAACTGTAATCCTATACGGGAAATTCATGTTTCCCGATAATGCCGATGAATTCCCGGGCAGTGCAGCCGGTGATATAGGTGCTATACGTGGTGCTTTTATAATGATGTACGCTGGAGTGAAAGATGTACGGATTTTAAATGGCGGGTTTCAATCCTGGACGGATGAAGGTTATGAGGTTTCATTTACGGATGAAGCCAAAAAACCTGTTGCTGATTTTGGAAGAAATATTCCTGCTCATCCAGAATTGGTAGTTGACACTCCACAAGCTAAAAACATGATTTCTTCACCCGGGGCTGAACTGGTTTGTGTCCGAAGCTGGCCTGAATATATAGGAGAGGTGAGCGGCTATAATTACATTGAGCCCAAAGGACGGATTCCCGGTGCCATCTTTGCCGATTGTGGCAGCGATGCATACCACATGGAAAATTATCGAAACCTCGACCATACAACAAGAGAATATCACGAAGTAGCAGAAATCTGGAAAAACAACGGCATTACGCCCGACAAGCACCTTGCTTTTTACTGTGGTACTGGTTGGCGCGGTAGCGAAGCATGGTTTAATGCCTGGCTGATGGGCTGGCCAAATGTATCCGTCTACGATGGCGGATGGTTCGAATGGAGTGCCGACCCCAAAAATCCGTTTGAAACGGGAATCCCGGGGGAAAACCTCGCGCAAAGCCGCTAAATGGTATATTCATCCTTACCCTGCCTCACAAAAAGCGATTGCTGGTCGGAGGATCGTATACCTTCGATTTCCATCATTGCTTTTTCATGCGTTTTCTTGTGAGGACTTGCCTGTTCATTGGTAAGTGAAGCAAAACTATCCATTTCCACTTTATCCGGCAGGTCGTTGATAATGCTTTTATCCGATTTCATAGGGCGCATCAGGAAAATACTCCACCGTTCACTTAGCCTGTTTTCTACCGGGAAATACCACTCATGGCAACGAAATTTTCTGCTTTTATAGACTTTACGGCTTTGTTTGCGCGATATTGGTATTTTTATCCGGCAAATACTATTTTTTACCAATACTTGTTGCTTTTCCAAAATAGTGCGACAACAATACCATAAGCTTATCCTGTTGTACAGGCTTTTCAATATAGGCATTGCATCCGGCTTCCAGTGCTTTTTTCTCCTCCCCGGCGAGGCCATATGCGGTTTGGGCAATGATGTAAATTTCTTTGTTGAATTCACGTATTTCCCTTGTTGCCTGGTAACCATCCATACCGGGCATTTTTACATCCATCAGGATAAAATCGATTCCGGGTTTTGATTTGCACTGCTCAACCACTTCCCTGCCATTTACACAACGTGTAATTTCACAGTCCAACGCATTTAAAAGCTCACGCAGGTACATAAAGCTTACCTCGTCATCCTCTGCAATAAGCAATTTGAGCTTTTTAGGTATTGTACTAATTGTATTTTTGTTGTTATTGTCATCCGGTGATGTTCCAATCACTTTTTGTACTATTTTAACTGATGGCAGGGTGAAATAAAAACAACTGCCTTTCCCGGGCCTGGATTCAACCCATATTCTCCCGTCAAGGGCGTTAACATATTCTTTAGTAATGGACAAGCCCAGCCCGGAACCTTCGTAACCACTTGTACGCGAAGAATCTTCCTGTACGAAGCGTTCGAAAATAGCGTTTAGCTTCCCGGGTTGAATGCCTATTCCAGTATCCTTTACAAAAAACATGTAATTATTATTCTTACGTTTCTTACATCCAAATTCAATACTGCCTTTCTCTGTGAATTTAATTGCATTTTTAATGAGGTTGTTAAGTATGGAATCCAGCTTGGTTTTATCCGTAAAAATGGTTTCCCGGTCATTCGTGCATTGAAGAAGTCTAAGTTGCAGCCCCTTTTCTTCTGCCTGGGGAAAAAAGAATTCAAAATAGTATGAAAGAAACGGCTGCAAGTTTATTTCTTGTTTATTCACCTGAATATCGCCAGATTCTATTTTTGATAGTTCGATAATATCGTTGATAGTTTTTAAAAGTCTTTGTCCGCTTTTATTAACAATGCTAATGTAATTATCCATTTTCGATCCATCGAGGCTTGGTTTCCCCAGCAAACCCAGAAACCCGAGTATCCCGTTCATGGGTGTACGTATTTCGTGGCTCATGTTTGCCAGGAATGCTGATTTCAGCCGGTCGCTTTCTTCGGCTTTATCCAGAGCTGCTTCCAATCGTCTGTTCAGTTCCTTTAACTGATTGTTACCTTCATTAAGTTCCTCGTTAAGGGTCTGGTATTCT
>CAYRRV010000072.1:0-10542 GCA_964426725.1 uncultured Bacteroidales bacterium | reverse complement strand
GATAATATTTGTAAAACAGGTTATCGGATGCATGAACCAGAGGTGCAGCGCACCGGGAAAATTTATAGAATAACAAGTATGGAAAGAACGTTAGAGGTGCAGAGCACCGGGGATATTACCAAACAACAACATAACCACCTTGTCCGTTTGTAGGTGTAATACAAATAAGAAAGTTCAGTATAAATCATCCAAAGAAAACACCTTTAGCATCGTTAGAAGAAAACACCAATCCTTTTTCATAATCATAATCGGCTTCTATATATTGAAAGTTCTTTGAATCCTTAATAATCCTAAAACTATACTGTTTTGAACTTCTTACAGACAATTCATGCTTCAACTTTTCATCAATCGGTGCATTATGCAGGGATTCATAAAACATAGCAGGAATAACGCTAATTGTGTCCAGCCCCTCTCGTGTATAAACTTCATCCTTATTCAAATTATCCTTCACATAATGAAGGTTTTTCAACTTTTCCTTATATGCATTTAATCCACGAAGGTAATTCTCATTGGTTTCGATTTCCATGTCCTCATATACAACATCAACCATTTCGTTCAAATCACTTTCTGAAGGCATTTTTCCATCACTCTCTTTCAATATGTCAAAGGTCTTTTCCAAAATATCGGCTGTGTCATAAACCCATTTTCTTGTAATTTCTGTCTCCCTAAAAACTACGACTTTCGTGCCTGATTTTCTTCTCTTTCTATTCACGCGTCCTGCACGTTGTATTATCGCATCAATGGGGGCATTTTCAGTAAATAAAACATCAAAATCAATATCCAAAGAAACTTCCACTACTTGCGTTGCCACTAAAACCAAAGAACCAGAACCTTTTTCTTTATCAAGAATTTCTTTTTCCTTTACCACCCTGTGTTTCTGAATAAATCTGGAATGGTAGCAAATGGTATTTTCTGAATGATCTTTTAATTGCTCATATAACCGAATAGCCTCATCAACGGTGTTAACCACCAATAAAACTTTCAATCCCCGATCAATACATTCAATGATTTCATCCAAAGTATCATCCACCATGCAATCCCTGGTTTCAAATATATTTCTTTTTTCGTTGAGTAACTCTTGATCTCTTATTTCAACACAAACATTTCCCATATTGTCATTTAAGGTTTTATGAAGCAGCTGCTTTAGTTTATTTGGCATTGTTGCCGACATAATATAAAAGGTTGTGTTAAATTCATTTTTAAGATATAGAATAGTAGAAATAATCAACCCCAGTGTGTAGGGTGCATACAAGTGTATTTCGTCAATTATAATGCGTGCCTTTAAACAATGAAATGTTTTTAGCTCCCAATAGCCCAAATTGAAACCCTGTGTTAAAACCTGATCAATAGTACAAACACTTACATTTTTAAAAAAGGTCTTATCATGGAGATACATCAAGCCGTTGTAAGCACTATCCAGTTCTTTTAAATAGAATCTGGCTGATGAATGCACAACAGCTGTTTGGTCTTTTCCAAAATAAGATGTCAGTCTCTGATATATTGCATTGGACGTAACCCTCGTGGGTAAAAGATATATAATTTTGGAAGCGGATTCTTTTTTAGACGCCCACAATAATGAGGCTTCTGTTTTACCGCTCCCTGTAGGTGCAATAGCTAATATATTTTCTTTTCTTATGCTATTTGTTTGAAAAATCCTCCAGGAAAATTTTTGCGCAATTTCCTTCTTACCATCCTCTATAAATTTTTCTTTGATCACTTTCTCCAAATAATCTATATTGTAGTTTAAAACATCAGGATAGACAATTCCACCAGAACCAAGCCAATCGCAGGACTGCAAAATGGCTTTGTGAAAAATATATTCTTTACGTTCTTGCAGCCTAATATCCGGTGTTCTTTTTTTGAAAAGATTGTTTATTAAAACATTTTTGAGCTGATCTGCCTGAGCCTTTGCCAAAAACGAAATCGATTTTGAATCAATGGAAAAGGACATTCCTGTTAACTCAAGGAATCTATTTCCTACATAAGCAACAAAATCTATCAAATCCTGCTCCTTAATAACAATCTTTTTAGAACTATCCTCGCTAAATAATTCATCATTCAGAGGTTTGTGATGACTCATAATTGCATACAAGCCAAAGGGATGATCTCTGTAGTATTTTGGATTATGCAAAGCCAAAAAGGCAGCTGAAATGAATTCGTGCCTAATGTGTTCATTGTCTTGGTAGCTCTTTTCCTTGTTTAAGATATCCTGAAAGTTTTTGGTTATCTTTCCTGCATCATGGAACAAAAGGGCAAGAAGCGAATCTCTCCAGAAATTCTCATCACCTATTATGTCCTGGAATCTTTCATGCACCCCATTCCAAACATTCACAACATCATCAGTATGTTTGATTAGGGTTGTTTTTGGCTCTCTTTTCGCAAGAATCTTATCGAGCATAACAATGTTGTTTCAATTAGTGAAGGTTTTTTCTTTTGGCAGTGCATCTCATTAAAAAAGATCAATCAATTCATTTTTTATTCTGCACCGGTAAAATAATATCTGCTATCAATTCAATATTACCGCTGCTCTGCAGCTTTGAGGGTGCCAACTAAACTCATAACACCATTTTGCTACTCTGTAACTTATTAAGTGAAACTACTTTAAAGTGAAAATGGGAATATACTTATCCTCAATTTTAACTGCTTTCTTTTTAACATTTAAAAGCATTTCTTCACCAATAAAGGAAAAGGTTTTTCTTTTTACCACTTTTCGCACGTCGTAGTCACCCTTGTACTCAAACCCTACAGGCAGATTATAAGCTATAGGATCTGAAGAGGTGTAGATACTAAAATTCAAACCTTTATCGGTATTGCTTAAAACCTCTTCAACGATATCTCCTTCCAATATACAGTTTGATACCTTGTCAATTGATTCTGTTTCATCCACAATTTTCGCATAACAAATTAAAGCCAAAGAATCACTATTCCCTAGTGTCAAAGCATATACAGGATTGAAAACAGCATCCTTTAATTGATTAATTATCACTTCATCATTGCAACCAATAAGGACGAACACAATGTTATCAACCAGAATCTCTTTATGTATAATGCCGCTTTTGTAGGTTTTGGTATCGAAAGAACTGTACTTCCACAGGTCTTTAACCAAACCTCCGGATTTACCCATCACGCCAAATTCAAATTCATTTTTCTCAAAAAAATCTTGTGCTTTCTTCGCACTTAAGCCCATGGCCGCGCCAAAAAAGCCAATAATAGTCGTGGGTGGAGGAAGCATCAGGCTCTTATGAAAATTCTGAAAGTCCGGATCGCGAAAAGACGCAGTCTGCGATCGGATTTTTACAACCAAATATTTCATACAGTCTAATTTATTGTCCGTAATAATCTTTAACCCAACGTTCAATCATTTCGAAGCCGTCATTAAGGTTTTGAACATCATCCATTTTGCCCACTACGGCTTCCTGACCCGCAAACACATAGGATTCAATATATTTATCGTAATCATGAACAACAGTTTTAAGTTTTTCAATCTCAACGACATTATTGGCGTCAATATTTACTGCTTCAAGGAAAACCGGATTTTTTGTTTTCATGTATGCCGCAGCTATAAACTTTGGTGAAATATCTGCTAAAAAACGTGATTGTCTTCCAGAGCTCCACAGATTCCTAAATGCATCAATGAACCCTAAAACTCTTTTGCATCGTTCATCATCTTCCACAAATTTTATTGTCTCCAGCTTATTAGTATTTTTGTCATACGCTTTTTCTGTACCTACTCTATCCAACTCTATCAGAATTGTTCCCCTATAGAGACCGGAATGTACTTCTGTTTCAAAAATGTTTGGTTGAATATCTTTACCCTTTCCATCTTTCAAACCTTTACCCATATAATTTGTACCAAAGTCAAGGTCACCTTTGTAGCTACTTAGAGCCAATAAAGATTCTACCCTTAGAGGTGCAGTCCTTGTGTTTGAGGTTCCAAGTTCACCGTCTTTCCCTTTCTGTGCATCCATATAGCCAAATAAATCATCATCAATAAATTCCGCCGGCTTGCCCTCAGTCTTAGGCGCGCCTTTATCAGTGCTCGATCCACTCAATGGTGAAAGAGGCCAATCCATTTCCATTAGCTTATCCCTTAATGCCCTTCTAATTGCCTGAGATGAAACATAAGGCAATTCTTCACCATTGGCCATTGTGATTTTTTTGATGGGATTAATGTTGTCTATTTCTTTATCCGCTCCATTTAAGCTCGCGAATGAAACTTTTGACAGAAAAGTAATTGTAATGCTATTTTTTTTCATCTTGATTTGATTTATTGGTTTGTAAAACTGAGTTCAACTGGTTTAATGCACTGATAATGGCAAATTGCTTGATATAATTGTAATTTTGTTTATCAATTTGCGCAAGAATATCATTGGATATTGATATAGAAAACTTTGTTTGGAGTCGGATAATCTCATCATTAAATTGCTCTAAAGTTCTTGCTTTCTTGAGGGCAATAATGTAGCTTTTCCCGTTCTTAGCATTTACCTGTTTGGAATCATCGCCATAGTTTATTATCCCCTGGCCAATGCTTTTGCCAAGGTTTATGGCCTTTTGTTGAAATTCTTTGTCCATAGTGTGGGTACCTCCATTTTTTATAATTGATTCGTATAATGTGAGTAATAAAAATAATTGTTTGAAATTCTTATAACCAATGCTATGAGCTTCTTTACCTTTTGATGACACGAGTATTTTATAGCACTCATAAAAGATATATTCAATCTCATCGGCTATCGACTTATTCTTAATGATTTTACCGTAAACGGCATTGCGGGTTTGTCTTTCGAGCCGAAAACTATTGGCGTTTGATTTTTCCTGTGGCTTTATTATTTTCAAACTTTGATTTAGCTGATTAAAGCTAATGCCGTTTTTTTCTAAATGATAAATAAGCCTTACTAATAGCTTAAAATTGTTTATAGTTTCATACGCATTGGGCCTTATCGTACTGGAAAACTCATCTGCTTTAAATGCAATTAGACTTATAGGTATATAGTCCATACCCAAAACCTCAAATGGGTCAAAGTCATCTGCCTCGCTAACTACTTTCTCCTCATCAAGAAATTGTTTAGCAAAAGTGTATATAAGCATGAATGCTAATTCATTTTTTTCGGTATAGGCTTCTTGATTCTTAGAACCAAGTAAATGGATTCGAAAATTTGATCTATAATTTTCGGCTTTCAACAATTCCCTATCCTTAAAAAAGGAAGTATTGTATTGAAAGAGTTTTTTTAAATTCAAAAGATTATCCGAATTAAACAAAAATATATTCAAAGTTGAATATGCTCCTGAATAATGGTATAAGGCAAGCTTAGGAGAGAAAAAACTTAGATACATTGCGTCCCAGCTAATTTTTCGATTACTTGTTTTTAAGTGTGACTCAAATGAATTCAGCCCTGATATGAATGCGCTCGTATTAGTTATATCAACTAATGCCTTCCTCTTTGCTCCTGTTAAACTGCAAAGTTGTTTCCCCTCCTCAAAAAAGCTGACATCAATCTTTTCTAATCTTGATATTTTGGTATATGGCTCATTAAAGTATAGTTTGCTTTGCATTTTTAGATTATTTTCTTCAAAATAACCCTTTATCCTTTTTAATAATTCTGGATTAGTTTTTTCAAGCTGTGCTGCCTTTATAGTGTTTTCCGGCAAAGACGTATTTCCTTGAGCATTGTTTGTAAAGAGCTGAGTTAATCCGTATGTACTTATTTTTGGGAATCTTTTAAAAATATCATCACTCTGTAAATAATAAACATTATCCATTTTTGCAAGCTGTTTTTCTGTTGCTGTATCATAAACATCTTTACCCATAAAGTAATAAACATCATACAGCAGTTTAAAAAGCTTTTCCTGGCTTTCACAACGTATTACCAATGTGTCTTTAGAAAGATCAAACTCAAAATCATTGTATCCAAGATGATTTTCCTGTTTACATTCATTCAGATAATAATCGAGTGCTACAATTCCTGAATTGATAAAAACATTGGAAGTCCTTTTAAATTCGATGCTATTCATAACTATGTCGATTTATGTTTTCACTTCTTGTGTCTGATGCAAACGCTTGTTTTCTCATTTCCATTTGATAATCCTTTCCTGGGAACATATTCTTAAAATCAGAGATCCACTGGTTCAAGTTTTTGTCCATCTGCTATTCTCCGATGGTGTCAATTGTAGGTTTACAAGGTTAAAATATTTTTACTTACAACAATCCATTATATGTTTTATTGATGCTTTTCCCCTCACTCTGCCACTGTCCGATTTTCAATAATGTGTTGAGCATATGTTATTAATTTGGTGGTTATCCTGTTTTGTTTTCCTTGAATTGGAGTTGTGTAGAGGTAAAAATGCAAAGCTATCATGCAAGTACGCCAAAATACGTCGCGAAAAAAATTTTTTCCATTTTCCTTCCAATTTCCCGTCGAAAATAAATAAAAAACCCCTGTAAAACATAAATTATGCACATAAAATTTTCAACAAAGCTCATGCTCTGACAGAACATGCCTTATCCCAGGTCAGAAAGAACCCGATGACTTTACTTGAGGCATAAGAAAATTCCCCTTTCCTGTTATGCAGAAAAGGGGAATTATCGAATCGTGATAAATCTGAAAAATTCATCACGATTTCAATTTTAATTTTGGGTACTACTACTAATTTAGTGGATAAGACTATATTTTCATAATAAATTAGATGTACTTCGTCAGTAGACGGAAGACGGAAGAGAATCCCCTTCGGTCTTCTGTCTCCGGTCTTCTGTCTATACCAAGTGAATCAATGCAACTCGTATTTCTTTCTACTAAAAGTGCAGTAGAACCATATTTTTCCCCTTCACTCCACATCCGGGTATATCAAATACTCCCTCCGCATTTCGATGAATTCTTCCAGGCCGGGTTGCCAGGTGGTGCGGATTTCTTCTTCGCTCATACCGGATTTGATTTGTTGCTGCAAATCGTCGGTGCCGGCCAGGCGGTTGAAAAAGTTGTTGAAGAAATGGTCTTTATCGGGAAAATGGGTATAAGCATGGATGAGGTGCGAGAGATCGAACCGGCTTACTTCCATCAATTCTTCTGGTGAATCGGTACGTAGGTCAATGCCATGACACAGCTTGTCGAGTTGAGGAGGATTGGGGGCTGCAGTCCGGCTTTCGGGAGTAAAGGCAAAGGGAAACCTATTTGCCGGAAGGTCAGGATGGCCATATACCTGAAAAGGGAAATCGGTGCCACGTCCCAGGCTCACCTGTGTGCCTTCAAACATGCACAAACCAGGGTAAAGCATGATACTGGTCATATTGGGAAGGTTAGGTGAGGGTGCCACGGGCAATTCATACCAACTATCCCGGGTGTAGTTTTTCACTTTTACAATGTGCAGTTCACATTCCAGGCCGTCACCCAGCCAACCTTGCCCGTTGACCATTTGGGCATATTCGGCTACAGTCATGCCATGCACCACGGGAATGGGATGTAATCCCACAAAAGAGGTATGTTTTTTTTCCCTGGTGGGACCATCTACAAAATGACCATTGGGATTGGGGCGGTCAAGGATGAGCATGGGGATGTTTTGCCGGGCAGCCTCTTCCATCATATAGCTCATGGTGGAGATATAGGTATAAAAACGGGTTCCCACATCCTGTATATCAAAAATTATCAAATCCAAACCAGAAAGGTCTTCGGGAGAAGGACGTCGATTGGCGCCATAGAGGCTGATTACCGGCAATCCGGTTTGCGTATCAACGCCGCTCTGCACTTTCTCGCCGGCAGCGGCAAATCCGCGAAAACCATGCTCGGGGCTGAATACTTTTTCCAGGGCAAATCCTGCACTGAGCAGCGAATCAGCCAGATGTACATCGCCAATCAGCGAACTGTGATTACCCACCAGGGCCAGCCGCTTATCAGTGAGCATGGCGAAATACAATTCAGTTTGCCACGCACCGGGGATAATCTTGCTTTGTTTCCGGGAATGATTGCTGTCTTGTGCTCTGCTGCATGAAGTGGCAAGCATAAGAGATGACAATAGTAAAAGCAGTATTTTGTTCATTTTGATATAATCTTATGGTTTTACAATGGGTCACCCACAAACAATTTAACCCGGCAATGATCCAATTACCGGGTTAAAAATTAAAATACTTTGGCCTGAATCAAGTAAGGTTTTCCTGTGTTTGTTCTGTAGCAGCATCGCCATAGGCAGGGCACAACTCCTGAGATTTGCATCCGCTTAAGCTCACACCCAGCAGCATCAGGGCAAATACGGCAAAAATAATCCTTTTACGCATAATAAAAATATGATTAGAGTTTAATAATGTTTCAGTTTGTTGCACCTTCACCTTTGCTTTTTTACAGGCAGGTAATATTTACAAAAATAGTAGATTTTTTCAATGCAACCTTACGTAAAAAACGTAAATGACATCCAAAAGCATAATTTTCATGATTTATCATTTTTTCCGCACTCCTGAAGATTCGGCAGGCAACTCAACCTTTGCTTCAGCCTTCACCTAAATCCCTTTCCCGTTTCCCTCATGTCGCGGGGCTGTGGGCGGCACATACCCCCTCCTCCTCAACAAAAAACCGCGGTCATTTTAAAAAATAAACCGCGGTTGGGATAGTCTTTCAAAAATGCTCAGTTGATGATCAGCGTATAAGACTGTTTTTTGTTGGTTGTGAGCACATTGAGTGCCCGGGAGTAATTCATAATGTTTTGGACTACGCTCTCGGTGGGCTTTTCTTCTGGAATATTCTCCTGACACTGGTTAAAGATTTTTTCCATTATTTGCTCCATCTGTTGTTGCGAGAGATTTTTGTTTTCAATCATTTCGGATAACAAATCAATAATCATAGCCAAATCATTTTCAAGAGTAAAAGGTTGTTTCATCGACTTTGTTTTAATTGAACCATATATTTCATGAATATAACGCCAGGAGTATTCATTTTATTTTACTCTGGAATTATTAAAAGAAAAATATTCCGCAAATGCCCTTCCGATGAGCGTTAAATTTGTATTTTTGCCCCTTAACAATGCTGTCAATAACAAAACAGATACGATACAATGAATGTACATGAATATCAGGGTAAATCCCTTTTGAAAAAATATGGCGTACCTGTTCCCGAGGGAATCATGGTAAATAGTGTTGCTGACGCGCTGGAGGCAGCCAAAAATCTAAAGGAAATAACCGGTAATGATGTATGTGCGGTCAAAGCCCAGATACATGCCGGAGGACGTGGTAAAGGGGGTGGTGTAAAAATTGCCAAATCGCTGGAGGAGGTAAAAACCCATGCGGGTAACATCCTGGGTATGCAGCTGGTGACTCCCCAAACAGGCCCTCAGGGTAAGAAAGTTAACAAACTGCTCATCGAGCAGAATATATATTACCCCGGACCATCAGAACCTTCAGAAATATACATGAGTGTATTGCTCAACAGGGCTACCTCACGCAACATGATCATGTACTCTCCCCGCGGAGGGATGGACATTGAGGCGGTTGCTGAAGAAACCCCCGAAGCCATTTTCACTGAAGATATCGATCCCAAAACAGGCATCATGCCTTACCAGTGCAGGCGCATTGCATTTAACCTGGGCCTGAGCGGAGATGCTTTCAAAAGCATGGTGAAGTTTATCCCCAAACTTTATAATGCCTACATGAAAAATGACTGTACTTTACTGGAAATTAACCCTCTTTTTAAAACTGCCGACGACAAAATCCTGGTAGCCGATTGCAAAATGAGCATTGATGGCAATGCTTTGTTCCGCCATCGCGAAATCATGGAGATGCGCGATCTGGAAGAAGAGGATCCCATGGAAGTAGAGGCTGGCAAATATGACCTCAATTATGTGAAACTTGATGGCAACGTGGGTTGTATGGTAAACGGCGCCGGTCTGGCCATGGCTACCATGGACATTATCAAACTTTCGGGCGGTGACCCGGCCAACTTCCTTGATGTAGGTGGTTCTGCCAATGCCAAACGGGTGGAGGAAGCTTTTCGTATTATCCTTAAAGATCCCAATGTAAAAGCCATCCTGGTGAATATCTTCGGAGGTATCGTACGCTGCGACCGTGTAGCGCAAGGTATCGTGGATGCTTACAAAAACATCGGAGAAATCAATGTTCCCATTATTGTAAGGCTGCAGGGCACCAATGCCGAAGAAGCCAAGAAAATCATTGACGAATCCGGTTTGAAAGTAAAATCAGCCATTTTGCTTAAAGAAGCAGCACAACTGGTGACCGAAGTACTGGCATAAGGATTAACCAAACATAATAGTAACAGTTTAAGTAATAGTTGCCGGTTTAGGTTTTTAGCGTTTTGAAAGGTTAAAGGTTTTGAAAGATAAACCTTTAATCCGTTATAATGGTTACCTGTACTGGCTGACAATCGTTCATTCATCCTAACAAAACCCTTTTATGAAAACCACTATATTCAAAGAAAAACACGAAGCCATGGGGGGCAAAATGGTTCCCTTTGCAGGATTTATCATGCCCGTACAGTTTGAAGGCATCAATATTGAACACCAGACCGTGAGAGAAGCGGTAGGAGTATTTGATGTTTCCCACATGGGCGAAAT
>CAYRRV010000071.1:0-10822 GCA_964426725.1 uncultured Bacteroidales bacterium | reverse complement strand
AGGACGAGTTCTTTGGTTTTAGCGGAATGCAATAGATTTTTAGGAAATTTTCCGGTTGTCCAAGAGATTGTCAATGAGTATGTTAAAGCTGTAAAAGATGAAAATATCAGAAAATATGATGTCAGAACTTCGTGGTAACATCCTTATTTCTTCTTAAAAAAACGCCTGATCTTGTCAATAACATTCTTCCGGTTGGTTTTCGAAGTATCGGCTGGCTCTTCTTTATCACTGCCACCAAACAGATCCCTGAAAAAATCCCTGACTTTATGCTCTTCTTCCTTGTAGTGGGGACAATTAAACCGGTCGGCCATATCCGGTGTGAGGGGATAAAAACTATTGCTGAAACGGTAACGGGTAGCTTTATCTTTACGTGCCTCCCTGGCAAATTCACCCCATATTGGGAGTGCCATGTATGAACCCTGACCGAGTGCAAGGGATGAAAAGTGAACGGCCGTGCTTTGTCCGCCCACTCTTACACCAGCCACGATATCTGGTGTAAAACCAATAAACCAGCCATCGGCATGCGATTGAGTGGTACCGGTTTTACCCCCGATATCAAAACCCAGCCCGTAATAATGTCGCAGACCTGCCGCTGTTCCACTATCTACGACCTGCTCGAGCATGTAAATCATTTCCCTGGCTGTTTCCGGAGACATCACGGGTTTGTTTTTGCCAGGGTCATGAAACCGGGCCAATTCATTTCCCTTTGCATCTTCGATTCGGGTGATATACCTTGAAGCAACCGGGCTTCCCTCGTTTACAAAAGTCGCGTAAGCCCTTGTCATGTTTAAAAGTGATACCTCGCCCGTGCCCAATGCAAGCGATGGAACTTCCGGCAGTCCTTCAGTAATTCCCATATCCCTGCTCATGCCAATAACATTTCTAATTCGGGTTTTCATGAGAATTTCGACAGAAACCGTGTTTACCGAGTGTACAAGTCCGCCTGTAACCGAATATTTACCACCATAGTTGCCCTCGGCATTCCTTGGTGACCAGTTGTCATATCTGCCATAAACTACAGAATCATTGGCGAAATAATCGCACGGTTTTACACCTTTTTCGAGAGCGGCGGCATACACGATGGGTTTGAATGTTGAACCTGTTTGACGGCGGGCTGTTACCTGATCATATTGAAAAAATTTATAATCGATTCCACCTGTCCATGCAAGTATGCTGCCCGTGTATGGATCAAGCGCGACAAATCCAGCGTTCAGTATCCCAAGATAGTATTTTATGGAATCCAGGGGGGTCATAACCCTGTCTTGTTCACCTTTCCAGCTAAATACCCGTGTCTTTCGGGGGATGTTAAACTCTTGCTGTATTTCTTCTTCTGGTTTACCTGCTTTCAAAAGAGACTGATACCTGTCAGAACTCATCATGGCCGCCTGAATAACATGATCGTTTTTTTCCCAGGGCTTGTTTGCACCTGTATGCCGGTCAAAATCTGCCTGTAATCTTCTCATGTGGTTTTGAAGAGCAGATTCGGCATAAAATTGTAATTTAGAATCAATTGTGGTGTAAATTTTTAGCCCATCCGTGTACAGGTTCCATTTACTGCCATCAGCTTTCGGGTTATTCTCACACCATTCCAATAGCATGGGTTTTATATGCATCCTGAAATAAGTGGCTGGTCCGGTATCATGAGAAATCACCCTGTATTTTATTTTCAACGGTTTTTCCTGTAATTTTCTGGCTTCTTCTTGTTTCAGGTAACCATATTTTTCCATTTGTGCCAGTACAGTATTCCTTCTTCGTGTTGCCGCTTCCGGGTGAAGATAGGGATTATAGGTCCATGTAGCCTTAAGCATGCCCACGAGCACCGCTGCTTCTTCAATGTTCAGCTCATTGGGTTTTTTGCTGAAGTAATGTTCTGCGGCGCTGCTGATTCCATAAGTGTTGTCACCAAATGGCACCGTATTCAAGTACATCATCAGGATTGAATCTTTATGCCATACCTTTTCAAGGCGTGAGGCTATAATAATTTCCCTGAATTTATTGACAGGCATTTTTAAAACCACGTGGTCTTTCCTTGGATACAGGTTTTTAGCCAATTGCTGACTTATCGTGCTGCCCCCTCCCGAACTCCTTTTACCGAGAAGAATTGATTTGAAAAATACCCTGGCCAGGCCACGACGATCTACTCCATCGTGTTGATAAAAGCGCGCATCTTCAGTAGATATGAGTGCATCGAAAACAAATTGCGGTATGTCTTGGAAATCAATATTTGACCGGTTTTCAATGTAATATTTTCCCAGTAAAACACCATCATTGGAGTAAACTTCCGAGGCAAGATTATTCCTGATGCTTTTTAGTTCATTTTCATCAGGAATTCTGCCCCAGAACCCGAAATAAACGGTAAAAAACAAAAGTGCAGCAAGTGTGATAAACACAAAAAATACCTGTAGTAGAATTTTGAAAGTCTTCCAGGAGAGAATCCTTTTTTTTAGTGAGATTTTTTTCTTTTTTGCCATTTATTCAAGGTTTTTTATGCTTTTTAATGAACGGGAAACCTCACTCTTTATTCCTCAATTTTTAAAAATGTTCCAGTTCCGACATGATGATGTTTACCTTAAATCCGGATTGCTAAGATAGAAAAAATCGGTAAATCAACCGTGAATAGACAAGGAAACTACATATTTTTTGGAATAAGAACGCAACCGGCTACTATCCTTTTTCATCATGTTTAAATCAAGGCATGGTTATTGATATTTCTTCGAAAATATTTTGGTTATGAAAACTATAAAATATCTATTGACTTCCGTCTATAGTATGATGATAATTTCAGGATGTGAAGTAGAACCTGTTAATCAAGATAATGCAGGTGATGATTTAAAGATGACGAAAAGCACTGAACAGTTGATTTCGGCTGATAATCAATTCGGGATTGAACTTTTCAAAACCATCATCAATAATGAGAGTGAAGATTCCAGCGTGTTCATTTCACCTACCAGTGTAGCATTAGCCCTGGCCATGGCGTATAATGGTGCCGATGGTTCCACGAAAAAAGGCATGGAAAAAGCCTTGCGGAAGTCCGGGTTCACTGATGAAGAGATCAACCAGTTATATCATGATTTGATGGAATATCTTAAATCGACCGATCCAGGAATATTACTGGAAATAGCTAATTCCATCTGGATCAGGGATGGTTTTCATGTTGAGGATGACTTTATTAACCTGAATAAAAGCTATTACACTGCAGAAATCGAAAATCTTGATTTTAATTCACCTTCCGCGCCGGAGACCATAAATGGTTGGGTAGCTGAAAAAACACACGATAAAATTACCGCGGTACTCGATAAAATACCTCCCAAGGCAGTGATGTATCTTATTAATGCCATATATTTTAACGGCACCTGGCAATATGAATTTGATGAGGATAAAACCGGTGATGAATCATTTTCCCTGGCGTCAGGGACTTCTATAATGGTACCCACGATGCAGCAACAAGAGGAGTTTAATTATTTTGTTGACGAAAATGTGGAACTGGCTGAATTACCATATGGAGATGGAACCTACAGCATGCTAATCGCTGTGCCCAGGGGCGAAAACAATGTTCATCAAATGGTTGAAGACATGGATACTTCACTGCTGTCTGACTGGCTCAACTCCATGCAAAAAGTTGAAATAATCGTTCACTTACCTAAATTCCAACTCGAGTATAAGAAAATATTGAATGAGGATCTGATTTCCATGGGGATGAGTTTGGCCTTTTCACCAAATCTTGCTGATTTTTCAAAAATAAATCCGGCCACACAATTATATATTTCCTTTGTTTTACATAAAACTTTTGTTGAAGTAAACGAAGAAGGTACTGAAGCAGCAGCTGTTACCGTGATTGGTATCGAAACCACTTCAGTGGGTGGAGGAAGTTCAACTCCTCATTTCAGGGCAAACAGGCCCTTCCTGTTTATGATTAAGGAAAATAAGACAAACGCGATTGTGTTCATGGGTAAGATAATGAAACCGGTTTGGACAGGGAATTAAACCAGGCCCGTTCGTTCATCCTTCATGTTATTTATTGTACCAGAAAAAAATAATAGCAGCAATAAGGAGAATAACAAAAACGATCATCCAAGCTATCATTTTCTTTTTTTTCTGCTTGCGCTCGTATGTTTTCCTGGCATCTTGTAAAGTGGATTTGAACCTCTCCTCATGATCACCAACAGGTTCATCATAATCTTTCAGATGATTTTCAATATCTTCTGCAGAAACAAACTCCCTGTGAGTATCTCTGATATTCTCTGAATTCCCCGAGTTCATCTGTAGTTTCTCTGTTAAATTATTTTGAAAATCAAATGTACGATAAATATTGATTTATTTATAAATGATTAGTCATGTTTTTTTAAAAATAATGAATCAGGAATACCGTATTAAAGATAAACCGTCTCTAAGGGGAAGGATAACCTTCTCGAGGTGTTCGTTATTTTTAACCATTTCATTAAATTCCACTATTCCCCTGGTGTAAAAATCTATATCATTATTCTTCTGGAATACTTTCCCATACCATAATGTATTATCAGCTATGATATAACCCCCTTTTCTAATATGGTGTAGCACAATTTCCAAATAGCGCGGGTATTCTCTTTTATCGCCATCAATAAAAACAAGGTCAAATTGAATTGGCAGTTTTGGAATAATATCGAGGGCATTTCCCGTGTGGGTAATGATGTTTTTCCCGGTTTTCTTGAAATACTTTTCGTGAAAAGGACTCAGTTCATCATTAATATCAATCGTATGAAGTTCGCCTTCCTTTTTCATTCCTTCAGCCAGACATATTGCTGAATACCCTGTAAAAGTTCCTATTTCTAAAATTAATTCCGGTTCAATCATTTTCGATAGCAGAGAAAGCAGCCTTCCTTGCAGGTGTCCTGAAAGCATAGAAGGGAAAAGTGCCTTTAGATGTGTTTCCCTGTCAAGTTCTTTTAAGATTCGTGGTTCAGGAGAACTGTGTTCTTGCAAATATGATTCCAACTCTGCTTGTATCATCAGGTATAAATCAGTGTTGATAATCTGTTCTTATCCAATATTTCATTCGCGATTTCCTGAATTTCCATTGCAGAAAGCTTATTTATCCTGGCAGCAATTTCATCTACCGTATCCACTTTGTCATATATCATGTAGCTTTTGCCCATACCCAACATGTAGTTTTCATTATTTTCAGAAGAAATCGCTATTTGTCCGATTAATTGTTTCTTAGCCCTGGAAAGTTGCAGTGTTCCCAGTTTTTTGTCACGCAATTCCTTAAATTCTTTCATGGCCAGGTGAATACTTTTTTCCAGGTTTTCTTTATCGGTGCCAAAATAGATAACCAGCGAACCTGAATCAATATAGGGTGTATAATTTGCCTCCACGCTATAAGTATAACCGTTTTTTTCACGAAGCGACATGTTGAGTCTCGAATTCATACCAGGGCCGCCAAGAATATTATTCAGAAGATGAAGCCCTGCCCTGCGTTTGTCTTTTAAATTATAAGCTACATTTCCAATTACGCAATGAGCCTGGTAGGTATCTTTTTCCTCTCTTTTAATCTTTGGCAAATAGGATGATGAAAGATATTTTCTTTTGTCACGCATATTCAGGGGTATGGTGTCAAAGTACATCTCAAAATACTTTTTCACCCTTGGAAAAGAGATATTGCCCACTGAGGCCAATACCATTTCGTTCGTGTGATAATTCTCATCAATGAAACGGGTGATATCATCACGAGCGAAACTTTTTACAGAGGCTTCTGTTCCTAAAACACTTCCTGCCAGTGAATTTCCCTCGTATATCAACTCTTCAAATTCATCAAAAATCAATTCCGATGGATTATCCCGGTATGAATTAATCTCATCAATTATGATTTCTTTTTCTCTCTCGATTTCTTTTTCCGGGAAAACAGAGTTGAAAATCATGTCGCTCATCAATTCCATGGCCCGCTTGTAATCGGTA
Organism: uncultured Bacteroidales bacterium; assembly: GCA_964426725.1. Classification (GTDB taxonomy): domain Bacteria; phylum Bacteroidota; class Bacteroidia; order Bacteroidales; family CAYRRV01; genus CAYRRV01. The sequence continues at coordinate 4,891 of CAYRRV010000071.1, read as the reverse complement.
TTTAAGAATGAAGCATGAATGCAGGTTTCTTCTTTGGTTGTATAAGCGTTAATATCGCCACCCACATCCTCAAGTCTGCTTATGATGTGGTAGGGTTTCCTTCTCTTTGTTCCCTTGAAAACGGCATGCTCAATAAAATGGGCCATTCCTTCTTCACCGGGTTCTTCATCCCGGCTACCCGTGTTAATTATAAAACCACAATGCGCGACTATACCGGGTACCTGTTTATGGATTAACCGGATACCATTGGTTAACGTGTGAGTCTGATATTCCATCGTCTTTTGTATCATAAAGGCCTGTAAAAATAGTAAAGAAAGAGGAGATAAAAAACATTGAAAACACACTTAATTATAATCGATTTAAATAAGCCGGGTGCTGTTTTCATTTCAAAAAAAATATTTAGATTTGCAGTCCGTAAAAATAAGGTGCCATAGCTCAGTTGGTAGAGCACAGGACTGAAAATCCTGGTGTCCCTGGTTCAATTCCAGGTGGCACCACAAAACAAGAATAGAGCAAGAGCAGAGAACAAGAGTTAGTTGCGATTGCTCTTTTTTTATGAAATCATTTTGTTACAAATTGTATAGTTTGTCGATGAATCGTTAATCACCAACCCCACATTTCCTAAATACCCCATTTACTTTTTTCAAATTATTTTTCTACCTTTTGGCTCTCAAATAAAATCAACAAAATGCTTAATAACAAAGAATTTAGAAAATACGCCCACGAGTTTGTCGACTGGATGGCCGATTTTATGGAGAATATTGAGGATTATCCTGTAAAATCGAGAGTGGCTCCCGGGGATATTATCAGGCAACTGCCAGAAAATGCTCCTGAAAAGGGCGAATCCATGGACAGTATCTTCAAGGATTTTAAAGACATTATTTTACCTGGTATGACTCATTGGCAAAGCCCCAATTTTTTTGCCTATTTTACTGCCAACTCCAGTTATCCCTCCGTTCTTGCTGAAATGCTGACCGCAACACTTGGCGCCCAGTGCATGATTTGGGAGACATCACCCGCTGCTGCAGAACTAGAAGAAAGGGTAATGGAATGGCTGAAAAAGATGATAGGACTGCCAGACTTTTTTACCGGGGTGATTCAGGATACCGCTTCTACTTCTACACTGGTCGCACTGTTAAGTGCAAGAGAAAAGTTTTCAGATTTTAATATTAATAAAAGAGGATTTAAAAATTACCTGCATTTTCGATTGTACTGTTCTGCCGAAACGCATTCATCCATTGAAAAAGGAGTAAAAATTGCGGGCTTTGGCAAGGAAAACCTGGTGAAAGTTGGTGTTGATAAACAAATGAGGTTAGATCCGTATAAATTGGAGAATGCAATCATTGAAGATCTCAGTCATGGGATGATTCCTCTCTGCGTCATTGCTACTCTTGGAACTACCGGGACATTGACAATTGATCCACTTGATAAAATTGCCAATATATGTCGCAAATATAAAACTTGGTTGCATGTTGACGCGGCCTTCGCGGGAACAGCACTATTGCTCCCGGAATACCGGCAGATGATAAAAGGAATTGAGCAGGCCGACAGTTTTGTATTTAACCCGCATAAATGGATGTTTACCAATTTTGATTGTTCTGCTTATTTTGTAAAAGACAAGGAAACCCTTATCCGAACGTTCGAAATAATGCCCGAGTATCTTAAAACAAAAGCCGATTCGCTGGTAAATAATTACAGGGATTGGGGTATTCAGCTTGGGCGGCGATTCAGGGCCCTGAAACTTTGGTTCGTTATTAGAAATTACGGGGTTCAGGGGTTACAATCAAAAATTCGTGATCATATAGACTGGGCAAAAAAACTGGCCAGGGAAATTGAAAACCATGTGGATTTTGAACTAATGATACCAGTAACATTAAACGTTTTATGTTTCAGGTATAATGACGGGAAATTAGGAAGTGAAGTGTTAAATCGTTTCAACGAAAAGTTAATGCACCGGGTAAACCAAACAGGCAGAGCTTATTTCACACATACAAAAATAAATGGACAATATACTATAAGGATGGTGATAGGTCAGACTCACATGGAAAAGGAAAATGTTTTGAAAGCCTGGAAGTTAATTCAGGATACGGTCGATGAGTTAAAAATGGAGTAACAATCATTGATTTATCCCGGAAGAATTTTTTATAATAAAGTGAGTTTTTTTTCAAAAATGAAACATAAGTACACGTTTTTGAAATATTTGTAACTGTCTTTTTACATCTTATGGTTTAGTTTTGTATTTACCATAAACTTACCTCTTCGTAGTTTTTGGCGCGAGTGTCATGTCAATGAAAAATAACGATTGATATATGCCACATTCCCTTATAAAGGGACAGGCTATTTACAATATTAAATGTGACATGTCACTTGTAAATAATTGGTTTAAGTAAATTGCCTCACGGGAAATCCTACCCCTCCGTTCAATCCCGTGGGGCTTTTTATTACCTGCAATTATCCTCGATTTACCTAAAAATAAAGATAGTTTAACCGAATATATTTTTTGGGGAATTTCTTACGTTTATATCTTTGAAAAAAAATTAGAAAGATAGTGAGTTTCAAATGAGGAGTATTTTATTTTTATTCTTTTTTATAAATGCAGCAGGCCTTGTTGCCCAATCAGGAGTTGCAGATCGACCCAAAATAGGATTGGTTCTGAGTGGAGGTGGTGCAAAAGGGTTGGCACATATTGGCGTGATTAAAGTTCTCGAGGAAGCGGGCATTCGGCCCGACTACATTAGCGGAACCAGTATGGGTAGTATCGTGGGGGGCTTATATGCAATCGGGTATGATGCAAAGCGTTTGGAAAAGATTGTACTTGAAGAAGACTGGGATTTTTTGCTTACTGATATGGTACATCGCAAAGAGCTTTCCATGGAAGAAAAAGAAAGTGAGGGACGTTATATTATTTCATTTCCCATTCAGGGAAGAAGAATAAACCTGCCCACGGGACTGGTTAGCGGGCATAATATCCATAACAAACTAACACGACTGACCAGCACGGTTTATTACGAGAATGATTTCAGTAAATTGCCCGTACCTTTTATATGTATCGCTACTGATATAATTAATGGCGAACAGGTTATTTTGAAGAATGGAGATCTAGCTGATGCCATGAGGGCATCGATGGCCATACCCACGATTTTTTCACCGGTCGAATTAAACGGCAGGATACTGGTAGACGGGGGAGTAGTAAATAATTTTCCGGTTCAGGAACTAAAGGACATGGGGGCTGATATCATTATCGGGGTGAATGTTGGATTCAGGTATTATCAGAAGGATGAATTAAATTCCATGCTTAAAATAATGGAACAAACGATTTTCATGCATTCAGAGTTGAAAAATGATTTGGCAGAAAGCATGTGCGATATTCTTATTAAGCCTGATATAAAAAACTATAATGCTTCCGATTTTAATAAGGCCGATTCATTAATAGCCATTGGAGAAAGAACAGCAAGGGCCATGCTGCCTCAAATCATGGAACTTGCAAGGGATCTTGAAATCAGTAATAATGGAAATAAAACGAGAATTATACCTGTAAATACTGATTTTCCCGTGAATTTAGTAGGTATAGAGGTGGCAGGTCTTGAAAATGTTTCTCTCAACATGGTGGCCGGTAGAATGGCCATGCAAACGCCCGCTACTGTTACGCTCGATGAAATAGAAAGCAGCGTGAATAAATTGTACAGTAGTCAGTTTTTCGAACACGTCTCCTACCGTTTAAAACCAGAGCAAAGTGGCGTGAGAATGCAATTAAAGGTGACTGAAAAATCGGGCAGCCAGTTCAGGGTAGGTGCTCACTACGACAGCGATTTTAAATCCAATATACTTCTGAATACTACTTTCCGGAATTTATTTATTCCGGGTTCAAGGCTTTCATTGGAAGCCGGATTAGGTGGAAATCCTAAATTTTCAGGATCATACTTTATATACACGCATTGGCAACCCAGTGTTAGTATCGGTTTGTCGACAAGAATGAAATATCTTGATATTAATAGTTATAAAAATGGCAGTCGTTTATCCACCTTTCGATACAGGGACGAGAAAACTGAATTAATCCTGAAATCAGATTTTAAAAATGCCTTTACCCTTGGCAGTTCTTTACAAATACAAAATACCTCACTGAAAAACAGGGTTGGCCTGATTGATTACGAACTTCCTGATTTGTACCTTATAAATTACAGGGGATTCATGAATGTCGATACCTATGATAAGTTATTTTATCCAACGAAAGGGTATAAGGTTGAACTTGAATTGAAGTATAGCACGGTTAGAAAATGGATGAATGATATCAATGTTGATAATACTTCTTTAATTCTTAAATACGGTGACGCGCAATCACCCCTTGAGAAGTTAACTTTTATTGAAAATTTACAACTTGGTTTTTCTTTCGGGGATTCTATCGTTTTACCCAATCATTACATGTTGGGCGGACTGGGTGAGTTTGATAATTTTCTTCCCTTCGTGGGTCTGAACATGGGTGAATTAACAGGTTCAAAGGTAGCATCCTACCAGATGGACATGCAGTGGCAGCTTTATAAAAACCATTACCTGCTGTTCAGGGGTGGGGTTGGCAAAGTCGCGGAAACCATGGAACAAATGCTTAATTTCGATAATCTTGTTTTTGGGTACGGGTTAACCTACGGTTTTAATAGTGTCATTGGCCCCATTGAGTTAACGGTGATGTCGGCAACAGAAAATCACAAGATTATTCCTTTTTTTAATATCGGGGTGTGGTTTTAACCCGTTAAATATTTCTGGTATGAAAGAAACCTTATGTGTAGCCATGAGAAATTCAGTGGGCTTTCATAGTTCCAGATTCATTTTTTCTGCAAGATCTTTCCATTTCACGTATTTGAAGTTTTGATTTTGCAGGCTCTCACCATCGTAATTA
>CAYRRV010000070.1:0-10903 GCA_964426725.1 uncultured Bacteroidales bacterium | reverse complement strand
TTTTTTAACGCTTTATTTCATAGATTTTCTTAACGAAATTTTCCGGAGGCGAAAATCTACCTATAACTTTTATATTTATTCTTCAAAGCCAATAATAATACAGCGTTTTTAATTTCATTCAAAATTTATCCGGTTAGTAGTGTAAAGATATATAAGATTAAACTTTCTTTAAATATTTGTTGATAATTAATTAATAATTTTTAAAACATGTAAAAAATTTTTATGAATGCCTTGCACGTTTCAATTCGATTGATAATTCATTAAAAATATTGAGTTTATTTTTAATGGTTTCATTCATGGATTCTCTTATGGCTACTTGCAGGGAACATGTTTCGGTAAAGTTTTGTTTTTCAATAAAAACACCTTTATTATCCATAATTCTCATCACATCATTCATTATCGGGTAGGGAAAGGTTAAAACATATCTTGATACCATGTATTCCCGTATGATTGTTGCATTAGAAAGTGCATCACCAGCAGCATTCCTGTACGCGGAGATCAGACCACCCACTCCCAGCAGCGTCCCACCGAAATATCTTACTACTACCACGAGAGTATTCGTTACTTCATACGAATACAACTGGCCCAAAATTGGTTTACCCGCGCTTCCGGATGGTTCGCCGTCATCATTTGCCCTGAACTTTTCCCTGTTTTTACCAATGGAGTACGCGTAACAATGATGCCTGGCATCATGGTATTCTTTTCTCGATAATTCCACGATTTCTTCTGCTTCATCGCCGGAATGCACGGGGTAGGCAAAAGACAAAAAGCGACTTCCTTTACTTTTATAATATCCTTTGGCAGGATCCTTTATGGTATTGTATTCATCTTTTTCCATGTTTACAGGTATGATAATACAACAATCGCGATTACAGAAAGGCTGATACCTGTCCAGTTCAGTGCCGACAACTTTTCGCGAAAGGCTAATAAGCCGGTTAATACTGAAAGACTAACAATTCCCAGGTTGTTAATCCCAAAAATTACCGAGCTGTCAAAAAAGGGGGAGAATCCAGTGTTGTAATCGAGGGCCCGGATAAAAAAATAAATAGACCCGAAATTAACCACGCCGAGTGGAATCCCGTGAATAATATTTTTTAGGCTAAATGGTACGATCCGAGTGTTTTTGAATAATGTTGCGGCAATAAGTCCGGATATTGCAGAAACAGAAAACAATATGGCGCTGAAAAAAGCAAGGTCGGCCTCATCCACGTATTTCAACTGGGCAATTTTAACAAGTGAATCAACCAGTCCCATTCCAAAAAAGAGTAATACAGGATAGAGTAACCGGCGGGTTTCGGTTTCAATTGCCCGTCTTTTGTAAACAGTTAAAAAAACGGCAATGAAAGTCATTATTATGGCTAAAGATTTTGGCACAGTAACAATATCAAGCGGATCAATTAGTAGCGAGATAGTTATGGGAATTACCACCGACATTTTGCTGGCCACCGTTGTAATGGCTATTCCTGCTTTTTCGCTGGATTTTCCGACAATAAAAAACATAATGATAAACAAGATACCAATTAGGAGTGACATGAAATACCAGCCTGGCGCCATTTCAGACCATGGTATGTTCTTACTGGTTAAGAAGAAGCCGAGTATCGCGGCCACGAAGTAGTTGATAATAATAATACTGAATAAATGAGCTTTATTTCGTGAGGCCAACCTGAAAATCAGAAAAATCCCGAAAGAAGAAAGTATGCTAAGAAGTAGAAAGATCATTGAAGGGTAACAGTTAAGTTAAAAAAAAAGCAGGTCTGAAAACCTGCTTCATGTCGATGTTTTATATTTTTAGTTTCTTTTCGATTTCATCTATCTGTTGTTTAAACGATTTATCCGTGTCAATAAGGTTGTTAACTGTTTTGCAGGCATGCAATACCGTGGCATGATCTTTTCCCCCGATTTGGGATCCAATGGTTGCCAATGATGATTTGGTTAAGCTTTTCGAGAAATACATTGCGATTTGCCTGGCCTGAACTATTTCTCTTTTCCGGGTTTTTGTCCTGATCATATCGGAGCTAATATCGAAATAGTTGCATACTACTTTTTGGATATAATCGATAGAAATTTCCCTTTTGGTACTTTTTATGAGTTTGTCAATCATTTCTTTCGCCAGATCGAGTGTAATCTCTTTTTTATTTAGCGTTGATTGAGCCAGCAGGGAAATAAGTGCTCCCTCGAGTTCCCTAACATTGTTGGTAATATGTGTAGCTATATACTCAACAACTTCCCCGGGCATATCGATTCCATCATTGTAAATTTTCTTGTGCAAAATAGCAATCCTGGTCTCGTAATCCGGTGATTGCAAATCTGCAGACAGCCCCCATTTAAACCGGGAGAGCAGTCTTTGCTCAAGCCCCTGTAATTCAACCGGTGGCTTGTCGCAGGTTAGTATTAATTGTTTGCCGGTTTGGTGCAGGTGATTAAAAATGTGAAAGAAAATATCCTGTGTTTTTTCTTTTCCCGCGAAAAGATGAACGTCATCAATGATGAGTACATCAATCATCTGGTAGAAATGCAGAAAATCATTTTTGTTGTTATTGCGAATGGCATCAACAAATTGCGTCTGAAATTTATTGGCATCCACGTATAACACTGTTTTTTCAGGATGTTTTTCTTTCGCCTCAATTCCTATGGCCTGGGCAAGATGCGTTTTTCCAAGCCCGCTGTCTCCATATATTAACAAGGGATTGAAAGCTGTCCCCCCCGGGTTATTACCTACAGCGTATCCCGCGGAACGGGCCAGCCTGTTGCATTCTCCTTCCACGAAGTTCCTGAATGAATTGACAGGATTAAGCCTTGGATCAATATTCAGTTTTTTAATTCCCGGGATAACAAAGGGATTTTTTATGCTGTTTTCTTCCTTGTTCTTAAGATGAATCGATTGAGGAGTATTCCTGAGATCGGTTTTATCGCGGGTAGGGAATTTTACCGTGTAGGGACGCGTGTTAGAGTATAGACTGTTGTCCATTACCACGCTGTATTCTAATTTCGCATCATTTCCCATTACCCTCCGGAGTGTTTTCCTCAGGATATCGATGTACTTTTCTTCGAGGTACTCGTAAAAAAACGGACTGGGTACCTGAATGGTCAGAATATTGCTTTCAACTTTCAGTGGTACAATAGGTTCAAACCAGGTTCTAAAGCTCATCGAGGGAATGTTGTCTTTTATGATTTTTAAACAATCATTCCAAATTTCATTATGCATTCTTTCTATGGTGTTTGCTTTTAACAACTTAATAAAGTTTGTATCGCAGTTGAATTATTAAGCAATTTTGTAAAAAAAAAATTAAAAAAAAAATGTAATCACTCTTGATTTTTGTTGAAAAATTATATTGTTATTATTATCAACATCTTAAAAAAATAAAAAAAATAAAATTCCTTAAAGTACACATATTCAGTATTTTAATACTGACATGTTTTAATTTAAGGTTAAGTGAACCTGTTTTATATGTTAAAAACTTGACATGTAGCAATAAGAAAATTTTCTTTGCATTTAGCGCTAATTATCAATCATAACGGTCTCGCGTATATAGTAGATAGTGTGACGGGTCATGGGTTTCTATTTTTTCTTCCGAATACAGAAAAATGCACGTACCGCTTAGGATTTTCTTTCAGGTCTTTCAGTAATAAATCAAGGCTCTTCGTTGCATTTTCAAGGTTATTGTATAATGTGTCATTATTGATTAACATACCGATTGAACCTTCACCATTTTCTATTTTTTTCATGATTTCGTTTGTCGCACCGAGGGTTTTATCTATTTTTAGCATGGTTGAGGCAATTTCAATCCTGGCCAGCGAATCGCTGATCGATGAAAAGTTCTCAATAATATTGCTAATAACCTGATTGTTAGCTTCAATATTGCCGGAAATAGATTCCACGTTTCCCAGTATCCTGTCTAGTTTTTTCTGCTGATCTCCAACCGATGCAGTCACACTTTCAACATTGGCTATACTTCTTTGAAAATACATCCTTGTAGAATCGTCCAGAATACTCGAGGTATAATCAACAAGTGAATCAATAGATGTAATAAGATTTTCAACTTTATCCTTCATCGGCATGAATTGATCCATTAGCCCTAACTCAACTTCTGATTGAAGTGTATCCCCGTCCTGGTAAAATGATTGTAGATTACTGAACTCTAACTTAATGGACTTCGTGCCCATGATATCTGAGTTGAACAGGACTGCCTTACTTCCCGAGGGGATTTTAACATTATCATCAATGGTGATAACAACGATAATTTTCCCGGAGTGGTCGTCTTTCATGTGAATATCGGTAACAAGTCCCACTTTATAACCGCTAAGCAAAACATTGTTTGATTCCATCAAGCCACCCACGTTGTCGAAAACAAGAAAGTAATCATTTGTCGATGAAAATATATTCCTTCCTTTCAGGAAATTCAATCCCCAAATGAATGCAGCGAGAACAATAAGTACGGTAACACCAATTTTGGCTTCTTTATTAATTTGCATCACTTAAATTTTTTAATCGCGTGATTATGCCTGGAATAAAAATGCAAATATACTTGTTTTAATTTTTACTGCTAAGTTTTAGTGCCGCGGAAACAGGAATAATTTTTCCGTCTTTGACGGCAACGATAAATGCATCCGGGAAAGTTTTTTTTATTTCGCGGCTGTAATCAAGGGTTTCCTGGTAATTGGTGAATTTTCCCAGCGTGTACTTGTATAAATTGCCGGATTTTATAAATTCCACGTCAATTTCCGGGTCGGCTTCCCTGGCAATTATAAATAAATCACTTTCGCCTGTATGAAGGGTGGATGAGGCGGCAATTTGTATCCTGTATTCAATATTATTGATGGCAATGGTTTCTTCATCATCACGCGAATCGTGCGAAAAAAAATCGCTCCTGCTTTCAACAGCGTATTTATAATCTCTAAAGGCCCTGAAAATAGCTGAAGCAAGGTAATCTTGGCCTAATTCTGAATTAAGATACTTTTCTTCCTGCGGGTTCGTGATAAATCCTACTTCAACAAGTACACTGGGCATTGTTGTTTTCCACAGAACCAGTAAACCGGCCTGTTGAACACCCCGGTCATGTCTCCTTACCCTTTCCCTGAACTGATTTTGAATGTAGGATGCAAAATTAAGGCTTTGCTCGAGGTAGGTTCTCTGGAGCAGGTTGAAAATGATGTATGATTCAGATGAATTGGGATCAAAACCCTCGTACCGGGTAGTATAATCATCTTCCAGTACAATCACGGAATTTTCTTTTTTGGCCACCTCCAGATGGCGCTCATTCGTGTGTTGTCCCATCACAAAGGTTTCGGTACCAAATATTTCTGATTTTGTATAACCATTTGCATGTATAGAAATAAAAAGATCAGCTTTATTCCTGTTCGCGATGTCGGCCCGCTCGTGCAGGGGTACGAAAACATCTGATTTTCTGGTGTAAATGACATTTATCCCGGGAAGATATTCTTCGATATATTTACCAACTTTAAGGGAAATAGCTAAAACAATATCTTTTTCCTTTGAATGTTTACCCAGGGCTCCCGGATCTTTGCCTCCATGTCCTGCATCAATCACGACCGTTTTAATGGATGGCTTTTCATTTTCCTGACCAGTAAGAATACTTGGGAAAAAAATTAGGAACCCGTATATAAGAAATAAGGGAAGAATTCGTTTTTTTATCACCATATATTCTTTTTTAAGGGGCATGCACTTAAAATTCAAATCAAAATTTGATTAGTTTTGCAGTTTCTTTTTAAAAACTTTGCACTATGCAAAAATAGTATAATAAAATTGTATTTTAAACTGCCAAAAAAGCTTTTACTAACAATTCCCGTGGTTGTTTTTAACATTTCAACAGCCAGTGCCGGAAAATTTATTCCCGATACTTCCGGGGTAAGTTCAACGGTAGTGGATAATTCGGATACTATTCCCGTAAATGCTTACTCCACGGATACGGTTTCCCTGGATACGGGTAATAAGGGGCCCGCTTCATTGGATGCCCCGGTAGATTATAACGCGCGGGATTCTATTGTTTTTTCTCTATCGGGCAAAAAAATTTACCTTTACGGGGAAGGGAAGGTAAATTATCAACAAATTGAGCTTACTGCTGATTATGTAGAGTTTGACATGGACAATCAAACTGTATACGCGACAGGTTTACCCGACAGTACCGGGGAAATGGCAGGGGAACCCCTTTTTAAAGAAGGGGTTGAGGAATTTAAAGCACACACGCTCACCTATAATTTCAGTACCAAGAAAGGGGTTATTAAGCAGGTGATAACAGAACAGGAGGGTGGCTATCTTCATGCTGAACGGACAAAAAGGCAGGATAACGGGCACATTCATATAAAGGGAGGAAAATATACTACCTGTGATGCAGAACATCCTCATTTTTATATCGCGCTCACAAAGGCAAAATCAATTCCGCAGGATAAAATCGTATCGGGACCAGCCTATATTGTGCTTGAAGATGTACCACTACCCATCGGAATTCCATTCGGGTTCTTCCCAAGTACAAAAACCAGTACTTCCGGGATACTGATTCCTACTTACGGGGAGGAACGCACACGGGGTTTCTTCCTGAAAAACGGGGGATACTATTTCGCGCTTAATGATCATATGGATTTGAGAGTAACCGGTGATATATACTCGAAAGGTACCTGGGGATTGCGGGCCAATACCAATTACAGGTTCAGGTACAGGTACAGTGGAAGTTTCAGTGGTTCTTTTTATCAGAATATATCAGGTGAGCGGGGATTACCCAATTACAGAAAATCAAGGGATTTTTCCATCCAGTGGTCACACCGTCAGGACCCGAAAGCAAATCCTACTCAAACACTTTCCGGTAACGTGAATTTTAGTTCTACTTCTTATGATAGAAATCACAGTAATAATATTGATAATTACCTGAATAACAGGAAACAATCGAGTATTTCGTATAGCAAGCTCTGGCCGGGTTCTCCCTTCAATTTTTCTGCATCTCTTAATCATCAGCAGAACAGCATGACCAATGAGGTGGATATGAGCCTGCCTGATATTTCTTTTAGCGTGAATACACTCTACCCGCTGCGTAGGAAGAATCCTACCGGCAAGCCCAGGTGGTACGAGAGTCTGCAGTTTAGCTATTCTTCGTCTTTACAGAATAATCTGCACACGACAGATTCGCTTTTGTTTACCAACAGGATGTTCGATAATCTTAATAATGGTTACCAGCATTCTATCCCGCTATCCATGAACTTAAAGCCCTTTAATAATTTTAATATTACCCCCAGTTTAAATTATAAAGGGGTTTTGTATACCCACCAGGTAAGGAAGGATTTCAGGAATGCTTACGATTCAGACTCAGATAGTACTTACAGGCAGGTTGTCACCGATACCATTCCCGGACTGGTATACGGGCATAGCCTATATCCCTCTTTCGGTGTTTCATTAAACCCGAAAATTTACGGGATGTTTACTTTTAAAGGTGAACGTGTACAAGCCATGCGCCACGTGATGAGTCCTTCGGTTTCTTTTTCTTACGTGCCGGACATGGGCGATTTCATGCCTGATTATTACAGGACGGTGCAAACTAATGATGCCGGAGATACCAGGGATTATTCAATTTTCGAGGGACAACTTTATGGCACTCCGTCGTTCAACGGGCAGAGTGGATCTGTTTCATTTAACCTTAAGAATAACTTTGAGGCCAAGGTGCTTTCAGTAAAAGATACGGCACAGGAGGTAAAGAAAGTGAAGGTACTCGATAATTTAAACTTCAGTACCCGGTATGATATTTTCAGGGAATCATTTAAATGGTCGCCCGTTACCATGAATGCCACTACTTCATTCCTGAATGGCAAAATTGATTTCAGGACTACCGGTACACTCGATCAATACGATCTCGATTCCACGGGACGCAAAATTGATGAGCTTTTATGGAAAAAAGGCAACCCGGGCAGGTTAACAAATGCTACCATAACTTTAGGTATGAATTTCCGGTCGGGTGGAACAACTTCAGAATCGGCCTCCCTGGAACAACAGGCTGAAACTCCCGATAATGACGTGGATCCGTATAATGAATTCGATGATTATTATGGTGAATATGTTGATTTTTCTGTTCCCTGGTCGTTAAATGTCGATTATAGCTGGACATATACCAAACAGGCTTTTGAAAAACAAATCATTCAAACCCTGAGACTGGGAGGGGATTTTAGTTTAACACCAAATTGGAAAGTCGGATTCAATACCGGGTATGATTTCGTGAACAGTAAAATCACAACCACGAATATTAATATTCATCGTGATTTGCATTGCTGGGAAATGAACATGTCGTTTGTTCCTTTTGGTGAGCTACGCCGGTATACTTTCAGGATAAACGTGAAATCAGCGATATTAAAAGATTTAAAATGGGATAAAACCAAAAACTGGCGGGATTATTTTTGATAATCACTGGTTTTTTTCCCGGGCTTTCCGTAATTTAGCTCTATATCAAATAATTTAAAGCATGAAACGAACCATATCTACCCGTCAGGCTCCCGATGCTGTTGGGCCTTACAGTCAGGCTGTTGAAGTAAATGGTACCCTTTATATTTCTGGTCAGGTTCCTCTTGATCCAAAAACCGGAAAATTGATTGACGGAACAATTACCGAGCAAACTGAGCAGGTAATGAAAAACATCGGAGCCATACTGCACGCGGCCGGTTATGATTACAAGGATGTAATCAAATCCACTTGTTTATTGAAGGATATTAATGATTTTGGTGCCATGAACAAGGTTTACGGCAATTATTATCCTGAAAATCCACCGGCAAGGGCAGCATATCAGGTAGGTGCTTTACCGCTTGGTGCCAGGATCGAAATAGAAACTATAGCGATTAAAGTATAAAAAAAAAGCTACCTCAAACGGGTAGCTTTCTTTTTCTGAAAATTTTAAGTTATTCGGCTTTGATCTCGAATTCAATCTCTGTTTTCACGTCCTTGTATAGCTTAATTTCTGCCTTGTAAGTACCCACTTCCTTGATGATATCTTCTTTGATGGAAATATTTTTTCTTTCCACGACAAATCCTTGTTCTTTCAGTGCTTCTGCAATCTGAATGGTATTTACAGAACCAAAAATTTTACCCTTTGTAGAAGTTTTGGCACCAATGGTAAGTTTCACGTCTTTTAGTTTTTCAGCAGATGCTTTTGCTTCTTCCCGAAGTTTCTCTTCCTTGTGGGCTCTTTGTCTCACGATTTCCTCGTGCATCTTTTTCACGGATGCTGTCGCGTTAATTGCAAGGCCTTTTGGAATAAGGTAATTTCTGGCGTAACCATCCTTCACGGTTACTATATCATCTTTGTTTCCAAGATTGGGTATATCTTCTTTCAAAATAATATTCATTTTTTTTCCTCCCCTTAATTATTTCAACAAATCTGTAACATAAGGTAATAATGCAAGATGGCGTGCTCTTTTTACAGCCTGAGAAACTTTTCTCTGGTATTTCAAAGAGGTACCTGTAACTCTTCTGGGTAGAATCTTGCCCTGCTCGTTCAGGAATCTTTTAAGAAATTCCGGGTCTTTATAATCAACATACTTGATCCTGTTTTTCTTAAAGCGGCAGTATTTTTTCTTTTTGATTTCTACCGTGGGGGGAGTAAGATATCTTATTTCTGATTGTTGCTGTGACATTTGCTATTCCTCCATCTTTTTTTGGTTCGTACTTTCTGTTGCACCTTCTTTCTGCCTTCTTTTTTTCTCACTATACGCGATAGAGTATTTTCCCATTTTGAAGGTAAGGAACCGGATGATTCGTTCATCTCTCCTGTACTCTGTTTCCAGCTTCTGAATCAGTTCAGGAGGGGCTTTGAATTCCAACAGGTTATAAAATCCTGTAGATTTTTTCTGAATAGGGTAGGCCAGTTTTCTTAGGCCCCAGTTTTCCTGGTGAATAATTTCACCTTTGCCGTCGGCAATCACCGACTTGAATTTTTCGACCGCTTCCTTCATCTGTGCTTCAGACAAAACGGGAGTTACAATGAAAACGGTTTCGTACTGGTTTAACATAATTAAAATTAATTTAATTTAAATAATACAAAATTTTTAATCAAGACCGCGAAAATATAAACTTTTTTTATCATAGAAAAATATATATCAATAGAAATCATCGTGATTATCTTTAAATTTTGGTAATACTTGTATGATAAATCCTGAACTTTATGAATCGGGCATCCCGGTTTTATAGATAACCATTAGTTATATATCAACCAACCCGTTTTTAATAGCATGCACGACAAGACTTACTGAATTTTTCGATCCTGTTTTTTCAAGCAGGTTGGCCCGGTGCCTTTCAACCGTTCTGTCGCTTATAAATAATTTTTCAGAAATTTCAAATGTCGACAATCCTTCGCACAATAACCGGAGTACTTCCTTTTCTCTTCTTGTAAGATTAAGAGTTGCATTGTCCTTGTTCTTGATCAATTTAAGCAATAAATCCTGCGAGAAATAATTCCCTCCCTTCATGATGCGGTTTATGGCTTCTTTTAGTTCTTCATTATCTGCATCTTTCAGTATAAAACCTTTTACACCGGCATCGATCATGGTCTGGTAATATTGGTAATCATCGTACATGGATAAAATAAGGATATTTAAATCCGGATGCATTTCAAGTGCTTTCGAAGTGGCAGTTATCCCGTCCATTACCGGCATGTTTATATCCATCATAACCAGGTCTGGTTTGATGCTTTTCAGGATTTGTAAAAAATCAGCACCATTGGAAGCTTCACCAATAACTTCCACGTTATGCAGGCTCTTCAGGATGTATTTTAGTCCATTCCTGAAAAGCTGATGATCATCTACAATTATTATCCTGGTTTCAGGCATTTATTTTTGATATAATCAACATAAATATAAATATACAATGGTATCCGATTAAAAATCGGATTGTTTATTTTGCCCTCATGCCGGGCGG
>CAYRRV010000069.1:0-11230 GCA_964426725.1 uncultured Bacteroidales bacterium | reverse complement strand
GCCCGTGCAAATAGATCCCGTGACCATTTCTCCCAATTGGAATGGAGAGCTTTTTTTGGAAAATAAATTCATTTACACCAACCTTAACGAGTGCCAATTCGAATGGAAGGCGGTCAAAACAGGTTTCAGAGAAACAAAAGAAGAGGTCATTGCGACAGGGAAACCGAATATTCCCAACATCCTCCCCGGCGAAAAAAGGGCCGTTAATCTTTCAGTTGGCAATTTCCTGGAAAAGGCAGACATATTCCTGTTTACTGCCACCGACCACCATGGTAAAGAATTATTTACCTGGAGCTGGCCGGTTGTTCAACCCGACGAAAAAGCGGTCCAGTTGTTGGCTTCGTTGTATGATGAGGATTCTGAAATTTCTGTAAAAGAAACGCCGGAAGCCGTAACAGCCATTTCCGACCATATTGAAGTTTCCTTTTCAAAAGCTGACGGCACCCTTCTCTCCGTAAAAAACAAGAACGGGAATATCTCACTTTCCGGAGGACCGGTTCCCGTTGGAATTGATTCAAAAGTTACTGATACCAGATGGAAAAAACTATCTGACGGTAGTTTCATTTTTAAAATTCATAACGATCCATTTCCCCGAAAAACCACCTGGAAACTAGAACAAAACGGTCTCCTGATGCTTGAAGCCAGTCACCCGCAACAAGCAATGTGGGGGTACGACTACCTGGGTATATCCTTCGATTATCCCGAAGAAAAATGCACAGGTATAAAATGGATGGGAAGCGGCCCCTACAGGGTCTGGAAAAACCGGATTAAAGGCAATACCATGGGTGTTTGGGAAAAAGATTACAACAACACCATTACCGGTGATAGTTTTAACAATCTCACCTATCCCGAGTTTAAAGGTTACCATGCCAATTTATACTGGGCCGAACTTGAGACGACCGAGTCGCCGGTAACCATAATCAGTGAAACGCCTAATCTTTATTTTCAATTATTTACACCCGATAAACCCCGGAATGTGATGGGTGGTACATATCCTGATTTTCCGGAGGGAGATATCTCTTTCCTTTATGAAATTCCGGCAATAGGAACCAAGTTTAAACCAGCAGACCAGTTGGGGCCCCAAAGTCAGCAGGGCACATATAGTGGGCACGATGGAGACCAGGGATATCCCATTAAATTGTGGTTCGATTTTAGGAAACAATAAAAGATGTTCACATACAGAAGGACTCGAGGTTCAAATCTGGAAGAAAAGTAAAAGATTGACATTTTTATTGCACCAAGGTGACGCATTAAAGCGTTACTACATTGTACGCCAGTAATATTTAAAAATTCAACCATTCATTAATTATCATTAGTATCCGGTAAAAATTTTAAAACCGGGCAGTACGTTTTATAGTACCACCCGGAATGTCTACTTTTGAGTTATGACACAAAAAAGTTAGACATGGGTAAAAGTACAAATTTTAGCGGACAGCCGATATTTAATCAGTTGTTAAAGTTCATTGACAAGAGTGAGATTAGGAAAATAGCGAAGCAGCATGGCGCAACTGTCAGCAGAGAAAATAGCACTGATTTATAAGAAACGTTGGCAAATAGAACTCTTGTTTAAGCAACTTAAACAGAATTTCCCGTTGAAGTATTTTTTGGGCGATAACGAGAATGCCATTGAGATTCAAATATGGACAGCTATGCTCGCCAATCTGCTGATAACCCTTATAAAAAGCAGGGTAAAACGCAGTTGGGCATTCTCAAACCTAGTGTCAATAATAAGGCAGCAATTGATGAATTACATTAATGTTTACGCCTTTTTGGAGGATCCGGAGGGTAGTTGGAGAGAGATAATAAAAGAAAACAAATTGAAATATCAAAATTCGCTATTCCCCGAAAT
This sequence comes from uncultured Bacteroidales bacterium, assembly GCA_964426725.1. GTDB lineage: Bacteria > Bacteroidota > Bacteroidia > Bacteroidales > CAYRRV01 > CAYRRV01. Next base: position 9,381 of record CAYRRV010000069.1, on the reverse strand, counting down.
GGAGGGGGTTTACTTTTGAAAATGAAAAAAATATAAACTGATTAACTGTGAGTTAAATACAAATAATTAGTAATTTTCCGGTTTACCGGACAACAATGTAAAACAAACTCATAATTTATGTGTTGGACTATTAGAGAACTTTATAAAATTGAAAATTATGAATGATAAAAGCCAAGCAAACAAAAATGTAACTGAGGTTGATGTAGTCATCCTCGGAGTTGGAACCTGCGGTGAGGATCTTTCCCACCAGCTTATCGATGCCGGATTGGACGTGGTTGGAATAGAACCCAATTTAGTAGGTGGAGAATGTGCCTACTGGGCGTGCCTACCCTCAAAAATGATGATCCGGACTGCTAATGCACTTCAGGAATCGCGTAGGGTGAAGAAACTGGCGGGTGAAGTAGATCTCAATCCTGACTGGAAACCTTTAGCCGAAAATATAAGGGCATTGACAGCCGGCTGGGATGGTAGTGGCGCCGATGAAAGATATGAGAAGAGGGGCGGGAAACTGGTAAAAGGATATGGCAAGCTAACCGGGCCACGCACGGTGACTGTTGGAGATGAAAGTTTCAAAGCAAAGAAAGGGGTTGTTATCGCAACCGGTTCCAGGCCATCTATACCTTCAATTCCCGGGCTGGCAGATGTTGATTACTGGACTACACATGATGTTATTCAAATGGAAGAGCTTCCGGAATCAATAATTATTATTGGCGGAGGGTCAAGCGGATGTGAACTTGGACAGGTAATGGCAAGATTCAATGTCAAAGTTTCAATTATAGAGGCTGCAGATCGTTTGTTGCCTGTTGAGGAACCGGAGGCTTCGGAAGCTTTGAAAGAAGCATTTACTGACGAAGGTATAATAGTGGAAACAGGGCAAAGTATAAAGAAGATTAAGTCAGATAACGGAACATTTACTGTTACATTGCCAGAAGGAAAGGAACTTACTGCCGAACGCCTGTTAGTTGCTACCGGTCGTGAGGTCGATCTGGGTGAAATCGGGCTGGAATCCGTTGGCCTGGATAGTCAGGCAAAATTCCTGGAGGTAGATGAACGCATGCGTGCCGGTGAAGGGATATGGGCAATGGGCGATGTTACCGGTAAAGCCTTATTCAGTCATGTAGCATTGTATCAATCTGCTATTATCGCATCTGAGATATTAGATAAAGAACATCCCTCTGCTCAATATCATGCAATACCCCGGGGAACTTTTACAGATCCTGAGGTAGGAGGTGTTGGTATGACAGAAGCTGAGGCCAGTGAAGTCGGTCTTGATATTGCAGTAGTTTTAAAGCAATTGCCTGCAACCTTCCGTGGAGCAGTGCATGGAGTGAAGAATGGTTTGATAAAACTGATAGTAGACCGTGGTAATGATACAATTGTTGGGGCTACAGCGGTGGGGCCGTCGGGTGTTGAAATGATTGGTCTGCTTAATCTTGCTGTACATGAAAGAATACCTCTTTCAAAACTTCAGAATATGATGTATGCATTCCCTTCATTCTATAGTACAATTGGTGAAGCGATTGGTGCGTATGGCCGGGGATTGATGACTGTTCTTGATCCTGACTACAAAGGATTTGACATCCTCGATGAGATTTAACCTGAATTATTCATAAATAAAAGGGAATTGTTCCTTGAAAATGCTAAAATATTAGTATATTCAAGGTGTACAGAACAACCCCCTTTTATACAATTAAAAAGAAAATTTTTGAATCTACCCCAACAAATCTTGAACTTTTTCAAGTAGCAGGCAAACAAAGTTGAACTATCCTTTACCGGTGACCAGGTAAGCAGCGACGGAGGCCTGTTGTTGCTCAGGGAGTTAGAGAACCAGTTAGGATTAATTAACCGCATAAGTAACTGTATTACAGATGATAGGGATCAACGCTGCATCGACCACACCCTTAAGGAGATGATTATCCAGCGTGTATTTCAGATAGCAGCGGGCTATGAAGATTGTAATGACTGTAATGATCTTCGAAGTGATATGATTTTCAAGATGTGCGCGGGACAGCTTCCTCAAAGTGGTATGGAACTTGCCTCCCAGCCAACGATGAGTCGCCTTGAGAACGCTGTTGATAACAAAGACCTGTTTCGCATAGGAGAGGTTTTCAATTGATATGTTTATGGACTCTTATGTCAGCGAACCGAAAGTGGTTATTCTGGATTGTGACGATACTAATAACAACACCTATGGACAACAGGAATTGAGTTTGTTCAACAATTACTACCATGATTATTGCTACATGCCACTGCATATCTATGAAGGCTTATCAGGTAAATTGATCACCACTATTCTCAAACCTGGCAGGAGGAACAACCAGAGTGATGTTGCCGCTTTGATGAAAAAGATCATTTCCCGCCTCAGTCAGCAATGGCCCCATACCATGATTATTGTCAGAGGAGATGCTCATTTCACCTCTGATGATTTCATGAAGTGGTGCGATAGCCAATACCACATCGGATTTCTTACCGGCTTGAGTGGTAACAGTAAACTTCATAAGCTGGCTGATGTAACCATTAAGAGTGCCGAAAGGGAGTATGAGCAATATGGGAAGTTTGTAAAACGATACCATTCCTTTATGTACCAGGCCAGAAAGTGGGCAAAGCCCCAGAAGGTTGTTGTAAAAGTCGAAGTCTCCGCACTGGGAACCAATATCCGGTACATCGTTACAATCCTGGTATCCTACAGATCAAGAGCATTGTATGAAAAGGGATATTGTGCAAGGGGTGGTATGGAACTCAGGATAAAGGAGCACAAGTTGTATCTCAAATCTGATCGCTCCTCATGCAGTAGCTTTAAGGCCAACCAGTTCCGCCTGTTTTTACACTCAATGGCGTATGTATTACTGCATACCTTACAAAAGGAGGTCTTAAAAGAAACCGAGTTTGTCAATGCAACCTTTAAAACTATCCAGAACAAAATTATCAAAACAGCCGCATGGGTTAAGGAGCTGAAAACCAAGGTTAAAATTGAACTCCCAAAATGTTGCCCGACAAAATCTATACAATCAAATTTTTTGGAAATGTTCTCTATAATGAGAGTCTAGTAGATGCTATCTCATTGAATAACTTATATATGCAAAAGAAGGACAGCAGTCGTATGGGAAAAGTATGCTCATAAATTACGAAAATGGCCCATTTTTATGAAAATACTCAGGAAATTCACCAAAAAGAACTTGATATAATGATAACTTTGCCTGTAGGAGGTTCCATTGAGATCATATTAACACATCTTGCTGGAAAAACCGGAACAAAAATCTGTAGATTTTTGAGTTTATGAATTAATCAGGTTAAAGAACCTTTAAAAATAATTTATATTATTTTAAAAAAATAAATTCATGATATGTTTTAAAGTGAGATGCAAAAGAAAAATTGATTCTTTTACCTGATGTCTTGTCAATGAAAAAATAACGGCTGATCTGTGCCACATGTTCTGAATAAAGGGATGCGTCACTTACAGGGAATTTTCAATGATATTTTTGAAAATTCACTCCCTGTATACCCTCACGTAGTCAAGTTGGTGAAGAAGAAAAACAGATATAGCCTACTGATATATTAATTGAATGTTTTAAACAGTTCTGTTTTATGATCCACTTTAGCCGAAAAAAATTAAGCAGATGCGTCATATAACCTGATCCTTTTCAATAATCAACTATCATGGAAATTAGAGATCAAGGATTCGGGCACCTGAACAGGCTTTTCAACATTTATTATATATTTTGAATTATTTGTACTATCCCTGCAAATCTCAAATCTATTATATTCACAGAAAATTAAAGTTAACGAAAATGGTAGTACGATTTCAATTGTTCACTCTTATCCTTTTTTTATCTTCATGTACCAGTAATAATCCTTCATTATCTAAAATCGGTAATTTTTATCCTGATGTAGCACATGGTATTACTTTTTTATATGAAAATAACCAGGCTTTTCTTTTTAGGATTGGATTCCAGGATTCATTGGATAACTATATAGCAACATATAACGAACACAAAGATATACTTAAAGATGAATCGGGGCAACTATTTGGTTCTTCAGCGCCAGACTATTCATACAACAAGTATGGTTTTACTACCGATAAGGGAAATAAAGTATGGATCGAATGGTCGCGGACAGAAGATGGATTAAACGCAGTTGGGAAAATTTATAGCGATAATCCTCAGGAGATATTCATCGAGGCGATGCAATCTTTTCCGGAGTCAGATGAAGTCTATTACAGCATCGAAGGAAACATGACGAAAGGGTGGTTAAAATCCCCTGCAATTTCTGAAGGTCCCGACTGGTTTTTTGTTACCTTAGATAGAGACTATTCCCGGGCCTATGCATCAATGAACCCTGATGAAAGCATAGAACAAAAAATTAAACAGAACGAGGAGATTCAAGCAGCTAAAACAGCCTCTGCCATAGCAACAGCTTATTTAGTATCAGCTGAAGATCCAATTTATTTTAATACAGGCACGAATAAAAAAAACTACAGTGTCGGAAATATCGAGAAAAGATTACAACAAACACTCGCGTTTTATAATGCCAATAGGTTTAAGGTAACCACCCCGTTTGGAGAAATATGGGAAGCAGTTTCAAATCATTTAAACCATTCAAGGGTTTATGGAACCCAAACCAGGCTTACTGCACATGTTGTAAGCCGGGGATGGTGTTCGGGGGTAAACCAGCGTATATTTGAATGGGATACTTTTTTTCATGCACTGCTGGCTTCTCTTGAAGATCCTGAAGGAGGCAAAGAATCTGTAAGGGCAATACTTGCCCATCAAACACCCGAGGGAATAGTACCGAACAATAATTACGGAAATGATACAGTAAATAATTCAAATGACCGTTCACAACCCCCTGTTGGTGCGATTTGCGTTTGGAAAATGTACCAGTATCACCCAGATACCGAATTTTTAAAAGAAGTTTACCCTAAATTATTAAAATGGCATAACTGGTGGTTCGATATTCGTCCCGAAAATGGTCTTCCTTACAGGGATGGTAATAATAATGGGTTACTTGAATGGGGGACAGAAATCGATACCTGGTTGCAGGGAGCCAAATATGAAAGTGGACAGGATAACAGTCCTATGTTTGATGATGCCCGTATGAACGAAACCTCAAGGACTATGGAACTTGACATGGCAGGACTGAGTGGTTTGTGGGCAGCCGATGCATTGTTTCTTTCTTATATTGCCGATGCAATAGATAAGAAAGATGATGCTGAAGAGCTTAGAAATCAAGCCGTGGAAATGAACAGGAGAATCAATGAAGTTCTCTGGAATGAAGAAGTTGGGATGTATTGTAACAAGTACTGGGATGAATATTCAAGAAAACCGCGTGTTGAATCTTTTAAAAGCATCCCGGAAAATGTATTGTCAGAAAGAACTACTTATACTTACAAGCAGGAAAATGGAGAGGAGATTAAAAAGAGTACACGAAAAGTGGGATTGGATGCACGGCAGTTAAAAAGTACGGGATTGGCAGAACGGCAATATTCAAAATATGCACGTGAAGACAACCCAACAAAATTTGAATTTACCATTACTCCTGAAAAATCCGGGGTCTATTTCTTTTATACGCCCGAAGAATTTGGCGTAGAATTAATAGTTGATGGAAAGAACCTTATTGATAACCGACTAATGTGGATAACCGAATTTATCAGTAATCCGATACATTTGGAAGCTGGGCATGAATATCGTGCTGAACTGAACTACACGGGCGACATTCCATTTGAACTTAAGTGGGTCATGGCACAAAAATTTGAGGGAAGTCTATTCAGTGAACGAATGGGACCAACTTTGTTTTATCCTTTAATTGCAGGAGCACCAAATAAGGTTAAAGCAGAAAGAATAATTGCCAACCTGCTTGATACAAGCCTATTTTGGGGTAATTTTGTTATTCCTACTATTTCAAGAAATGATCCTGCCTTTCCTACCCAAGGCTATTGGAGGGGAAGAATTTGGCCTCCTACAAATTACCTGACTTATCTGGGTATTAAAAAATATGCACCAGAAAATGTAACCTGGGATTTTGCAGTGAAATCTGCAACTCAAGCTCAGAATGAGTGGCTTACACGAGGCCAGCTTTATGAAAATTATTACGCCGACGGGCCCGGTGCCGGTGATCCCCATTACTGCTGGGGGGGGCTGATGCAATATATTCTTGTAGAAGAAATTGCAGGATTGGATAAAAATAATCAAATAAGGAGAAATAAATTTGCAGGTCCAGATTATATTTTAGAAAATTTCCCCGTCAATAGACATGAGACTCAATAAACATAATTTGTAAATCAGCAAATTGCAAAAAATATTATGAAATATTTAGCCGTCTTAGTAAGCTTATTCGCATTCAATACTATTGCAGATGCACAATACACGGCCCCAACACTATCCATAAAAACCACCCACGATACCTGGATCGAGGAGAAAAACCCTGACACAAACCATGACGGGGAAACCGGCATGAATGCCTCACTCAACAATGATGGTAATTCAAGCATGGTATATCTTAAATATAACCTTCAAAGTATTGCAGAACATGATTCCTTCTCTTTATCATTTGTTGGCGGAATTACTGATTATATTGGGGCACACAGCGATTCAAAATATTTCCTGGCCAGTCTTTATGCATTAAACGATACAACCTGGCATGAAGAAGAACTCACCTGGAATAACAGGCCAAAGGCAGTAGGAGAACTACTCGCAACAACAAAAATGACTGAGGGAGCTTTACATTATAATTTTTCTTCTGCTGCATTTACTAAATACATATCTGAAGCAAAGGAAAAGGGACTCAATTTGATATCATTTGTTATTAAGGGACATGAAATTACCCCTGACACTAAAATATGGATTTCAGACCGTTCATGGATTTCTCCTATGATCAATGGTTTTCATAAACCATCACATAGCCTTGCCCTGGAAATCCATCCGGAGTCCGGATGCTATAAAACTAAAGAATTAATTGTAGAAATGCACTGCAATAAAGATGCAGAGATTTATTATACCACAGATGGAAGCATTCCAACAAAGAACTCAAAGCTTTACAATGAAAAAATTACCCTTGTAAATAATGGGGAGGTAAATGCAGTAGCCATCTCGAACAATGAAAGAAGCTATTTTTTTAAACGTATCTATGCATTAAATGATGATATACCTTCAGAGGTAACCTTAGATTTAGAAAAAAATAAAACAATCTCATCTGGTTTCTGGAAAGCAACCGGATTTTCACCAGCAGAAATACTTCTGAGACCTGATATGCAACAAACCTGTGATTTTACCGGGGCAATTCCTCACAAGGGAATGATATATGTAAGGCCCCACTATCTTTTGAACCTGGTTGGTGTGGAAGGGATCGATACACCAAATCCGGTATATAACTGGACAAGGTTGGATTCTGCCCTCGATATTTTGGTAAGAAATAATCTGAAACTCATTTTTGAACTTATGGGGGCTCCATCCTCATCATTGGATTCTTTCTCGTCAGAATTTGATAAATATTACCAGGCACAAATCAAGACAAATGAAACATTTTTCACAAATTTTACTGAAAGGGAAAAGGTTTACGCATGGAAAAGGCTGGTCAGGGATCTTGTTCTTCACTTAATCGAGAGATATGGAGCTGCCGAAGTATCGTCGTGGTTTTTCGAGACCACAAATGAACCAAACCTTAAAAGCTTTTGGAAGCATTCGCTACAGGAATTTTTTAATTATTATGATGCCTGCTCTGAAGCCCTTAAAGAAGTAGATCCAGGAATACGTTTTGGAGGACCCGGTACTGCAGGAGGTATTGGAACTAAATATCTGGAGGGACTTTTAGCGCATTGCGATACAGGGATCAATTATTTTACCGGAGAAAGAGGCGTGCGAATTGATTTCATTTCGGTTCATATAAAAGATAGTCCTGAGGAAATGATACGTAAAGAACTTGAGGTTGTAGCCTATATTAAAAAACATCATCCGGGTTTCCTTAACATTCCTTTTGTGAATGATGAATCGGATCCTACTGTAGGGTGGGGGAAAGACCTGTGGTGGCGTCCGCTTCCCTGGTATGCAGCCTTTGTGGCGCAAAGTATCGATTTTCATCAGGAAGTATTTGTCGACTCACTGGGGCTAAAATACGCTATTCTGAGTAATGATAATGCATTTATGGGGGGATGGTACAACCGGACACAACTAGCCAGGCATGTGAAAGAAGGTAATCCTTCGCATTTTTCAATGGTCAAAAAGCCTTGTTTTACAGTGAATACTTTATTGTCATTACTAGGAACTTCAATACTGGAGGGGGAAGTACCTGATCATAAACGAGAACATTTGGGTATGATTCCTACAACCCATACTACTGGAATAATCCCAATATTGATGTATAATAAAACACATATTACGATACCAAACAAACAAAAGGATTTTAAAGACAGCCTTAACTTTGCTTGTGGTGACGAAATAATTAACCTGAATATTAAAAACCTGGCGTTTAAGGATTATACCCTGGTAGAATACAGGCTTGATGATGTCCATGGCAATCCATATAATTTGTGGGTTGAAATGGGTAAACCCGAACATCCAACTATTGATCAATTAGAGAAATTGAGGGGTGTACAAGAAATTGCACTGGCAAATAAACCCAGAAAAATAAGAGTCGAAAATGGTATTTTTACTACCGCAATCAGAATGCCAGCGTCATCTGTTTCTTTGTTGATGCTTTTGCCCGACAACCTGCCTGCTCCTGGTGCGCCTCAAAAACCAGAAGCATACAGGTATACTGGTATTAATGGTGAACCAAATATAATGCTTCGGTGGGAAGATATGAGTAACTATAATATTATGACTTTTGAGATATGGTTTTCCACAAACAACAAGGATTTTAGCAAAGTAAACCAGGTGAATTTTATCGACAACGGATTCCTCCACGTTCTTGAGAAAGACTCGAAGGATTGCTATTACAAAATAAGATCTGTTGACTATCAAGGTAGGTACAGTGACTTCTCAACAACTATTGAATTAGCCCCTTAGATCATCGGACAGAAATATAGATTAAAATCTGTACTTTTATAACGATGAAAAAATGAAATTTTACAAAAGAAGAGAAGCTCAAAATAATCAAAGAAGCTTCTGAAAAAGGAGTAAAAACGAAACCCTTGAAAAACATGGCATTTACCGTGCTTCATATTACAACTGGAAGAAGAAGTTTGAACAAATGGGCGAGGAAGGTATGGAATTGACGGGATTAATGGAGCTATTGGTATTTCAATTGAAAATCCATCGATCCTGGGCTTGTTGTCGGATCAGTTGGCCAATAATAATCTTATTGTTAACAGCTATATTGACAGCACTGGCTAAATGTCGGACAGGATGGACGGTTTTCATAATTGTAGATGACCTGATACATACAGGC
>CAYRRV010000068.1:3347-11497 GCA_964426725.1 uncultured Bacteroidales bacterium | reverse complement strand
AAATATGTGATTGCAAGGCAACTTTTAAAATCAGGTACTTCGGTTGGGGCGAACACACGTGAATCTCAAAATGCTGAAAGCAAAGCAGATTTTATTCATAAGCTTAAAATTGCTGCCAAAGAAGCAGATGAAACAGAATACTGGCTTTTAATCTGCAAGCACTCTCCCACCTATCCTTTTGAAGAACAATTGCTAACAGATGCTCAGGAAATAATCAAAATCCTTTCAAAAATCATAAGCACCTCAAAACGAACAAAATTATTACATTAAAAATTAAAACATTGTTAAATTATCACATTAAAAAATTTTCAAATTGATTAAATGAAACTAACAACCCAATCCATAAAACGCCCGGCCGGAACCATCATGCTAATGATAGTTTTAATGGTGGTTGGTATTGCTGGAATCTATAGATTACCTACCAACATGTTGCCCGATATAACTTATCCAATGGTTAAGGTATATGTTTATTGGCCTGGGGCTACACCCGAGCAAATGGAGAACGAAGTGGCCATGGTCATTGAACGGAAAATGGCAACGGTCGATAACCTTGATTACATAGAATCCACCTCTGAAGAGGGCGTATATACACTTCTGGTTAATTTTGATTACAGTGTCGACCGCGATGTGGCTTATCAGGATGTACTGGCCAAAATGGGGCTGATAAAAAAAGAACTGCCGGAAGGAATTCTGGAGCCAGTTGTTTTTAAGGCCGATCCTTCCCAGTTACCCGTTGTTGAAGTGTTGGTATCATCGGACAATATGAGCCTTACTCAGCTACGCACATGGGTCGAAAACGAATTTCAGGAAGAATTTTCCTCGGTTAAGGGTTCTGCCGGGACAGCGCTTTCTGGTGGTATGCTGCGTGAAATCCGCGTGCACGTGGACCCTTTAAAGCTAAATGGTTATGGCATTACCTTACAGGAAGTTTCCGATCGGCTGAAGAAAGAAAATATCGACATGGTAGGTGGTCGTATAGTTACAAAAAGCCGGGATTATATTATTAGAACGTATGATGAATACAGTTCAATTAATGAAATTGAGAATCTTATCATCAGAGATAGAGATAACGATGATGATGGCCGGGTTTTGCTGAAAGATGTTGCCGAAGTTCGTGACCATCATGAATTACAGCGCATCAGAACCCGTTATAACGGCAAGGAAGGTGTACGGATTTCCATCTTTAAGCAGGCAGCGGCCAATGCTGTAAGTGTTTCCGATGATATTAACAGTCGGATGAGCGAACTAAGGGAAGAACTGCCACCTGCAACACACGTCGAGATGATTTACGACCAAGCCGAGTATGTGAGGCTGGCAACCAATGGCGTCCGGGATGCCATGCTCCTGGCTGCTTTACTGGTAACACTTGTATCAGCTTTTTTCCTTCTAGGCTGGAGAAGGATTCTTGCTCTCGTCCTGAGTCTTCCCGTTACATTGCTGGGAACATTCTTTTTTATGCAATTGCTCGATTTTTCAATCAATATTTTTACCCTGGGCGGATTGGCAATAGCCATGACCGTGGTGCTCGACAATAACATTGTGATGCTCGAGAACATAACACGTGTACAGGAAACGGAAGCCGAAACTGGCAACCCGGTTACCAAAGGAGCTGTACAGATAAGTGGCGCTATCGTTACAGCTACCCTCACCTTTCTTTCCCTGTTTGTCCCCTTTTTACTTATTCCCGGACTCTCATCCCTGTTGTTTAAAGAATTGGTGATAACTGTTGCGATAATTATATGCCTTTCCATGGTTGTTTCGCTTACAGTTACCCCAATGCTCATGGCATTGTTCTATCCAGAAGGTAAAAAAAACAGGCAAAAGGGCAATTTTATTACCCGCTTGTCCGATGGATTCATTAATGTTCTCATTTATATCTACAAACCTATTTTAAACTGGTCGTTAAGGTTGAGATGGCTTGTGATCATTGTATTTTTGTTATTGCTTATTCCGGGTTATTATTACTTGCAACAAACGGGTTCGGAATTCCTCCCCACGGCTGACGATGGATTGATTACAGTAAAAGTCATGATGCCCACTGGAACATCCATGACTGAAACAGATAATGTATTGAAGCAGATAGAAAAAGTAGTTCAAAAACAGGATTATATACATGGGTTTGCTACCCTGGCCGGGGGCAAAGTGTGGGGATTGGTTACCACTGAAAATAGTTTTGAAGGTGAATTAAATGTGCAGTTGGTTCCCGCAGCCCAGAGGCCAATGAATACCGATGAGTACGTGGAAAAGCTGCGGCCCGTGGTCATGAAAGCCGTGAAAGCCCCCGGGGCAGTAATCAAAGTGTTTCATACCAAAATGAAAGGCATTCGCCGTACCGGTAATTTCGATATTGAACTTGAAGTGACTGCTCCGCGCAGCGAATCGATGACAGAAATATTCAGCGAAGCTGCCAATATCAGAAGCGAACTGGCTACTCTCGATTATTTATCAGGCCTGGATATTTCCTTACAACTCACCAAACCAGAATACCAAATCTCAGTTGACAGGCAAAAGGCCTCAGATTTAGGATTAAGTATCGAAGACATAGGAAACACTGTTAAAACACTGGTGGGAGGTCATGTGGCTACCCGCTATAAAGACGGTGCTTATTACTACCCCATACGGGTTATAATAGACGAGCAGCAGATAAAATCAGCAGTCGTACTGGAAAATCTATATGTGTATTCCAAAAACGGTATAAAAGTTCCATTAAATGTCGTTGCAAATGTAAAGAAAACTACCGGACCGGTGCAAATTGACCGGAAAAACCAGGACCGCGTGATAAAAGTAACCGCTAATGCAATGGGAACAAGTGTTGGTGATGCCACCACCGGTATAAAAGAAAAATTAAGTAATTATTCATTGCCCGCGGGTTACCGTCTTAGCTATGGAGGAAGTTCACAAATGCTTGCCGAGAATATGCAGCAAATGGCCATTATATTGCTTTTTGCCTTGTTCCTGGGGTACGCGGTAATGGTGCTCTATTTTGAAAGTTTCTTAAAACCCTTAATAATTATAATCCGCATTCCCTTATCTTTGGCAGGTATTTCTTATGCCTTACACATCACCGGCACACCGGTTAGCGTCACCGCCCTGATTGGTATCATCATGCTTACTGGCATGGAAATCAATAACGGTGTTATTTTGATAACATTTATCGATGAACTCAGGGCCCAGGGACAAGGAATCGTGGAGGCCATTAAACAAGCTGCATTATTACGGTTAAGGCCTATTTTAATTACCGACATCAACAGTTTGTTTGGGTTGCTGCCATTAGCGCTGTTACTTGGCGATGGCACAGAAATGCTCAGGCCCATGGCTATCGTGGTTATTGGCGGATTGCTGTTCGGATTGCTATTGGTGTTTATATTTATCCCTGTGGCTTACCTTATTTTTTATGGGAAGCAGGGACAAGTTGTTGCATCCCAATGATTTTATTGCCACTGGCATTTTTAACATTAAATTAACCCAATTAGTTAGCAATAATTTAAAATGTCTCTTAATCATTTAGTTACGGGGTATTGCTTTCAGTTTTCGGGTACTACAGATTTTTTTATATAATATGGTACCATCTTATAATCCAGTGCCGCGTATATTTGTTTTGCCTCAAGGTATGGCTCGCTGCATTTTTTAATCTAGTGATGCTTCACATTTGAAATTGAAGAAGCGATATAGATTTGATAAATCGATTTGCTATTATCTCTGCCTTACCCTGAAACTTCAGCATACCCCAATATAAGTTCCTGCCAAAACCTGTAACAGTAATACTGGTAACCGGTTCTGCCTGAAATTTCCCGTGAAATAAAATATTAATGTAATTTATAGCTCAATCCCAGACCAAAAGATCTTCCCGGGCTATACTTTTCAAAGGGTTCATCCTTTGCATTATAAGACTTATAAACATACTCTGAAAGATCGTTTAATACATTGGAAATTTTAAATTCAATATTAAGTTTATCACCAACAACTTTACTCAGGCTGAAATTCAAGCTGTTAAATGGCAGATGATAAATGTCTGGGAAAAGTCCCCCGCCCACGATATGAAGAACCGGACCTTTCACATTATAAAATAACCCGGCGTCCATACCAATATCATCATTGTTATAACTAAGACCCATGTTTATCAGGTAAGGGGCCTGTCCTGCCATTACCCTGTTATCATTAATTGTTTCACCTGTTTTCTCAAAGCTTTTTCTTGAATTATATTCCGCTTCTGTCATATCAATTCTTGATTCTATATAGGCAAAATTGCCGCTTAAAACAAGGTCTTTCAGTGAAGAGGAAATATAATCAAAATTTTTCCTGAATTCCAGTTCTATCCCGTAAAGTTCGCCATTACCGACATTCCGGGGCTGGTACTCGGTGCTTGTCTGTTGTTCGGGAATTCTTACCAGTTCAATGGGATTAGTAAATGATTTGTAAAATGCACTCACGGAAAAAATCTGAGCGCCAGGCATGAACAGTTCCCATCTAAAATCAAAATTTTCAATATTTGTTGCTTTTAAAATACCATCCCAGTTTTTATAGGTATATAAACTCCCGTTAAATATCCTGTTTGAAATGGGGTCAAGAATTTGCGCGTATGATATTTCTTTGAATGAACCCCTTGCTATTGTTTGAGAATAAGAAGCCCTGACGTTCTGATTTTCAGTTAAGGAGTATATAAGGTTTACCGAGGGGAAAAAATCAAGTGATTCCAATACCTTTTCATTTTCAAGGTTTTTCCCGTTTTGTGTATCACCGCTGGCATAGGTCTGATCCCGTCCGGTATGTCGTTGCAGGAAGTTTTCTGCACGCAGACCTAAAATAGTTTTCAACTTTTCAAAAACATTAATTTCGTTAGATATATACAACCCGGTGTTATTAATATTCGACTCATAGGCGTTAGGATTGGGATCAGGGTTTCCTGATTGATAGTAAATACTATTTGGCCGGTTCGGATATAAGTTCTCGGGATTAAGAACAATATCCGGGGTAGGATTTTTCCATGACTGGCTCCCGAAAAACTGGATATCAAAATAAAGGATTTCATAATCGCGTTGTTTGTAAGTATGGCTGACACCAAATTTAAGTTTAGCATCACGGTTATTGAAGCTATATTTTCTCGATAAATCCAAACGTGCCGGTATATTTATTTCGTTTAGTGACCTCCAGATTCTCGAGGGGTTTCCACCCGCGCCAGCATCAAATGCAGTGTCAAGAGAGTTAATGGTAAAAGCTGTTTTCCGAATATCCGGATCATCAACTGATGAAAATGTCGGTGAAATTCGCCAATCAATTTCCCATCCTGAATTTTTATACCGGTGTGTACCATTAAATAATACATTGGTAATTGATCTTTGGTTGTAGATAAGAATATCTGAATTCGCTATGTATCCGGATTGACCCACTGCCTCCCCGTTATTATCAATACTGAATTTACCGGCATGATTTTCCCCGCTTTGAAGCCGTAACGCGGTAAGCCGAATCTTAGAATAATTTGTTTTGTAGGCCAGGCCGCCCAACAAGCCAACCAGTATATTTCTTTCACCAATTTCACCGTTCTGAATTGTAGCATATTCCATATCATACTTTTCGGGATCAATAAATCTTTGATATTCACCATAAATTACATCATCATAGTATTTATAATCCGATTTGTATGATAAAGAAAGCACGTATCCCAGTTTAGGTGCATTTTCTTTTTGGCTTTTTAAATTAATTTGGTTACCGACAGAGATGCTTGCACTTAAATCTAACAGGCTATTCTGGCGAGAAGCCCCGAGAACAGGATTAAAACTGCTTATAAAGTCTCTTACTTCCTCTGTTGAAGCGCCACTAATAGGTGTCGGTATATTATTGCTTCTAGCACCGTCAGGTAAAGCTCTTGTACCGTCATCAAAACCAAGAAAATCGGTTTTTCCTCCTTCGGAAGTAAGGTAATCTGCATTTAAATGCATGTCGGGGCGATAGCTGGTGCTGACAGATATTCTTGTGATTTTTTCTTCCGGAAAATCTTTTGTTTCAATATTCATTATACCCCCGGTAAAATCGGCAGGCATATCAGCCGTGAAATTTTTTTTCACGGTGATATTGTCTATCAGGTTTGTTGGGAAGATGTCCATTTGCAGGCTGTTCTTATCAGGGTCCAGTCCCGGAATATCCATACCATTTAGGGTGGTTTTTGAATACCGGTCTCCCAACCCCCTGATAAACACGTATTTACCATCCTCAACACTTACTCCTGTTACCCTTTTAGCAGCCTCCACCGCGGTTGCGTCACCCGCCAATTTCATTTTGTCGGCTGAAATTCCATCCATTATTGTAGCAGATTTCCTTTTTATGGTATGTAATGCTGCTTCACTGGTACGAACCTGTTTAGCAGTTACAATAACTCCATCCAGTTCAATTACGCTTTCCTTAAGTTTTAGATTATTAAGTAATGTAACATCATTGGATTTGACCTGTACATCACTTACGGTTAATTTTTGGTAGGATATATAAGAAAACTCCAGGTCATAAACTCCTTCATTCGCGTTTAAAGAAAATTTACCGTCGAGGTCCGTGATTGTACCCCTTGTTGTTCCCTTTATTACTACAGTTACTCCTACCAGAGACTCACCTGTTTTGTCATCAAAAACCGATCCTCTAATTATCCCAGTTTGGGCCCTGGTAATCAATCCCAACGAAAGAAATGCAAACAAAATAACTATATACTTCACGATCTAATCCTTGTTTAAAGTTAATAAAATAGATAAACAGGCTTGCAAAAATTTCACAAACCTGTTTATTTGTTCTCACGAAAATATTTTGTTTAAATCCCTTATAATTTTCCGGCTTGAGCTGCCCAAGTCCAGCTTAGCGCTGAGGCATCGGCTGGCGATGAACCCCCTGCTGTAACACCGGCAGGAACATCCCCATCTACTACATGGTTTGCCAAACTATCCGCGGGTACATCAAATTTAATATCTTTAAATGTAACTTTTTCCGCTGTGACCCTGTTAATTTGTTGTCCTTCTACTATGCCAGTAAAGTAAATGTTTTCTAAATTAACTATGGAATTGTCATCCACGTTAATAAGGTCTTTTGTTACTCTTTCAAGATCAGGATCAGAAGCTATAACTTTTCCTCTTTTAATTGTATGTCCTGCAGCATAGGATCCTTCAGGTCCATCTAGTTCAAATGCATGTCCTGCTGGTGCAATTACAAAGAAATTTTCCACTGTACCTGCCCATGATTGGTCTGTATCAAGACCATCATCATTCACGTTCCAACTTACAACGTTTTTCATGTTTACCGTACCGCCAAACCATTCTATTCCGTCATCCTGGTTAGCAACAATTTCAATATTCTCAACAACAGTCTTCCGGCCAACACCACCCAATGTAAGGCCGTTTATTTCGTTACCAGCACCTATATTCGAACCACCATGACGGATCGAGATGTATTTTATTACACCTGAATTGTCATCGTCATCATTACCGCCATAAAGCCCGTTGGGATCTGAAGTTGGAATACCTTCAATCTGAATTTCACTTAGATCTCCATCTTTGTTGGATGCCGAAATTTTAGCTTTACCTAAAACAATTACACCACCCCATAATCCATTAATATCAGGATCAAGGTTTGGACTTGCAAAGTCACCGGCAGCTATATCTTCCGGTGTAATTTCATCGGCAACTGAAGTGAAAATAATAGGAGCGCTTGCTGTACCCTCGGCCATAAGTTTACCACCCCTGGCAACCAGAAGTGCTGTAGCGTTTGCACCTGAACCAGCTTCACCTTTTATGATAGTACCCGCTTCGATTGTAAGGGTAGCACCGTCCAACACGGTAATCCTTCCACCTAACTGGTACACGTTATCCTTCTCCCAGGTGGTATTTTCCGAAATATTCTCAGAAACAATAATGTTGCCGGATACCTTTTCATCATCATTGGGGTCATCAGTATTCTCTTCACAAGCAGTAAAGAGCATACCTAAAACAGTAAGAAACAACAGATAATTCTTTTTCATAATCATTTTTTTTTAATGTTTAAATGAATAACTACGCCGCAAAAATGCAATAAATAAAGAATTAGCATGTTAATAATAATTCAAGTTATCGTTAAATAATCTTTTCTTCTTTGTTAAATCATGGTGATAAGTGTTCGTCCCGGTCTGTTTGATTATCAAG
>CAYRRV010000068.1:0-3247 GCA_964426725.1 uncultured Bacteroidales bacterium | reverse complement strand
TTTAATCGTCCGGATGCAATACTCTGATGACATTTGGTACATGTACCAAAATTATTTTCATTTTTTAAGGTAAGAATATTATGTAACTGAATGAGTCTGTTTTGCACGTTTCGCGCACTGGTATCGAAAATTGTTTTATTATTTAGAGCATCCACACGGGATACGCGTCCAATGGCATTATCAGGCGAAACAGGTTGGGTAAGACTCTAACTAAAAGGTACTGATATTAAAATAAAACTCCATACAGCGACTACCTGGAAATTCCTGGGAAATGGCTAAAAGTGATTGCTTTTTTCCATACTTATCGAAATGTAATCAACTTTTAAATAATACCTAAACCTAAAGCAATGGATATAAGAATGAGCATTATACCCACAAGTAGCTGAATACTTTTTAAAGTTACTTTTTTTAACAGGGTTTTACCAATGAATGCCCCGGCTATTGCTGCAAAGGTTGCGGAAATCAACAATGTTATGTTCTCCGACAGGCCAGAAGCGGCAAATCTCGAAGCATAGACGGAAAGCCTGGTAATATCAACCATTGATGCGATGATAACACTTGTGGCTATAAAAGCCTCCTTTGTAAGACCGCTTTTTATCAAAAACGCACTTCGAAAGGCTCCCTGAATTCCAGCCAGTCCGCCAAAAAAGCCACTTAAAAAACCACCTAATATCAATTGTTGACCACCAAAATGAGTTTTCTGCATCACGGGCATAACTTCCAACAAGGAAAAGAAAAGAAGAAGGATCGCGATGATTAATTTCACGGGTGTTATCATAAAGGTATTGCCCCATAGATCGTACTCGAAGATTGAGGGCAGACCAGTTAATTTCAGTAAAAGCCAGGCACCCGCGAAAGATGCGAGAATGGCCGGGATGCCAAACCTGATAAGTACAGGTTTGTCTGCCTTTTTACCCACCAGGCCAATTTTAAAAATATTGTTAGTAAAATGCACTACCCCGGTCAGTGCAATGGCTATATCGACAGGAAAAAAAATGGCAAACACTGGCATTAAAATGGTACCCAATCCAAAGCCTGAAAAGAAAGTAAGGATTGCTGTTAGAAAAGCCACAATTGTAATAATGAGAATTTCCACGCTTTGATTATATTTTTATACAGTACAACACTATGAACTAACCATATGATTTAATATTCCTAAATAATAGCCAGCCTTACCAGCGACAACATAACTGCTGCTTTCACTCGATCTCACCATGACGGTTACACTGGTGAGGGGTCATACTTGGTATTGCAGAAATGATATCCTTTATTTACAGCACCTGGCAAAGATCAACCGTCATTTATTCATTGACAAAACAGTAGTACAGTTTATTGGTAATTCGTTACAAGTATCCCCGGACATACATACTTTTATCTCAGAGAACAGTACAATGAAAAATTAGCACTATTCTTTCATCACTTTGTAATGCACGTCAGCAAAAATCTTGTGACCGACCGATTCGGTATGACAAGAATTGCAGCTCATTTTACCAGATACGTTTTTCAATTTACCTTCATTACCATGGCATGAATTACATGTGCTTACAGCTTTATCGCCGTGGGTATTTGCCACGTACCTGCCGGCAAAGACTTCATTAAATGTAGTGGTTAATTTTAAAACAACATCTGCTGTTAAACGACGGCATTTCTCTTTTCTCTGTTCACTACTAATCCCGAAACCTGTTTCATTACACCAATTCGTGTTTGCAGCATGGCACAAAACGGAATTGGAAGCAACAGATGGGAGGGTAGAATCAAATTTTGGATTTTGAGGTATAAATAGAGGTAATGTAGTTTTCTCGTACCACTGAAATATATCTGTTATCAACCTGTCACGGGTGTCTTTTTCATCAAAGAGCAACCCACATATGGCTGCCGCTCCATTGAGTGCTCCACATAAAGTGCCATAACCACCAACTCCCCCATGACCATACTTAAACATCTTAAAAGGAACAGAGGCATAAGGTTCTCCAATTTTTTCAGCTAACTGGGAAGCTATACTGCTAAATGTCGCGTACATACAACTTCCCTCACTGTAAAGTTGATATGCCAGTTCAGCGGTAGCTTCAGGATTTAATTGACAATACTTAATATCAGTTCCTGCCTTGTTATAATCCGGTTTATAAGGCTTTTCATCAGGCACATCATCTTTTTTAAAAGCATTTGCCAGTGTAATTAAACCAACACCACTTCCTGCAAACAATCCCGCAGTTACCTTCATTGCTTTACGTCTGTTCATTTTATTGTAAGTTTTTATACTATTTAATAATCCATTTAACTTTTCTAAATTTACCGAATCCTTTTCCCGTCTTTAGGAAATTTTACTTAGGTAATTAATTATTCCACTAAAAAGACAGGTGAAAGCAACATTTACCAAATAGGGCACGGGCCTGAGTCAATAATTGGCGATTTCCTTACTCGTAACCCAAATTTATCAGCCGCAAATACCTGTAATTGAATATCTCGCGTGTTCATTATTTTCTTTCCTCAGTCCTCTGAACAACCATCATAAGAATATTACTTTTCTTATAATCCTAAATTTTATCATCCGTGCAAGTTGCTGCCACGGTATGGTAATTCAATTTACTCATGTTGGCCCCATGATCTGATTTTTATTTGTGTTCACTTCTTTCTTTGAGTCTCAGTGCCTTAAAAAAACACATTTTTTCTCATGACATTGGGATACAAAGTTATAATTTTTTTGATTGACATTTAATTATCGTTTAAATATTCCTGAATTATTCGAACAGAAGGAATGTAACCACGTGCGACAATATTCCCGTTAATTATCAATGTTGGTAAAATCCATGTACGGTATTCTATCATTCCATCAATGGTGTCGATAATCTCAATTTCCGCTTCATTCCCCAGGATGTGCACGGTTTCCTCTACCTTTTGAATCATTCTCCGACATTTACCGCATTTGCGGCCAGGGCATAAAATTTTTATCGAGTTCCTCATATGTTAAACTTATACGACAAATCAAACAGGATGTTGTCCTCATGCTTGATACTTTCTGCATCAGGGATTCAACCCTGAAAATTAACCGAAGATCCATTCCTAATACAAGTAAACAGGAAATTCAGCCTATGAATATACTCTATGCATAAAACCTGAGTTGAGCGGTTGGAGGTAAACGAACAAGCGCTTTCCGTCAGTTGACAGGTAACCCCGATATGGAGTTTGTTGCATTTCACAAACGAAGTGCTGTGAAATGCTTACAATATCTTCGTTGATTAAGTAAATC
>CAYRRV010000067.1:0-12254 GCA_964426725.1 uncultured Bacteroidales bacterium | reverse complement strand
AAATGCTTTTCGAATTCATCCCACGTAACCTCTCCCCGGGATTGTTTTAATTTTTGTACAACCCCCTGAACTCGCGTCTCTGATTTTTGACCTTCTACACCCGATAATTGCTGAACTATTTCTGAAAGCAATACTTGTCTTTCATTTAATTTCATGGATTGTACTACAATCTCCCTGTTCTTGTTGTTTACTGCTATTTTTAGTTCCAGGTTTTCCTTTTCTTTCAGGTATTTTTCCTTCTCGAGCAAGGCATTTTGATAAAGAATCATTGTATTCCTGAGTTGTTCTGAAATATACGTGTAATTGATGCTTATCGTAAACAACACAACTTCAATAATAACACCTGCCTGGTAAAACACAATGCTATCCAGGGTTACTTTCGAGAAATTAATGATACTCGTTATCAATGCCCCGGTTACCATGATTAAAGCGCCGGTTAATACGATTCTCGTTGATTTATGTACCTTCCTGAAGAAAATTAAAAATGAAACCACCACGAAAAATGCATTCATCAACGTGTACATGTCACTTATGATAATCGCCAAATGATAGTTAATCTGACAAATTATCAAAATGATTATCAGGATAATTAATATAAAAACAGCATAATATTTCACGTAATTCCTCAAAACCGGTACTTTATCGTACCTAAGCAACTCAAGAAAGAAAAGCAAGTAAGCAAATTGTGAAACATAAACGCTCCAGAAGAGCATAAGATCTGCTTTGGGATTACCCGGGAAAAAATAAGTTTCTGAAAACTGGAAAAAATGCGCGAAAAACAGGACAACGAATAAAAGGTAAAATGAATAATAAAAATAAAGCTTATTTCGTGCCAGGATGAAAAGAAAGAAGTTAATGAACATAACAATAAACAACATGCCAAGAAAGATTCCCTGGAAAAAGCTTAAATTCAAAATTATATTATCATGTTCAGCTTTAGGGATAATTTCAATATCGTTTAAATGATATGAAATGCTTAATTCATTTTTAATCCTGATAATCAACACCTCAGGGGAATTCTCTGATAAAAAAAATGATACTTTATCTTTAGCAAATCCCTTGTCGCTTCTTTGATTTAACGGAACCAGCACCCCGCCCATTGTTTGATGAAAGTCACCATCCTTCCTTTCCTGGAAAAGTAAGATATCCGTCATTAAATTATTAAACAGCAAATAAAACAAGTAAGCGTTGCCCTTGTATTCTTTAAAAGACATCTTGATCCAATAAGTTCTGTCTCCTTCAAGGGTTTGATCTTTGTATTCTATTAATTCAGATTGGGGTATCTTCAAAAATTCGATGAAAGATAAAGTATCAGTGCTTTCGATATAATGGATAGCCGAAATTACCGGCACGTGGCATTTCTGGTTATTCTCTGCAAAAACCCAAGTTTTACAAAGGGAGAAAATAAATATTACTAAAAAGGCTTTCCTTTTCATTTATAGACCGTATCAGGGGATAAAAATAAAAAAATAATATGAAAGAAGAGAACATTGAAGCCATTGCCTTTCCACGGGCAATGATCTATATGTAAATCAACAAGCCAGATGATCATCATCTCCCTTTTTTGGCATGAAATTTTCATCCACGTGTATAAAAATTTAAAGTTCTCAAACATTATGATTCATTACACTGCTACCTACACTGACCAATACGAACTAACCATGGCCCAGGTATATTTTAAGCAGGGTACCGCTGAAAACAGGGCAATTTTCGATTATTTCTTCAGGAAATTACCCTTTGATGGTGGATATGCAATTTTTGCCGGGCTGGATAATCTGATTGATATCCTGGAAAACCTGAATTTTAATGACCAGGACATTGATTACCTCAAGAAAAACGGTTTCCCTGATGATTTCCTGAAATACCTGAAAGACTTTAAATTTCGCGGTGATGTATACAGCAGCCGGGAAGGCGATATAGTTTTTCCAACCCGACCGGTGCTTACCGTGGAAGGCAACATGCTTGAAGCACAAATCATTGAAACCCTGGTGTTGAACGTGCTTAATTTTCAAACCCTGATAGCCACCAAGGCAAGCCGCATGAGAATGATCGCCGGTGAAGGCAAACTGGTTGATTTTGGCCTCAGGAGAGCCCAGGGTCCCGGGGGATATTATGCCAGCCGGGCTGCAAGGATTGGAGGTTTCAATGCTACCAGTAACGTAACAGCCGGCCGTGATTTCAACATTCCAATTTCCGGCACCATGGCTCATAGCTTCGTTCAAAGTTATGATGATGAAATAACCGCCTTTCGTGACTTCGCCAAAAACCATCCCGGTAATTGCGTACTCCTGGTTGACACGTATGATACCCTGGAAAGCGGTGTACCCAACGCGATTAAAGTGGGCCTGGAAATGAAAGAAAAAGGGGAAAAACTGCAAGGTATCCGGATCGATAGCGGCGATCTGGCCTATTTCGCGAAAGAAAGCAGGAAAATGATGGATGAGGCAGGCCTGGATGATGTAAAAATTGCTGCCTCCAACCAACTGGACGAAAACGTGATAAAGAGCCTTCTCGAACAGGGAGCCCCCATCGACCTTTTCGGGGTGGGTACCAACCTTGTTACCGGAAGACCCGATGCAGCACTCGATGGAGTTTACAAACTGGCCTATGGCAATGGGAAACCCCGTATAAAACTGTCAGAAACCATCAGCAAGGTAACACTGCCCGGTAAAAAGCAAGTTTACCGGTTAATGGATGTTAATGGCAACTGGATTGGCGCCGATGGGGTATCTCTCGCGAATGAAACAGATTTCAATCATATTTATCATCCATTTGAGCCAGGCAAATCAATGGAAGTTGATAAACACAAAAAAGAACCACTTCTCGAAAAGGTAATGGAAAAAGGCAAGAGAATAGCGGGTAAACAAAAATTGGAAGAAATCGCGTCATACAGTCAGGAAAGACTAAAGCAATTACCTCAAGAATTCACTCGCTTTGAAAATCCACATGAATATAAAGTAGGCATTAGCGAAGGTTTGAGAAATATCAGAGATGATCTCATTCATGAATGGAATGAATCGAAATAATCCGGAGGCCTTTGGCACCTAATTCTAAACAATACATGAAAAAACATGCATCCTCTCGCATGAGAACATGGATGGTTCTTTCTCAATCCATTCCAATATGATCTGTGCCACGTACCATGAATAAAGAACATCTTTTCTGCAATATCAAGTGTGACGAGTCACTAATTTGTTTTAAGTTTCTCACTTGAATAATTAAAGATTACCCGCCCAAAGCCGGGAACCAGGCTATATAATCAGGTTCATTATTTAAGCATTAAATCCCCATGCAATGGCAATTATAAAAAATAAGAGTAAAAACCAAAAGAATAATCCAAGCCCGGCGATACCGATTGCCTCAATTTCTTCTTTTTCCGTGTCAGTAGTCACCCTTCTTCCCCGACGGGGCGGCGTGGCTGCTGCCAGGATCAAAGCGAACAAGAGCACTACAAAAAAAACAGGCACCCAGGCAACATCGTAATAAACAGGACCAACAGGTTCTACCCAAAGTGCAGCAGCGATCCCTCCAAGTATTAACACAAGCAGAAAAGTCCATAAACTACCCCATGGACCAGATACCTTAAACACATAATAGAATATTAATCCGATTAAAAGTGCACCAATAATGGTGAAAATAACATCAAATGCAGTCATTTTAATTAAGTTTAGATTTAACGTTAAAGTTTCAATAAATGCATAATGAAAAAAACATGCCCGGATTTATTGCCGCTGCGCGCAAAACAATATTAAAAGTTTCATAATCTATCACTTATTGGATAAAGATAACAAAGACGATTTGTAGAATAATATCACGGGTGTTGAAGTACACCCACGATTTATAAGAGACCCGTGAAAATGATAATTCTTAAATGTTTCTATTGCAGTAAAAAACATTTATCCCGGTCAAAAGAAAAAAAATGGAACAGCATTTGGTTGATTGAATTAAAAAATAAAGTTTATGAAAATTCATATGAAAATAATAATAGCAGGTTTAATAGCAATTCTGATAATGGCATGCAAACGTGAAGTAGAACTGTCATTTAACGATTTCGACAAAAACGGGAATGATCAGGTAGAAAGACGCGAATTCGTGGATGTTTTTGTAAAACATTATTATGATGACTGGAATACCAAGGATAATGAATACCTTGATGATGAAGACTTCTACATGTCGACCTATATGCTCTGGGATGAAAACAATGATGACCTGTTGAGCAGGGAAGAATGGACCATGGGGTATGAACATTATTACGGGCAATACATTGATGATGAGTTTGAAGAACTGGATAAAGATGTGAATGGTTATATTGATTATAATGAGTTTTTAAACGCCATAGCCAAAACCGACATCTTTGCTGATTGGGATATTGATGCCAGCCGCTATATCAACGAGAAAGAACTGGCCGTGGGGGTGTTTGAAAACTGGGATATCGACAGCAGCAATACACTTGATAAACATGAATTTGAACAATTCGACGAGTATTACCTGGACCTTTGATTTAGCCATTTTTACTCGATTTATTATAAACTAATATGAAATATTAACTGTTAAATCTAAAGTATTTAATACTATGGCACCTTTACCAGACGAAATTAAAAAACAGGACATTATAGATGAACTCACTTGGGATGACAGGATCAATGCAAACGAGGTATTGGTTGAAGTGCATGATGGTAACGTGACGCTGAAAGGGAAAGTTCCCAATTTTTCCTCAAAAGTTGCCGCCACCCGAGATGCATACAGGATTGCAGGTGTAAAAAATGTTAAAAATGAAATTGACGTAGAATTCCCTGCCACGGTGACCTATCCAAATGACGATGAAATTACTGCAAATATTCATAACATGCTTTTATGGAATTCAGATATATCATCGGCAGGTATCATCGTGGAAACGAATAATGGCATAGTGACTTTAACCGGGACAGTTCCAACATACTGGGAAAAATACCTTGCCGAGGATATTGCTAATTCTACCAATGGCGTGCTGGGTGTAATCAACTCCCTGGATGTAGTCCTGGAAAAATCTGCCACGGATATAGATATTGAAACTGATATCAGAAACGCCTATAGGAGAAGCGTTTTAATCGATGAAAAGAAAATAAACGTGAATGCTAAAAACGGGGTCGTCACACTTTCGGGTAGCGTTATTACATATCCCGTGAAAAGAGAGGCGCTTGATATTGCCTATTACACGACAGGGGTAATTGATGTTATTGATGACCTGAGAATTGAATTTTAGCAATTAAGCACGGTTATAAAGCTGATCCCGTTTTTTAATTGTTGGAAAAGAAATGGAGTTTACGGCGATCAAACTTTACTTCAGCAAAGTTGTGAAAACAAAAAACAGCATACTGAACAATCATTATTGCAATGAAGATTAGCAAAAAACATCCTCCTGAAGGAAACTGTTACTTCAAATATTACATGATGTCTTCATGAATGACAGATACAGGAAATACAAGGTTTCTTCAGTAAAAGCTTAATCTGCAAGGATATATCTGAATGAACTAAAACCCCATTTAACAAAATAAACCTATAATTTCCCCCGGGCTATCAATAATTCTTTTCGCTCCAAATTCTTTCAACTCTGCCTTATTCCGAAGCCCCCAGCTTACAGCAACCGGTTCAAAGCCACCCTTCACCGCTGTAATGATGTCGATTTCCATATCACCTATAAAAACCATTTTCGATGGTTCAATTTCCATTTCCCGGGCAATATCCAGTGCAACTTTCGGATCGGGTTTTCGCGGTTCACCATCTACCTGGCCCATGATAATGTCAAAACATGACTCTGGTAACATTTTTTTCACGCAACGTACCGTCAGTTCGTGTGGTTTATTAGAAAGAATGGCCATACGAATACCCATTTCCTTTAATTTCAGAACTACTTCCTTAATTAGGGGATAAGCTTTTGAAGTGATATCACAATTATCACGGTAAAGCGCCTTAAATTCAAGTGTTAATTCCTCGATTCTCTCTTTATCTCTATATTCAGCAGGAATAATTCGCTCAACCAGCTTTGGCGCCCCACTGCCAATAAAATGCCTGTAATCATCTGCTGCATGAACGGGCCAACCGTATTTTTGGAGCAATGAATTCCCGCTATTGGCTAAATCCAGCAATGAATCAATCAATGTCCCGTCCAAATCAAATATTACTCCCTCGAATTTCATGCTATGTCCTTTTCTTTCTTTTCATTTCCCGTTAAAACAGAAGCTGCTCCATCAAGTAATCCGCCATTCTTTTATCATAACCTACCTTTTCCCTGGCTGAAATTCTCCTTATTTCAGTCTCAAAAAACCGTTTATCAGGATCATCAAAAAGGTCAACAACATTAAAGGCATGTGTTCTGACCATCTCCCAGGATCCGTTTGGTCCTTCTCCTTCCATGGAAAGTATTTCTTGTAAAGCATTTTTAGCCATTGCTTTCTCTCCCATGAAATAAAGCGCCTCTGCCGCGGCAATCTTCACGTCCAAGGATTCATCACTTAAAAGTGTTTTTAGCTTATCTCTTAGCGGGGATGCCTCATCCTGAAGGATACAACACCCGATAGCCCCCCAGAAGCGGATGACTGGATCGGTTGAATCAAATGCACTTTCCAACGCTGGCAGGTTCTCCGTTTTCCCTTCAACGGCAATATCTGCCATTTTCTTTATGGCCTTATAATTATAATTTTTGCCTGCATAGTAGTCGAATCCATTCGTATCGGTTAAATTTTTCAGGTATTCACCCTCCGGGATAAAGTTTTTATCATTGATTTCAGCCATCCAGTCAGCATTTGCCTCGCGCATTTTAACGAGTATATCTTTATAGGCAGGATCTTCGGCCAGATTATTAACATTATGCGGATCTTTTTCTGCATCATAAAGTTCTTCAACAGGTTTAGTATTCCAGAAGCGCGTTTGAGTTTCATTGCATTCTCCCTCTTTACAAATCTCTTCCCACGACCCTATAGATTTGGCCCTCCAGAGATAATTCACGTGCTGGCCCCAAATACGATGTGGCATGTAATTCTTGATGTACCGGTATTGTTTATTCCTTATTGTCCGGCAAAAATCATAGCGTTCATCCATTCTTCCACGGAAACCGCATGCATATTCTCTTTCTTCATCTGAATTTGTTCCAAGAAAAGGGAAACCCTGGAAGTTTTCAGGAATGTCAAGCCCGGCCAGATTCAATACTGTTGGTGCCAAATCCACGAAAGAGATTACCCTGTCGAGCCGGCTTCCGGGTTCTGCTGGTGCAAGGTGACTGTAATTTTCGGGGAACTTCACTATAAAAGGCACTTTCAAACCAGATTCATAAGTAAAACGCTTACTCCTGGCAATTACCCCACCGTGATCACTGAAATAAAAAATGATTGTATTTTCCAGCAGCGTATCCCGTTCCAGATTAGATAAAAATTCACCTATCTCGTCATCCATCATGCTCATGCAATCGTAATACCGTGCCCAGTCTTCTGCCATTTCAGGTGTAGAAGGATGGTAGGGTGGCAAAGGAATTGAGCCAACCTCATGCATGAAATTGAAAGAATCTATTCTGGCCTGGCTTGCCGGGACTCCTGTCATCGATTCTATGGAAGCATTTTTATAATAGTCAAGCATCTTCGACCGTTCACCATGTATCTTGCTTTCGTGCGACATAAATGTATTAAACATCACGAAAAAAGGCTGTCCGGGTTGCCTGTCTTTCAACATGTCTTTATAATTCCACCAATCATCTTTATCCCACACGCCAGTTTGATCAGGAATATTGTAATCTTTTTTCATGCGGTTTACAGTGTAATATCCTGCCTGTTTCAGGTAATAGGGAAAAAAATGAAACTCTTCGGGTATGGTATTATTTGAACGCATGTGATGTGTACCCAAACTATTGGCATACATGCCGGTAATGATGGTTGACCGGGAAGGAGCACAAACAGGTGCACAGGCAAAAGCATTTTCATACAATATCCCTTCAGATGCAAGCTTATCAAGATTAGGTGTATTTGCTTTGGAATCTCCATAGCAACCAAGAAAAGGACTGTTATCCTCACTCACGATAAAAATGATATTGGGAGGGAGCTTGTCTTTCGACTCGTTAGTTTTACAACCAACAAGGGATGAGATTGCAGCGAAGGATATACCTGTAAATTTTAAAGTATTCATGTCTATTTTTTTAAGCCCGCAATTTACAAAAAACTTGCTTCAGACCCAAAATTGTTCAGGCAATAGAAAAACAGGCTGATTATATTTTAAGGAGGACTAAGAGGACAAGCTTAACATGACCTCTTGATAGAAAGATTCAGAACGAGTTGATAAGTCCAACCATTTGACCGCTGCTTCCGGGGTAGAAAAAATCCTTATATCCATGGGGGTGGATTTTATTCTTTCACCATAAAGGGTCATGATGGCTACCTGTAAAGGCATTCGTGTAATATACGCGCTTTTTTTGTTACCCATAAATTGAAAATAATGCTTATAAAAACCAAAGAAAGTATCAACGATATCCTCAACAGAAGCAAATTGAACCTTCCTAAGATCAACCAATACATCGAAATGATACTGGTATTCTTTTTCAGCCATTACACGTTTTTTAAATTCAATTAAATCATTCCCAGATATTCTTCCCGAAAGTACCTCAACAATCAGTCCATGCTCTGGTAATATCTTAAAATCCAATTTCATTGGAGACATAAAAATATTCTTTACGAATTATTATTAAGTAGTTTTTAAATAAAATAAGATTCGCCTTATTTACAGGCACATGCATCTACACGGTTAAAACACAGCGAATTAAGCTATTACATGATAACGTGAGAATGTAAATTTTATTCTGATTGGTATAAAAAAATTATCCTCGCGATTAACGGGAAGAAAATTCTACAAAATCAATTTTTACAAATAGTTTTCGATTACAATCGTGTTTGTAGATTTATAATTTCATGCCATTTACTACATAAACATTCATTCTGGCATGGTATTTCAATTAATTATTTATAAACAAACTGTAAAAAATGAATGCTATGTTACATCTACTTATGCAAGGCCCACCTCACCATGGATGGGGCATGGGATGGGGTTGGGTAATAGGAATTGTAATCCTTATCCTGGTAATTTGGCTGATACTGAGAGGTAGCAGCAGCAGAAACACGTATACCCGGGCCAATGAAAAAACAGCAATGGATATTCTGAATGAAAGATATGCCCGGGGAGAAATTGACAAAAAAGAATTTGAAAAACGTAAAAAAGATCTATCCTGAAAATGAACCATGAACACGAAAACCATAAAGAGCATAACCACGGGAACCACGAAAAACAAGATCATGATAATGATCGCGGTCACGAGAATCATAATGAACATGATAACCATCACGACAATCACGGGGGACATGATCATTCCTCCCATCATGCCATGATGATCAGGGACTTTAGGTTGCGCTTCTGGATATCACTTGCCGTTTCTGTACCCATCCTTGTTTTATCACCCATGATACAAGGTATTCTCGGTTATGAACTCTCGTTTCAATATGATCAGTATGTTTTGTTTGGCCTTTCTGCTTTTGTTTTCTTTTATGGTGGTTGGCCTTTTATAACCGGCCTTGTTAGTGAACTGAAGAAAAAACAACCCGGCATGATGACACTGATTGCAGTAGCCATAACGGTTGCATTCGGTTACAGCACCGCGACTACTTTTGGTCTCGAGGGTAAAAAATTCTTCTGGGAACTGGCAACGCTTATTGACGTGATGCTGTTGGGTCACTGGATTGAGATGAAATCCATCATGGGCGCCTCACGGTCACTGCAAGAGCTTGTAGAAATGATGCCCTCTGAAGCCCATCGCATTGAAAACGGCGATACCGAGGATGTAAAAGTAGATGAACTGGATGAAGGTGATAAAGTACTGGTACGCCCGGGTGAAAAAATACCGGTTGACGGAATAATCTTCGAGGGAGAAAGCAACGTGAATGAATCCATGGTTACCGGCGAATCGAAACCCGTGAAAAAGAGCAAGAACGATAAGGTAATAGGGGGAACTATTAATGGTAACAGCTCCCTCAAAATCAAGGTTGAAGAGGCCGGGAAAAATGCATACCTTAATAAGATAATCAACATGGTGCAGGAAGCCCAGGAAAAAAAATCAAAAACCCAACACCTGGCCGATCGCATTGCCTTCTGGCTTACCATTATAGCGCTGGTGATAGGTTTTGGAACACTTGCAACCTGGCTGGTTGTTGGTAAACCATTCGTATTCGCGCTTGAACGAATGGCCAGCGTGATGGTTATCACCTGCCCCCATGCACTGGGACTTGCCGTTCCTCTCGTGGTCGCCATATCAACATCACTTACCGCGCGTAAAGGATTACTAATCAGAAACAGGACAGCCTTTGAAAATTCACGCAAAATATCTCTGATTGCATTTGATAAAACCGGTACCCTTACCAAAGGGAATTTTGGCGTCAGACGCTTTGAGTCGCTTAGTGATGATTATAAAGATAAAGACATTCTCCAACTGGCAGGGGCGCTTGAATCAAATTCAGAACATCCTCTGGCCATGGGCATCATGCAAAAAATAAAAGAAGAAGATATCGATGTTCCGGATGTAAAGGACTTTAATGCCATTACAGGTAAAGGAATCGAGGGAAAGGTAAACGATAAAAAAATAAAAGTAGTTGGTCCTGGCTACATGCATGAGAATAATATTGAAGTACCAGAAAGCAAGGCTGGTGATAAAGCAAAAAAAGGACAGGAAACCATTGTTTACGTGCTCGTCAATGAAAAACCCGTGGGGTTAATCGCTATGGCAGATGAAATCAGGGAGGAATCATATGATACGATTAAGGTACTAAAGAAAAATGGACTAAAAATATACATGATGACGGGTGACAATGAAGAGGTAGCCAAAAGTGTTGCAGATGAACTGGGACTTGATGGTTACTTTGCCGGAATAAACCCGGATGAAAAGCTGAAAAAAATCGAAGAATTCCAGAAAAACGGGGAATTTGTAGCCATGACCGGCGACGGGATTAACGATGCTCCTGCACTTGCCGCTGCTGATGTAGGCATTGCCGTGGGATCAGGGACTGATGTGGCCGCCGAAACCGCCGACATCATCCTTGTTAACAGCAACCCGGGGGATATCGCCTCATTGGTGCTATATGGCAAGGCAACCCACCAGAAAATGATCCAGAACTTTGCATGGGCCACCGGGTATAACGTGGTTGCCATACCACTCGCGGCAGGTGTTTTATATAACGCCGGATTACTCATCAACCCGGCAATTAGCGCCTTGGTAATGAGCTTAAGTACTATTATCGTGGCCATTAACGCGCAGTTGCTGAAAAGAAAAATGAAATAATCTTCATAAACGGGAATAGCCCCCCAGCACTTTACCGTCAAGGATCATATCGGCTACCTGTAAGCCGGCCTGCATGGATGGCCAAATGCCATGCGAAAATTTCGGTTGAAACAGGCCTTTCACCGGTGTCCTGGTTTTCAACCTTTTCAATCCAAAATTTCCCGGGTAAGGTGCCATATCATAATTGGAACCGGTTGGTGAACCGGAGTACCTCTCAAAAGTAGCCGGAGTAGCAATATCAAGGTATTCGATATGATTTCCCAGTCCCGGGATCAAATACTTCTCAACCTTGCGGATGTAGAATGATGCTACTTTTTCTTTTTCCGTTTTATATTTTGAGTAATCTGTATCTCGTAATGTTTTCCAATTTCCCATGGGCATGGGCACCACCCTGATCACGACAACCGGCTTTCCGCCAGTGGTAAGAGACGGGCAGATAACAGCGCAATGAAACATACCTTCATCCAGCAGGTATTCTCCCCTGTCGAATGCTTTAAAAAGATTCTCAAAGGTACCCTTCCCGGTGGTAATCACGTTATAACCACAATCAAGACCAAATTTATGCAAATCAATCCTGTCATCAAGCCCGAGACTAATCGTAAAGGCCGATGGCGACATTTTTACCCCGCGAGCTTTTTGGGCGTATTTCCGGTCAATGGATTCCAACTTATCATATCCTACCAGTTTCTCCATGCCCATTTTTGTATCAGCCGTGGAAATAATATAATCTGCATTAATTTTCTCCCCGTTTTCAAGCATAATTCCTTCTACTTTTCCCTTTTCTGTTAAGATATTTACCACCCGTGCATGGGAGCGTACTTTACATCCCAGTTCTTCTGCCCTCTTCTTCAATGCAAGTGGCAGGTGTATAAAACCCCGCAAGGGCCTGTAGGCATTATTCAAAGAAGTATTC
>CAYRRV010000066.1:0-12420 GCA_964426725.1 uncultured Bacteroidales bacterium | reverse complement strand
AAACAATCCGATTTTTAATCGGATACCATTGAGCTTAGTGAATTTCTTGATGAAGATGTTGATAAACAGTTCAAATCTTTGATAGATCGAAAAAATGAATCTATAGAGGAATCACAAAAGTTATCCAGGCAAAACAAATAGTATAATTTTCACTTCCTTCCCCTTCTTCCTCGTTTTGTCAATAACCGAACCGGTTCCGGGACTTTTCCCATCCCAAAAAGCAATTAGCCTTTCACATTCTTTTATTATCAAATCGTTTCTTACGTATGTGGCTTTCTTGCCATAAATCCTGTAATCCGGTTTATGCTCCGTAAGGGGTATTCCTCGAACCTTGGCATACCTGGCGGCCAACTGGTCCGCTCCCCTGGCGCCACCGGAAATCAGTTCCGTTATCTGGAACTTGTCCAGTTCCCGGACCAGGAGTTCATAATCATTAAAATTCCGGCTGCCTATTACCGCGGTTTTCATAAGTTTTATAATATGCTGTTTTTTAAATCATTTCATCTCTCCAGTGAAAGAATATTTACCATCTCAATTTATATTTTCATCGTGTAAAAAACAAATGATTTTTGTACAAGAAATCCGGCTAAAAAATGATGCTGATAATCAGTCTGAAGGAGAGTTTTCATGGTACGGTCCATGATCCCGCCTTGGAGAACAGGATTATACATCAATTTTACGGGTTATATCTACTTTATAGTAATGAATAATTTTTTCCTCAAAATATAAGCGTCCTGGTTGAAAAAAATCACCATTCTCCTTATCACGGATCATCTTTTTTTAGTTTCTTTGAAGAAAAAATACAAATGAGTGTTTTTGATATCGTCTTTATCATCCTGCTGGGCTGGAGTGCCGTACGCGGCTTCATGAAAGGTTTTATCATCATGGCAGCTTCGCTGGTTGCTTTGTTGCTTGGAATTTTCGGGGCTCTCGAGTTCTCCTGGATGACAGAGGATTTCCTTCAAAACAGTCTGAATGTTACTTCTCAATATGTATCTGTTATTTCTTTTGCCACTACTTTCATATTAATAGTGGTCGTGGTGCATCTTATCGCCTGGGGACTCGACAAACTGGTGAAAGCTGTCGCTCTCGGGTTCTTTAACCGGGTACTCGGCGTGGTTTTTGGTATAATAAAAATGGCCTTCATCATCAGCGTGTTGCTGGTGATCATCAATGTTATAAACGAGAAAGCCGCGTTTATTTCAGAGGAGCAACAGAATGATTCTGTTCTCTACCGGCCGCTTTCCGATTTCGCGCCCACCATATTCCCCTACCTGCGACCTGAAAGATTCAGGGAATACATGAAGGGAAAGGAGGAAGAACCCGCGAAGGATGATGCGGTGGCATTCATTTGCCTCCAGCCTTAAGGTAACACAATGCTCATTTGGCATTTAACGGCCATTTATGATCTTACGGTCCCTGGTTACTCCTCTTGTCCTGTTCCAAACCTCCCTGATAAAAACACATTTCGTCTGCAATATTAAATAAAACGTCAGTGTCATGAAATATTTACCCCATCTGTTTGAGCAATTATTGAGCGGGCATTGATGTATTGATATATATCACCTTAACACGGTAACATAAAACATCTTATAATAGTTTTGATTATTTTTAATTTTATTTATTTTCGACGGCTGGAGAATAAGTACGGTTATCTATTCATTTTTTCTGGATAGTTTGCAAATTCTTAATTATTGGCAATAAATAGGTTATTCAGTAGAAAACTTTCATAGGAAAAATATACTACCGTGGGTCTTAAAGAGGAAGGTGTAATTCATTCATTTGATTTACTGGATTGTGTTTCTGACAAGATACTTATTCTTGATCGGGAGGGGTATGTTGTTTTTATCAATGATACAGGAATAAAATTTACCGGGATCGATCCTGACAATTACAAGAAACTTCATATCAATCATATATTTACCATCCAGGATAACAAGTTAAGTTTTAATGTTGTACTGAAAGAGGCATTTTTAGAAAAATCTTTACCAGGGAAAATCCCGGTGAGAAATAATATGGACTCCAAATTACTATTCCTTGATGGCAAGAAATTTCTCACAAATCCCCCTGAAGGTAACATATCGTACCTGATGATGATAATTCAACCCATATTTCAGGCGCGTAAAGAAAACCTGGAGAGTTTACTTTCCAATGTGCCGGGAGGAATTTTTCAATACAGGTTTTTCCCGGATGGTACATTCAAAAATGAGTTTATGAGCAAGGGGGCTGAAACCATTTTCGAGCTACCCCTGGCAAAAATCCAAGATCCTGAAAACTTTTACCAGATCATTCATCCTGAAGACAGGGATAGATATAAACAATCGATTAATAAGGGATTTGCCGATCTTTCTTCCTGGTTTATTGAGGTTCGTCTACTTCTGGGAAATAGGATAAAATGGATTCGGGGTTTGGCAACTTCTCAAAAAGAAGATGATAATACAGTACTTTGGAATGGTGTTTGGATGGATATTACAGCGGAGAAAACAGCTCGCATTAACCTTGAATTGAGCAGGGAGAGATACCGTACACTTAGTATTTCTGCCAGTGAAATGCTTCAGCTTGAATCACTGGATGAAATTTATGACTATATAATTCATTCATTAAGAAATCAGTATCCCGATACGGCCATATTACTTGCTTTATTAGATGAAGATGGAGAAAAGGCAAAAGTTATCCGGAATGTAGGTATTCCCGGTAATTACTTTCAGGAAATGATGAAAATTATCGGGTATGATATTTTCAAGGCAACCTATAAGGTGCCTAAAGAATATGCTCTCAAGTTTAAAACCGGGAAAATGATGAATTTTCAAAAAGGTTTTGCTGATTTTGTTGGCAATGCTTTCCCTGTATTTATAGCCAAAACATTGGAAAAGCTTATCAATGTACCTGTAATACAAGGTATAGGTATAAACCAGGGACCTAAACTCCTGGGAATAGTTTATTTTTTCTCACAGGACATGGAATTTTCTGCTGATGCCGCGTATCTTGAATCATTCATGAAACAGGGAGCCATCATCCTGGAACGGAAAATGATTGAAATCGACCTGAAAGAAAGTGAAGAAAAATTCCGTTCACTTGTTAGCGCGGCAAGTGACGGCATTTCATTAACCGATGAAAATCTAAAAATTATTTACGTGAATGATGCATTTACTAAAATTACCGGGTATCCTGTCAAGGAAATCCTTAATCAGTTCCTTTGGGAAAAAGAATACATGATGATTCAACCTCACGTGAAGCAACCAGCGCGTAAAAAAGATATCATTCAAAATTTGGTAAACTCTTTTTCTGATACCAGCAACGATTCTAATCAGAAAATGTCTGAATATCAAATAACTTCAAAAGATGGTACAAAAAAAACGGTTCAAACACGGCATTTCATGATCAAAACCGGCAAAGGTACACGGTTTGGTTCTTTGATGCGTGATATAACAAAACAAAAGGAATACGAGAAGATGCTCGCTGGAATGAATAAAACGAAAGATAAACTGCTATCCATCATTGGCCATGATCTTAAAAATCCAATGGGAAATGTTGCAGGATTTGCTGATCTCCTTGCCAGAAGATATTATCAGCTTACTGATGATAAAAAACTGGAATATATTCATTTGATAAGAAACTCGGTGCATTCACTTGAAGAACTGTTGGATAATCTCCTGTTATGGTCTAGAGCCCAGGGGAAAGATATTTCAATTGAGCCAAAAGTGATAAATATATATCACCTGGTAAATGATATTATTGTATTGATGCATTCTATGCAGGAAAACAAAAAAGTGATTGTTTATAATGAAATGCCTGAAAACATGGAAGTCTATGCCGATAAAGAAATGATTAGAACCGTACTGAGAAATCTTTTTTTCAATGCCCTGAAATATTCTCCTGAGAACGGGGAGATAAAGATTACCGGTACCCGAGAAGAGAACATGGTAGTTATTGGTGTTATTGACCATGGCGTTGGCCTTTCCGAAGATCAATTGACTAATCTTTTTGAATCGCACGAGTTTAATTCTACCCGTGGAACTTTCGGAGAAAAAGGAACCGGATTGGGATTGAAAATTTGCCGGGAATTCGTGGAATCCAATGGCGGGCAAATTTGGGCCGAGAATGGTACTAATAAAGGAGCGGCTTTTTATTTAACACTTCCTGCTAAAAATCCGCGTTAATCTGTCCAAATTCAATAACCTATAAAAAACCGATCCTTATTTTTTTATTCTAAAGTGCAATTAATAAACCAATTGTTATCTTTGCGGGGTGTATTTATATTGATTTTAAAAATAAATTGGTCTTTTTATTAGTTAGATCAGGGATTAAATAAAATATTGTATTTAAAGATGAATTTTGTTGAAGAATTGAAATGGCGTGGTATGATTCACGACATAATGCCGGGAGTTGAAGAACAATTGAAAAAAGAAATCACCACTGGTTATATTGGTTTTGATCCTACAGCGCATTCATTGCATATCGGCAGTCTAGTGCAAATCATGATTCTCGTGCATTTTCAACGTTCAGGTCACAAACCCATAGCCCTGGTAGGTGGAGCTACCGGAATGGTTGGCGATCCTTCCATGAAATCAAAAGAAAGAAACCTGCTCACGCGGGAGCAAATAGAATTTAACCTCAATGGTATGAAAGCCCAGCTTTCAAAATTTCTGAATTTTGGTACCGGTCCTTCAGATGCTGAAATGGTTGATAATTTTGACTGGTTTAAAGATTTCACATTCCTTGATTTTATTCGGGATGTTGGAAAGCATATCACGGTTAATTACATGATGGCTAAAGATTCCGTGAAAAAGCGATTATCATCGGAATCACGGGAGGGCATGTCGTTTACCGAGTTTACCTACCAACTTGTGCAAGGGTATGACTTCCTGTATCTTTATGAAAACAAGAACTGTAAGCTGCAAATGGGTGGTTCTGATCAATGGGGAAATATTACCACCGGTACCGAGCTGGTTCGCCGAAAAACCGGGGGCGAGGCATTTGCCATAACATGCCCGCTTATTACAAAGGCAGATGGAGGTAAGTTTGGTAAAACCGAAGAAGGAAACGTTTGGCTTGATCCTGAACTGACCTCTCCCTACAAGTTCTACCAGTTTTGGCTGAATACCTCCGACTTGGACGCGGAGAAGTATATTAAGATCTTCACGCTGCTCGGGAAAGAAGAAATTGAAGAGATCATTCACAAGCACCGCGAAGAGCCTCATCGGCGGTTATTACAAAAAATACTGGCAAAGGAGGTGACCGTTATGGTACATTCAGAAGAAGATTTTAATAACGCGGTTGAAACTTCAGAAATTCTTTTCGGAAAAGGAACTACTGAATCACTCAGAAAATTAAGTGAAAAGGATTTTTTGTCAATTTTCGAGGGAGTTCCTGTATTCGGGGTTGATAAAGAATCTTTCGAGGGTCAAATCAATATCCTGGAACTCCTGACAGAAAAATCAGGAGCTTTTGCTTCAAAAGGGGAACTCAGAAGGCTTTTGAAAGGAGGGGGACTAGCTATTAATAAGCAAAAGGTTGTGAACGAAGATTTTGCGATTGGGAGCGCAGATCTTTTGAATAGACGATACCTGCTCGGGCAGAAGGGAAAAAAGAACTATTTTCTGTTGAAAATTAGAGAATAATATTACCTTTAAACGGTTAAAATAAAATTCCGATCATGGCTAAAAAGAAAAAAAACAAAGGCTCGTTTCAATCGGTAAACCTGATTGTATACATTTTTAAGCGTTTCAGGTTACTTGCTGCCATCACCCTGGTTGCTTTTATCGTGTCAGTTATTGTCTCTTTAGTAATAACTCCAAAATACAAGGGAACAGTTACTTTCTTCCCGGCAACACTCCACCCGCTTACGGTATCCATGTTGGCTGGAGGCGATGAAGGACTGAATACTTTTGGTGAAGAAGAAGATGCAGAAAAAGTCTTGCAGGCATTAAATTCAGATTATATTCTCAATAAAATAAATGAGAAATACGATCTTTACAACTATTACGAGATTGATACATCAGCCCCGGCGCATCGATTCTATCTTGAAAGCCATTACAGGGGGAGTGTTAGTTTTCGGAGGACCGCTAACATGGCCGTGGAAATTGAAGTGTTGGACAAAGATCCGGAAATTGCTGCTTCAATAGCCAATGATATTGCCGCCTATCTTGATACATTATTGAATGAAGTTAGAAGAGAAAGAGCACGGCAGGCTCTTAAGTTGGTAACTGCAAAGTATAATGACATTGAAAGAAAGTTAGAAAGAGTAAGAGATTCTATTCAAAGAGCTATTGATATGCAGGTCAATATCTACGAGATGCAGATCAATGATTATTCCAGGCAGTATCGTGATGCTCTCGATGCAGGGCGGCAATCTGAAGCAAGAATGCTGGAGACCAAAATTGACATGTTAAAAACAAAAGTATATACTCATTTGGGAAAGAATTACATAGCATACGATAACAAATTGCTAAGTGATCAGGACATGCTCTATTATTACGAGAGGAGGTTGAGAGAGGTGCAAATTGAATCAGAAAACTACGTGACCAATAAGTTTGTACTTGACCATGCAACCCCGGCAGATAAAAAAGCTTACCCGCATCGTGCTCTAATCGTAATTGTATCAACGGTTTCTGCATTTCTTATCGCGCTGATTGCTGCATTGGTTATCGACAATATTAGAATGTTACTGAGACAAAAAGAGGAGTAATTTGTCGGAAAATAAAAAAATATTCTGGATATCGGCCATAAGTATTCTTTACGTTATAATTAACAGCTTTCTTACCCTTAAAGAATTCTTTTGGCTTAACCTGCTGCCTGTTGTCATTGGAATAGTTCTTCTGGCACTGGTACGCCTCGATATTCTCTTTTTTCTTATTGTCTTTTTCGTTCCGCTTTCCATACCTCTCAGGGAGATTATGAGCGGGTTGGATTTTGACTTTTTTCTACCCACCGAACCTATGATGTTTGGTGTAATGTTATTGTTTTATCTAAAATTGCTTACCGATTGGAATATT
This sequence comes from uncultured Bacteroidales bacterium, assembly GCA_964426725.1. GTDB lineage: Bacteria > Bacteroidota > Bacteroidia > Bacteroidales > CAYRRV01 > CAYRRV01. The sequence continues at coordinate 5,425 of CAYRRV010000066.1, read as the reverse complement.
GATAGAAGAATCATGAATCATCCGGTAACATTGGCAATTTTACTCAATGTTGCATGGCTTTTCATTACTACACTTACCAGTACCATGCCGGCCGTTTCAACAAAATTTCTTTTTGCAAGGTTATGGTTTCTCACGGTTTTCTACTTTTTGGCTATTAGGATTTTCAGGGATCCCAGGAACATGATCAGGTTTTACTGGTTTTACATTATTCCATTGCTCGGTGTTGTTTTATTCACACTTTACAGGCAATATTCCTTTGGTTATCTCGATTACCGTGAAGCGCATAAAGCCATGCGTCCCTTTTACAATGATCATACAATTTATGGAGCTGCTATTGCCATGTATATTCCCATTGTTTTCGGATTGCTTTGGATGAATATTAAAAAACGCTGGGAAATTGTTGTTTTTGGGTTAGGTGTAGCCTTTTTGCTGGTTCTCGCGCTTATTTTTTCTTACAGTCGAGCTGCCTGGTTATCCATTATCGGGGCCATGGGAGTTGCAATAATTTTGGTATTCAGGATTAAGATCGGATATTTGATTATCCTTGCAATGGTTGTATTAATGGGAATTTTGAGTCAATGGAACCATATCATCATGCAGTTGGAGAAAAATACGGATGAATCATCTTCAAGCTTCACGGAACACGTGAAATCAATTTCAAACATCGGAACGGATGCTTCCAACATGGAAAGAATTAACCGTTGGAAATCCGCGTTCAGGATGTTTGACGAAAAACCTGTTTTTGGGTTTGGTCCCGGAACATATCAGTTCCAATATGCCCCATATCAACGCTACAGGGATAAAACCATCATCAGTACTAATTTTGGCACCGTGGGTAACGCGCACAGCGAGTATATAGGCCCCCTGGCTGAATCTGGTGTCCCGGGAACATTAACTTTTCTTTTAATAGTGATATTGTCTACAATTACCGGTGTTAAGGTCTTCAAGAAAGCCAGGTCAATAAACCTCAGGATTATCGCCCTGGTTTCATTGCTGGGCTTGGTTACTTATTTTTTACATGGATTTCTCAACAATTTCCTGGATACTGATAAAGCCTCCGCTCCATTCTGGGGATTTATTGCAATACTGGTTGCCATTGATCTTTATTACACCAACTACAAGTCTAAGAATATCGTTTTACCAAAAGAAGATTTGAACCGCTAACGAATTAAAATATCATGATAACGCGGGGATTCTTCAGAGCCTGTCCATTAAGTCTCAAAAAAACTCAGCGGCAATAATAGAAATATCATCAAAAATGGCCGTGCTACCTTCAATAATATTCTGTTTTTCAATGATATATTTGATATTATCTTCAATAGCAAGTTGATTGGAAATGTTCTCCTCAATTGTATGGGTTCCAAATTCAACCCCGGAACCATCTATTAATTCAACCAAACCATCAGTGTAACACAGTAACTTGGAACGTTCCTTCATGCTGATAATACCCTGCTTGATATTTGGAATTTCATCGAGCATACCCATGCCCACGCAACCGGTTTTAAGGTATTGCAGTTTCTCTGATTTTACTCCATAAAGAATGGGAGGATTATGTCCGGCATTCACGTAAGTTAATTCCCTGGACTTATAATTGTATTTCGCGATGAACAGGGTGATGAATTTTTCTCCACCCGCGGCTTCCATTACTCTCGTGTTCAATTTTTCAAGAAGGGCTGTCATCGTGATCTCGTGCGAGAATAGTGCACGTAAATTGGCCTGGAAATTTGACATTAAAAGAGCCGCTGAAATTCCTTTACCTGAAACATCAGCGATACAAAATCCAACTTCATTTTTATCCAGTACAATACAATCATAATAATCCCCACCAACTTCCAGGTGTGGCTGATAAAAAGCTGTAATATGAATCAGATTGTTTTTCGGGAGTTTCTCCTTATCGGGAATCAACATGTTTTGCATCTTGGAGGCAAGTTCCAACTCCTTTCTCATGGCTTCCTGCCGTAAACTCTCGTTAAACAAACGGATATTCTCGATAGCCACCATGATGATATTCGAGAGAGTTTGAACGAAGTTAAGGTGCTTGATAGTTGGACTTACCCCTTCGCCTTCTTCATCAATGTCACCAATAAGCACGTAAGCCAGGGGAACATTATTTTTATGCACGGGAATTACAATGTCGAATCCGGCCAACACTTCATTTTGGGAAGAAGTAACAAAGGTAATTTCATTATAATGCAGAAGGTCATGTTCTACATCCAGAGGCAAGTGATTATCGTCAGGTATTCCGCTTTGCAACATGCACTTCCAACCGTCTTCATTCTTGTATATGAGAATTTTTCCTATATTCAGATCATCCCTGAGAATGCGTTCATATCTTTGTAAAAGATTCTCAACGGTTAAATTCTCGTTGATGGCATTGGTAATAGACAACAACGAGTTCAACTTGAAGGTAGAAAGCTTTAAACGGCTTGCCGAGGGTTTTGGAGACATTGATTCCCTTTAATCTGATTTAAAGCATAAAGATAACCAATAAATTATTAAAAAGTCAATTATTCTTTCACTCTTTGTGAATATTCACCCGTGCGCGTGTCAATTTTAATTTTGTCTCCTGTATCAATAAACAAGGGAACATTAACCGTTGTACCCGTTTCAACTGTTGCTGGTTTAAGTGTGGTTGACGAGGCCGTATCCCCTTTTAATCCAGGTTCTGTATAGGTTACCTCTAAAGTAACAAAAGGGGGTAATTCACAACTAAGCGGGGTTTCAGTATCCGCGTGAAATACAACTTCAACTTCCTGACCTTCTTTTAAAAATTCCGGGGCATTAATGGTCTCTTTGGGTATAGCGGTTTGTTCATATGTTTCCATGTGCATGAAATGATATCCCATATCATCATTATACAGGTACTGGTAAGGCCTGCGTTCAATCCTGGCCAGGTTAATCGTGGTGCCGGCAGGAAATGTATTATCAATTACTTTTCCTGAATTAAGGCTTTTAAGTTTAGTTCGAACGAAAGCAGCCCCCTTGCCAGGCTTTACATGCTGAAATTGTACAATGGTGTATAAATCATCGTTGTATTCAATGCATAAACCATTTCTGAAATCTGCGGTAGTTGCCATATTCTTTCTTTTTTTTACTGGTTGCAAAAATAAACCAAAAATTTTTTCCCGTGATGTTTTACACGATAAAAATTCCAGGCTAGTAACTTTTTCCATGCCTTAAACGTCACACGAACAGAAAAATGATATAATAACGTAAAAAAGAAACGACATGAACAGGATAATATTTATTTTGGCAGGATTCAGTCTCCTGATTAATAATCCTTTGTCTGCCCAGGCAGATAACGAGCAGGTAGTGAAAAATGTAGATGAAATGATCATCGAGAAAGATGATACTACCCGGATCATCAAAACCGATACCACGAAAATTAAAATCGGTAAAAAAAGAATAGCCATCATTGAAGAAAAGGATGGCTCTACCGTGAAGGTGAAAGATTTGGATAAGGATGAGATTGTGATCGAAATTGATGAAGAAGGAAAAATCATGAATAAAAATGGTAAAAAAAATCACGGGGCTAAATTTGATCCACATTACGCGGCTTTCGAGATTGGTCTGAATAATTATTTTGATTCAGAATTTTCCATGAGCCGGACTCCCGAAAATCAATTTATGGATTTAAACACGGGAAGATCAATTAATGTGAATATCAATATTTTTGATTATGGTATTGGTTTTGGAACCGATATGTTTGGATTGGGAACGGGTTTAGGTTTTGAATTCAGTAACTATTTCTTTGACGCGAATAATACAATCATGAAAAATCAGGATGGAGTAGTTATCAATAACCCAATTGCAGTAGATGTTACCAAGTCAAAGCTAACAACTACCTTTGTTACTGTTCCTTTGTACCTTGAGGTGCAGTTTCCCAGGCACGGTGACCGGGTATTTATCCAAGGAGGTATTGTCGGAGGCGCTAAAATTGGATCTCATACAAAAATAGTTTTTCGTGAAGATGGTCGCAAGGAAAAAGAAAAAGTACGCGACGATTTTAACCTGAACTCCCTGAGATATGGTTTAACCGCGAGAATAGGTTATGACAATTGGAATTTATACGCGAATTATTATCTCATGCCTCTTTTCGAGGAAAACAAAGGTCCGGAACTTTACCCGTTCAATATTGGACTCGCGCTAAATTTTTGACAGAATAGTAAATAATTCAACCAATAAATGCCTGGCAATAGCTCTTTGCCGGGCATTTTGTTTATTTTCTCCCGAACTTTATTTGTTTTTTGCTGTTTAACAGAACTAACCTGAATTATGAATAACACGGGCTAAATAGGTGTTGAAAGACCTGATACCGTAAAAAACAGGTTCCAATACCTGTTTGAACTTTAAAAAAAGCCCAGTCTTTTAAATTTATAACAGTATGCAGTCAAAAATTCTTACAAATCAAGAAATTAGACGTTATCATAAACAAATTATACTGCCCGAAATCGGGATTGAAGGGCAGGAGAAAATTAAACAATCATCGGTTTTGGTAATTGGTGCTGGAGGTTTGGGTACGCCGGTACTGCAATATCTGGCTGCTGCCGGCGTGGGTACAATTGGAATTTCAGATAACGATCTTGTAGATGAAACCAATTTACAACGACAAGTTCTTTACGGCAGCAATGACCTGGGGAAACAAAAAGCTATCATTTCGCGTGAAAAACTTCGCCAGTTAAATCATATGAATAATTACATGATACACAATATTTTTCTTTCAGGGGAAAACATTAACACAATTTGTTCTGATTATGACGTGATTATTGATGCTACAGACAATTTTGAGAGTCGATTCAGGGTCGCGGACATTTGTAGGCATATTAGCAAACCTATCGTGTATGGCGCTATTTATAAATATGAAGGACAGGTCACGGTTTTCAATTATAATGAAGGACCCGGAATCCGGGATCTTTTTCCTGATTTACCCGGGAGAGAACAAATCCCGGAGAACAATGATACAGGTGTCCTTGGTGTACTGCCGGGTATAATTGGCACTTTACAAGCCGCGGAAGCATTGAAAATTATAACAGGTATTGGACATGTGCTTTCTGGTAAATTACTGATGATTAATTTATTAAAAGGGGTATTTAAAGAAATAGTTTATTAATTCAACCAAAAGGAAAAGGAAAGATAATATCAATATCATCTCCATTTTCAAATGAAGTTTTTTCTTTTATCAACTCGCGATTCCTTGCAATCTGGAAAAGGTATTTGTTGAAAAGTGGGTAGGTTCCACCCAAATAAGTTCTCAGTTGTTCCGGGTTGTTAATACCGGAAACAGTTAAAATGGATGAATTAGCTATTTCAGCACCAATCCCATGTAAATGAATTGTAATTTTCATGTAATTTTCTTTTAACTTGCTATGAAAACAGTTCGGTATTGTATTTGTTCATATCAATATATTGTACCGACCATAAAAAA
>CAYRRV010000065.1:0-13044 GCA_964426725.1 uncultured Bacteroidales bacterium | reverse complement strand
GCATGAGGGCAAAATAAACAATCCGATTTTTAATCGGATACCATTGATTATTTTTCTGAATTCTTGAATTTCATGGATAATTCCTCTGAAAAGTCGAGGGCTTTTCTCAGTAAACGGAAATACAGGATGATGAAAAGTGTCAGGGTCATGAACCAAATCACACCAATATTTACCCAAAAGGTGTTCACGTAACTTCCAAACACCATCTTCCTGGGGCTATAAAAATGCGACTTTATAAATTTATATTCCGGATCCAGGTAAATGGGATCGATTTTTTGATAAAGCCTGCCCTTGAATTCAATAATTCTTTCCATTTCGTTGGAATTGGTCACGAATTCTGTAAGGCTTTCATTATGATGAGCTCTCTTCATCCTTAGGAATTTTTCTTTATCATCCGGAGTTTTTTGTAACGCACTTACCTTTTGATCTCTTTTTTGATTATACTCATTATATAGTTGCAAGTAGTACCTGTTCAGGGTCGATAGGTAATTATCAACCCCCGAGAGTACTTTTGGTGATAACTTGTCAATATACAAGCTATCCTTATACTCAAAAGGAACTATTGGATTATTCTGTATTTCAAGAGATAGTTCATTGCGCAGTACCATTAAATCTTCAATTACGTCCTCTCTTAAATTTGGTTTATCCAGGTTTCTATTAATATATGCTGATTTGTTTTTGAGATCGGCCAACCAGTAATTTTTTTTGAATTCTCCAATGCTCATGGCTTTTTCAAAATAATACAGCTCTTTTTGATACTTGTTATTCATGAACTGGTAGACAGCCAGTGCCTCATATGCCCATCGGGCAGTTATTAATTCTCCGTAAAACGGGATATGGCTTGGGGAAGAGATGTTGGGATTTAACTTTTCAAACTTCACGATAATACCGCTTAAAATAATTTGCGGGATAACCAAAAAAGGGATAAGAATATAAATCGTGACAACCGTTTTAAAGCTATCAGAAATAACTAACCCCATAATGTTGGCAGATGCCCATGCACTGAACAACACGAGCCAGTATTGCCAGTACATGCCCCTGATTTCCATTATCGTGTTTCCTATCAGCACGAAGGTGAGGGCCTGAATAGCAGACAATACGAAAAGAACAGCAACTTTGCTGAAAAGGTAGCTGGCCCAGCTCAGGTGTAGAAAAGCTTCTCTTTTTAGTATTTTCCTGTCTTTAATTATTTCTTCAGCACTTACAGTTAGCCCAACAAAAATAGCCACGATTACCGACATGAAAATGTAAACAGGGAGATTACTGTTACCACTCAAGGTATACCCGAATTCATTGGTTACATTTACATTGTAAAACTTTATTATATAAGCCAGGATCATCGCGAGCAATGGTGCTTCCAGGAAGTTAATAACTAAATATTGCGTGTTTGACAATTTTGAAAGCACGTCGCGCTTTACAAATACCAGAAATTGCTTGATCTTGTTTGGTATTTTAAAGTTTATTTCTGGCAGGTTTGAAGGGACTTCAAATTTCTTTTCATGTTTATTTTGATATTCTGCATAATACTTGCTCCATTCTCGAGGTGTAATTTTCCTCGTGTGCGTGAGCTTTCCATATTCATCAATTACATTGGCTTCAACAATATTAAAAATCTGCTCAGGGTTCACGTTACCACAACAATGGCATTCACTCTCGTTCCAATTCGCGTGGTGCATCCTTGATTTGAAATAAATAATTGAATCGATAGGATCGCCATTATAAATTAGGAATCCCCCTGTATCAAGAATCAGTAACCTGTCAAACATTTTAAATATGTCTGAAGAGGGTTGATGAATAACAACGAAAACAAGCTTGCCCTTGAGAGCTAATTCTTTGAGCAGGTCCATAATGTTCTCCGAGTCGCGCGATGATAAACCCGAGGTGGGTTCATCGAGAAAAAGTACTGACGGTTCTCTTATTAACTCGAGCGCTATGTTCAGTCTCTTTCTTTGTCCCCCGCTTATTTTTTTATTGAGAGGTGAGCCAACCTGAATGTCTTTTATTTCAAATAGCCCCAGGTTTTGCAAAACTTTATTCACGGTTTCCACGACCTGATCTTCCGTGTAATTATCAAAACATAACTTCGCGTTATAATAAAGGTTTTGATATACAGTAAGTTCTTCTATTAGGAGGTCATCCTGGGATACATGCCCAATAATTCCTTCGATTTTTTCAGTTTCCCGGTGGATATCAAAATTATTGATTTTAACAGATCCTTCCGATGGAGGTTCACTGCCGTTTAACACGTTAAGGAGGGTAGACTTTCCGGCCCCACTCGCTCCCATGATGCCGATAAGTCTGCCCGATTCTTCGGCAAAACTTACCTTGTGTAAACCATATTTTCCGTTTTTAAACCTGTAACTGACCTTATCAACCTCAAATACAGTACGTTCTTTTATCCGATCCATGTAAAACCGGCTGACTATATCACTATAGTATATCGGTCTGATTTGAGGATTCCGGATAGAAGATCCGGTAGTGAGCACGTATACCTTATCTTGTTGGACCAATTGGCTGTTCAGGTACATTTCGCTTTCACCAATGTACCTGGTGAGAAACATGTTCGCGGTCTCAACATTAAATATTCGAATCTGTCCTTCTAAACCGTCAGAATATAAATGCTTTGTCTTAGGGTGAATAAATTCCTTGTTATTATCAACGAGTAGAACTTTTGTAGAATTGGGCAGTTTGTCGAATGGATATAAAACGAATTCCTTTATGCGGTGATATTCTTCACTGGAAATATAAAAAATATCAGATACAGTATCGATAAATTCCATCTCCTGATCCGATATCTCCTCCCCATCGGATTTAACAAATTCAAGTAACTGGATCAGTACAATAATTTTCTGCTGCTGGGTTAGTTCTTCATTTATTTCCGTACCTATTTTTAATACTCTTACCGATTGAGAAGATATTTTTCTTCTCCGTTTTCCTTCTTCCTGCTCTTCTTCCTGATGTAATTTGTAGTAGTGATCAAAAACGCCCAGGTATTCCTTTACAATATCTTCATTTAATTCCCTTTTCAAAAAAGACTCGACCACTGTTCTCCTGTCGAGGCGGTTACTCTCGGGACGTGCTATAATCGCGAAAAGCTGCATCAGTGCTTTCAGAAGTTTTTCACTCATCGTGTAAACGTGTTAATTAGGTTTATATCCGATTTCAAGATTAAACTTGATTTTCTTTGCAATATTTTGCTCTAGTTGTATTTCAATGACGCATTCAATAGTGGAAGAAAAAATATAATTCCAATTGAAATTTCCCTTGATCCCCTCCTGGCTAAAAATATGCTCCTGATTTTTATCCATTAGAATTATAGAGTACAGGAAATCAGAGGATGGACACACGTGTAACCCGTAATGAATATCCCGGAGAAAAGTGGTATGTATTTTCACTGGGGTATTACCTTTTACCAGGAATTCATGATACTGACCATCGGAAATATAACCGGGTGGAAGACCCTTGCCCGCGCTTCTGCATGAATTTTGCCCATGAACGGGCAAATTCATCAGCATAAACACGAAAAAAATTATATTCTGCACCCCCGATAGATAATTCATAGGCCTAATTTACAATTTCATTTCGAATTAACTTGGCTTTACGGGTAATATTTTTTAAGGTACCAGTAGATACTTCCATTCTTGTTTCAGAATTTATAATAGACAGCCTTTCACTACTATCATGTTCAATAGAGCTATAAGTATAGTTAAAATCAATGATATCGAATTCATATGCCAGATCCACGAGTAAGTCAATTACTCGTGTGATTTGATCATTTTTATTATAATAAGGAGCCAGTAATCTTATGAGATTTTCAAGCGGGTATTTCTGTTCACCAATATAATTATATAATATTGGGCCGGGGTGATCTTCATAATACCGGGCTAAAAAATAAAAGCTTTCAATCCAGCCCCCGGCCAAAATCAAGGAGGCAATTTCCGAACGTTGATTTTCATGGAAATATCTTCCAGCGTGAATGTAGGCTTCAGAAAGATAGTACATTAAAGAATCTGGGTCTCCGAGAGAGGATCCAATTTTCTTAATACTCGCGAGTACCTGCCGATCATGTATTTCCAGACCATCGCATAACAATTGTATCGATTTCAGGTATAGGGTCGTTTCCTGTCCCATTGAGAAAATATTCAGGTAACCCAAATCAGTTCCATAAATACCAAGATTTAATGCCTTACTTATGCTTGAATTATAATTAAGAGTCACTGAATAATCATTCAGTAATTCTGGATTGTAATGTAATTTGAGATCCCGGATGATCCTGTTCGCGTATTGAGGACTGGGCAGGTTAAATATTTCATCCCTGTATTGCAAGGAGATAGTTGTGGTATCCACGATTAATGCAGTCTCTCCAGGTCTTTTGTCCGGGCTTCTGCAACTATTTGCCATGATAATAACTATCAACCAAAAGAAACTTGTATTTGTTTTCTTTCGATGCAACTGTATTTTTTATTATATTAAAAAATCCACAACCAGGATAATCAATATTTTTCTTGCTGATTGTAATTGTCAAATATAGCGAAATGGCTTTTTATTTTTATATTCGTGACAATGTTTTTAATGATTTAATTCGTAGTATATGTTAAAAAGTTCCTCTTTATCAAAAGTTTGTTTAATCCTGTTGAAAACAATTTTATTCTTGTTGGTTTCACAGTTTGGCTTGACACAAAAAAATCTAAGTATAGAAGATGCTGTATTGGGAATGTACAGGGGGCTTTCGCCGAAAAATCTTTCTAATCTTGAATGGATGCATGACAATGAACATTTTAGTTACGTGAAAGATTATCAGTATCTTGTTAAAGTAAGTGTTGAAGATCTTTCAGAAACTATTTTATTGAACATTATTGATTTAAACGAAAATTTAGAATTGCAGGAACAGGTAAAATTTGACTATTTATCAGATTACAAATGGATTGATGAGAATACTGTTTTAATATTTAATTCAAGAACATATGCTGTTATTGATATTTTTGTCAAGAACAAAGAAAAATACTTGTTTATTCTTCCTGATAATGCTGTCAACCCGGATTATTCCGCGGAGGCTAATAAAATTGCCTACACGATCGATGGTAAGTTGTACATGATGGACCATGAGGGTACTCAGAAATTAATTGCCGGTAGCGATATAGATGGTTGGGTTTTTGGGGAATACGTGAGTAGACGTGAGTTCGGAATTAATAAAGGCACCTTTTGGTCACCCGGGGGAGATAAGATTGCCTTTTACCGAAAGGATGAGCGGGAGGTTTCATTATACCCGGTTGTAAATATTGAAAATAGAATTGCCGGGTTGGAGAACTTGAGATACCCGATGGCCGGGGAAGCCAGTGAGCATGTTGCCCTTGGAGTTTATGATTTGAATACCGGAAAAACCATTTATATTGAAGAAGATACAATTTCTGAGAAATACCTGACCAATATCACGTGGTCTCCGGACGGACAATACATTTTTATTGCTGTACTAAACAGGGGACAGGATCACCTCATGCTTAACAGGTATAAAGTGCAAAGTGGGTCATATGATAAAACACTTTTTGAGGAGAGAGATGAGCGATATGTTGAGCCCGAGCATGGACCTTTGTTTTTTGAAGGTCTTGATGATCATTTTGTCTGGTTCAGTGAAAGGGATGGTTATAACCACCTTTACCTGTATGATATGGAAGGAAATCTCGTCAGACAACTCACGAAAGGCGAATGGATAGTGAAAAAGGTGAATGGGTTTAATCCTGAGCAGAAAATCATCTTTGCTGAAACCACCATCAAAAGTTCTTTAGAAAATCATCTCACGGGGATCGATACCCGGGAAGAAGGTATAAACATCCTTTCGGAAGAAGAAGGCTTTCACCAGGGAACTGTAAGCCCGGATGGGAATTATATTATTGATAACTATCAGAGTACAGGAGTTCCCCGGAAAATATTCCTAATGAACCACAAGGGGCGGAAACTGGAAACACTTCTCGTGGCTGAAGATCCATTGAAAGAATACAGGCTCGCGGATATGGAAATATTTAGAATGAAGGCTGATGACAGGAAAACCGATCTGTATGGCAGGATCATTAAACCGGTTGATTACGATAAAAATAAAAAATATCCTGTGATACTGCATGTGTATGGCGGGCCTCATAATCAAATGATAACGAGAGATTGGCTGGGAGGTGCCGGTTTGTGGGATTATTACATGGCCCAGGAAGGATATATCATGCTCACAATTGATAATCGTGGTTCGGCTAACAGGGGATTTGATTTCGAGTCTGTTATTCATAAACAATTGGGCAAGATAGAAATGTTGGATCAAATGAAAGGAGTTGAATACCTGCTGGAAAATGTTCCATATGCCGATAGCTCCAGAATTGGAGTTTACGGCTGGAGTTACGGGGGGTTCATGACCATCAATATGATGCTCAATTATCCTGAGATTTTTAAAACTGGTGTTGCCGGTGGCCCTGTAACTGACTGGAAGTTTTACGAGGTGATGTATGGTGAACGATACATGGATACCCCGGAGGAAAATCCTGAAGGCTACGAGTCTTCAAATCTCAATTTGAAAGCTGGGAATTTAAAAGGAAGGTTACTTATTATTCACGGGGCCATAGATCCCACCGTGGTATGGCAAAACAGTCTCGTCTTTCTAAACAACGCGATAAATGAAGGTGTATTGTTAGACTATTTTGTATATCCGAGACATGAACATAACGTGGTGGGTTATGACAGGATCCACTTGCGAAAGAAAACAGTTCAGTATTTTAATGATTTTTTGAAATGATTGGGAAAAACAAGATTACCTTCTTATCCATGAAAATATCCCGGTTGATCTAAGCCAAATGTCTTAAATAATGAGATATCCTTTCTGCAATATCAAATGTAAAGGATCCCTAATGGTATACAAGTAAAAAAATTAGCGGGATTGCAATGCCGGCGATGGTAAGCCAGGCTCCCCTACCAGTAATACCTTTCTTCCCTTTAATAATAAAAAGGCCGGTAATTGCAATTATAATCAGGCCAACACAGTAGAGATCAGCATACCAGGTATACCATTTTTTTATACTGTTGTAATGCAAGTAATTTAATTCTTTAAAAAATGGTCTTTTCCTTATTATTTCCAGGTGACCTCTCCCGGTTGCTAATTCGATCGTGAGTGAACCACCATCAAGAAAAATCTTGAGGATTCCCGGGGATGGCTTGTAGTGACTCTTGTAATTATAGTAAAGTTGTTCTTTTTCCAGGAAACCGGTGATATTATCTTTCGAATATGTGTCTGGTAATCCGGTGAAATTGTATTCTTTATTTGTAATAATATAATTAGGATTCCAATCATCCAGATGATTCAGGGCGATCCCTGAGATACCATATATTATACACATGCCAAAAAAGAAATAACCCAGGTCCCGGTGAAGAATCCTGTTGAGCTTTCTAAGCTTCATGCCCATCTCTACTCGATCACTTTCATGGAAATATTCTCGATCCAAAAATCATTGATATAATCATTGCCCGATTCCTTGATCCGTTTTCTGAGCCTTGCTACCTGACCTATAGTTCCAGTTGATTCATGTTCGTGATCGTCCAACTCCTGCATGCAGTCTTCCGTGGAATCAGTATGTTCTTCTTCATCGGCGTGTCGGGTTGTAACATCCTTTTCCAGTTCCTGAATATATGCCTCATCTATACGTAATTCCTTGAATACACCGGTTATTTCCACCAAATTGCCTTCAAGAGTGACATCAAATTCATCCATATCACCACCAGTTGTTATCCTGACCTGATCCTCCGCTTCTCCGCTCGTGATAAACATTTTTTGTCCACCGTGCCGACAAACATGTGTTACCATTCCTGATACCTTTACCTCGTTGTCAACGTAATTTTCCGGATTTGTTGAAAGTTCAGTTACCGTTGCTTCTTTAATGCTTGAATCAACTGGTGGATTACTCGCGTTTTTACAACCCATGGAAACCAGCGCTATAAAAACCATGGAAAAAAGTAGATGCTTCATGTGTTTAAAAATTGTGACCAAACCTGAATATTGGCGCTATTATTTCAATCATAGTAGTGTAAGCCTCTATTATTATAACAGCTTGTCCGAATACTGGTTGATGGTCAGTTTTATATTCTATTTGTTTACTATTTCTCTGCATAGATATGAATTTTTTTGAATATGCGCAACATGAAATCACCTGTTCATGATCAGTAATTCATAAATGACAAAATGATACCGATTCCCAACTGTTTACTGACATATTTACATGTTCAAGGACAAAACAAAAAAAATCAATATAAGTTAGCAGTCGATGTTGTGCTTGTCAAGTTTATTATGCAGTTTATATAATTGTTTTATTCAGAATTTTCACCAAGTTGATTTTTTTTGGCAGTTTTTTTGCCTGTGGTCTTGTAAAGATTTTAAACAATAAGGACATGAACTTCAATCAATTTACAATAAAATCGCAGGAGGCAATACAGCATGCATTTGACATTGCCCAGGGTTTAAAAAACCAGGCTATTGAACCGGGGCACTTGTTCAAGGGTATTTTAACTACCGCGGAAAACGTGTGCGGATTCCTATTCGGGAAATTGGGTGTCAATACTAGAAACCTGATAGATGTCAATGATAAGATAATTGACTCGTATCCAAAAGTTTCAGGAGGAGAACCCTATTTGTCAACTGCAACCAATAAGGTACTTAACAGGGCACTGGATATTTCAAAATCAGAAAGCGATAAATTTGTTACCGTTGAACATATGCTAGTTGGCTTGCTGGGTAATGATGATCCTGTAGCCAGGATGTTAAAAGATGCCGGAATTTCCGAAAAAGGAATGAAAACGGCTATTGCCGAATTGAGAAAAGGAGAAAAGGTTGAAAGTCAGACTGCTGAGGATACCTTTAATTCCCTTGATCGTTTCGCGATAAACCTGAATGACATGGCACGGGACGCAAAGCTGGATCCGGTAATCGGGCGCGATGAAGAAATCCGGAGAGTACTTCAGATTTTATCCCGTCGAACCAAGAATAATCCTGTATTAATCGGGGAGCCGGGTGTTGGAAAAACAGCTATTGCCGAAGGTCTCGCGCACAGGATAATTGCCGGGGATGTGCCGGAAAATCTCAAGTCAAAGCAGGTATATAGTCTTGATATGGGCGCCCTGGTCGCGGGTGCCAAATACAAGGGTGAATTCGAGGAACGGCTAAAGGCCGTTGTCAAAGAGGTAATTAGTAGTGAGGGTGAAATTGTCCTGTTTATTGATGAGATTCACACACTTGTAGGTGCCGGTAAAAGTGAAGGAGCCATGGATGCAGCCAATATTTTAAAACCCGCCCTTGCAAGAGGGGAATTAAGGGCCATTGGTGCAACTACTTTAAACGAGTATCAAAAATATTTTGAAAAAGATAAGGCTTTGGAAAGGCGATTTCAGATCGTGATGGTGGATGAACCTGATACCTACAGTGCTATTTCTATTTTGCGCGGTTTAAAAGAAAGATACGAGACGCACCATAAAGTGAGAATTAAAGATGATGCGATTATTGCTGCCGTTGAATTGTCACAGCGCTATATAACCGACAGGTTTTTGCCGGATAAAGCTATCGACTTAATTGATGAGTCGGCATCGAAACTCAGGTTGGAAATGAATTCTCTGCCTCTTGAAATTGACGAGATCGAAAGGAAAATCAAGCAGCTTGAAATAGAGAGAGAGGCTATTAAGCGGGAGGGAATTTCCCGTAAGGTTGAGAACTTGCAGGAAGAAATTGCCAACCTGAAGGATAACAGGAATAGATTAAGATCAAAATGGGAAAATGAACGGGAACTCATCAATGAAATTCAACACAATAAAGAGCAGATAGAATTATTTAAGCTTGAAGCAGATCAGGCGGAACGATCAGGTGATTATGGTAAAGTTGCTGAAATACGGTACGGGAGAATCAAGGAGGCAGAAGAAAAGATACAGGAATTGGAAAAAAAATTGCAACATGTGCAATCTGAATCAGCCCTGATTAAAGAGGAGGTTGACGCGGAGGATATAGCTGCTATCGTTTCGAAATGGACAGGTATACCTGTTTCAAAAATGGTTCAGAGCGAGAAAGACAAGTTGCTAAATCTTGAAAATGAATTGCACAAAAGAGTCGTTGGGCAGGAAGAAGCCATCCAGGCAATTAGCGATGCCGTGAGGAGAAGTCGTTCAGGGTTGCAGGATGTTAAAAGGCCTGTTGGGTCTTTTATTTTTCTTGGGACAACCGGCGTTGGAAAAACAGAGTTGGCTAAAGCGCTGGCGGAGTTCTTATTTAATGATGAGAATCTGATGACCCGCATTGACATGTCGGAATATCAGGAACGCCATACAGTTTCGCGTCTTATTGGGGCTCCTCCCGGCTATGTCGGGTACGAGGAGGGAGGCCAGTTATCTGAATCGGTGCGCCGGAAACCTTATTCTGTGGTTTTGCTGGATGAAATTGAAAAAGCACACCCTGATGTTTTCAATATTTTGCTACAGGTATTGGATGACGGCAGGTTAACGGATAACAAGGGACGCGTCGTTAATTTTAAAAATACAATCATCATTATGACCTCGAATATTGGTTCTCATATTATCCAGGAAAATATCAGGAAGATGAATCCCGACAATGAGACAGAGGTATGGGAAGAAACCCGGAAACAGGTTTTTGAACTCCTGCAGAGAACAATTCGTCCGGAATTTATTAACAGGGTTGATGATTTGATCATGTTCAAACCGCTAAACGATAATGAGATAAAAGAAATTGTGAAACTTCAACTTGATCAGCTTACTAAAACACTGGCAGCTAAACAGATTGAACTAATAATAAAAGAAAAAGCTATCGAATGGTTAGCCAGGGCCGGCTTTGACCCTCAATATGGAGCAAGACCAGTGAAAAGGGTTATTCAGAAATACTTGCTGAATGAACTTTCACGTGAAATCATCGCGGGTAAAATTGATAATAATAGTAAAATTGTTGTAGATTACGATGGTGAAAAATTATCCTTTGAGAATGAAAGAGTTCTCTCGTGAGAGCTCTTTTATTCCTTGAAACTTTTCAAACAATCATCAAGGTCATTATAAATTTCAAAAACATTATGTAACTGAAGTAATTTAAATAATTCCATTACCTCGGGAGAAATATTGCATATTTTGAATTGTCCGTAATTATTATTCGCGGATTTCATGACCGATAAAAACACTCCAAAACCTGAACTATCAATGAAATTAATCCCATCCAGATTGAGTATTAACCTGGCATGAGGTCTGTTAAAAAAACTGTTTAGTTCTTCCTTCACGGGTTCTGTTATCAGGGCGTTAAACCTGTTAACATTATCAAATGATACTACATTAATATTATTGATTTTTTCAGCCTTTAACATAAGTAATATATTTATGCATTATAGATTTTTCATATACTGTTCAAGTTCTGCAACTGAAATGGAACATTCATGGTTGTATTCCTCTATGATTTCATGATACTTTTCACGATTCGTTCCTTTAGAAGCGTATAATTCGAGTTTTTTTAATTTTTTTGCCATTTGTTCCATACCCATTATGGCCACGGAAGATTTTGCTTTATGAGCAATTTTACTTAATTCCGTGTATCGCTCCTCTTCCAAGGCGTTCTGCATTCCATCAGACAATTCTTTGAATTGTTCAATAAAAATGCCAATCATTTCTTTCAGTAACTCCGGGTTACCATCGGTCATGTTTAGGAGATATGATAAATCCGTGTTCAATTTCATATTAATTAATCGGAAGATAAAGATACAAATACTATTAATTTAATTTCGCCTTTTATAACATTAAAGATAAATATTTTTTCTATTTTAGAAATTTGAATTTATCAGAGTAATGATTATTTTTAAATGTTGCAATGAATTCTTTACTAATTGAATCTGGCACAATGAAGAAACTAATATTTATCTGTCTCAGTTTATTCTTTATCGCGGGAGTGCATGGGCAGGAGGAAGAAGCAATTAAATTAAAAAAAAGAAAAGATTCGCAAATTGCTTATAATAAAGGAGTGTTTAATGTCAGTAATGAAAATTACACAATAGCACTTGAGGAATTTACCAGGGCCATTGGATTGAACCCGGGTATGACAGATGCATACCTTCAGAGAGGAAAAGTGTATTTTGAACAGGAAAACTTTGAACAGGCAATAGAAGATTTTAATAAGGTTATCTCCATGAAGCCAGACAATGGCGAAGCATATTTTAACAGGGGATACGCGATTTTTACGAGAGATTCATCGGTAAATGTGAAAAATGACTTTAACAAGGCATTAGAGAATGGATATGAAAGTGCACATGTGTTTTTTTACATGGGTTTGATTGATTTGATAATGGATGATAATACAAGTGCAATTTATAACTTCACTCAAGCTATTCAAAGAAACCAATCTTATGCCATAGCCTATCATGAGAGAGGATCAGCGAAGATAAGGATAAGTGATTTCCAGGGCGCACTCCATGATTACCGGCAGGCAGTTAATTTCGATCCGAAATTAAAAACCGGTTTTAATAACATGGGAACTATCAAAATGCAGACCGGTGATTACGAAGGCGCCATTGAGGATTTTACTGTTGCCATAAACCTTGATCCGGAATATTATCTTGCTTATAATAATCGCGGTACTGCCAGGTACTATCTTGGATTATACGAGGAAGCATCAGAAGATTTTATTTCCGCTTTGCAGGTAAAGGAAAATTACGCACTGGCTCATAATAATATTGGAAATACCAAGGCAAAACTCGAGAATTATAGTGGTGCAATTGAATCTTATGATATGGCTATAGAACTAAATCCTCAATACGGTAAGGCATTTCTCAACAGGGGACTTGTAAAAGAACTGCTTGGCGATCTTGACGGGGCGTGTGCCGACTGGAATAAGGCAGGAGAATTAGGGATTGAGGATGCAAGTGAATACCTTAAAGAATGTAATTAACTTGTAATGAGTAGTTTGTAATATAAATAGTGTTATTAAAGCAAATAAGAAACAGAATGAATGAGGCTGCTATAATGATGAGATCAAAAATAAAACTCATGAAA
>CAYRRV010000064.1:0-14724 GCA_964426725.1 uncultured Bacteroidales bacterium | reverse complement strand
AATGAAACCGGGGATAACATACCGGTTAATCTGACTAAAGACTGGTACCTCCGCGTTCCGGGATATGTAGAGACGGCTGCCAATGAGGTTAGGGGAGAAATGCCCGGTGCTGCTAATAATGCATCAGAAATTAATCATAAAGGACCATTTTAATTAAAACCGGAAATCGTGAAATTTGACAACGGTAAATGATCTTTTACATTTGTGCATGGCTACTACCTATGAATCCTGCACAGATACTCATTAATAATTGGTTTGATTTTCACAAAATAAGGAATTTCTGTTTCATAATTAAACCTGGCACATTCTTTTCAATCAAATATAAGGTAACCCAGTAAAACATGTCATCATGGATCATAATCATCACCTGGATTCCTTGTCGGAAGTAATGAACAACCTGAGAGAAAAAGGGTACAATACTGATTTTTATTTCAAGAAAGGTAAGTTACAATCTTCTGAATCGGGCAAATTTTATTCTCCTGATCAGGTAAAGATAAGCGACACATTCAGATTTGAAGGAGATTCTAACCCGGATGATTCCTCTATTTTATATGCTATTATCGTACCGGAAACAGGAGAAATGGGATTGTTAGCAGACGCTTACGGGGTTTCATCGAACGAGGACCTGAATGAATACATGCAAAAAGTTGAAAAATAACATCGTGAAACAACAGTGTCTTGTTAATGAAAAAATGACGGTTGATCTGTGCCACATGACGTATATAAAAGGACATCTTTTCTGCAGGTGTGGAATATTTTTCACATGGTGAGTTTCCGCCCCTTCGACCAGCAGTAAGGCTGGGGTGGCATGTATCTTATTTGTAATGAACCTGATACACTATCAGGCTAAAGTTTTTTCGTGCATATTTCCAGATGGATTACACGATGGATGTACCATTCTTTCATGATATGCTTTCCATCAGAGTCTTACATCAGAGTCATATCTGGATCAAAATCCAATCATCGGAACAAATACGGAACAGAAATTGAATTTCCAGGGCTTTCACGGTCTCCTTACCATAATGGCGACCATGCTTCGCTGATAACCACGCGATACCCGGTTCCGGGTTCTGGGTTCTGGTTGACCTTTCCCTAAAAGATTTATTTACCTGCAGGTTTCTGATGAAAAGATTCGAAAAACCATGCTATCCCCTTTTCAGGGGTTTAGCATGGCGAATGTTCGAGATCAAGGCGCGTAAAAATTTTAAACCACGGTATACTAATGTATTCGAGGATTTAAAATTTTTACAGCACCGCAGGTATCTGACATTATTGACGGAAACTAATTACTCCTGGGGTTGTACCTCAAGTAACTCCATTTCAAAAATAAGCACATCATTCGGTTTAATCTCGCTGTTAGGCGGGGGGTTCGTACCATAACCCAGTTGAGGCGGGATATAAACTACCCATTTTGAACCTACCTGCATCATCTGAAGCGCTTCCTGCCAACCAGGAATTACCCTGTTAGTGGCAAAAGTGGCTGGTTCTCCCCTATCGTAACTACTGTCGAATACAGTACCATCGGTAAGAGTTCCGCGATAATGAACAGTAACCATATCATTGGCATCGGGTGTTGCACCATTTCCTTCCTGGAGTACCTCGTACTGCAGACCGCTCTCTGTAACTTTAACTCCTTCTTTGGTTTTATTATCTTCCAGGAAAGAAGCGCTTTTTTCCATCTGGGACGCACCAGCCGTTTCAGCGGCCCTGGTAAGGTATGCTCTTATTACGTTTCCAATTTCTTCTTCCTGTACTTTCAAATCAGCACCGCCATACACGTCATTGACTGCAGCAGCTATTGCTTCAGCGTTAATGGAGTCGATATTCTCACCCATTTTAAGCTGATTCCCAAAATACACACCGAATGCATAACTAACCGAATCAAGTTCAGTTTCCAGTTTAACGCTTTTTTGCTTCAGGTTATCACATGAAAATAATCCTGCCGCTAAAATAATTAATACTAATCCTGTTAATTGTTTCATAAATTTGTTTTTAAGTGATTATTCTTTAATTTCAATTAGTTCAATATCAAATATTAGTAATGAATTAGGTTTAATGTTGCTTCCCTGTGGTGGATTTTCGCCGTAAGCCAAATCGGGAGGAATATACAATCTCCATTTTGAACCCACGGGCATTAACTGCAAGGCTTCTGTCCACCCCTCGATTACCTGATTCACTTTAAAAGTAGCCGGGTAACCCCTGTCGTAAGAACTATCAAATAAAGTACCGTCCATTAAAGTACCCTTGTAATGAGTAATTATGGTATCATCACCAGCAGGTTTCTCACCATCTCCCATTTCGAGCACCTCGTATTGTAATCCGCTGGCTGTAGTGGTTACCTCTTGTCTCGCTTCATTTTCCCGGAGAAATTCATTTACCTTTTCCAGGTTTTCTGCCGCCATTTTAGTATTGAGTTCTTGTAAATGACTACTCAGGAATTCCTGGGCATCCTCGAAAGCAATTTTAGTTTCCTTTCTTACCAGGGCATCATGAATGGCCGAGGCAATGATACCCGGATCAATATCCTGGAGTCCTGACATTTCCAATCCCTTTGCCATTGACACGCCAAGACTGTAACTTATGGAATCACTCTTTGTATTTAATTTACTATCCCGCTGAGCAAAAATGCTTGCAGGCAACGCGATGATCAGTACAAACAATAATAGGTTTTTCATTTTCCTTCTGTTTATTAGTTAATTCAAATATCGATATTCATCTATAAATAAATCAATTCCATTATAAAGCTAGCCGGTTTTTTCAGCTCTTATCATTTCTTTTTTACCACCCGGTGGACCGGGAATCCTGGAAACCAGGAAGCCAATCGACTGTAAAAGCCGCCGAACGCTGCCCTTGCAGCTATAGGTAACAAGAATACCTTTATCACGCAGTCCATTATACATTTTTATAAATATTTCTTCAGTCCATAGTTCCGGTTGTTTATCAGGTGCAAAAGCATCAAAATAAATAACATGATAGAAGTTATTTTCAAGTTTATACCGGAGTAGATCATCCTGGATTTTTCTAAATCGGAACCAATCGGAAACAAGAATATCTTCATTCCATTCTGCCTCATGCAAATCTCGCGGTTTAAAATTAACAGCCCCCGAACTAAAATTATTATAATTCAGGCTCTTGATCGTAGAATTATTCAGGGGAAATAATTCAATTGAGTGATAAACCGTTTTCTTTTTTTCCTGATGAGCTTCCAGTAAGGTAAGCCAGGCATTTAAACCTGTACCAAAACCAACTTCAAAAACATGCAATGAATCCTCCTGCAGTATCTGCCTGTACCCGTTTTGAATAAAAACATGTTTTGATTCCGTTACAGCGCCGGCAAGAGAATGATATTGTTCATCAAGATCGGGAACATAGAGGGAATGAGAACCATCACGGGTTAATATCAACTGGGTTTCCAATATTCAGGTTTTTGTTGCAACTTTGTCTATCGTATCGCAAAGCTACCAAAAAAAAACGTATGATTCAGGAAAATCCCCGAAAAATAATCCATATCGACATGGATGCCTTTTATGCTTCTATCGAGCAACGGGACAATCCTTCCCTGAAAGGAAAGCCGGTAGCTGTTGGAGGGGCTTCAAAAAGAGGGGTAGTTGCAGCAGCAAGCTACGAGTCAAGAAAATTCGGGGTGAAATCGGCCATGTCATCGGTAGTGGCTAAAAGGTTATGCCCGGGTTTGATCTTTATTCGTCCAAGATTTGAGGTTTATAAATCGGTATCGGAAACCATCATGGAAATATTTCACGAGTATACCGATCTGGTTGAGCCACTCTCTCTTGATGAAGCATTCCTGGACGTGACCTCCAACAAGACGGGCATATCTTCTGCCACGAGTATTTCCATGGAAATCAAGAAGAAGATAAAACAACAAACAGGCTTAACTGCATCCGCGGGAATTTCGGTGAATAAATTCCT
Organism: uncultured Bacteroidales bacterium; assembly: GCA_964426725.1. Taxonomy (GTDB): domain Bacteria; phylum Bacteroidota; class Bacteroidia; order Bacteroidales; family CAYRRV01; genus CAYRRV01. The sequence continues at coordinate 10,794 of CAYRRV010000064.1, read as the reverse complement.
GGCAAAAATTGCTTCCGACATGGACAAACCCGATGGAATTTATCTCATTCGTCCTGAAAGAGTTGAGGGTTTCGTTGAAAAACTGCCGGTCGAGAAATTTTTTGGAGTGGGCCCGGTTACGGCTTCAAAAATGCACAACATGGGAATTTTCAGGGGAGCCGATCTAAAAAAAATGTCGCGTGAAGATTTACAACGTTTTTTTGGGAAACCCGGGGATTTCTACTACGAGATATCCCGGGGAATTGACAACAGGCCGGTGAACCCTGTAAGAATCAGGAAATCAGTTGGCACGGAAGAAACTTACGAAAAAGACCTGAGAACCCGGTTTGAAATTGTAGCCGCACTTTACGAGATTGAAAAAGAGCTGGATCGAAGACTGAAGAAAAAAGGATTCGAGGGTAAAACACTAACTTTAAAAGTGAAATACAATGATTTTAAGCAAGTAACACGGGCCAAAACCCTTTCCGGTAAAATTGACAGTTTTAAGAAACTCCACGAGCTTTCAAAAAACTTATTGTATTCTTTCAAGTATAATGAAAAACCCATCCGCCTCCTGGGGTTAAGTGTTTCCAATGCCGAAGACAACGAAAAAGAAGAACCGGTGCAATTGACCCTGGATTTCTGAAAAATTTTATGACCACTGCATCTTGTTACGCGAAGGTGGCCGATAAAGAAACGCGGAGGTTCGCGGAGAACGCGGCTTATTTGATAGAATTTCATCCTTCCTCTCTTCCCGCCACGTATCGTTTCCATTTTTCAATAACTCCCGCCATGTCATCTGGCAATTCTGAATTGAAAAACATTTCTTTACCTGTTGAGGGATGGATAAAGCCCAGTGATTTGGCATGCAGGGCGTGTCGTGGTAACAGGTTAAAACAATTATTGATAAATTGCTTGTACTTGGAGGATGTAGTGCCCCGGAGAATTATATTACCACCGTATTCTACATCATTAAAAACAGGATGGCCAACATGCTGAAAATGAACTCTTATCTGATGTGTACGCCCGGTTTCAAGTTTACATTCAACAAGGGAAACATAATGATAATCCTCGAGTACCCGGAAGTGCGTTACAGCATGTTTCCCCTGCTCTCCTTGCGGAAAAACAGCCATTTTTTTCCGGTCTCTCAAGTTTCGTCCAATATTGCCGGTAATGGCACCTGCTGCTGCATCAAACCCGCCCCAGACTAGCGCGATGTATTTTCTATCTGTTTTCCTGTCATAAAACTGCCTGGCCAATTTATTCAGGGCCTGCTCATTTTTAGCAATGACCAGTATTCCCGAGGTATTCTTGTCAATCCGGTGTACCAATCCCGGCCTTAATTCTCCTGATGAAAACAAGGGTTCGTCTTTCAGATGATACATCAAAGCATTTACCAGGGTGCCGGTATAATTCCCGTACCCGGGATGCACCACCATACCGGGTGATTTATTGACCACGATAATATGCTCGTCTTCAAAAACAATATCAAGAGGAATATCCTGGGGTATCAGTTCAATTTCACGCGGGGGAAAAGAAAGTACAACCGAGATAATATCGTTAGGTTTTACCTTGTAGTTAGGTTTTACAGGTTTATCATTCACCAGAATATTTCCTGCCTGAGCTGCCGCCTGAATTTTTGTCCGGGAAGCATTTTCAATTCGATTAAACAGGAATTTATCTACCCGGAGAAGTCCCTGCCCCTTGTCGGCCACGATCCGGTAATGTTCAAATAACTCGTCTTGTTCCTGCTCCTTAATACCGTCTTCCTCTTCAAGTGACATGCTTAATATTTTAAGAATTTACCGGAATAACTGGTTCCATCTTCAAATATGACACGTACGAAATATATCCCCTGTTTAAGCCGACTCACGTCAACTTCACCTTTTTCATGGGAAAACCGGGCCGGGTTATTCACGATTTTCCCGGAAATGTCAAAAATATTGAATGAAGAAACATGGTAATTATTATTGTCAATATTCCAGTATAAAATATCATGAGCAGGATTTGGGTAAAAGGTAATTGCCGGATTCAATTTTTTAGCGCGAGAAACAGAAGTTGGCCGGCTTTTTGTTCCGAACACGGGTCGCATCATCAGGGCGCCACTAAATGTTGACGGGTTCCACCTACCATTCAGGTAATAAAATAAAGAACCGCTAGCTTTTCGATTCACGTCCCATCCAACGTTCATGAAATCGGGAGAGAGTTGTTGCCATCCCAAGTAAAACTTATCATCAACAACCAAATAGGTATCCAGCGGGTAATAGACAAAACTATTCAAATGATTAAACTCGGGCCTGAAAGTTGTATCTTCAGTTCTGTATATCATTTGCCCGGGAGAATCTTCTTCATCTGTCCATACAGCGAGCCGGAAATCCCGAACATTCTGGTCATTCAATACTTTATTAAAATAAATGTAAACACCGGTAAGCGTATCCTCCATGTATGATTCAAAACGGTATGCCACCATGGCATCCTGGGTTCCCTGCCCACTGATTCCATAGCCATTTTCAGCGCTTCCATCGTCATAGGCATAATAGTCATAAAACTGATAAGTAATTTGGGTAGTATCATTCCAGCGGTATATTGAACGGGCGCTCACGGTATCGATCGACAGGTATGAAGTCAGGATAAATCGGGCAGAATCATTGCCGTTTGAAGGAAACTGATCGGGAAGTGGCAGGAATGTATGCGTTTGGCCTGGAGGAATCTCGGTAACCCGGGTATTCTTTTTAACAAAATAATCCGACAAAACATCATACTGGAAGTAATCGAGATCAATGGTGCGGGAAACATTGAAAAAATTCTTTATGTCAGCAACTATTTTACCTTTAAATTCACTGTCAGCAGCCACAGGCCAATGGCTCCAGGGCACAGAAGAATATTTGTTCATTATGGAATCGTATATTGTTGTAAAAGCCACGTCTTCAAAACTTTCGGCCTGTGGATCCCGGTTCGCGTCAAGATAAACAAAATCGATATTCCAGTGATCATCATTATCCACACGCCCGGGATCGAAATTAATACTTCCCAGGCTTGCATAATTCCTGAATCGAAACTGAAAACCCGTGTCGAGCCATGCAGGATTATTTACCGGTAATACCACCCTCGTAAACTCGCTAATCCCTGATTCAACTCCCGGAACCGACCATATTTTTTGCCACACGGTATCTTTCGGACCTTTGAAATCCACGAACAATGAATCTTCTGTTTCCGGTTGCTGACCATTGCCTTTAGGTTGATAATAAAAACTTAAGTACACGTTGATTAACCCGGGTTCCGATAAATCAATGGGACGAGAGGTAAGATAATCAGCCTGAAAGGTATCGGCACTGGCATTTTCATATAAAAACCCATTTTCGTCAATCGCGTCAAAAGTGGCTACCCCTATGGTAACTGGATTAATCCCGTATGTGTTATTGATATAAACATGGTTGTCCTGCCACCATCTGTCGTCCGGCAAGACCTCCGTTGATGCAAAATCATCAAAAAAAGGAAGTGAGATCAGTCCCGTGGGACCGGTTGCTTTAAGTCTTTTCGAGGATTTTTCTTTCGTAACATGAGGATTATTATCCAAACCAACGAGTCGTTCCTGACCTGTTACCACCTGAAAGGTGAAAAATAAAATAACCAGTACACTTGTAGGCATTCGTTTCATAACCAAAATATCTTTTATTCGGCTGCTGTTCCCGATTCTTCAAATGAAGATATTTCCCCGGTTTCTTGTTCACCTTCCTGTTCAAAAAGCGGCAGTTTTTCTTCATTTACTGTTAGCCATATATCTATTGCCGAACCGAGATTGATATACTCGTTATATTCAGGATCGGGTCGCTGTTTCCACACCGTGGCATTGACACTATCCTCCTCTGTTTCAATAGAATTATCGTACACGATGGCACCGAGATTCAGGAAAGCATCGAAAATTTGTTTTTTAGCATCCGGTAAATTCAAACCTTCAAGAACGGGCACCCGGGCCTGTTCCCTGGATAAGCCATTGCCGAGAACCAAATCAATTTTTGCTCCTTTTTCTATGGTGGCTCCTGGTTCTATATGTTCTCCATTATATTTTTGCTTTAGCACGTAGTTCATGGCGATATCAGGGACATAAATAAGCTTACCAACCGACAGTCCGAAATTCTCAAGTAACAATTTAGCCTGAAGCAGAGATACATTCATTGCATCGGGCATCTTCACCATCTCTGGAGTAACAGCATTCATAATAAGAAAAATATTCCGGTTTTCTTTCACCTTGGAGCCCGGGAGCGGATTCTGCTCCACGACCGTGCCAGGTGGTACATCATCGGCATACACGGAATCTGAAATCTCGTACCTTAAATCTTTCGCCTTGCTTATTTCTGCTACATCTTCTATTGTAAGGCCTGTGTAATCGGGCACGGTAAGTGCCTTTCCATGCCGGGTATAGAAATGAAGGAAAACAAAAACAGCCAGAAAGATAAACAATCCGGCTCCCATTGCAATGCCGAAATGTTTCAGAAAGGTTTTACTAACCAGAAATTTCAACAAATTCATAATTATAGCATATTACAGTAGATTAAACGGGTAAAGATAGAAAATAGTCTGTAAAGTTTGACAACTTGTTACTGGTTACTGGTTGCTGGTTTTCAATTCATCCTGTTCACGATTTCCAGCACCTGGTTGGCTTCATTTTGCCGTCCGGTTCTGTTCAACACTTCTGCCAGCGCGTAATAAGAAGGTTTATAGTTCTTGTTCACGTTAATGGCCTGTTTAAGGTAATTGATGGCCAACTCGGAATTATTCAGGCGCATGTAGGCCACCCCAATGTTGTAGTATGCACTGACAAACTTTGAATTTACCTGGGTAATTTTGTTGAACACCCCTAGAGCATGATCCAGTTGATTCATATTCATGTAAGTGATGCCCAGCACGTTTAATGCCTTATCGTAATCGGGGTAAATTTCCAGGCATTTTGTAATGGTTTGCAATGATTTATTAAATTGCCTTGTTTCCATGTAGGCGATGGCCAGGTTCATGAGAGCCGATTCGTTATCGGGTTGCACTTTCAGCGACTCCTCGTACAGGCTAATTGCCTTGGAATAATCTTTATTTTGCAAAGCCTGGTAGGCCCTGTAATTATCCTTGGTTTTTCTTTCCAGGATAGCGCAAACCGGCGAATTATCAACTTTAATCGTATGGATAGTATTTTTTGGAGGCCAGATATCTTTTTGAAGTTGGTATGGATTAATGTAGCTATTGGCCACGATGGCATAATCCCAGTCTGAATTACCGCGGTCGTAGTAACGGATGTAGACAACTTTAATATTATCATTATTCCGGGTATAGTATTTAACCGTATGAGCAAAGTTTGTCGCGATAATTATTTCATCCATGTCTGATCTATCCTCCAGGTAATTCAATAACCACTCCGTTGCAGGTCGTACACTGTGATAATAGTAATCCATTTCAAAATTCCCGTATGCCCCATCAACTCCTCCAACCATCTGGTTATAATAAATATATTCCAATGGGTGATTCTTTATAATATGCTTTACAGGATGATAAGCCAAAAACAAAACAAAAAGACCTGCCCCGATCTTTACATATTTATTTTTTATTGAACGGGTTAATGCTTCGAAACCTAATCCTGATGCAATTACCATTGGAGGATAAATGAATAAAACGTGTCGCCAACCGCCATAAACATTAGATTCTTTATTAATTATGTATGCCACGGGAAACACGAATACAAAAAGGATTAAAAACATCCAGAGATAATTTAAATTCCCCTTAAGTTTTTTGAACATGAAAAAAAATAAAACAACACCCGTCAGGACTATTAAAGGAATTGAGATTAATATATACTTGGATAAATAATACCATGGCAGATGGTCAGACCATATTATTTCACCTCCGAATAGTTGCCGCAACGAGGCTGAGAAATTAGTCATGAGATTTAGAGCCTCTAATGGATTATTTATGGGATTTTTAAGTGCATAAGGCCAAAAAACCAGGCCCAGAAAATAGCCGCCAATAGTAATGATCAAAAGATATTTCAACAATTTACCTAGCCGGTTTACATTTGTTTTACCCAAAAAAGATTTTCGGGGCGATGTTATCAAAAAATATAAACCTGAAAATAAAAATAAATAAGCAATGAGCAACAATCCGCCGATTCGGATACTTATTGCAAGAGCCACTCCTAACAATGATAAAAATACCACCCTGTTTCCTGGTTTAGGAAATCTTTTTAAAAACATAATAAAATAGTATATACTGAAAATATAGCCCAGGGCAAAGGGGATATCTTTTGGATTATTATATGAATGACCGAGGAAACGAGGAGAAAAAAACAGCAGCAACATGGTAAACAAGCCTGCTCTCCAACCTGCAATTCTCACGGCAAGAAGGGATGCTATAATCAATGTTAGCCATCCGGCAAGAGAATTAAATACATGTCTCCATTCCATTTCATGATCAATCCCAAATGTCCTGTTAAAAAGTGCTGTGAAATTATCAAAAGACTGTCCATAAAACTGCAGCTTGGTCACAGGTGTGTTTAATGCTGCTGTATCTTCTCCCATGGTAGTATAATAATCAAGCACGTAACCGGCGTGACGGTAATTAACTTCTTCATCTCCTGAGATACCGGCATCCAGGCTCAGCAAGGGCATGAGAAAGAAAAAAACAATAGCCAGCACCGCAAAAACCAGTCTATACCAAGATGGATAGGGGAAAAAACGACTTTTTGTATTACCATTCCTGATATCTTTTACTGGAATTGCCAGCAACCAGTTATAGAGAAATTTCCACCTGAATATAACCTTCCTAAGCCCTTTCTGCCGGCTAACAGTTTTAAATGCGGAAACCTGATTTAATTCAGCGAAGGATATCTGGAGATTATAATTATCAGCTAACCTGTAAAATTCATTCCAAAATGTTTCCGGCATTGATGATTTTTCCAGTATTTCCCTCAAGAGCGCTCCTGAAGAAATAATAAAAGGAGAATAGGCTTTTTTTTGTAAAATAGCAGAATTATCTTCATCTCTGAATACTAACTGACAAATAGTGTTATCCCTATCATTAAGCCTGCTGAAAACTTCTGTTAAATTAAATGAATTTTGAAGGTAATTTGTATCAATAATGCAAATTGAATCAAAATTAGCTTGATCAATACCCATCAAAAGAGCTTCCGCGGGATAACAGTTTTTGTCAATAGAAAACTCCTGCATATCAAGTGCAGGATCATCATCCAAATTATTACTTGCCTGTAATTGTTCCCCGGAACAATTTATTAAAATTACCTCTAGTTCTTCATTTTGACGGCAGGTATATTTGGATAATGTTTCGCTCACATAAATATATTTACCCGCCTCTTTGATATAAAAAATCAGGCTTAATTTTTTTGTTGTCAACTGGCTTTGAATGTTTTTTTTACTCTTTTTCTTTGCCATGATGTTTTTTTTTGCTTTGATTTATTCTTCGATAATATTCCCTTTGAATCTTTAACAACTCCCAGGGAATGTTAAAAATATCTTTCATTTTTATCCTTGAATTACCATCATCAGCCCAATAACTTAATGGAGATTCATAAATAGCCTTTAATGCCTTCTCGTATCCCAACTCAATAATGATACGTCCAAGGACTTCGACGTCAAAAAGCCATTTGCTGATGAATTGATTGGCAAAAACCTTCCCGACAATATCTGAGCGAAATATTTTAGCACCGCATTGCGTATCATAAACAGGCATTTGGAGAATTTTTGATACAGCAGAGGCAAATACCCTACCCAATACATGTCGTCTCCAGCTTCGAGTGATTGAGGCTCCTAATCTTTTTATCCTGGATCCCATTACAACAACCAGGTCTGGATTATCTGTAAATGATTGTAAGAAGTTTTTAATCTCGTAAAGGGGTGTTGAAAGATCGGCGTCAAAAAAACCGATATAACGAAACTGTTCATTATGTACTATTTGATTTACAGCAAGTCTTATGGCTTCAGCTTTTCCCCTGTTGCAAGTGTTAATAATTGCATAGGCATCCTCCGGGTAATTGCTTTCTATTGATCGAAGTAATTCGCTGGTATTATCATTACTCCCATCATCAACCAAGAATAACTTTACTTTACACGATTCCTTGAGAAATTTTTCTATCTCTTTAACCGGCAAACGCTCTTCCTCGTTATAACAAGGAATTATGATGGCTATTTCCTTTTGCATATCGCGAAACAGGATAAACCGGGCACATGAATACCCAAGGATGACAATAATCTGGTTAGTTTATAATCAAAAATCATTACATTTTTCATCAAAGGATCTATAAACGGCTTGGCTCTATAATTACCAATTCCACTTATAGCTTCTTCCATGGGTTTTCTAGCTTTTTCACTTATTTTTTGTAAATACCTGGGAAAAACCAATGAACTAAAAAAATATCCCTTTCTTAAAACTTCAAAGCCCGCTCTATTAAGCATGTTAGTAAGAGTACCAGCGGTGTACCTGCGAAAATGCCCCAACCATTTATCTCTTGACGTTGAAAGTGATTCAAACGCTGGTACCGTGATAAGAATTCTCGTATCTTCGTTAATTATAGTATTATCCCGAAGTTCAGACATGAATTGCAAATCATCTTTAATATGTTCGATCACATCAAGTAGCAGTATGAGATCCGCGACAATTTTTTTTTCAGCTAACGATTGATAATTTGAATAAAGAAAGATGTTTTTATCTTTCAGCTTTTCTGACAGAAAAGTTAAAAGTTCATCATCAAAAGCAATATCAATTCCATGAAATGTACCATCCGGGATTTTTTGCTGTAATTTCTCAAGAAAGAAAGTATCGCCGCATCCAAGATCAACAATATTTTCTAAATTGTTGACGGATATCTGCTTTCTAATAATATCATATACAACCGTAAATCTGGCAAGTTCCCATGGATGATGATCTACTTCCAATATACTTTTCCCGGCTTTTAGTTCTTTTATATCCATGAAATGACTATTAGTTCCCCGTTATAAAAAACCTTTGTTTTATGCACTACATCCAAATATTATTCAAAAATAACTTTTATAACCAAAGATTTAAAATAATGAAGAAAAATATTCAATTAGGAAAGAAAACGACCATAAATAAACACCAAAACCACTCCATGAAGCATGAAGTGGTGTAAAAGACGCGTGATATAGAAATAAGGATTATTTCCTTCTAAACTAGTCGGAAACAGAAAGTCTTTTTCTTCCCCTGGCACGGCGGTTATTGCCAGGTATATAAATTAAATCAGGATATTTCAATTCCTTCTTTTTTAATGTGATGGATAATCGGGGAGCTGTCGTCCTGATTAAATCTCTTTAATCCAATCAATAAAGGTTCTATTTTGGTATTTACCTTTTTTGTTAAATACCATGCTTTACCAAATGCCTGGTCATCATTTTCGTCAAATTTATCAGAAACGATCATTACATCAATATCACTGGTTTTGGAGGCTGCATCAGTTGAATAACTTCCAAACAGATATGCCTTATGTACCTGCAGTCCTTCGGCATTCAGAATTGCTATATATTTTTTTAATATATCTATAATATTTCTATCAACCATTTCAGTAACTTTTCAGTTTCAACAAGATAATTATCAATAGTTATTTTTTCCGGGATTCTTATATTATAATCAGGATACCGTCCTTGTAATTGATAATTCATGAGTATACCCATGAACACGAGATAGTTTTCTGAAACTTCAATTTTTGCGAGGTCTGCCAGATAAATAAGATTATGTGTACGTGGCGGAATTTCTTCTAAAGATTTTACAACATGTGCTTTTAAAGCCTTTTCAATGGAGAGATGACATAAAAACAAGCCATGCAGATATCTCTGTTTTTCAATGAGTATCTTTGCAGATAATATATCCTCATTTGCACCTTCAATCCAATATTTTACATGTTTATCAGTATTTATCATATCAATGATTATTATGTCAAAGATAATGATTTTTCCGTCATATTTTTTTCAACCCTTTATTACAAACACCACAACCACTCCATGAAACATGAAGTGGTGTTAAAAGATGCGTGATATAGAAATAAGGATTATTTCCTTTTAAACTCGTCGGAAACAGAAAGTTTTTTTCTTCCCTTTGCACGACGACGGGAAATCACTTTACGCCCATCGGTAGATGACATCCGGCTCCTGAAACCATGTTTGTTTTTTCTCTTTCTTACAGAGGGTTGAAATGTTCTTTTCATCGTTATATTGTTTTTATTTTTTTCCGGATTAAGGATGGCAAAAGTAATGCTTTTTTGGAAAAATAAAAAAATATTCGGGAGAAAGTTCGTCCTGACTTCGTTGTCGGGTGTTGTTTGGTCTTCCTCCTTCGCTGGACTCCGTACGAATATTTCCTGACGTCAGTCGCTTGTTTGAAATGCAACGGGCAAATTCGGTGGCTTATTATGAATAGTATAGTTTTATTTTTTAAAGAAAACAACTACATTTATTCATTATTTTACTACATGTAAATGGAATACAAACAGTTTATTATCATTCACCTTGGCTCTCTCCAATACGTCCTCGATGCCTCGGGTAACATATTGGAAGAATATAGCTTTGACGCGTGGGGTAGAAGGCGTAACCCGGTAACATGGAAATACCAGAATGTACCTGATCCTGTTTATTTTTCACGGGGTTATACCGGCCACGAGCATCTTGAAATGTTCGGGCTCATCAATATGAATGGAAGAATATACGATCCCGTATTATGCCGCTTTCTAAGTCCAGATAATTATGTTGCTTCTCCATTTCATTCACAAAGTTATAACAGGTACTCGTACGCCCTCAATAACCCGCTCAT
>CAYRRV010000063.1:0-15240 GCA_964426725.1 uncultured Bacteroidales bacterium | reverse complement strand
TCCAGCCGTCAAACAACTTGCCGTTATCAGGATCGGCAGTGGCGGTTACCGTTGTATTTTCTATATATTCTCCGCCAGACGGGTCTAGTACTATAGAACCATCGCCGTTTGCGGTTGTGGTAAGATTGTAGACCGGTGATGTCTTGAAATTGGCTGTGATGACCTTATTGGCATCCATGGTTATGGTCACCGGGTTGTCATTAATGTTAGCAGGTGGCACATCGCCACTCCAGTAGTCGAAGGCATAGCCCAATGTGCTTATTGATGCCTCTATGTCTACTTCGGTACCTGAATTGTATGCAGTAGCATCAGGGGCGAATGTAATCGTGCCCGTTCCGTCCCCACCGCTTTTGTTCGTGGTAATAGTAAAGGTATCTACCTCTGCAAAATTGGCCGTAAGTGATTTGTCGGCATCCATTGTAATGGATACGGGGTTGTCCGCGCTGTTCGCACCACCCAGGTCGCCGGTCCAGTGATCAAAGGCATAACCCGTTACATCGTTGGCGGTCACATCTACATTCGTGTTCTCTTTGTAAAAACCAGACCCTGAAGGGGTAACCGAACCAGTATTGGCAGGCATTGCTTCAGTTGTTAGGGTAAATAGGTTGCCACCGGTAGTCCCTAACATTAAAGAGTCCATGTACAGATGGAATATATTGTTGTTTCCATCCTGGTAATCGAACTTTATTTGATTGATGGAATCAAGGTTGGCCCAAGAGTTTGAAATATCATAAGCATACGTATGCCATTGCCCGTCTATAGGGATGGCCAACTTATATTGGCCGTACGTCAACGAACCATCAGAAGCATACAGGATAACCGTGTAATTGGCAGTATCATGAGTGGTTGAAGTTGTTTCGTCTGCTTTTAACTGAAAAGTAAGAACCGGGTTGTCAGAAACATCCACAACTTTATCAACAAAATGGTTGCTGAACTCGGACCATTGGTTCCCTGCATTATTAACTATTAGGTGATCGTTTTGGCTAATTTCCTGTCCACCGTATGTGTTGAAATCCCATACCATGTCGCCGGCCAAGTAAGTTGTACCGTCAAAATAGTTTGCATACGAATTTTCGGTAAACTCGTACCAATCCCCATTGGGAAGTGGGGAGAAGGTGGCGGTTACACTTTTATTGGCATCTGCCTTAATTGTAACCCTTTCATTTGTATTCACTTCGTCACCCGTCCAACCATCAAATTGAAATCCAAGATCCGGGGTTGCAATGTACTGGAACTTTTTATCTTTCGGCAAGGAATCCACAGGTGGATCATCATTGCCCAAGTTATCTACAACAGTACCGTTACCAATTACGGTTAGGTCTATAGTATACCATGGAAGTGTATTTTGGTTATAATGCGATTCTCCACCACAAGCCATAAATTTGCTATAATGGTTGCCGCAACCAACGTAATCAAGGTTTGTCAGGTTCGTTGCAAATTCAGTAGGATAAACCACATTATCGAGTTTTATGTCCCTTACCCAAATTCCGCGTTCGTTACTGTTATTGGCAAACTTCAACTTAATATCCTCGGCATCCACGAATTCACCAGGATAGTATGAATAAGTCACCCATTCATCGTCCCAATAATCGCCCCCAACGTTAAAATAAGAAGCTTTCAAGGTGTCGTTCAGGTATAGCTCCATAAGCTCCGTATTGGCTTTACCTGCTGCCGTGATAATTATTTCGGATCCTGGAGGGCGATATTTGAAGTTAGCCGTGATGGATTTGTCCGATGTCATCGTCAGGGTAACCGGGTTTTCCTTTGAGTCAATCGCTCCCGACCAACCATCAAACACGTAATCCAAACTAGCTGGGATAGCCTCGCATTCCACGCTCGTTGCCTGGTCGTACGTTCCGCCTGTAGGGTTCAATGTGATCGATCCCTCTCCTTCCACCACTGTGGTAAGGTCGTATTGATAAACAAGTGGGTTCTCGCAGTCTCCCCAAATTTGAACCTCTTGAAGGCTGTTCCAGCCACTCGTGTTGGTACCGTTACAATTCACCCGAACATATCTTCCCTGGGATAACTGCAAGGGGAATTTCTCCAGGTCGGATGTTTTACCGCTGCTATACGACGAGCCCAGCACCTCGGTCCAACTGTTGCCATCTACCGAAGTTTCAACACTGGTAAGATTGGCAATACGGGCATCACCATGATAAAACGATATAAATATATTGGATATGTAATATTGAGCCCCAAGGTCGTATTTTATCCAATGTTCGCCTTCTGCTGACCATCTGGTGTCAAAATTGTTATCGTATGAGTTGGCAGGCACATTCGGGTCTTGATATCCACTGGCCTCTACCCCGCTAATAGTAAGTTTAGACAAACAATCATCCATTACATAATAGCTTTTCTGGGCAACATTACTCCTTTCGAATTCTGAAGTATAAGCCATCGCCTTAACCGTGGCATCCGAAGTTAGGTTAAATGGCCCGGAATATAAGGTTCCATGCGTTTTTGAAGGTTCGCTTCCGTCAGTGGTATATCGGATGGAAGCACCCTCTGTAGTTGTGCTCAAAGACACTTCAACAGAGCTTGTATGCAAGGATGCGGAAGGAGTAATCTCCGGTTTTGCCGCACCTGGTTCAACTGTGACCGTTACTATCCTGGCCACATTCGCACCGGCATCTTTGGCATAATACCTTAATTTGCCGGTTTTTGCCAAATAATATTGATCCTCGTAAACATTCCAGTCACTGGGGTACTCCAAGTTATATGTTAAAGCTGAAGCCCCATTATCTTCACTATAAAATAGTTCTGTTCCCTTCACGTCAAACATCACGTCGTTTTGGTTCGAGAAAAGGTGCTTGTTATCCAAAACAAAATTTTCCGTGATGTCCACAAAAGATGTACCATCAAGTTTGAAATAATAAGTTGCATCATCCAATATAACATATTGTTTAATAATAGGAATCCCACTGTTATCAAGAACAATGTGGCCTTGCGTGCCCATAGTTTGATCTTCCAGGCCAAATGGGCTACTGCAATCATTGGGATAACCATCGGGCACCCTCTTGTAAACAATAGTAGCATCCTGATCGGTATCCCCGGTTTCGCAGGTCATGGGCAGTTTTGTAATTTGTTGCCCACCGGCGCGGTACCAAGTATTACCTTCATCGGGTGAATACGCGTACATAACGTGGGAGTGATACTCCGCAGGGTTTTCGCTTGTATACATGTTTTTGGCAACATTCCATGTTGCGTGCAAAACATTGTTATCATCGAATACAGCCTTGAACTTGTATCCCTGATAATGGTTATAACCTGTACATCCATCACAGCTACCATCCAGTTTTCCACTACCGGAACCGGAATCATCCCATACGATGGCATTCATATTAAGATCGCTACCGCAATGGTCAATACAATCATCATCTTTAATACAATAATTCAGGCCGCCAAGCATTTCCCACTTTTCAGTGGTGGTGTTGTAGCGTCCCATTTGTATCGATCTGGCACCTCTTACCCATTCATCTACAAGGTTGCTCCTGTAGGCACAAAAAAGCGTGCCGTTATTGCTCCTGAAAAAGTGTTGATACGTGATTTTGAAACCATCGATTCCACCATTGGCAAGGTCGTTGCCCTTGAATTCCCAGGATGTAATATCCTCGGGGTTGGTTGAACGATAATAATTAGGCGAGTTGTTATGTTGCCCACCGATATAATGGATGTATCCATTACTGTCCAAACCGATGCTTAATTCCGAATGGTTGTCATCGCTCGGGATGTCAGCTTGCACCTTTTGCGTGGTGATAGCCCCGGTTGAACCATCCTTTTTGGCAATAATCGCGTTTCTGGAATTATCGATATACGCCCAATAGACATTGCCCGTGGACAATGACGTGGCAATACCGGAGCACCAATCTGCCCCGTCCATCCCGTACACGTCCGTGGCGGGGATAGTTAACTCGTGGCTCACGACAAGGTTTTGTGACCTGGCCGTGAATGCAGACACGAGAACGATTAAACATAAAAAAAACAAATTTTTCTTCATAATAAATAATTTTTAGTTGTAGATTAGTTATAAGCTTTTTGAAACAAGTTAATTTCTGAAAATGCATACTGATTTCATATCCTTTGAGGGGAATTGGTGCATTACCTGGATTAACATGTTTTGAAAAGCGTGGATAAATTTAACCCTTATTAGCAGGAAAGACATTCACATTCGCGCCAAAACATTTCATATTCGAGACAATGGCACGATTATGTAAGCATTGGCATTGTTTTTAAAATCTGAAGGATTGAAAATAAGAAAAGTGTAACTCTTATCAGGATAAAAACAAGAACAGCAAGAAGACTAAAAAACTCATTAATAAAAGTAGTAACGCGCTTTCTATTATTTTAAGGTATTTTATTTTTTTCCTGTACTCGTGTAAATCAGTTTTCATTTTTTAGGATTTTTTAGAATTATCCACGATATATTCAGAGGGCGATTTGCCAAAATGCTTTTTAAAACTCGTGGTAAAATGTGAATTATGTTTATACCCGAAATTATATGCTATTTCGGATATGGATAATGTTCGGTTACTTAACAATAATTTTGCAGCCTGGTTTAATTTATACGTCCTGACATATTCTGCCGCTGATTTTTCCATTAAACCTTTAAACTTTCTATGAACCTGTCGTGAACTCATTCCAAGTTCCCCGGCCAAAAATGAAATATTAAATTCTTCTTTGGCAAGATTTTTATCAATAATGAAATTTACTTTTTCAATAAATGATATATTGGAGTTATTTAAAGAAAGGTTTTCATGCTCCAATCCATAGCCAGAAAACTTCTTTTTGAGCATTCTTCTGTTTTCCAGTAAATTGAATACATGAGATTTTAATAATTGCGCATCATAAGGCTTGCTTATGTAGGCATCAGCCCCCTTATCGATTCCTTTTATTCTCGATTCTACATCAGACCGGGCCGTTAAAAGAATAACAGGTATATGGCATGTAAGCTCATGCTTTTTCGATTCAATACAAAATGCTATCCCGTCCATCACGGGCATCATGATATCACTGATGATGATATCAGGAATTATATTTATTGCCTTTTCTAATCCTTCCTTACCGTTTTTAGCGTGTATGATTTTAAAAGACCTGTCAAATTGCGAGGTTAATAACGCGCTAATGTCTTCATTGTCCTCTATAATCAATAATATTGGCTGTCCTTTCACCTGCAATTCGCGTTTTGTCTCATTCATGGCAAAAACAGCTTCCTCACCAGGTATGGATACTTTGTATTTATCTTCCCTAATTCCGCGGTTAACCTGCCTTTTTTCATAATTTATTTTTTTTTCTTTTCCTTCTGCAAGGGGAAGAATTATGGTGAAACAGTTTCCTCTATTTTTTTCGCTAGTTACCTTAATTTCTCCATCGTGAAGTTTTACAAGTTCCTGAACGAGTGACAACCCGATTCCCATACTCCCTTGTTCCTCCCTAATTTCTCCAGGTAAACGGTAAAAGCGCTCAAAAACTTTATTCATTTCATCGGGCGGAATCAGTTTGCCGCTATTTAAAACCTTTAATTCAAGATATACAGGTTCCTGAAGATTACTATCCTTGCTTTCATTAAGTGGGTATTTATCCACTTCTCTCCCGGTAAGCAATGACAAGGTGAGCTCGATTGTACCTCCGATTTGTGTATATTTTAGCGCGTTCGAAAGCAAATTATACAAAATTTTGCTTAATTTATCCTTGTCAAACCAACATTTCCAGGTATCGTGTGATGCAGTAAAGGTATACCGGATATCCTTTCGAGTGGCCAAAGATTCAAATTCATTAAAAATATCCCGCGTGAATTTTATTACATCACCCTGTTCAGGTTCTAATTTTAATTTACCGATATCCAGTTTGCGCAAATCAATTACTTGATTAATTAAAAGTAATAAGCGGTTTATATTCCGGTACATTATATCATAAGCACCCTTGGCATTATTTCCTGGATGCTCGTTATATTTTTTATCTTTTAACTGATCAAGCGCACCCTTGATCAGCGTGAGAGGTGTCCGGAATTCATGGGATATGTTAGTGAAAAAATGCAACTTCATTTGATCATTTTCATGTTGAAGCCTGGCATTTAGTTTTTGGACTTCCATTTGCAACCTGTATTTTCTGACCATATACAGCAAATAGAATAAACCCAAGAATATTAAAGCATATATAATATATGCCCACCAGCTTTTCCACCAGGGTGGTAATAAAGTAATTCTCATTTTAGCAGGATTATCATTCCAAACATTATCGTTATTCGAGCCTTTAACCTTCAGGGTGTATTTACCCGGCGATAAGTTCATTAGCAACACCTTGTTTTCACTTCCCAGGTATTGCCATGATGTATCATATCCCTCTAAAAAATACATGTATTGACTCTGTTCTGGAAGCGTATAGTTAAGCGCGGAGAAAGAAAATTGAAGATGGTGCCTGTCATAAGGCAACACAAGCTGATCGGTTAAAGATACATGTTTTTTTAACACGGAATTGGCCCCAATAGGAATATCGTATCCATTTACTTTTAAATTGGTAAAACATACGTTAGAAACATGGGGGTTGTCTTTTATTTTTGAAGGATTAAAGCAAACATAGCCTGACTCGGCCGCCACGTAAATACTGTTGTCAGAAGATTTCCATAATATCTTTATTTTATCTGGTAAACCATTTTCATTGGAATAATTTTTTATCACCTCCGTGAAAATATTTAAATGGCTAATACCTTTAGCGGTTCTTACCCAAACCCCGTTACCTGATGGTTCAATATCATAGATCGCCGCGGAAGCCAAGCCATCTTTCTCGTACCAGACGTCAAAATCATCTGTTTTTCTGGAGTACCTGTTCAAGCCCTGATTTGTTCCAAACCAATAATAGCCATCTTTGTCCTGAATAGCACAATTTACATTGACACTACTCAGGCTCGATGGATTACCAGGGTCGTGGAATAAATACTTGGTTTCACCATCCTTGGGTGAATGTATCGCGGCTCCATCCTGACCACAAAAAACGATGGAATTTTCATCATCTGCAAATAAATCATAAATTTTTTCAAGATTTAAATCAGGTTTAAACTGCTGGATAATGAGATCTTCATGATTCAGATCTATAAAATTTATTCCTTCCTGGGTAAGAATCCATAAAACATTTTTTTTATCTATTATAAATTTGTTAATAACCTTATGTTCCAGTGATTTAGCATTGACAAAGCCATTCTTATAATAATTTGTGATTTTATTCTTGTCTATAGAGAACAATTCAATACCATCTAATCCACCAATCCAAATTCTTTCTTGTTTATCTTTTATGATATGGTTGATATATCTATTGTTAATTTTAGGATAGACAAATCTCTCGAGAATATCGCCTTTTCCCGATGTTTTAAGTAAACCGTTCTCGAAAGTTGAAAGCCATACATGCTTATTGGAATCAATAACAAAACCATTCACGTGATCCTTCTCGCCCCGATTTTTTAGGGAGACAAAAAACTCCGAAAATTTGTCCTTGTTGGGATCATACTTCAATACAGCCTTATCACCAGTTGACACCCAAACGATACCCGTCTGGTCTTCGTATATATGACGAACTAATCCAACAGAAAGAGATTCCTCACATTCATTTTCTTTGTTCGAGGTGGACTCGTAATATAAAGATTCGAATTTCTCGGGATCAATTACCTGTAAAAAAGAATTTCCACCTATCCACAGGTTGTCTTTTTTGTCAGGAACCAAGACTACTATATTTGATTCATTGTGCATCAGTTTTCTCAACCCCGGGGTATTTTGATAATTTAAAAAAATGCCGGTTTTTGGATTAAAAACATTCACCCCCCTGGTATAGGTTCCAATCCACATGTTACCAGTATTGTCAAAACTGATATGCCTTACTATATTGCCGGATATACTAAAGGGATTGTCAGGATCATGCCGGTAATGTGTAAATGTTTCTTTCTTGGGATTAAACATGATTAACCCCCCTCCCCAGCTTCCTGTCCAGATATTCCCCTGATCGTCTTCTATCATATTAAAAAGAGACAATTGGGATTCATAATAATCATTGCCTTCAAAAACTTTCGGGTAATATCGTTTAAAAAAAAATGTCCCGTCAGATTTTTTTTCCAGCTTGTTCAGCCCCTTGCGAGATGAGAGCCAAAAATTACCTTTACTATCCAACATGTGATACCTGGTTTTATTAAAAGTAATTGTAGCGTGATCATCCGGGGTTGAAAAATAACGTTCAAAATGATCGTACTCGCGCATGTAACGATTTAACCCGTGTGAAGTGCTAATCCACAAGTTGCTATCTGCATCTTCGCTGATATAAAATATAAAGTTGTTGCTTATGCTGCGAGTATCTGAAATATCATACTTGTAATGAAAAATATTTTCACCCGTGTACAAATTGAGCCCATTGGTTGTTCCAATCCAAATAAACCCCATGTGATCCTGGTAAACACATGTTACATCGTTAGAAGACAAACCCTCTTTTTCAGAAAGCCTCTCAAAGATGTATTTTTCAGATGACAACAAAAACGAAAACTGAAAGAGAATAAAGATGATGCTAACTATTTTTCGCGTGAAACGATTATTGTTCATTTGGATTTTTTTTGAATTCAAATATTATAAGTATCCATTCCCGAGTATAAAGGTAATAAAAAGTTAAATTACCCAGTTTATTCCCGTGTCATCAAATGAGGAAACTGGTAATTTTGCTAATACCATAAATGGAAACTCAAAACTTAAACTTTCAAAAATAAAATCCTCCAAGGAAAGAAAGTTTATTATTCCTGCCAAATAATTATAAAATCGCGACACGAAAAATGGCAAATAATACCTCTCCCCCTGTTTTGTACAATAACTATCCTAATTCAAGCCTCTCGAAGAGTTGATTCTTTTAATCTACCACGATTATTTTAGTGGTGATTGTCTTACTTTTAGCTGTTACAGTTAGAAAGTACATTCCTTTATCTTTCATTATTTTATTAGTTATTGCTTTTCTGTTTACATTTCCCCCCCCGGTAATAAATGATGTTGAATAGACGTGTTTCCCGGTCAAATCATAAATATTCCATTATCAAAGCAGTTTTCATTCAGAATAGAATAATTTATGAATTAATAAGGATAAGCTTCTCTGTTGGTTTGAATCTGAACTATTGGGTTATTCCTAATTTTTTGATACCGCTTTAGTTGGTTCCAATTACTTTAACAAAGAAAAACCCTGTTCCCTGGATATGCCCGGGTAATGAGATTTGGATGGTGCCAGTATTAAGCACACCCGAACCGCGGTATATAATTCTCCCTTTCATATCAATTATTTCAATATCCACTCATTGTGATCAATCCGCATGAAGTTTCCATTTATTCCCACGCTGCATATACACCCACCGATATTTTTGCTTTTTCATATGAAATAATAATTGATTTAGAAATAATTTATTAGTTCAGGTAACTAAAATTACATTTTTTTTTTAAGAGTAAATATAAACTAAGGGAAAAGTCTAATAGAAAAAACAATCGCCAATTCAAAAAAAAATAGGACGTGTGTTTGCTTGGTCGAGCTATTCAAATTCATCAAACAGATAAGTACTGCCATAAATACAAGACCTATGATCAATTGGTAGCTTTATTGTTCGGACAGCTTTCTCGCTGTAGTACTTTAGAAGATATATCTGTTGGTATTGGGGCATCCAATTGCTTGTATGATATGGTATATTGTTTGAACAAAGATTATTGGTGTTTTATAAGGATTTTTTTGTTGAAAATTTATTTAACAGTCTTTTGGGCATTAAAAAAAGGAGGTTAATATGAATACAGCAAATTTATTCTTAATGTCAATTTTATTTTCGGCACTTTTTACCAAGGATAACTTCATAATAAACAGGTATTATTCTCAATTTAAGAGAATTAAGTTTTACATTAGTAGTATACCGCGAAACAAATTATTTTTATTGGTCATGTGGGTGCGTTTTTTCTCTTTACATTTTTAAAAAAACAAGAAAAAATTTTTATTTTGCACCCAAATTAATCGATCAGGTAAAAAAATACTTTACTAAAATAATCCATCTATACTATTCATGAAGGTTAAATTATAAAAAATGAAAAAACATTCTTTTTTGTGCAATCGATTGTTCATCCCCGGGATCTTCTTGTTTCTATTATCTTGCCACACCGAGTCCGGTAAGGACGTTAAACTTAAAACCGTCGTATACACGTGTGATTTAAAGGAAGATGACAAAATCATTGACACCTATAAAAAATTACATGGCGAACATGTTTGGCCAGAGGTACAGGAAGCGGCAAGGGTTAGCGGTTATCATAGTATTCGCATATACAACCTGGATAACCGGTTGGTAATGATCCTGGAATACCCGGAAACCCAATCCCTTGACGAAATCAATAAAAGATATGCCGAATCAAACCCGGGAAAGATGAAAGAATGGAGCGAACTAATGGAATCTTTTCAAAAAGCTCCACCCCAACAAGATTCTTCGAAAACATGGGTAGAAATGGAAGTAATATACAAATTTGAAAAATAAGATAACCAAATGGAAATACATGAGCACTTACATGGCTTGGATTTTATTATCGTTTTGGCCTACATCCTGGTACTGGTTGCCATCGGTTCGTGGGTAAGTTTTAGAAAAAAAAGAACAAGTGGAGACAACCTGTTTTTAGCCGGACACTCCCTTAACTGGCATAGTATAGGACTTACCATGTGGGGTACCAACGTGGGACCCTCAATGTTAATTGCTACCGCGAGTATTGGTTACACCACGGGACTTGTAGCCGGAAATTTTTCATGGTATGCTTTTCCATTCATCATGTTGCTTGCACTTGTTTTTGCTCCTATTTACAAAAAATCAGGGATTTCAACCCTCCCGGAATTTATCGGCACGCGTTTTAATAGTCATTCAAGATATTATTTAGCCTGGTACACCATAGCCACTATTTTAATATCATGGCTTGGGCTCACCTTGTACGCGGGAGGAATCCTGGTAAGTCAAATACTTAATATACCGCTGTTGACTTCAGTGATCATATTGATTGTTATCGCGGCCTTCTTTTCTATTGCCGGGGGATTGGAGGCCATTGCCTTCACGAATGTTTTTCAAATGATCCTGTTGATATTGGTTTCCTTTATTTTTGTTCTCATCGGCCTTTCTAAAATCGATAATATTCCTGCTTCATTTTCTAGCGTGCCTGATTCATTTTGGGAGCTGTTATTACCCCTGGATAATAAAGATTATCCTTGGTTGGCAATCATTTTAGGGTACCCTGTTATGGGAATATGGTTTTGGTGCACGGACCAGTCGATGGTACAGTCGGTACTTGGGGCAAAAAATTTAAAACAGGGCCAGCTGGGAACAAACTTTACTGCCTGGTTAAAAATATTAGACGTGCCTCTATTTATTTTACCTGGTATTATCTGTTTTATTTTGTTCCCGAACCTGGATGACCCGAACGAAGCCTATATGACGCTGGTTACCCGCACGCTACCCACGGGAATGGTGGGACTTATCATGGCAGTACTGATAGCAGCATTAATTAGCACCATTGATGCAGCGCTCAATTCACTCAGTACAATTTTCACACTTGATATTTACGCGAAAAACAAACCAGGGCTTTCATCTAAAAAAATAGTAAAAACGGGAAGGATTGTAAATGTAATCGGGGCTGTCCTCGGGGTAGTCATCGCACTTTCCGTGGACAAGATAAAAGGACTGGATTTGTTTAGTCTGTTCCAGGCGATTTTAGGCTTCCTTGCCCCGCCTATTTCAGCCGTTTTTCTTATTGGTGTGCTATGGAAAAAAGCCACACCCCTGGCGGCCAATACCATCTTATCAGTTGGGGCATTTATTAGTTTATTTACCGGATTTTTATACCTTTCCGGATGGCCACGTGAAGGATTTTGGCCCCATTTTTTATTGTTATCCTTTATAATTTTTGTTGGCCTGTCATTGTTGATGATTATTATTTCTTTGTTTTCTAAAAACACGAGTACACGAATGGATCTTACCGTTTTCGAGAAAAAGTCGAGCATTTATAAACCTGCAAAAAAGGTAATTGGCCTCTGGACCTTGCTCGTGTTGGTAATGATTATTCTATATGTAATTTTTTAACATTTTTATGTATATTCATTATAAATGACGCTCCTTTAACCGGGATATGAATTTAGGGTACTGTCAAGCATTTTTGTTATCAAGATAAAGTTTACTATTTTGGCGACAAAAAAGCCAATGAAAATTATATCCTGGAATGTAAACGGCATAAGGGCCATCACGAAAAAAGATTTTTACCGCGACATCAAGGTAATGAACCCTGATATCCTGTGCCTGCAAGAAACAAAAGCCCAGGATGATCAGGTAAAAACCGCGTTGGAACTGGTTGATGGATATTCAATTTTCACGAATTCAGCGATAAAAAAAGGATACTCGGGCGTGACTACCCTAAGCAGGTTTGAACCGCTTAGCGTGGCATATGGAATTGGAATGTCCCTGCACGATGAAGAAGGGAGGGTACTCACCACCGAGTTCGATAATTTTTACCTGGTGAATGTTTACGTTCCCAATTCCGGCAGTGAATTAAAAAGACTAGACTACAGGCAGGAATGGGACACATGTTTTTCGGGCTTTTTAAAAACCCTTGAAAAGACCAAGCCCGTGGTGGTTTGTGGCGACTTTAATGTCGCGCACAAGTCCATTGATTTAACTCATCCCAAGGCAAATTACAACAAAAATGCAGGCTACATGCAGGTAGAAATTGACGGGATGGATAGATTTATCCAACAGTACCTCCTGGATACCTTCCGTCATTTTTATCCCGATAAGGCAGAGGTATATTCATGGTGGAGCTACAGGGCAGGAGCGAGAAAGAAAAACGTGGGCTGGAGGATCGATTATTTCCTGGCATCAAAATCGTTCGTGAACAACATCCGTGATGCATTTGTCCTGCATAACATCATGGGCTCTGACCACTGCCCTGTCGGTATTATTCTGCATTAGTTTTTCATGATTTTAATCCTGGGGACGAGGTTCACTTTTCCAAGTTCCTCACTTTTAATCCCGTGCACGTTACTGCCCATCCCGATGATAGTATAAGGGCGTGCCTTAACAGCCAGGTGAATTTCTCGATTACAGCTTCAAATGCCAGGGCTTATCAATGGCAGGTTAGCAACGACAATGGAGATACATATACAAATATAACCAATGATACCATCTATAGTTCGGCAACAACATCTACCCTTGAAATAAATGTTTACCAGGAATTGGAGCAGCACGTGTACCGTTGTATTGCTTCCAATCCACAATATGCCGATACTTCAAGCGCCGTTTGGGTCATATCAGCCCATCCCCCGGTAGGTTTCTCAAACACGTAAGCCCGCCCTTTAAACCATCCAGCACCAGGTGCGCCAACAACAATAACATCCCCCTCGATGCCAACATCTAAACCAAAAGTAAGTTTAGGCAAGGTTTGGTTATGGGTAGGGCTTAAGCTTACCACTATAAGTCCATTCATCTATAGATTTTGTATAAACATAAGCAGCCCCTTTACCATCTTTCCCTGGGGCGCTTATAACAATCACCTCCCCAGTAACAGCTACAGATACACCAAAATAATCATCTGATACCCCGTCTGGAGCGCTCATTTTACTTCCTCCTGTAACATCTTCCCAACCGGTTGATGGCATATCAAAATGATAAGCGTAACCAGGATAGTCGGTACTTTGATTTTCCCCGGGGGCTCCAACGAGTAAGGTTTCACCGTGGATTGCAATACTTTTACCAAAATTATTCATGGTATCCCCATCGAAAGGCTTTAATTTAGCGGTTTCAGTCATATCCACCCATCCATCAACAGGTTTAGTAAACACGTATACCGAGCCGCTATGGTACCCATCATCATCATCACCTGGTGAGCCAACAACAATATAATCACCTGATATATCTGCCGAAAAACCGAACTTTTCACCACCATTACCATCCGAAGCGGTTAGCCGGGCCACCTTTTGCCAGGTAGTATCGCTACTATTGTATTCTTTACGAACGCTTCCCATTTTTTACCTGTTTTTTACTCGCGAATAAGTATCATATTATAATTTGAAACTAGTTTCCACGGCAAACGACTCGTATCATGAAAAAAAACAAAAAATCCTCAAGCTATTTAGCTTTTCACCTACAGCCGCGTATCCATTAAATAAAAAGCTTCAACCCGAATATGAATATACTCTTTAAACCATTATACAATATTGATAATTATGAAAGAATACGCGCGTACCTAACCTGGTAAGTCTTATAGTTATCGGGAAGTTTGTGTGATTTGGAAGGTAACTATATTATCACCTTTACAATTCGATAAACATTGCTAGATCCTATCAAAATAAAAGAATTAAATACTTAAATCCTGATATACAAGTTATATTATGGTAAGGATCCGCCACCCTGAAGGTAACTTATATTCAATGTAACATTTCTTGAAAAAAAAAGGATAAAATCATTTCATTCATCTATATTTAGGCGCTTGTTTTAGTATATCAAAAAATGATTTAACCTTTTATTTTACAACTATATACAAAATGCTTGGATGGATTTTATACAAGGCATCGGGGGATGGTACCCGCCCCGAGTCATACGAGATCAACCGCTTAGTCGAGGTTGGAAAAAATCACGGTATTGATATTAAGGTACTAAATCCAAAATACAGAAAATGGAAAAAACCATTATTGGATTAATATTGAGTAATTAACCAATCTTCTTAATGTGGAATTAAACGTATGTAGCTATGAAATATAATATCTATAATGATAGTTGCATCGAGAAGAAAAGTGAAAGAATAAGATGCAGAAAACTTATTAAAAAGCATGTAAACCGGCTTGGAAGTTTTAATTTGGGTTATCCAAAGAATCTCGTATTAAATATTCATTTTAACCAGTCAAAGAAAGGGCAATATCAGCTAACTGCCATCATAAGATTAAAACAAGGGACAGTGCTTGTAAAGCAGGCCGGAGATGATACGGAAGCTATAATTTATGCTCTTTTCGACAGGTTAAAACTGGCATTAACTAAAAAACTTCACAAATACCGGAAAGAGCATATCCGTCAAAAAAGAAAAATTAATTATCGGTCATTCAGCGACAATTTGCCTGAGCTAATAGGATTAAAAGACGATGGTTCGGAAGCATTACTGAAAGATTTACTAAAGGTTTTACTTAATGACCTCGCAAGATATATACGCCGCAGGTTAAAAACAGCAGAACTTACCT
>CAYRRV010000062.1:0-15422 GCA_964426725.1 uncultured Bacteroidales bacterium | reverse complement strand
TATTCGAATGAAACATTTAGATTATATTTATGAATACTCGAAGGATAATCCCAAAAGTTCAGGGGCTCTACCCGAGAGATACATGGTATCCATCATTTGCCCGGCCTATAATGAGGAAGCCATCATCGAGGAAAATATCAATACTATAAGACAATACATGGATGAAAGAATTAGCGATGAATACGATTGGGAAATATTAATTATTAATGATGGCAGCGCGGATAACACGGGTAAGATCGCGGAGCAACTGGCAATAAATGACAACCGGGTCAGGGTTATTCATCACACGGTTAACCTTAACCTGGGGAACGCGCTTAAGTCTGGTTTTTGTTATGCCAGGGGTGATTATATTATTGTTCTTGATGTTGATTTGAGTTATGATACAAACCATATTGAAAAGTTGTTGGATGTTATTCATTTCAGTAAAGCCGATATTGTTATAGCATCTCCATACATGAAGGGTGGTAAAGTAACCAACGTGCCATTTACCCGTAAGGTGATGAGCAAATGGGTGAATCGCTTCATGCGCATGGCTGCCCAGGAAAAATATCATACCTATACAGGAATGGTCAGAGCATATAACACGAATTTTATCCGAGGATTAAATCTTAAAACAAAAGATTATGAAGTGAATCCGGAAATAATGTACAAGGCCATGATATTGAGAGCCAGGATTTTGGAAATTCCTGCTCATCTGGATTGGAGTATGCAAAAGAAAGTGGGAAAAAAGAGGCAGTCAAGCATCAGGGTATTACGAGGAGTTTTTAGCGGTTTAATGTCGGGTTTTATTTTTCGTCCTTACGTGTTTTTTTTAGGGGTAGGTTTCATTATGTTACTGCTTTCTTTGTACATTATCTTGTGGATATTCATAAATACATTCCAGGTATATCCAGATATCCAGGTTGCTTCTGATTATTTTGATGACCGGTTTTCTCGGGCGTTGGCAGTTGTATTTCAGGAGAGACCCCATGCCTTTTTTATTGGAGGATTTACGTTCCTGGCCGCTATACAGTTCCTGAGCCTGGGCTTCCTGTCATTGCAAAGTAAAAGATATTTCGAGGAAACCTTTCATATTTCTACCGGTATTTACAGGAGTCAAATCAGGAGGTAAGTATTTAATATCAGGGAATAAGATATGGAGAAAAAAGCAATTGTATTCGATAAAACCAGGTTGATTTTTATCCTGTTCCTGGTTTGCATGGGAGGGATTTATATCTATCTCGCTCAATATCATTTTATATGGAAAGATGAAGCATATTCTCTGCTTACAACATCTCAAGGTATTAAATACGCTTTCTACAAGGCGATTCACATGGAAAACCAGCCTCCTTTGTATTTTTTAATTTTAACGGCATGGAGATATATTTCTTCATCCATATTTTTTTCAAGATTACTTTCGGTTATTTTTATCCTGGTAACAATCGTATACTTCTATTCATTTTCACGTCGCAGATTCAGGAATATTCCTCCATTAGTAAGCAGTATTATCTTCGGCGTGCATCCATTTTTAGCCTGGGCTGCACTGGAAATAAGACCATATAGCTTGATTATTCTTGTATCCCTGGTTCTTTATGATTTGTTTTATGAAATATTTATCACGGGAAATGACAAAATAAAGAATGTGCTTCTTTTCATTTGCTTCTCTGTAATTTCTGTTCTGATACAATATTATCTCGCTTTTCTTTTATTTTCATTTGTTTTTTATTTCTTCCATAGAAGACAATGGAAAGCCATGAAAAATTATGTTTTATACATGATACCTGCTGTAGTGGTTTTGGCTGCATTGTTTTCATATATCTTACTGCATTATGAATCGCACGCTGGGAATATTTCTCCAGTCTTCTCGATTAGGGATACCCTGTATTTCATTTATAAGCGGGTAGAATTGTATTACTTGCCGGTTATAGATACCACGGAAAACTCATGGATCAGGTGGGGCGCTCGCCTGATATTTGTTGTCTTTGCCGGGCTAATCGTGTTGAAAAAGAAGAACAAGCAACGAATTTCTTCAAGTTTCACGTTTACAGTAATTTCATCATTATGTCTCCTGATCATTTATTCTTTCCTTTACATTATTGTAAGTAAATATTTTGTAGAACCTCGTCACACGTCATCTCTTTTTGTTGTTTTAATGATATTACTTTTTAAATTCCTGGATTATTATTACAGGAAAAGATACACGATAACCTTTGTTTTACTGTTAGGCGTGTTTTATATTGTATCTGTTTATCAGGAAAGCATGATTAAAAAGGGGGCCGAGTATACCTGTGTGAAACATTTTATTGATTATAGTATTGCCCCGGGTGTGCCTGTTTTCCTTTACCGGAACCAGATTCAATTACCTTTCCGGTTCCTGGACATCCCCCAAGAAAAGATGATAGCCCTGCCTTATGAAATCGACTATGAAAAGTCATATGATTTTGAAGACTGGGCCATACAAAACCGGGAATTCTATGAAAAGTTCTTTTCCCGGCATAAACAGGTCGATACTTTGGTAATTGTAACAGATAATGTTAAAAGTATATATGGAGTAGACTATTATCCTGAATACCTGCATGATTATATTGAAGATAATTTTACGGTGATTGAGGAGAAGCAGTGCACGGGTACAGATGAACTACACGTGAAAAAAGTAGTATGGAAGGAGTGAAGGTAAATACCCTCCAAAAAGTTGCACATGATCATGCATTTTAGATAAGCGCTACTTAGCTCTTTGTTACAACCAATCCATCCCCTGAAACATCAAAATCAACAAATCGAGCTTTATCGTTCGGTGGATTCTCCTTTAAGATATTTTGCACCTTTTTAGCGTCTTCCAGTGATTTCGCGATCATGAGCATGAAACCGCCTCCTCCTGCTCCAAGCAGCTTCTTCCCGTCGAGGTAAGGTTCTACCCGGTCGAGAAATGCCTGAATCGCTGGTGTGTTTGTTTCCGGGTCGAGCCGCTGGTTTAACTGCCAAGAGTAGTCTGTCATTTTACCCAGGTGGCGATAGTTTCCTTTCTGCATCTCATCAAATAACCTGCCGGCATGATTACCGATCTCACTTAACAAGCAAAGTTTACGGTTTGAATTCAGGAACATTCCCCGTACGATTTCTGCAAGTATATTTTTTGCCACTCTTGTAATGCCGGTATAGTATAGCAATAGCAACGGCTTTATCTCCCTGTTGTTGAACGCGTAATCTGGTAACCACCTAACAACCGGCGACTGTTCGAAACCCGGCGATGAAACAAGGAACTTCACTCCACCCAGGATACCACCAAACTGATCCTGCCAGCCACCCCCGGTGGTCAGCAACTGTTCAAGCAGAATTGTTTTTTTTCCAATCTCAAGTTTATTCCAGCCAAGGTTACAGGCCTCGTTTAACGTTCCCAGCACTGTAGCCGCCAGGATGCTGCTCGTTCCAAGTCCTGATCCTTTTGGTATCATGGAGAGGGTGGTAACTTCTAATCCACCTCCCATTGCTTTTAACTGTTTTTCAAGCGACCTGTAACCGTGTTTATTAAACCGGGGTGAAAAACCGGCAAGGGCAAGGGCTGCCCTTGTAATAGAGAAGGGAGAACCTATTTTATTAAAATCTTCTACCTGCTCGTAAGTGGTAATCTTTTCTTCAGCGCCTAAATCGATGGAGCGCATTACAATAGAATTTTCCGTCGATGGTTTCACGAAACACTGAAGAGGAGGTTGCCCGTTAAGATTTAGCGCGATATTCAGTACCTTTCCGCCATTGAGCATGCAATAGGGAGGCGTGTCTGTCCAGCCGCCAGCCAGATCAATCCGAACCGGACTGCGACCCCAGACAATTTGATCAGCTATCATGCTCAGCACCGGAGAACTATGTAATTTGCTGTCGGCATTAATAATACCATTTTTTAATAACTCGAATGATTTATTCTCGTCTTCCAGACTGTCTTCACCATTTTTCTTTTTCACGAGACTCCGGAACATGTAATCTGAGATGCCATGAAATAAATTATCATCGGGTATTGGTTTCTCCGGCAGTGACAACTTTTCACGTGACCATAAACCGGCCACTTCTTCCAAATCGACCTGGTAGAATATTGATTTCCCGTGATTATTAGCAAGTTGTACAATGTTTTTCACCAGGTAAGCTTCCCGCTGGTCATATAACTTCCTGAAATGAATGCTATCACTGATACCGGAAGCGGAGATTTTTTCGGAATTCATGTAAATCTCCCTGTTGATTTCGTTGTCAATGCCCGGATCATAGAGCCATTGGAGAAAACCGGAGGTTATGGCTTCTTTTTCAAGCACGGGGAATATAGCGGCAAATTGTATATCAGGATTGTCTCTCGTGACTTCATCAATATCAATGCCCCTGTTATCAAACCATTTTGGGGCAGGTATACCCATCCAGAGGGTCTCATTGTCTTTTACAGTACCTTTAAACGAATCGTGATATCCATAAAAACGGATGCAAAAATGGTTGTTTTCTAAAGGAACCATGTCTATACACGAGCCTGGAGCCATTTTCAGTTCCCAGTTGTTTTCAGGCAGTCCTGTTACCACATGATCGCGGTTAAAATGAAAACCACGCGGGACATAGGAATTCTCTATCCAGATATTTTCATGATTGGAAGTAAATTTGATACCAGTAATCGAGTTCAGGGTAAAAATGCTGGAATGTGGTTTCACGTCGCGATGGTATATCTCGCGTTGGTTGAGTACCCTGTTTTGTAATAACCCGGTCGATTCTATCAGTTCGGTCGTGGTACCAAAATGGTAAAACTCGCCCTTGTCGAGGGGAACAATTTTGACGGACAGGTTGCTGATTTCTTCATCAAAACCGGCTGGTTTGTTTCCCATTGAAGCGCCGAAATCACTGTATAAGTCATAAAAGGAAGGAGTTTCATTTTTATAGGCTCCCGGGACAGGCTGCCAAGATGTTTTTTTCATGAGTACCTCTACCGCCTTGTCGCTGAGCAGCCAGACACCGATATCAATCAAAAAATCATACTTTCCCATCATTTCCTTTATTGTTCCCAGAGACGGTTTTTGTAACATGGTAGCCAGTACCTCATGATTTTCTCTTTCCACGAAGAAAACACCGTGGTTTATGCATTTCTCCGGCTCCTTCCACACTCCCAGGCACACGATATCTGCATCGGGAATATCTGGCATGGCATCATCAAGATAAATAAGCACATCTCCACTGACTACCATGGTATTTAAACGAGGCCCCGCTTTTTTAACCACCTGGTTCAGAAACTGAAGTTGCAGGTCTATTAATTTTTGTTTGATACTTTGGCCCCGGCTCCACCGGAACACTGGCAGGGGGGTTAATATTTTACCCACGGGAGCATAGGCTGGCAATCTCCTGCCATGGCCCGCCGCGTGTATTATTATTCTTTTTTCAAGGGAAAGCCATTTCAAGAAATCACCGGCGTTTGCTTTTTTCGCGCATTCTGTTAAACAGTATGCCGTACCACCCCCGGAACCAATTCGTTTCCCGGGAGGATCGGACGTAACGAACCATTTTTCAGGATCCCTGGTTTCAATATCAAAAAAGCTCTTGCTTAGAGAAGGCGGCACGCTCAAGATATATTTCATCGTGATGGGTTTTAGAGTTATCGGTTTACCTTTGCTCAAAGATAATTAATTATCGACATAGTATAAGGAAGATTATTCGGGTTGGCTCCTGGTACATATCAACCATCATTTTTTCATGGACATGAAACCAAAATAATATATTGAAATGGAAGTTCACAGTGATAATTGGTTCTTATCACCGTGCATGATTATGGATACCAGTTTATTTATTTGATATAGCAATTTAGTTTAAATATTTCGCACGTATGCTGCCGGAGAATCCAGAATTTGAATCCGATCAGTATTACTTTCTTTTATCGTGCTTACTTCAAGTAACTTATCAACAATGTTATCTGTAATTTGAGCAGGAACACTCACCGCACTGCGAATCATTGTTATTTTCAATTCTTTTTTTGCCATCACGGGTGTTACCTTTGAGGTTGTAGCGCCTGTAGCGCCAACTTCCAGGCATGTTTCTCTTAAAATATCAATCCTGTCTTCATCCGATATTATTGATATCTCGCAGTTATCCTGAGGTTTCATGGATTTACTAATTTTAGAATTTTCAACATCAGTATCTAATCTTTTTCGCCAGGATGTGCCGGATTTCAGTTGGTCTAAAGCTGCAATAATCTGCTCCATGGTAGCAGCATATTTCTGCTTACCAATTTTCATACGTGTATCCATTAATCCTGAAGAAACCGGTGTTTTGTATATAAATCCCTTGCCGGGTCTATCCAACCTGCCTTCTTCAACCAATAATTTGATAACGCTCTCTGAATCCTGTTCAGACATTACCAGGTGTACAATCTCTTTTTCAGCCGGAATAGTTATTCTTATTAAGCCCAACTGATCTCTTATATCATTTCCAGTTCCGTAAGTAATAACCGGCACACAGATCCCAAGTTCTAAAGCTATTTTGGCAAGTTGCTCGCTGCTACCCGGGTCTGAAAGCACACAGATAACGTAAGATAAGTCATTTATCAATTCATATTCTGGGAATTCCCGGGTAATATTTGTTAATACCCCGAGGTTAAATTCCGGGGGTTCCTTGCTGAACTCCATCAATTCTTGTGAAAATACGGTTCCCCTGCCGGGAATATGCAATTCACCTAAATGAATCAATGCATTCATGATTAATTTGGAGTTTTTCCGTGGGATTGAAAACCGGAATATTTTTACTGAAGTACTCTCAAAGGAAATTTTCTCCCCTGGTAACCCGAAAGGTCTATTTCGAATATACTCTCTTACAATTCTTCCTGTTTCATCGTAAACCGTAACTTCTATTTTTTTTAGAAAGTCGATTATTTTTTCTGCTAGCAATTGATTTACAATACAAGTAATGAGGCTCACCCTGTGAGGGGTATATATACCTTTAGACATCTGTGTTCTCCATACTGCCCTGGAAGGAGAAAACACCTTTTTTCTTTCTTGTTTATTTATATCTTTATCCATTTGTATCTTCTTTTACTTGATTGTCGATTGAACGTTTTTGCTTTGTATTCTTGTATATACCGTAAGACAATACAGTAATAATAGGAAATGCAGAAGCTAATGCCAGAATTCCAAATCCATCAGAAATACTCAGTGCTCCTCCGATACTTAATCCCATTGCTAAAACTAGCGGGACAGTTACCGGCCCGGTTGTAACACCTCCACTGTCCCAGGCCATGGCGGTATATTCTTCTTCTCCAAACACGGATAATACTATCAACAAGATGTAAGGCGGAATAATTAGCCATATTAATGGTAAATCAAACAAGATCCTGGCAAAACCTAAAGTTATTCCAATACCAACGCCGATAGACACAATATGCACAATTTGTTTTTGTTTAATGGCTCCAACAGTTAAATTCTCGACAGTTAAACCCAGTGCATTTAAAGCTGGCTCTGCCAGTGTTGCACCAAACCCCATTCCAAAAGCAAATACCAAGACTAAAATCATTCCCAACATGGTAAGCTTTTTCCCAAAAAGCGGTTCCTGCGTTATAATATGTGCATATTGTTTCCTGGATTGATCAAATCTGTTTTCATCATATTCAACCCGTTTAATATTATCATGCTTATCTACCATGTTAAAATAGGTTTTAACCTCACCGTTTTCAGAAATACCTTTAAACAATAATGTAGTATCGAAATTGGTAATCATAACACGGTCTATAAATTTATCTTCTTTGGCAAAAGCCCTGGGCAGTTCCCTGCCTACTTCGCTTCCAAGAGATGCTAAACCAAGACGAATCCCAGAAGTTAATAAAGTCATCCCGATAAGAGCGAAAATTATCCCCAGGGCAACTTCATCTTTATAACGGATTTTTTCTTTTAAAAGGGCTATTAAAACTATTAACAATAATAATGTCAGTGGAATAACAGCTCTTACCCCTGCCACGGATTCTTCTTTTATTACGTGACCAAAATCATTCGAGGTTATTGCAGATTCTGTTTCATCTATATCTAATAAAATATTTCTTTCTTCTATCGATGCTTTGGTTTTTATCCATTTTGCAAACGTGGTTGAAGTAAAAATAACTTTTTGTTCCCCGGCGTTTTTCGATAAGTTTATGAGTGAAGCTTTATATTTTTCTTTATCACCGTAATAAGTTATTCTACCATCAAGGCTTGCATGTGTATAAGCATGTCTTTTTAAGTTATCTTCATTTCCTAGAACAAGTAACGCGTTTGCCCGGTTCTCCCTTGAGAAAAAGGATTTTTCGTCAGTAGGTTCAGGAGTGTTAAAATTTATTATGATTCCTAGTATAAGAACTGCTAAAATAGGGAATGCAGATGCAAGAAGAATAATACCAAATCCACCGCTTGATCCCTGACCCTTGTTTGATGATCTTGAAACCCCGATTCCCAAAGCGAGAACTAAAGGCACGGTAACTGCCCCCGTGGTAACCGCACCGCAGTCCCAGGCCAAACCAATAATTTTACTTAAGTTTTGATTATAAAAAGCATAAACAGAGAGAATTAATAAAACAGGTATTATCGAGTATATAAACGGTTTAATAGACCAGTTATAATAAAACCGGAACATTCCCAGGGCAACAGCTATGCCGACACCAATACCTACTGATAATATTAACCAGTTTGAATATGGTTCTAAAAGCATGTAAAGCAGAGGTGAATCCCATGCAGTAATTTCTGAACCGGCAGTTCTTAAAGCACTGATGGCAGGTTCTGCCAATGTAGCGCCAAAGCCGAGTATTAAACCAAAAATGGCAATAACTGATATACCTACCCGCTGTGGCATTTTTAAACCAACACGCTCTCCTAAAGGCATCAAACCTAAAATAAGTCCCTCGAGAAAAAATGCAAGACCAAATACCACCAGGGCAATTCCCCCGGCTGTACTTAACGCGTTTGCCAGTGGAACACTTAATATAATTGTTTGAAAAACTACAAGGTATAAAATTATAAATGCAACAGAGCTAATCTGCTCTTTTATTCGTGTCCATGCATATTTCGATAACATGGAAATCGATTCACCAAGTGGTATTTTTATCCTTTTTCTCATTTTTTTTCATGTTTCTAACTTCAAATATATTATTTTTTTTATAATAAAAATTTTTAAGTCAAAAAGAATGAATAAACTCCCATTTCCTTGAAGCCCTAAACGAGTTCTAAAGATTTAAAAAGCCTGATCACGACCAAGAAATTCCTGGGAAAAATGGAGATTATGGGAATTTTAGTCAAAGGGAAAATTGGGAAAGAAAATTTTTTAATCAAGATTTACAGAACGCATCGTCAGAAACAGGAACAAAAAGATAATAAAAATCGTACAGGCTACAATAAATGGTCGAACAGCATGCAGGGGTAGTATTGAATTTGGAATTTTTTTATTTTTAATTAATTTTAATGCCGGGTGATACTGAAGTGCTTCGAAAACTTCGCACGACCGTTTACTATTGGTGGCACTGCGGAAAGCAACAACAAAACTTTGGTACTGACGCGTCACATTTGATATTGCAGAAGAATTGTTCCTTTTTTGCAGACATGTTGTGGTACAGATCAATCGACATTTTTCATTGAAATGACAGTAGTAATAAACTTTATCCATAATTCTATCTTCCTGATATTTTTAGGATTAGCCATTTATGTTTTGTATAAGAACAAAAAAGCTTTGCTGAATAAAATGGTCTTTATGTTACTCTTGTTTTTTTCCCTTTGGAGTTTTTCATTATCCTTTATTCAAAATCCCCTCGTTAATAAAGAAACCGCTGAATTTTTTATGCATTTAGCAAGTTTAGCCTCTATAGGATATGGAGTTTTTACTTTTCTCAGTGTTTGTACTTTTACAAGATTTATTAAACCAAATAAAATATTGTATTTTCTTTTAGCAATATATTTTATTGCAGTTCTTACTTTCCAACTCACTACAGATTTTGCCTCGGTAACCGGGAAAGACAATTCTAATTTATGGATAATTGAATTTAATAATAAGGAAATATATTTACTGGTTAGTTTTATACACAATTCATTAGTTCTTTCCAGCTTCATTCAATTGATAATATTTATCAGGGGGAAGATTGATTATATTCAAAGGAAACAATCTGTTATCATTCTGATAACCGGTGTAATATCATTTGTGCTCGCGTCATTAACTTTGTTTCTCCCAAAATTAATTCCCCGATTTCAGATACCACTCTTGGTTGATTTGTGTATGATGATATTTGCTGTCGGTTTTGTATATAGCATTGTTAAATATGATTTATTTGAGATAACGCCAAAAATGGTTGTAAATCAAATTATTGATGTTCTACCCGTGGGATTGATTATTTCTGATATTAACCATCATATTATAAGGTTCAATAAATCCTTACTGGAAATAACAAACAGAAGTACAAGCGATTTTGAAAATAAACAAATTGGCGAAGTCGTTCAATCATTAACCAGGGAAAAATTTAATCCCGAAGATGAATCAGATTTTGTTAAACGTGTAAATATTGTAACAGCTAAAAGTGAACCCAAGCCTGTTCTTCTTTATTTCAAAAGATTAATTGATAGTCATAACAGGCTTGTAGGAGCAATATTGTTATTTCAGGATATCGAGCAACTTATCATTACCCAAAAAAAATTGGAAGGATTAAATCAGTCATTGGAAAGGAGAATTAAAGAAAGGACAAAGGAACTGATGTTAGCAAAGGAAAAGGCCGAGGAAAGCAACCGTTTAAAATCAGCCTTTCTAAATAATATTTCTCACGAGATAAGAACTCCCGTGAACGCGATCTCGGGATTTTCAGGTTTCTTAAATAATCATGATTTATCGGAAGAAAAGCGTGAAGGTTTTGTGAAAATCATTCAAAATAGCAGTGACCAGTTAGTTTCAATTGTAACCAACATTCTTACCATTTCTTCATTGGAGGCAAAACAAGAAATATGTAATATTGATAAAGTTTGTGTCAATCAAATATTTGATAGTTTATACTCAACCTTTAAGCAGAATGCAAAAACCAATAATATTTCGTTGATCAGGAAACAACCCTTAACAGGGAAACAATCAGAGATTTTTACAGATAAAACAAAACTTGTTCAAATATTAACAAATTTACTTTCAAATGCTTTAAAATTTACCCATGAAGGTTTTATCGAATTTGGTTATAGTTTAAAGGGTAGTTATTTAGAATTTTATGTAAAAGACACCGGCATAGGGATAAAGCCTGAATTTCACGAGAAAATTTTCGAGCGGTTTCGACAAGCAGATATATCTATAGATAAATTATACGGGGGCCTGGGCATAGGACTATCTATTTCTAAAGGATATACTGAATTGCTGGGTGGTAAAATCCGGGTTCAGTCAGAACCTGGAAAAGGTTCAACTTTTTATTTTACAATCCCGAGGACGCAACACAACAAACAAAAAAGCCCTTGACAATCAAGGGCTTTTGTTATGTAATGGCGGTCCGGACGGGACTTGTAAAAGCTCTAAAACACCAATAAATTCGTTTAAGTACCTGTGTATTAATGGCAAATTTTGTGGCAGATTTTGACCGAAATACTCCCCTTTTCATATCTCAAAAACTCTTTGGCATATTCTACCTGCTCGTTAAGGTAAAAGTCCCTGTTTACACCCGACCCACGACCAAAATTTGCAAAAGAACTGTTTTTTCCAGTGCGCAACTTGACGATATTGGCAAGAATTATTATCTTTGACAAAACTGTCAAGGTAAACATTTCAAGATGATAAAGGAAACATTCGGAGAATATATTCACA
Source organism: uncultured Bacteroidales bacterium (assembly GCA_964426725.1). Classification (GTDB taxonomy): domain Bacteria; phylum Bacteroidota; class Bacteroidia; order Bacteroidales; family CAYRRV01; genus CAYRRV01. The sequence continues at coordinate 3,659 of CAYRRV010000062.1, read as the reverse complement.
GATTAAGAGTTGATGCTTCAATGACGTTAACAAAATTAGCGGCGGCATTGGACATTGACCAATCAACCTTATCCAAAATTGAGAATGGGAAGAGATTAGTTCCAGAGAATATTATACCAAAACTTGCTAATGTATTTGAACTTAAGCTTGAGGAACTACAAAAGGAATATTACAGTGAAAAAATTGCTGAGATTATCTATCCTCAGTCTGATACAGCAGAACTTTTAAAATTAGCTGAAGAAAAAGCTGAGTATTATAGAGCTAAGCAACTAAAACAAGGGAAACTAGATTTTGATAAGCAATGAATATAAAAGAATTAATAGACAAATATGAGTCCGATAGGGACAATTGCTTAAAGTCTGGTTATAATGAAACCCAGGTTCGAAATGACTTTATTGACCCTTTATTAAAGTGTTTTGGCTGGGATGTTGATAATACCAAAGGAAAGACACATTTTTTACGAGATGTAATACAAGAAGAATACATTGAAGTTGAAGATTCAAAAACAAAGAAGAATCCAGACTACACACTTCGTGTCAATGGAACACGAAAACTTTTTGTAGAGGTTAAAAAACCTTCTGTAAACATTATTAATTCTTCCAAAGCAGCTTTTCAGACAAGAAGATATGGCTGGAATGCGAATCTTGGAATTTCAATTTTAACAAATTTTGAGAATTTAACTATTTACGACTGTAGATTAAAGCCAAATTCCACAGATAATGAGCATGTTGCTAGAGTATAAGTATTCCACTATTCAGAATATGAAAGTGCATTTAAAGAAATAAACCAAATGATTTCTTTTAATTCTGCACATTCGGGAACACTCGATAATCTATTTTCAACATACGAAAGACGAGGAGAAACTTTTGATGATTATTTTCTGGCTCAAATAGAAGATTGGAGACATCGATTTGCAGTTTCAGCTGTAAATAACAATGAAGATATAGAAAATCAAGATATCAATTTTCTAATTCAAAGACTTCTTAATAGAATAATTTTTCTTCGATTCTGCGAAGACAGGACTATTGAAAAATTTGAGACATTGAAAGGTATTTCGAATTATGATGAGCTAAAAGCTTTATTTGAGCATTCCGATAGGAAATATAATTCAGGTCTATTTGATTTTATTGAGGATACATTATCACAAACAATAAATATTGACTCTGAAACTCTAATATCTGTTTTCAATGAATTGTACTACCCTCTAAGTCCATATGATTTTTCTGTTGTAGACCCAGCAATCTTAAGCCAGATATATGAACGTTTTCTTGGAAGTAGAGTTATAATTGATGATGAACGTCAATTGTCAATTGTAATGGAACCAGAGGTCTCTGCTTCAAATGGTGTTGTTCCAACCCCAAAACTCATTGTTGAACAGATTGTTAAAGACACGTTAGCACCCCTTGTATCGGAAATGACTTTTGAAGAACTTAAGAATCTTAAAGTTGCAGGTATACTTTCGCATCCATTAATTGAGAATATGGTTAAATCTGGAGCTAGTGAATTCAGAGGCTCATATTATTCCCACGGAAAACAGTTTATTGAGAATTTGCCAATTAGAACTATTGATATGTCTGAGGATTCCGAAAAGGAAATATATCAGCAGATTATTACAAACGTTAAAAACCAAATCGGTACAAAAGAAAAAATAAAATCTGACAGTTATGGTTCAAAAAGAAACGTCTTGCTAAGAAAGATAAATACTTTACAGAATCAGTTAATAGAACTAATTAACAATTTGTATGGTATTTCAACTGCTGAATTTAATGCTGTTATGCAAGATGAAATGTTCAATTCAGAAACTTTAATTGCAGAATAATGAGAAAAGTCAAAGGTAAATTATCAGCAGAAAAATTAAGAGGTGGCTATTACACTCCAAAGCCCATTACAGACTTTTTATGTCGTTGGAGTATCGATAATAGTACACAAGCTGTTCTAGAGCCAAGTTGTGGTGATGGAAATTTTATTGAGTCTGCAATTTTACGATTTAATGAACTAGATATTAAGGGAAAAGAACTCAACGGAAAAATCAAAGGGATTGAGTTATTAGAAGAAGAGTCGCTTAAAGCAAAAAAACGTGCGGCAGACTTAGGCCTCAATTCTAATACTATAGAAAATCGCGATTTCTTTAACTTCATAAAAAGCAATAGCACAGTAAAATATGATACGATAATTGGAAACCCTCCATTTATTAGGTATCAGAACTTCCCAGAAGAACATCGCAGTATTGCTATTGAAATGATGCGGTCTCTTGGATTGAACCCCAATAAACTTACAAATATTTGGGTTCCCTTTCTTGTAATTTCTTCATCATTATTGAATAGTACAGGAAAAATGGCAATGGTGATTCCTGCTGAATTATTTCAGGTTAAGTATGCAGCTGAAACGAGAGTCTACTTATCACAGTTTTTCGAAAGAATCACCATCTTAACGTTTAAAAAATTAGTTTTTGAGAATATTCAACAAGAAGTAGTGTTACTCCTCTGTGAGAAAAGTGTAAATCACAGTAAAGGCATACGGGTTATTGAATGCGAAAATTTAAATGATTTAAAATCTATTGATTTTGAAAAAGTAAATGGTTCAAATGTTAAACCAATTGACCATAGCAATGAAAAATGGACAAAATATTTTCTAACAGAAAATGAAATTAACCTTTTAAAGAAACTTAAATCAGATGATAGAATTATTTCTTGTGGTGATATCCTTGATGTTGATGTAGGTTTGGTTACAGGTCGCAATGAATTCTTCATGCTTAAAGAAGAACAAGTAAAGAAATGGGGATTAGAAAAATACATAATACCAGTAGCAAGTAAATCAAATCAATTAAAAGGGATTACTTTTTCTGAAGCTGACTTTACTGCAAATTCTAAAGCTCAAAATTCAATTTACTTATTTATTCCTCCGAATGTAGAATTTGATGAACTACCAGCAGCTTGTCAAAAATATATTCACTATGGAGAAGAAAATGAGTTCCATCTAGGATATAAAACAAGAATAAGAAAGCGTTGGTATATAACACCATCTTTATGGGTTCCTGATGCATTTGCTTTACGTCAGGTTGGAGATTATCCCAAACTTGTTCTTAATGGAACGGGCGCATCATCAACTGACACAATACATCGTGTGAGATTCAAGACAGATGTAAACCGTCAATCGTTAATTATATCATTCATGAATTCACTCTCATTTGCGTTTTCTGAAATTACAGGGCGCAGTTATGGAGGGGGTGTAATGACATTTGAGCCAACTGAAATAGAAGAAATAAAAATGCCTTCTCCTATTGAATTAAATATTGATTTTGGTTTAGTGGATTCTTTGATTCGTGAGCGTAAAATTGAAGAAGTATTAGATATCGTAGACAAAGAGCTTCTAATCAACCAACATGGATTTATTAAACAAGACGTGAAAGAACTTCGCAATATCTGGAGGAAACTATCGGAGAGAAGAATAAATAGAAAAAAGTAACCATTTGATTATTCATGAGAAATAGAATCTGGACAGAACTAACACAGGCAAAACACAATATTGAATTTGCTACCTTATATTCAGACCAGCAAAGATTGGTGTAAGCATACGGGCTCACCCGGGTTGCAAGTTTTTTCATGTTGCTTAATTTTGCCGTGGGCATAAACTGTCCGGGTTATTTTGGAGACTCCGTT
>CAYRRV010000061.1:0-15496 GCA_964426725.1 uncultured Bacteroidales bacterium | reverse complement strand
GCATAATAATTCCACTGTTTTCCACGGATAGGATTATAATGAACAAGAAAAGCGCGTCAATTATGATAATTATGAAGAACGCACCTTGCATGAATCCTCTTTATCCCCTGCAGTACATGCCGTGTTAGCCATAGAACTTGACAAAATGAAGGATGGGTATGACTTTACTGAATATTCATGCCGGCTTGATCTGGACAATTATAACCGCAATACTGAGCAGGGTCTCCATGTTTCGGCATCTGCCGGGGCCTGGGCAACTATGCTACATGGTTGGGCAGGAATGCGAATAGATGGAGAAATACTTACATTCAATCCAAAAATATGGAAAAACTGGAATTCATATACCGTCAGATTTGCTTATCAGAATGCTATCATCGAACTTAACGTAAATAAAGACAAAGCCCGGTTTGAATTAATAAAAGGAAAAGAAAACATTGCACTAATAAATAAAAATTCTCGGCTCAACACTACTAAAAAACCACTATCAATTACAGCATAAATACTTCTTCGCGTGTTGCTATAAAACAAAGCTAATTCTCCTTTTTGGTCAACATTGAATAGGACAAAGGGAAATTTGACACTCTCGATAAATAGTCCGATGGTAAATTGAGGTGATGATAATTACTACTGATTTACATGTACACCCAAATTGGTGATGACCATGCCAGTTCGCCATCTTCCTGTAAAACCCTTACATAATAATAGTTACCATCGCCGGGTTCATCCTCGTCTTCCCATTGAACTGTAATTACCGGGGAATTATCGTGTGCAATCACATGTTCTTCCCCATCTTTAACAACAACCAACTCATCAATATTAGCCGTGCCAATAACATGTATTTTCAGTATTCTCTTGTCAGTTTGAATCACATCGCCCATCATGTGATTTCCCATTCGCACGTCAAGGATTATGTTATCAGTTGCCCCGTAAGTATGTCTTTTCCTTAGCCCATCCATTATTCCTTCTCTTGAAAACTCACTCGCGTAAACCATGGCAAATGATACATGGGTTGATTTGTGATCCGAACTGGCTATCACGCCTAAATGATGTCCATCCTCCAGGGCTTTCCTGTAGGATCCCTGGTTATTTGGGCTAAACCATGGTAAATCATCTCTGAACCTGGGGCATGTAGGACACTCTGCTGTCATTCGTTCTCCCTGGTATATTTCAAGCACGGGTTCATGCACCGTGTTCAGTTCCCGCCAATCAGTGCCCGCACTTTTCGTGGCCGAGGTGTGTGAAATGCACAGGCCATTAAACTGGTTTAGGTACGCGTATAAATTCCTGGTGTCTGGTGAAGAATACTCGTGCGCTGACTTATTATAAGAAACCCTTGGCAACATCCTAATTCCACGCCTCGAGAAAATAACATTTCTATGCCCGTCGGGATACCCGCAACTGCGTTCATAGCCAAAAAGCGACACGAATTCACCATTCAAGTGATAAAAATCCGTATATTTCTGTGTTAACCACCAATGGTATTCATTATACCCGTTGTCGTGATCACCGTTACTCACCCAATCTAGTTTTGCAGCGTCAAACGCATACCTGTAACAATCTTCAATATGGCTATCATGGCTACCATCACCTGAAAATGAAGTATGTCGGTGCGTGTCACCTTTTAATATCCTGTATGTTTTTCCATTTATTGTTGCACGATAATTTTGAAGATTTTCAACATCTTCCACTTCCATTACAAGGGAATGATCTGCCTTTGGAATTAAAGGTGCAGGTATTTTTACCAAATCAAATTCATGAATGCTACCGGGGACTTGTAAATAAGAAAGCCAAATATTCTGACGAAATGGATCATCGGTTTCAATAATTCCATTATCAGCCTCATAGTCTGATGCCTGCACCACCCTGGGTTGTCCCCTCTCGGGTATAGTTATCGCGGGAACCTCGTGCATTTGTCCTATTGACCCCCCTATTTTCACTGGATTACTCCAACGGTTACCATCGTAATACATGAAACAATTGTGCCACTTGATGGTGTAGGTTTCATCCGCGTTTTTTTTATATACCAAAAGTATATGGCCATCGTCACCCTTTGCCAAAACAGGTGAATTTAAATAATGATTGGGAGTTGAGGATTGGTGATACAATCCTGGTGATCGAACCTTATCATAAAAGTTGGTATACCTGGTTTCTTTTGGTATTATCTCTTCCACTGGAACCCTCGTGGTAAAAAATTCATTGCCATCCGTGCATACCACTTTAAATGAACGTGTTTCATACAATCCCTCCCCTTTATCAGGATCAATATAATAATGTACGCCATTGTCCTTGCCCCAGTTATCACCTGCTTTCTCGTAAGCTATCCATAACCTGTCTTCATCATCAAAAACAATGGAAGGCCTGACTTCAAATCCCCTGGTTACAGCCACGGGTTTACTAGTTGATACTTTACCATTTGTTTTAATCGTTGTATAATACACATCGTAATTTAAATTTTGATAAGTATCCCATGCAATTGCAAAATTTCCTTTACTGTCAGCAGCAATAGCAGGTCGCCACTCGTTCGCGCTGGAATTGGCCACCGTTAATTCTTTAAAACCCGTTCCAGCGGATAAATCGGCATACAAGATATCAAAGCTATTTTCCCGGAAACCCTGCCATGATACGATTACTTTATTCTTGTAACTTGCAATCACCGGGCTCACGTCAGGGCCCGGTGCGTCGGTCACTCTAAAAGTTTTGGATGGTTCATTACCAGTTAAATACATGGCATATATATCTATGTTGCCATCCACGTTTTCCGACCAGGCGATCCAAACTTTATCATTCTCATCCACGGTAACAGAAACATCCCCCATGTCATTTCCCTTGTTTGTCAAGGATTGTTTTTTGATTATTTTATTGTTTTTTTCAACAATTAAATTAAGGCCATCCCCATCAGATTTTTGGGCAAGGTAGGAGAAATCTGACGGTAATTCTTCTTTAAATGAATGGTACCTGTAAGGTGAAATACCCTCGTAATTCGTAATGAAAACGATATAAGTCTCCCCCAACGAATTGGTTGCTGCCGAGGGAAAACCATGGTATTTTTTCCGGTTGGAGATATATTCTTCATTGGTAAGGCGCCTTGAAGGATAAACGCGTTTGATTTTAACCTGTTCATCAAGGAAATATCCTGGGATACCATATTCCAACTCCCCTGGGACAAAGGAAAATTTCCCGTTAATGGTGGAAACCAGCACTTTTGAGTTAGGCCCGGCCTTCAGGTAGGCATTTACAACAAACGGTTTAAACGGCATTTTATCCTTCTCTGGTGTATATCCCTCAACCATTTTATTATAAGGTTTTACCCAGTCCCAAACTTCCCTGGCTTCGGCTTTGCCTTGCCACTTAACAGAATGTTGAGTTTGTTGAGCATTACCTTGTTTGCCGTACCCCATGTCTATTCCTATATAGAGGAATTCATCCTCATTTCCCGGGTTTACAATCTCCAGTTTTCCATCCCATTCTTGTGTGCTATCTTTTCCCAAACTAATTTCCAGGCAATATAAGCTTGATTTATCATCTACCTGTGCTTGGATACTGGCGTGAGAAAATATCACGAGTATCATGTTTAAATATAAAAGTGTTTTCTTCATATTATAGCGTTCTAATATCATAATTAATGTTTTTTTATTTTTGAATTTACTCTTTTACTTCAACCAAACGAAACATTTTAACGCCATGAGGCTCGATAACATATTTTATCGCGGGCTTTTTTAATGTGGTTGACAAATCCTCGTGTTTCCATAGATCGCGTATCCTGTAATTCTCTTCAACCTCAAGCATGGCCCATGTTAAATCCAGCTCGTAGGGTTCATCTGAACGATTAAAGAACAGGTATGCTTGTCCATCCTCTAGTATCTTCCGGTATACTTCCAGATCGCCTCCATCATAAGTGACCCTTAGTTTTCCTTGCTTCCCCAGTGGATCCTGGTTCACGGCAATAACTTCCTTGTTGGTTAAAATTTCACGGGTGGTCTCATCCATACTTCTTAAATCATTTCCGGCCATTAAGGGGGCGGCCATAAGGCACCAAAGACTGAAATGTGCCCTCGACTCAGCCTCGGTTAATGCTTCATTACCCACCTCCAACATATCAGGATCATTCCAGTGGCCCGGTCCAGCATAAGCATCTAAAGATCGATTGGCGTCCAGTATTTTAAGTATACCACCGCTTACGGTACCCCAAACATTGTACTGACAATCCCAACAATCCCGAATATCATGAGTCGTTCTCCACAAGTGTCCAACGCCCTTTCCCCATTTCCATGGTTCGCTGTACCCCCAATCGCAAATGCTAAATACCATCGGCCTTCCGCTGGCTTTAATTGCATCACTCATTGTACGGTATGCCCCTTCTGCATTTTGGGACGCGCTATAGCACCAATCATATTTAAGATAGTCAACACCCCACTCGGCATATTGACGTGCATCCTGAAACTGGTAGCCGCGGCTACCCGGCCGGCCCTGACAAGTCTTTTCGCCAGCGCATGAATAAAGGCCAAATTTTAATCCTTTTGAATGAATATAATCTGCCAAAGCTTTCATACCCGAGGGGAATTTCTCGTCATCAACCAATATATTGCCTTCTTTATCCCTACCTATCTGCCAACAATCATCTACTACCACGTATTCATATCCCGCGTCCTTCATTCCTGAAGATACCATGGCATCAGCAATTTCTTTAATTGCTTTTTCATTTATCCCATTACAACGCAAAGAATTCCAACTATTCCAACCCATAGGTGGAGTTTGTGCCAATTCATCAAATGATTGACTAAAAACATTGAACGTGTAAAAAACTAATGTAAAAATCAAAAACCCTTTCATAATATATCTTTTAAAAATTAACTTAAATAGAATTCAAAAATAAACAATACAATTATTCACGGATTAATTAATAAATAATTTTTTATTGGTTACTTGTTTGTTTATCCTCACGGATACAATGTACATTCCTTCTTTTAAACCACTTGTCTCGATATTGAGTTTCGCGTGGGTACTAGGGAGGTACTTAATGGCACTGGTAATAACTCTCCCGGAAATATCAACAACAAAGATTTCAACATCTACACCGGGATCAAAGCCATCCAATTCCAGCGTAATTTTATTATGCAAGCCGGAAGGGTTCGGGTAAATATTAATCAAGCCCGGCTGTTTTCCGGTTGCTTGTATAGCTGTCGGCCATGGTACAAAATTGGCTATTACAGTTATGTCCTCCTCCATTACAATAACCAGTGGATTTTCCGATCCTTCTGCATCCCTGGACCAATGGGAGAAACTATATCCCTCGCTGGCTGTTGCGGTAACTATTACAGTATCAGAATACATGCCTGATTCAGGCGAAATCTCTCCACCCGTGCCGGCTAATGTTCTAAGCATAAACAATCTTTCTTCCCTGGGATACTCCCCTACCGCAAGATCATCCAGGTTCAGTTCATATGTAGTATATGCTTCTCCCGCGTACTTAAATCCTATTTTACTAATTCCTGATAAATCGATTGTAGCATCCGCGAGATTAATGGTATAACGATGCCATCCCCGGTTTAGTGGGATTTTTACTGAAAACTGCTCATCTGTAGCAGTTCCGGAGGTATCAGACAAGATAATGTAATATTTCATTGAATCAACTGATCCAAAAGTATCGATACCCCGGGCATAAAAACCCATAACTGGATTATTTGAAATGTCGATGAATCTATCCACGAAAATATTCTCAAATCCCGCGTTTATCTTTCCTTCACTTTCAATAATAAGTACCTTGTCCTGCAATAATTTGGTTTCGGTTGTATCGTTTGCTATCCATGCAATCTCGCCTGTATTTAGTATATCGCCGTCAAACGTGTTGGTGTAGGTTGTGTCAGTGAACATGTACCAATCACCAAAGGGCAAGCGTGTAAATATAGCGCTTAAAACCTTATCAGATGTCATGGCAAAAGTTACGGGGTTATCTTTTACAGTTATGGCATTATCCCACCGTTTAAAACTGTAACCCGGATCAGCTTTAGCCCATGCTGTTACCAGGGCTCCTTCATTATAGGCTGAATTGTTAACCGGGGTTATTTCTATCGTTCCTTTATACGCGCTTGTTGTTAAAAGATATTCATACTTTGCGGGATTTGCACATCCTCCCCATATTTCCACCTCCTGAATACTATTCCACCCGCTCGTGGAATTACCATGCGCGTTTATTCGTACATATTTGGCAAGGGTGGTATTAAGGCCGAATTTTTCTAAATTGGCGGTTTCCCCCGAGCTAAATACATTGCTTAACACAGGTTCCCAGTTTATCCCGTCCGTTGAAGTCTCCACGTCAAATATTGCTTGTCTGGTATTACCTGAATAAAAAGACATGTATATTGTATTTATTTGCTGCAACGTATCAAGCTGATACTGAATCCAATGTTCGCCCTCAGCCGACCAACGTGTTTGGAGGTCACCATCCAGTGTGTTTTCTGGTTTATTCGGATCCTGATAATCGCTCGCGCTAACCAAAGAAACATTTAGCTTTGACATACAAGGATCATTCACGTAATACCATCTATCAACCATATTGCTAGTTAAAAGACCTTCTTTCGAGGCAACGGTTTTTACTCGGCTGTCGCTTTTTAAAGTTATGGATCCCGTGTATTCAGTGCCATTAGTTTCAGGGTTCGCTCCATCAGTAGTATACCATATGGTTGCCCCGGGGGTAGAGGTATTAATAAATAGATTAACCGAGTCCCCATGAATTTGATGCTCGGGAGTAAGTTCAGGCCTTGCCACGCCATAATCCGCGGATAAGGTTACGATCTTGGCCTCCTCACCGGATTTTGCATAAAACCTCAGCTTTCCTGTTTTTGCCAAGTAATATTGATCTTCATATGCATTATAATCATATTTATAATCCAGATCGAAAGATGTTTTTGTTACACCGTTATCTGTACTCAGGAAAACTTTTCCCCATTTCAACTCGTATATCATTCCTTTTCGGTTCGAGAAGATCTTACCATCCCCCATTGAAAAATCAGAAGTTATGTCTTCCCAGGTTGTACCGTTCCATCTTAGAAAATGTCCTTCCGTTGCATTCCAGTTTCCTGTTTCGGTAAGCACGGTACAGCTTATAACAGGTTTACCATTGCTATCGAGAAATATTCTTCCCCCATTTGTCATCGACCAGTCCGTTAGTGGCGTGGAACAATCGTTCGGGTACCCTTCAGGGAATTCAGTAAACACTACATCTCCATCACTGGTAGTATCACCTGTTTCACAAGTTATAGGCAAGTTCACAATTTGGCTATTATCCGCCCTATACCAGGTTTCCCCTTCATCTGGGGATTTGGCATACATCACGTGGGTATGGAACTCGGCAGGATTACTGGTGGTAAAAACATTTTTCGAGATGTTCCAAGTACAATGCATCACGTTGTTGGTGTCAAAAACTATTTTCACCTTGTATCCCTGGTAAAATCCAAAATTGCCACATGGTGAACAGCTTCCTCCTCCACTGCCGGAATTATCCCATGCAAAAGCGGTGATGCCTGTTTCAGTTCCGCAGTGTTCTTCACAGTCCAAACCATCCAGGCAGTAATTAAGGCTGCCTATCATGGTCCATTTTTTCGTGGAAGTATTGTACTTTGCAAGTGCTGCACCCCTACTGCCTTTTGATAAGGACTTATGCACGATTGTACGGTAAGCCACGAATAAAGTACCATTGTTACTCCTGTAGAAAGACTGGTAAGTAATTCCGGTACCTTCCAGACCTCCTTTTTCGATATCATTCCCCTTGAAAACCCACGAACTTATATCGCCGGGTCTTTTTGAAATATAATAATTAGGAGATGAATTATGATGGTTGCCAAGGTAATGGATATACCCATCATTATCCAGGCCAATGCTTAATTCTGCATGGTTATCATCATTCTTAACACCGCCATGTATAATGTTGGTTTTAATTTCACCCGTGTTATAATCTTTCATGGCTATTACTGCTTCCATCCGTGGATTAATATAGGCCCAAAATATATGTCCTTCTTGGGAAGTAGCGATAGCCGAACTCCATTCTACCCCATCAATTTTACTCACCTCAGTGGTGGGAATAGAAAGTTCCTGCTTAAGAATAAGATCCTGTCCAATTGTTTTACCAAACAAATAAAGGCATGTACATAAAGCCAGCCCCATTTTGATGTAGTTTGAATTCATCATATTTTTTAATGTATAGTTAATTAATGTTGAAAGAGAAAAAAACAGGATAACTCGTGAATTAACCTGAAGTCATTCAAAAATACAATAACAATGGGATTCCAACACTATTTAAATGTAACAGTTTACATTGCATTTATTACATTTTACCTGTTTTATCGAGTCTTTTTGAAAACTCGGTAGGTTTAACATGAAAATGCTTGGTAAATATTTGGCTGAAATTTGAAGGATGCTTGAAGCCTGTTTCATATGCCACTTCGGCAATTGTAATATTTGCCCCGCTTTTTAACAATTCCACGGCCTTATTTAGACGAAAATTTCTTATGTATTCCGCAGGGGAAATTCCTATCGAGTTTACTAACTTACGGGTTAAATGTACCCTGCTGATGTGCATGCACGAGGCCAATTTTCCCACGGAAAAATCCTCATTCATGTAATTTTCGGCAATGACCTTTTCAACGTCCATAAGAAATGCTTTATCGATTTTAGAAACCTTGGGATTCGATTTTAAATCAAATTCAGGAATTACTGTATAGTCTTGTTTAACTTCTTGTAAATTTACCTCCATTTGCTTATTTACCCCAGGTGCTATACTCCGCTTTTTTAACATTGAAACCCGGTAAAAATAAATCGCCATCCCAATAAGTAGAATAAAAACAACAGTAGCCTGCCAGCTTTTCCACCAGGATGGAAGAATATGAATACCAAGAACTGCTTCATTATTAGACCACACGTTCTCGTGATTTGATGCTTTTACCCTTAACAAGTATTTTCCCCGAGGCAGATCAACAAAACTTATGGTATTATTTTTTCCTAAGGTATTCCACGCGGTATCATAATTTTCCAGTATATACTTGTATTTAATTTTACCGGGTTGCGAGTAATCCAGTGCCGATACTTTAAAACTCATTGACCGGGGGGAATAATCCAGTTTAATTTCATTCGTAACCGTAATTGACTTGGAAAGCACGTTATTCTTTTCTGGTATCATTTCTACCCCCTCTAAAAAGAATCCGGTTATAAATAGCGGGGTATTAAAGGGGCTAGGTTTTATTTCGCGAGGTTTAAATTTAGTAAAGCCTTTCTTGTAAGGCACGTGCAAGTACCCGGAATCATCAACCCAAAGGTTTCCACTTTCCATCTTCAACCCATCATCTGAAGAATAGTTTTTTATGGTATTTTTCCTGATATCAAGTATTTCGACTGATTTTTTGGTGCTGAAACACAATTGTCCATCCACCAACTCACAATCCATAATCCAGGAGTTTAATAAGCCGCTGTTCTCATCAAATATTTTTATTCTGCCCGAGGAGGCATTATACCTAATCAATCCGTTGGGGGTACCAAACCAATATGTTCCATCATCTTGCTGAACCCCACATAATACCATTGATTCTTGAAAAACAGGATCGGATAGGTAATTTAATTTATCCGCGAGCGGATCGTATATTGCCACTCCTTTATCGCCAGTAATCACGAGCTGTCGCCTATTGTTAATAAAGATGTGCCTGATTTTTTTTATCCTGATGTTACTGATCTTTTCATTAGGTACAATTTTCAATGATTCATTGTCAATGATGCTAATGCCTTCCTGAGTAAGTATCCATGAGGAATGTTTATCATCCTTCAATATCTTGTATACAACATCATGTTGAAGGCTTTGATCACTGTCGACCGTGGCTTGAAAAGATTTTATGATCCTTTCTTTTTCAGGATCCAGGATATCCAAGCCTTTCAAAGATCCTATCCATATTTTCCCATCTTCCGAGGGCAGGATAACCCGGTTAAAATCATCAGACAAAAAGGGATACCTGTATCGTTTTTTTACCTGTCCTTGTTCATCACAAACCACAATCCCATCTCCAAAGGTCGACAACCATGTTTCTTTACCCAACCTGGCAAAATCATTGATGTAATCGTTATTACCCGTGCGCGAGAGAGAAATGAAATACCGGGAAAACTTATCGCGGTGAGGATCAAGCTTGTACACACCACCGCCCCCCAGCTCGGTTGCAATCCAGGTAATCCCGTTTTTATCCTGGTATATATCCCTAGTAAACCCTTCCAAAACTTTTTTAAACATTTTCGATCTATTTACCCCAATCATCGAGTCAGGCTGATGAATAAATACACCATCTCGCGTACCTATCCACATTAGATTACTCCTGGTCTTATAAAGTACATTAATGTCTTTTCTCTCCTTAAAAAATGATTTCAGGTAAGCATAGTTTAAATCATCAATGAAAGCTTCCCGCTCGGGATCAAAAACATCAATCCCTCCATTAATAGTTGCTACCCAAATTTTATTATTTCTATCAATGGATACATAGCGGACTATATCTGGCGCGATGGATGAATCCTCTTTTGTTTCACGACGATAATGTTTGAACTCACCATTCGCGGGGTTAAATTTTAACAAGCCGCCTCCCCAACTGCCTATCCACAGAAAGCCATTTTTATCTTGTACGATATTAAAAAGTGAATATTCTTTTTTTTTGCTGTTGCTTAACTTTAAATCAGGGTAATACCGCTTAAATACGTACTTACCATGCTTTGTTTTAACAATTTTATTTAGTCCTTCCTTGCTCGTGAGCCAAAAATTTCCTTCCTCATCCAAATAAAAATATCTGGTGGTATTATGGCTAATGGCAGTTAGGTCAGCGGCATCATGGTAAAAATTTTCAAAACGATCCTTATCTCGGTAATATCTATTTAAGCCACGATGGGTACTTATCCACAGGTTTGAATCGGAATCTTCAGCAATTTCAAAAATCCTGTTACTTGAAATGCTGCCATCATCGTCTTTCTGATGGGTATAAATTTTGAATTCTCTCCCATCGTACCTGTTGAGCCCTTCAGAAGTACCTATCCATACAAAACCATAACAATCCTGGTAAATACAAGTAGCATCATTAGATGAGAGGCCATTTGCTTCGGTAATTTTTTCGAAAGACATTTTTTGGGGATAAAGCAAAATAGAGTACAATAAAAAAGCAGGGATTAAATAGAGCTTTCCACCCGAAGCAATTTTCTTTTTCAGTTCAGCGCCCCGAAACAGAAGAGTCTTTAAATGGTTCATACACTTTATAACAATTCTTTTTGCAGACATGAAATACACGCGGAATATGTTTCATAATACAGACTTGTTTGCAAGCTGCTAATATAACGTGTAAATTATTGTATAAAGTACGTTTTAAAAATCAAAAAGATACATTTCACGATTTGCTTTCTAATAATATAATTTGAGTGTCGGTAATTATAAACATTTGATTATATTTAAATTTATTGAAAGCTTTCCGGACGGTAATGCTTGTATATTGAAATTCAAGCAAATAAGAGATGAAATTGGAGTAATCTGTCGAATGTGTGGAGGTAAGCAACACTACTGGCAACAAACTATTCTTCAATATCAATGTAAGAATTGCAAAACCAGGACTACCCTGAGAAGTGGAACCATTCTCAAGAGCAGTAATTTGCCATACAGGTAGTGGTTTATTGCTATACACCTTATGACCAGTACTAAGAAGAGCATTTCTGCCCTTGAAATGCAAAGGCAACTTGGGCATAAGTTTTATGAACCTGTTTGGTATATGATGCAAAAGATCCGCAAATCTATGGGTGCCAGGGATGGTCAATACCCCATAATAAGATTGTGGAGCTTGATGAGGGATTCTTTGAAAGTGTTGATACGGATAAGAGCGCCGAAGAGCGCAAAGGGGAAAAGAAAAAGCTTGGCCGTGGAAGCCAGAAGCAAAGTGCTGTAATGGTTATGGCAAGTACGGTTCATGATTTTAATCCCCCGAAAAAGCAAATGAAACCTACTAAATTCAGGTACGTCCGAATGGCCGTAATGGACAAGTTTCAATGTTTCAATGTTTCAATGCTGCATGTTGTTTTGGGAGACGGAAAATTGGCGAAAGAGAATGAAAAACCCCGTTCCGCCTCAGGCGGAACGGGGTTGGCTATGAGTCAAAAGCAAAGGATTTACATACAATTATTTAGAAAACCCTTTGCCTTTTATGAAACTATCTGATAATCAACCGTTGGTTGATTAGAGACGCAATATGTTGCGTCTCTACAGGATTATTTCACGATCAACCGCTGGTTGATTACATTATTGCTGCCGCGTACAACTACCAAGTACATGCCGCTGGATAGGCCGTTGGTGTTGAGCGTATGCTCAACAACGCTTCTGTCCGTTGTCTGTACATTGGTGCTGTAAGCTATCCTACCACTGATATCCATGATACTGATGGTAGCTTCGGTTTCGTTTTCAAAACCTATTAGCTCTATATTCAACCCGGCATTGCTGCTGGTTGGGTTGGGGTATAGCTTCACATCTTGTGCACTTGACAATATACTATGGGCTTTTGCAGATTTACCCGCACCATTCAAGGCAATATTGTCCCAATAATAATATTCATACCTACCAGTTGTATAACTGCGGATAATTACCTGCACGGTGGAATTGGAAGATACATCGATAGAATTGGCGCTTACAGTTAATGCTGCGTCATTATTGAAATTATCATATTTTTCATCAATTAACTGTTCGCTTCCACCATCGAGGGAATATAAAACCTTTACGTAATCAACGGATTCCAATCCACCGCCACTTCTAATATCCACGGATATATCCAAGGTTGAGGCAAAGATTGGAATAGACTCTGATAACCATACTGCCTCGCCATCTGTGTCTTCGGCAACAAATTCCTCGTTTTGAACTTCAAATGTTGGTGTACTTGTGGCCGATAGGTCAAGGCTCCATTTTGTGGTTCCGTTGTCCACCTGGGTTCCATTGGATAGTCCTGAAAAATCTTCCACCCAATTTTCGGGTTGACTACCATTAACCGTCACTGTAATACTGCCACTTACCGCGCTGCCATCGTTGGCCGTGGCGGTAATATCGGCGGTACCTGCTGCAACAACGGAAACAACGCCACCTGATGTTACCGTTGCCACGCTTTCGTTGCTTGAAGACCAGGTAACTGATTTATCCAGTGCATCGCTTGGCGAAACATTTACAGTTAGCGTAAAGTCGGCATCGCCCACTTCCTTGGTTTGGTCACCCTCGGGTATGCTTATGCTGCTTACCAATATTGGGCTAAAGTTGGCCGTCAATGATTTTTCGGCATCCATGGTTACCGTGATGGTATTGTTGGTTTCCGTTGACGCACCGTCCCAGCCATCGAAGTTGTAGCCGGTGTTGGCCGTGGCAATCACCTCAACATCCGTATCCTCGTCATAATCGTTCGAGCCCGATGGGCTTACGGAACCCCCGTCAGTCGGGTCGGCAGAAGTGGTGAGGGTGTAGGTTGATGGGGTGGCACCAGTAGTTCCAAACACCATCAGTTCATTCAGGCTTACCCAGGATCCAGTATATCCGCTGGCTCCCTCTACGGTAATTTTAACATAGCGGCCACTCGTGGTCACTTCGTCCATTATTATATTGCCCCCGGTCGTATTGCTCAAGCGGTCAACAACCTGACTATACGATCCGCCATCAGGTTTTACTTCTATCTTGTACTGATAGGCCCTGTCTTGATAAGGATACACTTCAAATTTGGTAATATTACAGTCCTGGCCAAGGTCAACCTCCGCCCATTCAGGGAACGTGTTTTGTGACCACCGGCTTCCATCGCTTATATCACCATCCACTAAATTATCATTAGGACTTTGGAAACCCGAGAATGTAACGTCCTTATTTAAGGCTAAGTTGGTTTCTGTTTCCCCCGCGCTAAAGTTCGCCGTGATGGACTTGTCACTGTCCATGGTAATGGTAATCGTATCATTGGTCTCGCTCGAGCCTGTCCAGTCATCAAACTGGTAACCGCTGGCCGGTGTGGCAATAACGGTCACTTCCGTGCCATGGTCGTAGCTTGTCTGGTCGGGATCAACACTAACCGAGCCGTACGAGCTGTTGTTCACATCGGTGGTAAGCGTGTACGTTTTCAGGCTGAATTGGGCCGTGAGCGACTTGTCGGCATCCATGGTTACCGTGATGGTATTGTTGGTTTCCGTTGACGCGCCGTCCCAGCCATCAAAGTTGTAGCCGGTGTTGGCCGTGGCAATCACCTCAACATCCGTATCCTCGTCATAGTCGTTCGAGCCCGAGGGGCTTACCGTGCCGCCTGCTGTTGGGTCGGCCGATGTGGTTAAGGTGTAGGTGGATGGGGCTGCCCCGCTTGTAACCAATGGTATTGAAGCAAACGTTGACGGATCATCCCATGCAACATCGGTTGTGCCGTACCATGCTTTTTTGCCATCGCGGCCGCCGCCGTCATCATCATCGTTCACCTGTACATCAAAGCCAATGGTATCGTTGGCAGACGGTGTTACACCAAGGAGGGTTGCCCATGGGAATTTTACTTCTACATGGTACCCGTCATTAGTGGTAGTAATGCTATATTCAACATTTCTGGTGGAATCGTGCTTATTTTCTGATAATACGTTGTCAGCCCTAAAAGCATATTGGAAGTCGTTGGCATCATAGCTTGTTGCCTGACTGTGATCAGCATCAATATATATTTCTACGACATCGTCTTTCCATGTGGAGGCATCATCATTTTTGATGACATCGTCAACCACGTCAACAAACACGTAAAGGTTGTTGTTGTCCCACAGCGCGGTCCAGGCAGCCGAAAGGTCATCGTTATTTGATACACTTCCTGTAGTAACGTTTTCAAGATAACCAACCCCACCGTTCCATGCCGATTCTTTTGTTCCGTCAATAGTAATTGATGAGCTAGTTGAAAGTATTTCCGGTGCAATAAAATCAGCCGTTAAAGATTTGTTACTAGTCATTTCAACTGAAGTTGAAAGCTCTTTTCCTGAAGCAGCCCCGCTCCAGCCGTCAAACAACTTGCCGTTATCAGGATCGGCAGTGGCGGTTACCGTTGTGCCGTTCACGTACTCGCCGCCCGATGGGTCAAGCTCTATGGCGCCATTGCCGTTCACCGTGCTAGTCAGCGTGTATACGTCGTCCAACAAGAAGTTGGCCGTGATGTTCTTGTTCGCGTCCATGGTAATGGTAATCGTATCATTGGTCTCGCTCGAGCCTGTCCAGTCATCAAACTGGTAACCGCTGGCCGGTGTGGCAATAACGGTCACTTCCGTGCCATGGTCGTAGCTTGTCTGGTCGGGATCAACACTAACCGAGCCGTACGAGCTGTTGTTCACATCGGTGGTAAGCGTGTACGTTTTCAGGCTGAATTGGGCCGTGAGCGACTTGTCGGCATCCATGGTTACCGTGATGGTATCGTTGGTTTCCGTTGACGCGCCGTCCCAGCCATCAAAGTTGTAGCCGGTGTTGGCC
>CAYRRV010000060.1:0-15644 GCA_964426725.1 uncultured Bacteroidales bacterium | reverse complement strand
TCAAATCATCCCATTTTCAAATTACCTCATTTTCAAATTATCAAATCATCCCATTTTCAAATTAATCCATTATCAAATTATAATTTGGGCTGAATTTCTTCTTTGTATAATTTCCAAAAAGATTCTTTTATTTCATCCCTTACCCGGTAATATTCACTTTGAATAAATTCAGGAGTGCCAGTGGCATGTGATGGATCGTCGAACCCAATGTGCAAACGGTGTTTCACTTTGCCCAGGAAAGCCGGGCAGTTTTCATTTGCGCCACCGCAAACAGTGATCACGTAATCCCACTCTTTGTCAAGGAATAAATCGACCGGATCGGAAGTGTGATGACCAATATCGATGCCAATTTCCTTCATTACTTTCACGGCTTTTTGGTTAATTTTTCCTGATGCTTCGGTTCCGGCCGATTCAACTTCCAGCCTTTCATCGAACGATTTTAGAAATCCGTGTGCCATTTGGCTGCGGCAACTGTTGCCGGTGCATAGAATAAGTATTTTCATCATAATAAAATTAATTTTAAATGTTATGATAGCCTGTCCTGCCATGGCGGGAGAAGATCCATGTGGGTGATTTTATTAATCATGTATTTAACTTTGTTGAACTCGCAAGCCCGGTTGTGTTTTCTTTCATTGCTAATTGCTAAAAGGTTAAAAAATGTTGTTTATATGTTTATCAGTACGATTTTTTTCATGTATAACTTCATTTACGGCTTATTCGTTTACCTCAAACACATGTTACCTGTTTGTTCAATTTTTTCCAAGAACCTAACCAGTATCTCTTTCAGCAGTTTTAATTTTTCAGGGGCAATGCAGTACCGTGTTTTAACCCCTTCAATTTGACCGGTTATTAACCCGGAATCTTTTAGCTCTTTTAAATGTTGATTTACGGTGGTACGTGCCAACGGTAATTCATCAGAAATATCTCCGGTAATGCAGGCAGGCATTTCAGCCAGGAACTGTAAAATGCATAACCTTGCCGGATGGGCAAGCGATTTAAAAAGTACTGCCATCTCTACCAATTCTTTATCGAATAATGCTGTTTTGGATTGCACCATGAATTTTAATTTTTAACGCAAATATACGTCATATTTTTTAATTAACGTATATATACATCTAAATCCAACCTGAGCATTTTATCCCTAAAAATTATGAAAAATAACCTTTTTCAAGTGTTTTATGATTTAAAACACTGATAATTAGTTTTTATTTTTCAAAACTCATTGGTTGTCCACCGAAAGCAGTTGCATATTAAATGTAAAAATTTCATTTTTTTGCAATATGTTCATCAAAAGGATTGTAAAACAGAGAAGAAAATCGGCAAACAGTACAATTACTATCGCCTTTGCGAAAGTTTCCGTATTGGTAACAAAGTCAGGCACCTGTCAATTGTCAGCATGGGCAAACTCAATGGCATCGAAACAAAACAAGACAAAAAGTTACTTGTAGATATCATGGAAGCAATAATCCGCTGAGAAAACTGACTTGGAACCGCACCCCGTTTTTAATAAATACGATGAAAACGTTGAATGCACCTGTCCCTTGGGCTATTGGAATATTGCAGAGTTTTAGTACTTCATAAAATTGTGACGTGTCACTTGCAATTCAAATAGCTTAAAACGAAAGTGTTTTTAAATTATTTATAACCTTAACCGGGTTGTCACTTTTAAATATAAAACTGCCTACCACGAAAACATCTACCCCGGCATTGAGAAGCTCCCTGAAATTGGAATAATCTACCCCGCCATCTACCTGAATCAGGGTGCGTGTTTTTTTCGCCTGGATCAGTTCTTTGAGTTTAAGGATTTTCTCGTAAGAACTCGGGATGAATTTTTGTCCGCCATAGCCGGGATTTACTGTCATTAGTAAAACCAAATCAATATCCTGAATAATATCTTCCAGCATGTTGACCGGCGTGTGTGGATTTAATGACACACCTGCCTGCATGCCTAATGATTTGATCGATTGAATTGTCCGGTGAAGATGCGTACATGCTTCGTAATGCACCGTAAGCATGTAGGCCCCTGCCTCGTGAAAGGTTTCAATATAATTATCCGGGTTCACGATCATTAAATGAACATCCAGAGGTAGTTCCGCTTGTCTATTAACGGCTTCAATCACCGGAATACCAAATGATATATTGGGAACAAAAACACCATCCATTATATCCAGGTGTATCCAGTCAGCTTCACTTTTATTGAGCATGATAATTTGAGAATCGAGATTTCCGAAATCAGCATTTAGTATTGAGGGTGATATCAAATGTGCCATAAATTGTAATTTATAATCTTCTAATCCTGCATTTAATGCAAAAATGGGACTTTATTATTTAATAAGGAAAAGAAAAAAAGAAATGTTTGGTTTTTTAGCCCAGGTATGATTTCAAAATCTTGCTTCGGGTGGTATGTTTGAGCCGTTTAATAGCTTTTTCCTTGATTTGCCTTACTCTTTCGCGTGTCAGGTTGAATTCTTCCCCAATTTCTTCTAAAGTTGCAGCGTGTTTCCCGTTCAATCCAAAATATAATCTAATTACCGCTGCTTCTCGTGGAGTTAGGGTAGACAAGGCCCTTTCAATTTCTTTCCGGAGTGAATCATTTAACAATTCCTTATCGGGAGAGGGTGTTTCTGAGCTGGTTATCAGTTCATACATGTTTCCGTCATCATCGTTGGAGATCGGTGCGTCCATGGATACATGCCGACCGGAACTTTTAATGGCTTCTTTCACGTCACCCGGCGCAAGTTCAAGTGCCTGCGCTATTTCAAGTATACTGGGTTCTCTTTCAAAACGCTGCTCGAGTTCAGAAAAGGTTTTGTTTATCTTGTTAATAGATCCTATTTTGTTGAGAGGTAGTCGTACGATTCTGGCTTGTTCTGCCAGGGCCTGAAGGATGGATTGCCTGATCCACCATACAGCGTAAGAAATAAACTTGAATCCTCTTGTTTCATCGAAACGCTGCGCGGCTTTAATAAGCCCGAGGTTTCCTTCATTGATAAGGTCCGGTAAACTTAATCCCTGATTCTGGTATTGCTTGGATACTGAAACAACAAAACGCAGGTTGGAATTAATTAAACGATGTAATGCAGAATTATCACCTGCCTTTATTCTTCTGGCCAGTTCTACTTCTTCTTCCGCGGTGATGAGATCAACTTTGCCAATTTCGTGGAGATATTTATCGAGAGACGGAGTTTCCCGGTTGGTTACTTGTTTGATTATTTTGAGTTGTCTCATGATGATTTGTATAGGGTTAATCTTTTTGAAAATGAAGGAGTCTACATAATAAAAAGTCTATTTCAAAGTTATTTTAGTAAATGCATTAGCTGGAAAACAACAAATTTCTTTTATAGTTTTTTGATTGCAGGGCATTTTTTTTATATTGCAAGCAGCTCCTAAATTATTAATTTTTTTATACTTTATTTAAATATTTATAAAAAAAATCATTTTTTTTTTGGTAATTGTAAGTAATTCCGTATCATTGTAGTGAATTTCCAAAAAAAATACGGCTGGCACGTTTCGACAGTTGGTCCTAATCAAAAATATTGGAATTACTGCTTCTCAATAAATCAATGAGTGTAGGAAGTGTAGCGTTGATATGACATGCGATCTTGAAAATAAAATTTACCATTTACATAATTATTAAAATTTCCATTAGACGAAATGTATGATATTTTAGAATTGAACAAGAAGCTCGTGCCCGAGCTTAGGGATATTGCTAAAGATTTGAATATTAAGAGAGTTGAGGCTTTGCGTAAGCAGGACCTTATATATAAAATATTGGATCAGCAGGCAATCATCGCCAATGAGGATAAAAAGAAATCTGAGAAAAATAACGGGCAACCGGAAGAAAAAGATAAAATTGCCAGGAAGAGGACCAGGACAAAAGTAAAAAAGGTAGCATCTTCCAATAAGGAGGAGGCACAAACAATCGCTTCTCAGGATGTGCCAAAACCTGAACAAAATAAGCCTGTCCCGGCAAATATGATTCAGCCTGAAAAACAAGAAACACAGCCTGTTGAAACAAAACAACCCGTGCAACAGAAACAGAAGCAATTTCCCGGGAGGGAAAGAATTACCGGGTGGAAAGGAAGTGATAACCGTGGTGGTCAGGAAAGAAAATATGAACAGCATCAGCGTACTCATGAAAAGAGACCTGAAAAGAGAGGAGATTACCGGCAAGAACTGAAAACACAGGAAAAGCAATATGAGTTTGAAGGAATTATTACCAGTTCGGGTGTTTTAGAGATCATGCCCGATGGTTACGGGTTTCTTCGTTCTGCCGATTTTAATTACCTGAATTCCCCGGATGATATATACGTTTCTCAAAGTCAAATTAAACTTTTTGGGCTGAAAACCGGTGATTACGTGAATGGTACTATTCGACCACCGAAAGAAGGTGAGAAATATTTTCCTCTCATCAAAGTGGAAGAAATCAACGGGAGAGACCCGGATTTTATTCGCGACCGCGTTCCATTTGATTTTCTTACCCCGCTTTTTCCTGATGAAAAGTTCAGGTTGGTAAGCCCGGTTAGTAACAATCTTTCTGTGCGGGTAGTAGACATGTTCTCACCTATCGGGAAAGGACAAAGAGGATTGATCGTGGCGCAGCCCAAAACCGGAAAAACTATTCTCCTGCAGAATATTGCCAATGCTATCGCTGCCAATCATCCAGAGGTTTATCTTATGATTCTTCTCATCGATGAACGTCCTGAAGAGGTTACCGACATGGCAAGAAACGTGAACGGTGAAGTCATTTCTTCAACTTTCGATGAACCGGCAGAACGTCACGTCCGGGTTGCAAATATCGTACTTGAAAAAGCTAAAAGAATGGTTGAATGCGGACACGATGTAGTCATCCTGCTCGATTCAATTACACGTTTGGCAAGAGCATTTAACACGATTTCACCCGCATCAGGAAAAGTTTTATCCGGTGGTGTCGATGCAAACGCGCTGCATCGACCAAAAAGATTTTTTGGAGCAGCCCGTAATATTGAAAATGGCGGATCTTTAACTATTTTAGCTACAGCGCTTACCGACACGGGTTCGAAGATGGATGACGTTATTTTCGAGGAGTTTAAAGGTACCGGTAACATGGAATTGCAGTTGGACAGAAAACTATCAAACAAAAGAATTTATCCTTCAGTCGATATCAATGCCTCTTCAACAAGAAGAGAAGACTTATTGCTTGATAAAAGCATGTTAAATAAGATTTGGATTCTCAGAAATTACCTGAGCGACATGACTTCTGTCGAATCCATGGAATTCCTGCGAGACCGTTTGTCCAAAACAGATTCGAATGAGGAATTCTTGATCTCCATGAATAGCGAGTAATCATAATTTACGGATATTTTAAAAAGCAACAGTCAGGTAACCACGCTGATCCTGTTGCTTTTTTTGTTTTGAATCCCTGCTGGTATCCCAACCTGTTTAAATACAATAAGATAAATCTGTAATGATTTAAATCATCTTCTTAGAATTTTGTAGATAAAGAATTATGATTATTTTAGGCATTTTAATTTCTTTTAATTTAAATAGATTCTAAATAACATTGATTTGAAAATTATTTGTAATCACTATATATTAGAGAGAAAAGACTGAAATAGTGTAAAAATAGCCGGAAATATTATAATTTTGTGTATCTTTTAGAATAAAGGATAACTATCTGTTAAACAAACATTTAAATAACATCATGACAAACAAAAAAAAATTTATTACTTGTGATGGAAATTACGCTGCTTCACATGTCGCGTACATGTTCAGTGAGGTGGCTGCTATTTATCCTATCACACCATCTTCAAACATGGCGGAAAATGTTGATGAATGGGCAGCCCATGGACGAAAAAATATTTTTGGTGATCCTGTTACTGTCACTGAACTCCAGTCGGAAGGAGGAGCATCTGGAGCTGTACACGGTGCGCTTCAATCGGGAGCCCTTACTTCAACATTCACGGCTTCTCAGGGGCTTTTACTTATGATTCCTAACATGTACAAGATGGCCGGCGAACTTTTGCCTGCTGTTTTTCATGTTTCAGCAAGAAGTTTGGCAGCCCAGGCCTTATCAATTTTTGGTGATCACAGCGACGTGATGTCTACCAGACATACCGGGTTTGCCCTGTTAGCCAGTGGAAGCGTTCAGGAAATAATGGATATTGGTTCTGTCGCGCATCTAGCAGCTATCAAGTCGCGAGTACCATTCCTACACTTCTTTGACGGATTCCGTAATTCACATGAGATACAGAAAGTTGAAGCGTGTGATCAGGATGAAATGGCCAAGCTTATCGATTATGATGCTTTACAAAAATTTCGTGAGAATGCCTTAAATCCGGAACATCCTGTTACCAGGGGAACAGCTCAAAATCCTGACATTTATTTCCAAAGCAGGGAAGCTGCTAACAAATTTTACCAGGCTGTGCCAGATATGGTTGAAGACTACATGAAGGAGATAAATAAGATTACAGGACGCGAGTATCATCCCTTTACTTATTATGGTGCGAAAGACGCTGAAAATATCATCGTGGCAATGGGTTCCGTAACAGAAACCATTAAAGAGGTTGTTGATTACATGGTAGCTAAAGGAGAAAAAGTTGGGTTGATCTGCGTTCATCTTTACAGGCCTTTTTCTGAAAAATACTTTTTCAACGTGTTGCCGAAATCAGTTAAAAGAATAGCTGTTCTTGATCGTACAAAAGAACCCGGTGCAAATGGTGAGCCTTTATATCTTGACATTCGCGATATGTTCTACGGAAAAGAAAAACAACCGATTATCGTGGGAGGAAGATACGGCTTGAGCTCAAAGGATACTACTCCTTCCCAGGTTGTCTCGGTTTTTGAAAATTTAAGCATGAGCGAACCCAAGAATCGGTTTACCTTAGGTATTGTTGATGATGTTACCTTTACTTCACTTCCTCTCAAAGAAGAAATAAGTGTTGTTCCCGAGGGTACTTACGAGGCTAAGTTTTACGGGCTGGGTTCTGACGGAACCGTAGGTGCCAATAAAAACTCTATCAAGATTATCGGGGAGGCTACAGATAAATTCTGCCAGGCTTATTTTGCGTATGATTCCAAAAAATCCGGGGGTATCACAACCTCTCACCTTCGGTTCGGGGATAAACCCATTCGTTCACCCTACCTTGTAAATACACCGGATTTTGTTGCTTGTCATACTCCTGCATACATTCAGAAATATGACATGTACAAGGGACTGAAAAAAGGCGGTACTTTCTTGTTAAACAGTATTTGGAACGCTGAAGAAACCAAGAAAAAACTTCCGGCGAAGATGAAAAAATATTTCGCTGAGAATGATATTAAATTCTATATCATTAATGCCACTGAAATAGCCGAAGAAATAGGCCTTGGAGGTAGAATTAACACGATAATGCAATCATCGTTCTTCAAAATTTCAAACGTGATTCCTTACGACCAGGCAGTTGATGAAATGAAAAAGGCGATTGTCAAAACCTTTGGACTGAAAGGGGAGGAAATTGTGAAAATGAACCATGCTGCAATTGACAGGGGAGGGGATGTTGAAGAAATTGCCATTCCTGCCGACTGGAAAAATGTCGCCGATGATAAAAAAGAAGATACCAGGGAATTACCCGATTTTATTAAAAATGTTGCAGAGCCAATCAATTTACTAAAAGGGGATGAATTGCCGGTAAGCGCTTTTGCTGGGAGAGAAGATGGAACATTTCCCCCGGGTACAACAGCTTACGAGAAGCGGGGAATTGCAGTGCATGTTCCCGAGTGGATCCCTGAAAATTGCATCCAGTGTAACCAGTGCGCGTATGTTTGCCCACATGCAGTAATCAGACCGTTCTTGTTGAATGAAGAAGAAATGAAAGGATTACCTGCTGATACTGCTACATTGAAAGCTATTCCCAAAACTTTTGATGGATTGCAATTCAGAATTCAGGTGAGCCCGCTTGATTGTACCGGCTGTGGCAATTGCGTGGATGTATGTCCTGCTAAAACCAAGGCCCTTGAAATGAAAACCCTCGATAGCCAGATGGTGGAAAATGATCGTTGGAATTACATGTCGAAGAATGTAACTTACAAGGATACCCTGGCGGAGAAAACCAAAACAGTTAAAAACAGTCAGTTTGCTCAACCATTATTTGAGTTTTCCGGGGCTTGCGCGGGATGTGGTGAAACACCCTATATCAAGTTGATTACCCAGTTGTACGGCGACCGCATGATGATTGCTAATGCCACCGGTTGTTCATCTATTTATGGCGGTTCTGCTCCTGCTACCCCGTATTGTGTGAATAAAGATGGTCACGGACCAGCATGGGCTAACTCCCTTTTCGAGGATAATGCCGAGTATGGTTTTGGTATGGCTACCGGGGTAAATAAGTTGCGTACAAGAATAGCTCAATTGATGGAAGCGAACCTCTCTAATGGGATTGCACCTTCCACGAAAGAAGCTTTTGAAGACTGGCTGGCAGGTAAGGACGATGCTGAGAAGTCAAAAACTGCATCCGCGAAGGTGATCGAGGCTTTGAAGGAAGAGAAATCACCTGTTGCCGAGCAAATCATGAGATTGCGACAATATCTCGTTAAAAAATCTGTTTGGGTTTTCGGAGGTGACGGTTGGGCTTATGATATTGGTTATGGTGGATTGGATCACGTGATTGCTTCTGGTGAAGATGTGAATATTTTGGTTATGGATACTGAAGTATATTCTAATACAGGTGGACAGGCCTCCAAGTCAACACCGGTTGGCGCGGTTGCAAAGTTTGCCGCCAGTGGTAAAAAAATTCGTAAAAAAGACCTGGGTATGATGGCCATGTCGTACGGTTACGTGTACGTGGCTCAGGTAGCCATGGGAGCTAATCAGTCGCATTACCTGAAAGCATTGCGTGAGGCTGAAGCTTATCCCGGCCCATCACTGATCATTGCCTATGCTCCATGTATCAATCATGGTATCAAATCGGGCATGGGTAAAACGCAGGAGCAGGAGAAATTTGCCGTTCAGGCAGGTTACTGGAGCCTTTACAGGTATAATCCGCTATTGGAAGAAGAGGGTAAAAATCCATTCTTGCTCGATTCAAAAGAACCTGATTGGAATGAATTCCAGAACTTCCTGAATAGTGAAGTACGTTATACCGCGCTGAAAAAGTCGTTCCCGGAGGAAGCCAAGATTTTATTCAAGGCTGCCGAGGAGAATGCAAAATGGAGGTACCAGAGTTACGCGCGCATGGCGAACATGGAATTCTCTAAATAAGTTGTTCTAATATTAACAGTTTATAGAAAAGCCGTGATAAAATTCACGGCTTTTTTCGTCATTGGTTGAACAATTCAAAATACATTATTCGGGAAAAAAGTGTAAATTTGCATTGGATATAATAATTGGAAACAGGAAAAAGTGGGACGGGTAATGGCACTGGACATTGGTAAAAAGAGATGCGGTATCGCGGTTACCGATCCCTTGCAAATTATCACGGGTGGCTTGGATACTCTACCAACTGCTTCGCTTCTTGATTTCATGGACGATTATTTGAAAAATGAAGTCGTGGAAACTATTGTCATTGGGAATCCCAAGCAGATGAACAATAAACCTTCCGATTCGTTTGTTTATATTAAACCCGTGATCGATAAATTAAGAAAAAAGTTTCCAATGGTTAATATTGAGCTGGTCGATGAGAGATTTACTTCAAAAATTGCTCAACAATCGATGATAGACGGGGGAGTAAAAAAAATGAAAAGAAGGGATAAAGGACTGGTTGATAAAGTTAGTGCGGTAATTATCCTGCAATCTTACATGGAATTAGTTAAAAATATTAAAAATAGGAAATGATATATCCGGTTGTAGTATACGGGCATCCAGTACTGCGAAAAGTAGCTTCAGAAATCAATAAGGATTTCAAGGATTTGGACAAGCTGATTGAAAACATGTTTGAAACCATGTACGCTTCAGATGGCGTGGGACTGGCTGCACCTCAAATAGGAAAATCGATGAGGTTGTTCATAATTGATGCAACTGCCATGGAAGAAGACGATCCAACTTTAAAGGATTTCAGGAAGGTTTTTATCAATCCAAAAATTCTGAAAAGCGAAGGAGATAAATGGACATTTAACGAGGGGTGTCTTAGCCTTCCTAATATAAGGGAAGATGTTGACAGGCCCGGTAGAGTGACTATTGAATACCACGACAGGGAATTCAACAAGCATGTTGAAGAGTTCGATGGCGTGAAGGCAAGGATTATTCAACACGAGTATGACCACCTCGAAGGTATTCTTTTTATTGACCGGATTTCACCTATCAAAAAGAAACTTTTAAGCGGTAAACTCAAGGCCATTTCAAAAGGTAAAACAGATGTGAGTTACAAGATTAAAACAGCAGGGTAAATAGTGTTTGTCCATAATTTCCGGTAACTCGCGGGCCACAATCTCGAACATCTCGAACCAAACACTCAACTAATTGCACCGACACAAAATATCCAAGAATAACGGTAAATCATTTCCGATAGCTGTTGGAATAATTATATAACAATTGAATGACCATCGTATGACTACCGACTTCCTAATCGCGATGTATAATGAATATTCTCACACAACAAAGAACGCCGAAGGCTAAACATTTTCAATTACAATCAGTTATTGTCTATTTCCCTTTGTTTTTACCCAGAATAATCCTTTCCAGTTCCTTCTCTAGCTGCCGGACAAGCTTTTTTTCTTTATCTGCCAGGTTCCGTGTTTCCGCGATATCATTTTCCAGGTTGTATAACTGTGGTTGGTTGCTTAATCCACTTTCAATATTCTTTTCCACATCGATCCAGTCAGGGATTTGTCCTTCAAGGGGTTGGATGTATTTCCATTTATTATAACGTAAAGAGAGTGTCAGGGATTCTTCGAGCAGGTATTCCCGACCGTTCTGGCTTTTTCCAAGCCAAACATCAATCATGTTGTAACTGTCTGGTGCATCATCTTTATTTAGTTTTATACCGACAAGACTTGCCAATGATGCATATAGATCGACCTGTCCGGCCAGTGCATCACTCTTTCCAGGCTTAACAGTGCCAGGCCAGTAAACTATTGTTGGCACTCTTGTCCCTGCTTCAAAAGCGCTGTATTTACCACCCCTGAAAGGACCGGATGGTTGATGTTCCCCCAATAATTCAACAGCCAGATCATCATAACCGTCATCCAGTACTGGACCATTATCGCTAGTAAAGATTACCAGTGTATTTTCGGTGAGCCCATATTCTTCAATTGATTTGATTAGTTCTCCAGTTGTCCAGTCTGTTTGCAAGATTGCATCCCCCCTAAGACCCATTCCTGATTTGCCGATAAACGGGTAATCAGGTAGGCGGGGCACGTGAATATCATGAAACGAAAAGTATAAAAAGAAGGGATTGTCCTTATTTTCTTTAATGAAATTCCTGGCTTTTAATAGCATAACATGTGGGAATTTTTCATCTTTCCAGCGGGCAGCTTTTCCCCCGGTCATGTATCCAATACGGCTGATACCATTCACGATAGTGTTGTTGTGTTGTGTATCCGCACCGTACCGAAGAAGTTCAGGATCTGATATTCCAGCGGGATCGTCACCAACCCGTGTCCTGTAATTCACGCGAACCGGATCTTCCGGGTCAAAATTAACAATATGATGATTTTCTACCCATACACAGGGTACCCTGTCGCCAGTAGTAGGAATTATGAAACTGTAATCAAAACCCACTTCAAGCGGGCCGGGTTTTATTGCCCTGTTCCAGTCAGTATTACCATCACCCAGTCCCAAGTGCCATTTACCCACAATGGCGGTTTTGTAACCTGCTGCCTGAAGCATGGAGGGTAAGGTGCCCATCCCGGGCTGAATTAGTGCGGGTTCTCCACCATCCAGTACTCTCACGTTACTTCTGAAAGCGTAACTTCCCGTTAATAAAGAATACCTGGAGGGCGTGCAGGTCGCGGCTGAACAATGCGCGTCAGTCATCAGAAGACCATTTTTGGCCAACCTGTCAATATGGGGAGTCTGTATTCCTTGTGCACCATAACAACCCAGGTCGCCATAGCCTAAATCATCAACATAGATTAAAATTATATTAGGTTTTTTGGGTTCACTTGGATTACCCGTTGTTATTGAAGCAAGGGAAATCATTCCCAGGAGTGAAAGTTGAGTTTTCATGTACAATTTATTTTAATTCTGCTATTAATTATATACAAGGACCTGGCCTTTTTTCTCTAATATTTTTTTAATTTCTCATAATCAATATCTTGTACTGCTTTTTATTATCTAATGCAAGGGAGGCAGCAGCGGCAACAGATTGCCCCGGGATCATGAAAACGTGTTCCATCCTGATGGATCCAAAGGCAATGTGACTCGATGAAGCACAAACCGGTACCAATAAGTTTTCGCGTTCGTCTTTTTTGGTTATCAGTGCTTCATAAGCAATCTTGTAAGGAATGACCTTTAATTCCAATATCCCCTTCATTCTGCACAAATCCTTCCTCGGTATTATAACGCTGTACATTATGTGAATTTATGGTGTAAGAGCCCATTCCCACTATGACAGGGGAATTATTCATTTTTATGTCCGCGGGCATGGCTGATTTTTCAATATTCTTTTTATTAGTTTCGAATCAAAATTTATCCCAAATATATCATTTGTTGAATTAATAATCGTGTTAATTTGTTTCAATAACCATGTAAAATTTGTTCATTTACCAGCAAAAAGACTTGTTTATTAAATTCGATAAGCATGATTTGGTTTGGAAAAGCTGCTGTAATCTGCTATCTTTACGGGATATTTAACAATCTATAATTATGAAGCACTCATGTTTTACCAAACGCGTACTCGACAGTAATAAAACTTGCAACATGAGTGTTCTCTGTCTGCTAGCAGGCAGGCAACATACCTTTAAAAATTAAGTTTTATGATGAAAGAAAAAAGCATTGAATTATTAAACAAAGCCATTTCTGATGAATTATCTGCTGTACACCAGTACATGTATTTTCATTTTCACTGTGATGATCAGGGATATGATCTCCTGGCGACGTTGT
The DNA here is from genome assembly GCA_964426725.1 of uncultured Bacteroidales bacterium. GTDB lineage: Bacteria > Bacteroidota > Bacteroidia > Bacteroidales > CAYRRV01 > CAYRRV01. Next base: position 2,647 of record CAYRRV010000060.1, on the reverse strand, counting down.
TTAAAAAAACAGCAATTGATGAGATGTTGCATATCGAAAAACTGGCAGAACGCGTTCTTTTCTTAAAAGGAGAGGTTGAAATGATTGCATCCTCGGACGTGAAAAAAATCCATGATGTGAAAGAAATGCTTGAGTTAGCATCACAAATGGAAACAAGCAGTGCAAATGATTACAATTTATGGGCTAACGAGTGCGCGAAAAATGCCGATTCTGTATCAAAAAAATTGTTTGAAGAATTGGTTATGGATGAAGAACAGCACTATGACCATTATGATGTTGAAATCGAGAACATGCATAAGTTCGGAGATAATTACCTGGCACTGCAATCCATTGAAAGAAGCAAAAACGTGAGCATGGGGCGGTCAGCCGACTAAGAAATTATTCAGGCCTGATCAAAAGATGAACCCGGGGACATTATTGATGAATACTTCGATAGAGCAGAATCAGGCACGGTGTGAAGAAAAAAATGGTCATTTGTGTCGGCCGGGAAGTTAGGAGTCAGGTAAGAGTCATAATTAAATTGAAATAAATTGCCCCATGTCTGAAGGCCGCGGCAGTTTTATATCCGCGTTTAGTGGTACAAGCTAAGTAGAATCCTTATGACCGGGTGCATGTTAAATCTACCTGAATATCCCGGGGGATCGAATGGCTAAGATTTTAATCTCTTTCCCATGATTTTATCAAACCGGCTGTCCATGCAGACGCTCACGTCAGTTGTAATGAATTCTCCATTGTAAAACAAACTGAAGATTGTTGCCGGTGTGGGAGCCGACCTGGCTTGTTCCATGGTTTCGAGTTTGATGATTTGCAAGGGTAATTTTCGTTTTCCAGCCGTTTCTTTAAGATTAGTTTTTACATGAAACTCGGTGAAAGGGCATCGATTTGAATAATACACTACCAGTCCGCTTATGCATTCTGGTTTCCCTGAAATGGCTGAATCACTGAATTTTGGTATGTTATCGGTATCTGACTTTATTTTCCTGGTAAGTAAACTAAAGCCCGTGTTTAATGTCGCGGTAGTTTCAAAACCTTGTCTGAGTAACCATTTTGTATCACTCATGAAATGGAGCTTCTTCGTGCCTGCCACCGTTACAAGACCGTCTTTTTCTTGTGTCCTGGCATCTTCCATGGTTAATTTCAGCAATTTTTTCCCGTATCCTTGTCCCTTATACTGCCCTGAAACCCAGAAACAGTTAATAAAAAAATAATTGGGAGCGACAACTGGGACCCAGCTTCTCTCGGCAGGTACATACTCTATAAACACTTTGGCTCTGGCATCAAGTCTCCTGAAAATATAGCCATGGTCAAATTGCTCCCTGAGCCATTCTTTTTTCATTGTATACCCTTCAAGGCATTTCTTGTCAGATATGGCGCAGCAAATATGCTCTTTATCAATGTTGTCTGGTGTTAATTGTATTATTTTTTCCATGGGTTTGTATTTTAACGATTATTTTCTACTCAATAGGAATATAAACTTCAGTTAGTATTTCAGCTTCCGGTACACTGGCCGGGTCATTTATATATTTCTCGAATGGCATGGTGTCTCTTAATTTTTCTGAAGATGATGGTAACCAATTATAATATATGGAATCATACAATTCCTGTAATCCATCGTAAGAGCCCATTAGCGTGAAAACTGCAAATTTCCCGGCTTGTATGGATTGTTTGCCAAATTTCCCATCTGCACTGACGTTTTTGTCCGTTGAAATGCATGCATAAAACCTGCATTGATCAGGTTTCGTAATATTTGGATCATCGAATGATAAACCGATATATTCATTGCGCCCGTTTAGAACTCCTTTTTTTTTCGCGTGTTTCCATAATTTCTCCCAAGCTGTTTCAAATGCAAAAGGTTCGCCATATTTTGCGATTATCCTGATATATACCAGATCTTTTTTTTCAATAAATCTGATTTCGGGAGAGAGATCCACTGGCTCATCTTTCACTTCCTTAGTTTGCCTGTTAAAATAGACCTGTATGTTTCTAAAAGCAGAAGGAGTAATCCCGAAATGTTTTTTAAATGCCTTTGAAAGCGAAAAATGGGATTGATACCCTGTTATTTCAGCAATTTCATTGAGAGGCAAGTTATTTACCTGAAGTATTTGAGCCGCTTTTTCGAGACGTAAGCGGGTAATGTATGATCCCAGGGACTCGCCGATATATGCTTTGAAGATACGATGAAAATGATATTCAGAAATATTTGTTTGTTTAGATAATGTTGCCAGGTCCAAGGACTTATTGAGATGAGCATTGATAAAATCAACTGCTTTATTAATCCTTTTATGATATTCATCCCGGGTAATCTCTTTCATGGTGATGATCTTTCTGGCAAAAATACAGTATCCGGCAATACCGGAGATTGTCCAATCTTGCTAATTTACAAAGAATAATCTGATTTTTAACTCTGCCTGAATGATCTGAATTTTAAGCAAGCGCAACCTATAAAAGCATAGATTTAAAATTCCCTGAAGCTAAAAACATTTGAAACACTACCTGTTTTATAAGATGGTAGATATCATAGGTGTACCTAATTTTTTCTTTAAATGTATGTAAAAAATACACATCAATAAAAAAAGGGACAAATCTACTGCCCCCATTTTGTAGCGAGAGAGAGACTTGAACTCTCGACCTCATGATTATGAATCAT
>CAYRRV010000059.1:0-16461 GCA_964426725.1 uncultured Bacteroidales bacterium | reverse complement strand
GAACCATTGATTCACACTATAGAATTACCTGATGACAAAGATAAACATGTTCTTGTGAACCCGTTTGATTTATTGGTATAAAAATCCTTCAATACAAAAAAAGCCTTTTTCTTGTCACCCGTTTCTGCCACAACCCCTTTCCTGTTCCAGCCGTCCTGAACGTTCGTCAAATTTCGTTTTGGCGAACGGAAGTCTGCCAATATCCAGGGCGACATGCCCCTGAACTGGGGAATCTTGTTCAACATTTTTATTGTTTCCTTGTAGAGTTTTTCCTGGTATTCTTCAGACCATCGGGTATTCTCATCAGCAAAATATCCCCCAAGCGCGCCCCCTCCACATTCTGATATAAATACCGGCTTATCTTGCTTTATTTCCCATTTCAACTTTGAACATTTGGCATGCGTACCGTCATACCAACCCAGGTACTGGTTAAAACTCACGATATCCATCACGTCGGCCATGGGATCGTCTATGGTGTAATGGTGTGGATTACCATTAACCTGTGAAACCTCGAGAGCAGCGCTCACCAAACGGGTATCATCAATAGATTTTACAACGTTTACAAGGTCTGCCAAAAAATTGTTTCTTTCTTCCCCCACGGGAGTTTCATTGGCAACCGACCAAATAATTACACCTGCCCTGTTTTTATCGCGGTTTACCAATTCTTTCATCATTTCAACCGCCCTTTGATGAGTGGGAGGATGATTAAAAAGGATGTTCCAATACACGGGATCTTCATCCCATATCATAAAACCCATTTCCTCCGCGAGTCTTACCATATACTCGTTATGCGGGTAATGTGCCAAACGCACGAAATTACAGCCAAGTTCTTTAGCCCATGTAAGCATCATCCGGGCATCTTCTTTACAATAATTGCGGTTGCCCCTTATAGGGTTTTCCTCGTGTATACTTATCCCTCTTAAAAACTGGGCTTCCCCGTTTAATAAAATCTCCCTGCCCTTCACCTCGATGGTACGGAACCCGATTTTATCTTCAATAATTTCATCGCCGTTGGTCAATACCACGTTGTAAAGCTTGGGGTTTTCGGGGCTCCAAAACGTGATGTTGTGAATGTTTAATTCAAACTCGACCCTACCCTCCCTGTTCACTTTATATTTCTCCTCTATTTCAAGTTCCGGTATAGAGAGTTTAATTTCACTTCCCTCAGGATCATCCCCGTTCATTTTTATATACCCGGCAATTGTTTTGTTGCTCCCTTTTTTTAATTGTAGCCTGTAGTCTTCAATATAATTCGAGGGTGTCTCTATTAAATCCACGTCGCGGGTAATGCCACCGTAATTCCACCAATCGGCATTCAGCGCCGGCACGTTTGTTTTTTTTCGTCGTGCGTCCACCCTCACTATGATAAAGTTTTCCTTTTCCCTAACTAGATCCGTGATCTCAAAATAAAAAGGGGTAAAACCTCCCTCGTGAAAACCTGCTTTTTTACCATTCACGTATACATCAGCGCGGTAATTGGCGGCACCAAAATGGACAAAGAGGCGGTTACCGTTTTTTCTTATTTTATAATCGAATGACTTCTTGAACCAAATTGAGCCCTCGTAATAATAGAGCTTTTCCACCTGAGAATTCCAATCGCCAGGGACGTTCATGGTAGGGCAAAGGTCAAAATCAAACTCTATACGATCGATTTTATCCTGAGGTTTGGCATTTAAAAAATATGCATCAGACAAGGGGGGATTTTCCATTTCTTCCTTGGGTATGCCCCGGTAATTCCAATAGCCTGATTCATATAAATCAATTAAATAATTCCATTTTCCATTTAAGGTTGTTTTTGCTCTTCCTAACGGATTTTGGAGGTATGAAAAGTTTTTCACGCGATATTTATTTATTTGTTTATACTTTCAATACATTGAATTTACAAAAATTTTATTTTTTGTTTCTTTTCTCGGGATGAAACCTGTTGTTTGACAGTTCAATAAGTTTTTTCCACTCGTTCGTTTCTTTATCGAGATAATTTACATCTTCCCTGTGATACTGAAGCGCGTAGGCCACGCGGGGTTCTAAACCCGAATTTTTACCACTGCCGTGTACCATCAGGCGAGAAAACGCGATCGCGTCCCCGGCATGCATGCGAACAGGAAAAGGATTGCTAACTTCACCCTTGATTTTTTTATGGACATCGTCATCGCCAGCATTTTCCCAATCAAGCACTCCTTTTTTATGTGAACCCGGCACTATTTGCAAGCAACCATTATCAGGGGTCACATCCACCAATGCAACCCATATATTCAATGATCCCTCGGCTGGCTCGTGCTGGGTATAATTGTTATCCTGGTGAAAATGGAAATTGCCACCTCCACCAGCAGACTTCACCACTGCAAAAGGAAAATACCTGTAGGCCTTCCCTCCTATTAAGCGGGAAGCAATATGTAGAGATCGTTCACCATTGATTAATTCATCAAGGCAACTATCCTCGTAATAGATGTTGGTGTTTCGCAATTTATCGGCAGTTTCCGATGCATTATTTAATTTTTGACGACTTATACCCTCAGCTTCAAGCACTTCAAAGCATTCATCCCTTAATTTTTTTATATATACTGTATTAATAAAACCAGGCATTACCAGGTAACCCTGTTCCTTGTAGAAACTCACTTCATTATCAGTAATATCCTGATACGCGACTACTTGATTCTTATTCTTGCCCATAACGGTATTTTTTTTAGTATTATATTAGATTTAAATGTTTCTTTAACTACCCTTTTTTTGCAGAGGTTGTATGAAAGATGAATTCCCCGGTATGAATCTGTCCTTTCATTGGCCTGTTTTGTTCCAGCGCCATTTCAACCCCATCTTGCCTGAGTCCTAACAATTTAATCTGTTTGTCTACCGTGTGTTTAAAAATGGTATCCATATCATTGTAATCGGGCTGCGAGAGCTGAATACCCCACATTTTATCCAGCTTGGAAAAATCCTCGATAAAATGGGTACCATTCCCACAAAAATGAATTGATCCACCATTGAACTCATTTAAAATTCTTTGGTTATAAGGCAATACCAGTTCCTTTACCAGATCCGGTGAAAAATTGGTAGCTGAATCATCCCTGATCATCACGTGCCCGGGCATCATTAAGCCCCAGTGAACTGCCATATCCTCGTAGTAGGGTGGAAATTCCTTGTACCATTTTTCCATTAACATAATGTAGGTATCGGTAACAAGTTCCAATAAATCTTTTACCTTTTGTGGCTCCATTAAAACATCGGTAAAAAGTTCGGTTCCCCACAGCAATTCCACCACATCCAGGGGCCCCTGGAAATCGGGGTGATAATGATGGATGTATTTTTTAACCTTGGGGAAATCGGCTACCAACTCCTTGAAATAATGACCAAACTCGAAAACCTGAGGAATCAAACCATTGTTGATATCTGGCATACCCTTTTCGAGTATCTTGCTTATTTGTTCTGCTGTCATTTTTATTGAAATTGGCATCAGGTTAAGCTTGTCGTCGGAATAGAAAATATCTGCCCCGAACATGGAAGGCAAGATACCCACGCTATAATTAGCCCTCACGTTTAACAGGCTGCCCACGTTGTTGGTCAACAGGTTTGAACAACCCTTTAACTCTCGAGCCATCATCAAATCCATATCTTTCATGGCCTTATTTCCTAATATATCAGGAAATTCAATAGCTGGCTGAGCGGTATATTCCCTTTTTGGAATAAATAACTCCTCTTCTATTTCATTATGTACAAATTTTCTCCAGTGCTCGATAAGTTTATCCTCCTGGTCAGCATCAATTCTTGACTCAAGATCCTCTAAATATTTTTTAAGCATAATATTTCTTTTAAAAGTTGAAAATTATTATCAACCCCCTATTAACGACAGGAGGTAAAGCACGAACAACAACAGACTACCTCCCAGGGTAAATATAAGTACTCCTTTTATGTCGATCCTTTCCCACTTTTCAAATTCCCAACTTGAATTGGAAAACATTTTTTTATGATCAAACCTTGATGGATTTTCATAGGATAACTTCATTTGCCGTTCATCTTCTTCTTTATCCGCGACAGAGGGTGTTTTCATTTTCACGTAAAACCTGTCGAGATGTTCCTTTGACTGGGGGCTTGTGAACATGGCCACCAACACGAGGATAAGGAAAGGCCAAATGGAACGGATCAGTAGCCTGATGGTTTCATTCATCGCGTAATCATTCTTTGATAAATCCACACCAATGGCATCAAGAGCCAGTAGTTCGAGCGAGAGCATTCCTGAACCGGTTACCATGTCATTCTCGTTATAAGAAATACCTTGCGACCAGAATATTGATTTCTCCGGGGTCTTGAAAACTTTAGTGAACCTCTCCCCCACGGTTAATCTATCGGGCATTTCACCTTCAGCCAATCCTTTCATGTTCAAATCACGCCACAGTTCTCTTTCTTTATCCCTTTGCTGCACATCAACGTCACGCGCGGTATATTGCTCCGATAAGGTAATAGGTTCCACGGTTTTGGCCAGGTAATCATTTTGTCTCACACCCGGGATTAAGGGAATGGTTACCTGTAAAATGAAGAATATAATTGCTGTACTTAATGCTGAAGCCCAGGCAGCTTTTCTGTTGGCCCTTCGCCATTTCATGCCCAACCAGAAACAGGCTGCAATAATTATATTAAACTCCCATAATATTTTCAACATGTTGAAAATATTATCGAAACTTTTAGCGATAAATACCCCACCGACTATAATAATCAAGCCATTAAGCTTACCAATGTTTAAATAATCTTTTTCTTTAAGATTTGGGAACAATGGTCGCACCAGGTTATGGGTTATCAGGCTCGATGCGGTGATCATTAAGGCTGTAGCGGTTGACATCAAAGCGGCTGCCAAACAAGCTATCATCAAACCGACCAATCCCATGTTCAATCCCCCTAATAAATCCCGCGTGGCTTTACCCCAAAGATAGTCCGGATTATGCAGGAACTCACTGTAAAGTATTATCAGGAAAAATGCCGTGATTCCCCAAAACAGCGAAGATATTCTCTTTAGAAAGATACCCGAGGTAAAGCCAAACCGCGCCGTGTAATCGTCTTTTGCCGACCCGGTGGCGGTGAGCTGATTGGCCTGGGTTGATATATTGATAAAGATAGTTATTGTCAGCACAACGAGGTAATACCATGTGAAATCAGTAAGCGCGGGCGAGCCCCACATCTCGAATGATGATTCGGAAAGATTCGATCGTGCCACATCTACCACCCCGTTAAATCCATCCACGTTAAAAACTTCCTGTATTTTCGCGTACGAGAAAGGCAACAACAACATCGACAACACCAGGATTAGGATTCCTTGCAGGGTATCATTTAAAAAGGCAGCCTCCAATCCACCAAAGCCGGCATAAAGTATAACAACTATAGCCACGATCCACAAAACCCAGGAACTCTTCAGATAGGAAAACTCCATTCTTGGCTTTAATAAACGCAACTCCCTGAGACGTTCCTTCTCGGTAGGCATGAGCAACCTGGAATCCTTGTCCTCGAGTTTTTCCAGTTCACGTGCCTGGGAGTATTCCACTTGTTCCTGCTGGTTAAGTTCACTGATGGGTTTTTCAGTAATTGCAGTAATGGTCTTGGTCATGGCCAAAAAACCCAGGCCTATGATCAACATGAAAAACACCGCGCTTACCAAGGAGTAAAAGGCAGCGATACCTTTAGATTCAAATCTTTCTTCAAAAAAATCGCCCAGCGTGATGGTCCTTAACCTCCGGTACCAAATGGAAGTGATCCAATAAAGGGGCATGTAAAAAACCCCGGAGATGGTTTGAAGTATTCCCGCGATCCCGTTCCTGGCTGTAATCACTGTCATACCCACGGCATTCTCAACAGAAGTAGCCTGACCGAAAGCCGCGAATGTTTGTATTAGTTTGCCGAAACGCCTGCCCCCTAAAAAATAATCTTCCTGATTTTTTATCCGGCGGGCCGAATAGTATCCCATTCCAAGTACCACGAGGAAATACAATACTATCATTACCAAATCAATAATTGCTAAACCGTACATATATAATTGTTTTAAAGTGAATAGCGTTTATTGAACAGGGTTTGGTGTCTCAGCTTTTTTTTCCTTTTCACTATTCAAATCCACTTTAAGCCCATGGGTAATTTTCGTGCGATTAGCCTGTCTGGCCAATATTGAAATGGTAACCATCACGCGCATCACGAGTTTTAATAAATATCTATTACCCTTTATTATCCCCTGTTATCCTCTGTTATCTTTTTTACAAAGATATATTTATTTTTCTACCCACCAAAATTTTTCATGGAAAAGTATATTTTTAAAACCCCCGGAATTTTATTTCCCGTTTTATATAACCCCGACAAACCGTAAGCAATATATTGATATTTTTCAGCAATTACCGTGTAAGAGAAACAATACAACAGGCTTAACTTTGTATTAACAATTGATTTAGAAATATTTTGAAGCGTGTTTAGATCCAACAAGGCATGCAAAGTAAAGTGTATTTTTCATGATCTTTGATGTCCACCGAAAGAATGATTACCTAAAAACAAAAAATTATGGAAAAGCATATGAATAAACATTCACGAGAAGTACAAGATTATCTTTTTGATTTAAATGGCTATTTTGTTATAAAAAACGCGATAACAGAAGAACAAAGAAAAAAAATACTAAAATGGATTGAGGATCATCCCGCTCAGGCATCTGACGCTGGTGTTTTCGAGGAAGATCAGGAAGGAAAATGGATTGGTGATGTAGAAGTACATACTTACATGGGCAAGGATGGTGTAAATTACCAGAACATAATTGAAGGAGGTGAAGTTTTCGAGGAAATGATTGATAATCCAGCATGGATCGATCACGTGAGAAAATACATTGGGCCAGGGGTAACCGGCAAAAACATATCATTAAATGAATGCCTGATTAATATCAGGGAATCCGGTGGGTATATTGGCCTTCACTCGGGCGGGCATTTACCCTGGTTTACATCCCAATTCAAGCACAACCAACATTGGAATGCCGGTCAATTGAATGTAATTACAGCATTAGAGGATATAGGCCCGGGTGATGGGGCCACCACGATTGTTCCCGGAAGCCATAAGGTTACCCAACCTCATCCCCATTATCGAAGGCAAGAAGATTCCGGTCAAAATGTTGTCAACTATTCCGGTCCAGCCGCGCAAGCCGAGAACATGATAGAGCTGTACCTGAATGCTGGTGATGCCTTGGTATTTACTGATGGAGTAACGCATGGCTCATCAGACCGGACGAACCCGGGACAAAGAAAGATCATGTTGTACCGGTATTTTCCCAGTTACATATCCACCCGCTGGAATTACATGGTATCAAAAGCCTTACTCGACAGGTTAACCCCCTCGAGAAGGGAAATCGTGCAGCCTGTTAAGCCGCGGTTCAGTCCATCCTGGTTTAAACAGAAGGCTGTGAAGTAGAAAAAAGTACAAACCATAAATAGAACCACGAATAATATTTTCTTTCACTTGACCGAAGAGAGCGCCTTTTGACTCGTACACCTCGAAGCGATACTTCAATGTGAGTAGAATATGCTGTACCATTGTGATTGTAACATCTGCTACTTGTGCATCAAAATCATTCGATTGGCATCTACCCAACCCCAGCAATTGCTTGGCTTCCTTGAAAAAAACTTCAATAGTCCAGCGTATCTGGTATATCTCTATCATCTTCAAAAATGAAAGTTCAGTATCTGTTGTAATAAATACACGCCATTTGCCATTTATTCCCTTGCGGCTAAAAAATAATTGAATTTCAACACCATTATAATTTACCAATGCTTCTTTATAATGCAACCTGAGTTTCCTGCATCGCTTTACCTTGCCGGGCTTATTGCGAATTTGACTATGTGTTAATTTTTCACCAAGGTAATCAAAATTGGTTTTAGGTGTTTTGTACATTCCTATTAAATGGACTGTTTGATTTTTTACACGTCTCACGGCTTTAACAAAAGCCTCGCATGTAAACCAGCTATCCATTAACACGTAATCTTCCTTTAAACCCTGGGATATGGCATACCATAACATCTTTAATGCACACTCGATCTTGGATGTATCCGATTCTTTTGCCCGAACATCAGTAAACGAGCCTTTTTCTCTTGCCTTGCGATACTGCTTTTTATACTCTCTTTTTTTCAAACCATAAGGCTTGTCTTTATTGCTACCTTTCCCTCTCTATGTAATGAAAAATCAAGGGGAATAAAGGAGGTGCCATCCCAATATCCCATTGTCAAAAGCTTGAAACCAAGAACAAATCGCTTGGTTACATGATCGAACATCCTGGAAACATTTTCAATATATCGCCCAGTCTTTTCAATCATGCTGTCATCAAAAATAAGGCATTTTGGAGTATCTGCATCCGTGGAAGCTTGTGAGATTACCAACTTGGTAAATTTCATCGAAAACATCCACAATATAAGCCTCCAACAAATATTGGAACTGTTCTTGAGCCGGTAGAACACATCTTTTCGTGCACTAATATGATTAGCTATTGCACTTCCCGTGAGTGAATGAACCGAATCAATTTCAAGAAATGGAAGGCTGATCAAGATGCTGAAAATCATCTCAAAACTATAACCTCTCTTTTAAAAGGATTTAAGCTTTTACAAACAGCTGAAAATGAAAAACACTTCAAAGAACTTAATATAAAATCCGGTTCAAGCCATCGAGTTGAAAAACCGTTTTTTAATTCTGAAATCTTATTTATATCTTTACTCTGTAGCATGATATTATGTTTTGGAAGACATGGTTAATATACTAATTTACAGCGTATTGACCAAATATCATGCTACTTTTTTTATCTCTTATTTCATTATTTTTCAACAATTTATTTTAGTGCGAAACTTTAGTTATTTATTTTTTCTTCAAGGAGTTTAACTTTTATTTCCTCGTAGATTTCATTAAATCTCGCGGTTTTGGGTATGACTATTTTTTCTGATAAGGATTTTATTACAAAACCAGGAATAATTTGCCTATCGGAATACTGTACTTCAGTAATTTCTTCAAATCCTATTATTATTTCCCGGCCAAACTTTAATTTTATAATATTTTCATTGGTTAGCCTGAGCTTACCTGCTTCGCGACTGAAGAAATAAATACACCATCAACCCGAAGGTCAGGAAAATAATATTTGTCAAAACAAGAGCTTTTGCACCATCCGGGTAACCGGTAAAAATGATGAAAGATATTCCTATCAACAATGCGCTCAAAACGATTAAAGTAATTCAAAGCTTGTAAAAAATACCTTTTAAAATAAATGTTTTCATGCCTGAATGAGCCTTATTTATTGAGCACCATATTTTTCAAATGCCCCCACTATTTCAAGCGTTTTTAAGTAGGGGTATTTATTGGCGAAAAAATCAATTTCAATTTTGCTGTTGCCGTCCGGCTTCCTGCTTCGGTTTTGTCATCTAAAACCGATTCAACAGCCGCGACCTCCATTTTTAATATGTTTGATATATTATTTCTTTATGATTTTAACCACCGCTTCTTTTACTTCTTTTGTCCTTATATTTAAAAGGTAAGATCCGGAAGGCCCTGGCACCAAACATTCAAATGTCCTTCCAGATCCATGATTAGCTGATGACACTACCTGCCCATTTGTATTTTTTAGTTCCAGTGTTACATTTTGATAAAAGTCTCCTAAATCGATCGTTATTTTACCCTCGGTTGGATTGGGATATACATTCAACGCGTCACCAAAATTATTTTTTGCAATATTGGAAGTTCCTATAAAATAACAAAAAGAAGTATCCACGCAACCATTGCTTGCTGTAACTTCCACGGCATAAGAACCATCTGCTGAAGGAGAAAATACTTGTCTTGTTGCACCGGGTATTTCGGAATAATTATCATTGCAATCCAACCACTGGTATGCTGAAAAAGTGGCATTGGAAGTTAATTCATTTTCAGAAACTTCTACAGAAATATCTACTTCATTAATTGTCAGGTGAAAGGTTACTATACTGTCACAACCTTTTGAAGTAACGACTGTATCAGTATAAGTGCCTGATTCTGTCCATGTATATTTTCCGCTGGGAGATACGTAACCAATACATTCCGTTAATGTCAGTGTATCATAAGCGGTTTCAAAGATGGTTAGATCAATGGTAAGGATGCTGTCGCAACCGGCAGCATTCAGGATAGTGTCATTGAATATACCATCCTGGTCCCATACCTTTCCGCCTGGTGAGGTATAACTTTGGCAGGCTGCAATGCTGAATGCAGTGTCTGTAGCATTATGAATAGTCAGGTTTATCGTGATAATGCTGTCGCAGCCGGATGTATTTGCAATTGTATCATTAAATGCCCCGGATGTATCCAATATTTTTCCGCTTGGGGCGGTATAATATTCGCATTCACTGACGGTTATTGTATCATAACTATCATAGCAGAGTTTATATACCATGGCTGCACCGGCATTTGTTCCGTTTGTATTATTATATTCCTTGCCAATAGCTACATGTTTTCCGTCTCCGGTAAATGATATTTTTGAAGTTTTAGCAGGAATAGTTCCACCATCATGTATCCATTCACTACCATTCCAGGAGAAGATATTTTTATCAATTGCTATTTTTTCTCCATCAGATGTCAATTGTAGATTTGATCCGAATGATTGATCCGTATTTCCATAAAGTTTATTTCCTTTCAAATCCCAATCTGTTTCATTCCAATTGTATATCGCTGCCATACCGTCCATAAGATTATATCCTGAAGAACCAACACCCAACGTGTTACCCGTGGAGTCAAGAGATACAGATATCCCCGTGAAATATCCGGCTTCTCCTTCAATATCAGATCCGTGTTGCATCCAATCGCTTCCGTTCCATTTATAAACCCTGACCTGTCCGGCGTAATAATTATCTCCAATTTTCATAAAATAGGCTCCTACTGCTAAAATTGACGCATTATCGTTCCAGCTTAATGCGTGCCCAAATTTATCACCTGGTGCTTCACCATAAATATCGTTGCCTTTCTGCACCCATTCGCTTCCATTCCAATTGTATATTCTTACTACACCGGGGACTGTATCATTTTGGGTATTTTGAACTCCCCCTATGGCTACAGAATTTCCATCTTTGCTCAAACACGTGGATGTGCCAAATGCTTCGCCATTATTTTTTCCAACAATATCCGAGCCCTTTTGTGACCATTGATTTGTATTCCAATAATATACTTTAGCTATACCTTAGGCCCTTCATAAGGAACACCAATTGATAATACGTTTCCATCAGCATTTAGACTTACACTATAACCCAAAAAGTCATTTAGAGAATCTCCCTGAAACTTGTTCCCTTTTTTCGTCCAATTCGAGCCCGCCCACCGGTATACCTGGGCGTATCCTTTTCCATTATTAGAATTATAAGCACCGACAGCAAAAATGTCAGCATTTTGGTTCAATGACACACTATTTCCCAAATGATCATTTTCATCACCATAAATTGCATCCCCTTTTAGTATCCATCTTTGGGAAAAGGCAGAAAAACTTATTAAAGCAAATAATACAAGAGTTAATGTTGTTTTCATATTTATAAATTGTTAGATTAATATTAATGATTAATGTAATTCGAATCATTTTTAAATTTCACCATCGCTAATATTTACAAAAATATTGTTTGTGATTTTACGGTTATTATCCAATAACTGCCATTCCAGGAATATACTTTCACGTACCCTGTTGTATCGCCCTCTTTGGCACCTATGGCCAATATATTGCCGGTCGAATTCAAGCTGACAGCCGCTCCAAAAGCATCTTCAACTTCGATGCCATTTATTGTTGACCCTTTTTGTATCCACCCGGATCCGTTCCATTGATATACTATTACATATCCTTTTCCCGGGGTCACCATGTATTCGCTGGCTCCAACAGCCATGATATTTCCATTGGCACTCAAACTAACCGAGGCGCCAAAACAATCATTTTTTTCAATCCCAGTAATAGTTTCTCCTTGTTGTGCCCAACGCTGGGAATACGCCGAAAGGTTTGCTATTAAAAGAAAGCAAAATGACAGTAAGTTAATTTTCATGATTTTTTTCCTTTATTTTTAAAGGGTTGTTCCACAACCGCGGGACAGCCCGTCAATTTATTTTAAAATTATTTTTCTTGTATCTATGATTTGCATGGAATCATCCAGTATTTGGATAAAATACAGCCCCTCCTTGCCAAAACTGTCAAGGCTAATTTCTGTCATATCGGTATCCAGTGTCGATTCATGGATAACTTTTCCGCTGACATCCATGATTTTAATCGTATGGTCCCGAATCACGTTTTCATCCTGAAGGCTTATGTAAACGATATCATTGGCAGGGTTCGGATATATCTTGATAGTGGTAATTTTCAGCCCGTCAACAGAGGAAAATTCAACATCAATCAGCAACGTATCGGTCACCGTGACAGTGTCGAATACTTCCACTCTGACCGTATCGTAAACATCAATGACCTGTCCCTGGGTTGACCTCCCCCTGTTGTAGGCATTGGAAATTTCAGTTGAATCCAGCACTCTTTTATAAATCTTCACTTCATCAATTAATCCTTTAAAAAAGGAAGAACCATGTTGCCTGCCTCCAATATGGAGCTCGTTTTCATCAGGATGCCTGTCACCCGAAATAACATTTGACCTTTCAGATGTATAGAGCATTTGATCGTTTTTATAAGCTTTGAGTATTTTGTTGGAAAAAGTTATGGTAATTAACGACCATTGCCGGTCATCAATTGATATCCCCGTGGATGTATTGGTCCATCCTGCCAGGGAGGTATAAAAAACATAATTCAAATAACCCGTTGGAGTAACACGAAAATCATATTCTCCTTCTTTATTTATTATTGACCCCATATCATTGTCAGTAAAGCCGTTTGGTTTTATCCATGCCTGCAATGTGAAATTGTCCACCAGTTCCAGCTCCGGTGAATCACCGGCATTAACATGGGCATCCACACCATCAAAGTAATATGCCTTATTGCCGGGAACCTGTGGGTCATCTACCAGTTGGGCATTCGTTACCGTTCCATGAAACCCATTGCCACTGGCATCTTTTGCATCGCTGTTGAAAGGGTACCAGACAAGTAAACCTTCATCAGGTGCAATATTTCTTTCTGCTTGATAAGCCATGCTTATATCTTCGGCACCAAGCGCTTTGTCGTATATTTTCACCTCATCAACTATGCCTTTAAATGATTGTGCAGGTGTACCCGTTAGGCTTCCGTCCTCGGCAATCGCTGAACCAATCACCGTGGGCAGGTCATTTGAAATGTCCACCAAACCACCATCATCTAAGCTGTCAACAATTTCGCCGTTAACAAGGAAGTAAATATTCGGATTACTATAGACCATTGCTACATGGTACCATTTCCCATAATCATTTAATTTGGACGAGTCTAAATAATAAGCGTTCGAAGAATTGTCCTGAATTGCAGATTCATGAAAACCCCATTTATTATCAGAATTCATTATTTTCATTTGATAACCTGCATAATTGCCACTAAAAGCACCCTTTCCACGATTATTGATAATTCTCACATCCTCATTGATATGTTCAGGGTAAATCCACGCTGTGAGGGTAAAGGCTTTGAAATCCTGGTTGAGCAATGAATCGTCACCACAATTTATGTAGGCATTGCCATCAAAATAGTAGGCTGAATTTAGATCCCCTTTTACATCATTGGTCAATATGGCGCCATTCACTGTTCCATGAAAATTATTGCCACTTGCATCATTTGCATTGCCGTTGAAGGGGTAATAAGCCAAAAGCCCTTCTTCGAGGTAGTATGTGATTTGTGCCGTATCAGTGAAGACCGTGTCTGTATCGTTAAAAATTTTACAGAAATAGCTCCCCGTGTCTTCTATTGCCATTTCATCGACAATTAATGAGCAAGAGGTATTCCCCATCAATATTTGTCCGTCTTTGTACCACTGATAGTTGATTGATTTGCCCATGGCCAGTATTTCCAAATGCAGCTTTGACCCTTCCTTTATCCTTTTATCTTCCGGCTGGTTGATCAGGATGATCGTATCGGCATCATAAATATCGCGATATACTGAATCTATTAATTCCGGCTCCAGCGCCCTATTATAAATACTCAATTCATCGATAACACCCGTGAAGGGATAAGTGCCGGTTGAATAACCGTATGTGTACAACCCTATCAAACTTTTGTAGTTAGTTGCATTGAAGGCCTGAACAGAACCATGGTCGCGGACCTGCACCATTGGATATTCTTTTCCATTGACAAAAAATCTGACAGTGCGGCTTTCCTTGTTGTTGTTTTTCACTGTCACCGTGAAAAAATAATATTTATTCTCCTCTGGAAAGAAGCCATCTGCCCTGTAATCATCGGAACTACTGCCCGTGAAACAATTGGTTGTTTCATACACCGTGTACATCAACCCATGATCAGGTTTATAATATAGACAAGACGGAGACCACCCGCGTGAAGATGAAGCACATTGTTGCCGGGTTGAAAAGATGGTTGCCTGTCTGCCAGGCAGGCTGTCAAATTTTACCCATGAAGATATGGTCAGTTCATTTTCAAGTACAATGGCCTCGGATAATTCAATGTAATCATCCTGCCCGTCAAAATGATAAGCGGAATTTTCCCTGGCAAGGGCATCTTTGTCCAATTGGGCGCCATTGACGCTGCCATGGTTATTGTTCACGCTTGAATCGTTGGCGTTGCCATTAAAGGGGTAATAGGCAACCAGGGCCGATTTAAAGTCACAAGTTAATATCACGGTATCTGTAAAAACCGTGTCTGAAGAATTAAAAATTTTGCAAAAATACGACCCTGTATCGGCCTCTGACATGTTGTCAACAATGAAAATATTAGAATCGGCATCCTGGATTTCAACGTCATTTCTGAACCATTGGTAATGAAGGTTTTTACCAAAACCAAGTGTGTTTAGTTCATGTTTGCTCCCTGGGTAGACCCCCGCATCTTCGGGTTGTTCCACGATAAAAAGGGTATCCTCGAAGGAAACATGGTCATATAACGTGTTTACTTCATGGCTGCCTAAAACGCGGTTATAGATCCTGATATCATCAAGCACGCCGGTAAAAGAGTTAAGGTCTACAGGGCCTTCATTTGTATAAGCCCCAATGAATGTTTTGTAATTTGAGCCATTAAACGCGTCATCAGTTGAATAATTTATATATTGCCTGGCAGCGTATTCTTTGCCATTGACAAAAAAGCTCACGGCCCGGCCTTCTTTGTTGTTGTTGGTTACCGTCACTGTTACAAAGTAAAATACATCTTTTTTCATGGAAAATCCTTCTGCGCGGTAAAAATCAGATGAATACCCCCCGCTGCAGTTTTCCGTTTCTTTTACGCCGTAAACAAGTCCATTACCGGGATCATAGCAAAGGCTCGAGGTGGACCATCCTCGTGAATTAGAGGGGCATTGGTCCCTAGTGGAAAAAATATAGGCTGTTTTTTGAGGAAGGCTGTCAAATTTGACCCACGCTGAAATTGTAAGTTCACCGGGTAAAATTATTGCAGTGTCAAGAAGTATGTAATCATCGGTCCCGTCGAAGTGGTAAGCAGAATTTACTTTTCCAAGGATGTCAACTGTCAGTTGCGTTCCTTCTGCAGTCCCATGATTATTATTCCCGCTTGAGTCACCGGCATTGCCATTGAACGGGTAATAGGCAACGAGACTGTCGATTAAAGTCTGCGAATTTGTTGCCAAAACAGCAGAAAAAGAAAGGAATAGATAAAGTATAATTCTTTTCATGATTTTCCTTTTTTACGGTTTAAGTATCTTTATAATCCATCTTTTCAAATGAAACTTTCATTAAAAAATTTTTCATTATTTCACAAAGAGGAATGAATAAATTTTTTAATGATAAGTTCCACAAGACCAGTAAAATAAAAAATTATATGCTTGTAAAATTGCAAATTATCCTTGTGTTACAAGTTTTAAATCAAGAAGAACAAACTATTCAGAGTTGACCTTTTTTAATACTTAATGATTTTTTCCGAAACCACTATATCATCAAAGTAGAATTTAATAACAAATGGACCGTTATCCAGATTTTTTAAACTAAATACATTCGTTGCATGTAGATCCACAGAGGCAAATACTAATTGTCCACCAAGATTATAAACTTCGATTTTGCTGGCAGGAACCTGATCAAAAGAAATGTACAATTCATTTTGTACCGGACATGGCCACATTTTAATTTCCGGTTTGAAATCATTATGTGACACAGATGATGTACTAACGAAAATAGAAATAGTATCAGAATAACATCCATCTTCATTAATAGCCAACACACTCAAGTCAGTAATATCTGAATTAATATTACTTAGTGTATTCATTTGTTGGTTTTTTCCATCGGACCAGATATACGAATCAAATCCAGACCCTGCATCTAAAGTTATGGTACCTTCAGGAGCAACAGTTTGATCTGTAAGCTTATTCAATGGCTGCACGTATGCTTCCCGAGAGAGTTTTTTAAGGGTTTCTTTAG
>CAYRRV010000058.1:3785-17618 GCA_964426725.1 uncultured Bacteroidales bacterium | reverse complement strand
GTAAATAATCCTTTGTTAGCAATTAACAATCCCATTATTCCAATCATAAGGATTGCAAAAGATTTGTTTGTTATATTCCTAACATGAGAATTCATAAGCCGCAAAAGTATAAAATCAAAATCAATCAACGACTAATTTTTTTATTTTTTTGATTCATAATCGTGTAGGACGTTTCATTTAGCCTTGTTAGTAACTTTTGGCTACATGTACAGTGCGGGTTTCAGAGTGAATACTTGTCAAGATGTTGCTATGTTTAAAACGTAGGAGGCACATTGCATTCGCCGATTACTTCCAAGGTTTTAGACATTCGCGGCAATTTAAACTCGTTTTCTCGCTCTTTACCCATATCTTTTCCTGATTCTTTTCCACAATATTTTTATAGAGCATCAGATAGAAGGAATGACATTATTCCCTTTTCACCTGACAAAAATTTTCATATGATTAGCACCTGTCCCGGTGGTCCCTGTATTGCCATCGATTGCCCATCCAAAGCCAACCGGCGATCGCTCGGTATCTTTATCCTGATAATCAACACCCAGACTACTGTGTGTGCCAGGATCATCGAAAGGACAACCACTATTATTACTAACACTCCAGGCTGGACCGTAGGTGGCGTTATTGTAGGTATTTGAAAGGTTCCTACAGTAGGTCAGGTTTTGCCCGTCTCTGTCTCCTACATTGAAGTATAGATCTGTGTTACAAAGAGAGGTGCCGCTTTGCACCAAAGTGCCGGCTGACATAGAGGCACCTGGAGATGTTGGGCAGTTAGGAAAAGGTATCGAAGTGATATGCTCTCCCAGCGATAAAGTCCCATTGCCAACACCATGGTATGCTGCCCATACTCCTGATGGTGCATGAACAGTCAGCACGTCATGAAAAGTGAGCCTAACCATAGCCTCTCCTTTATAGTCACGATGCAGCTGATTAATGTTGCCAATGAAGGTCTCATTATAGTATAGCTCCCTGTTGTTAAATGTCCAGTTTGCTTCACCATCATCACTATGAACTGTAACCAGCGTCCATCCACCACCGTCGGTGGTCATATCACAATAACAGTCAAAAGGATCTGCCCCACCTTCTCCATCAGGATCAATAGTGTATAAACCATCTGCTGCACCCGGATTATTATCCTTGATTTCCTTACAACTTTTATAAGAACCTGGTGCTATTACATCACCAATTTTCGATGCTGTATTGACAGGAACAGATCCTATTTTAGAGATGCTACTTGCAGAAGATTCTCCTACTCTTTCCACTCCCTGCCCGAAAGCATGGTAGTATAGAGTTCCGATTATTAAATATAAAAATACTCTTTTCATCATTGATCTATTTAATTTCAATCAGCATCAGGTTAGGATTGAAGAATATAGTATTTGTACTTGTTGCATATCCAACAATTTGCACTTGTTCACCTGTTGCTGACGGTCTGGTTTGTGTTAATTTTCCGGTGACAAGAGAAACATACATCATACCTCCGGGAGTCAATGTCCATGAATCGTTTCGAATATTTCCCTGAAGTAATACTTTTTTGTCTCCGGTACCTGTCTCAAGAGCCAATGCAACACAGGGCATAGTTGCCAAAGCACCGGCATTTGCCTCTTCATAGTTGCCGTCTGAAGCCATATAGAGAGCAGCACCTATACCCGTGGCATTGTCGTCAACAGTTCCATGAGTCATCATGCCGGTTCCTGATAAATCATTAATTGAATTGTCAAGCATAACTTCACCTGTAGTTGACCCGTCAACAACTAAATCGCCAGTTATATGTGCATCACCATTAACATGAAGCGTTGCATCAGGGTCCGTAGTATTAATCCCGACATTACCGTTATCAAATATTGTTGATGAAACAAGTGCTGAACCATCCCATTTTGAAAGATAATTCAGACTATTGGTGCCAACCTGAGGATCTGTTTCGCTGCTTATAAATCCGCTTACATCGGGAATTTCATTGCGTACCTGTGCTGTGGAATCGCCCAATGCGGTTTTGGTTGCCAGTGTACTCAGGTCTTGGTCTCCTGTATTCGTTCCGGAAAGATTATCCAAATTGGTAATATCTGTAGCTGTAATGTTAGCTGCCTCGCTGCTTGTAAAGATTGGGTCGGTTTCGTCTGTAAGATAATTTACCGTATCGCTTAAATCAGGGATGTTGATCAAATCAGCATAATCTTTGTCCCATGCATCAAATACAGGGTCGCTTTCACTGTCCAATTTGTTGTTCCAATTGGTGGTATCTACACCCGTAATGCCACTTGCCACTGATGATTCGTAAACAGGGTCAGTTTCGTCTGTAAGATAATTTACCGTATCGCTTAAATCAGGGATGTTGATCAAATCAGCATAATCTTTGTCCCATGCATCAAATACAGGGTCGCTTTCACTGTCCAATTTGTTGTTCCAATTGGTGGTATCTTCACCCGTAATGCCACTTGCTACTGATGATTCGTAAACAGGATCGGTTTCGGTTATTCCACCAGTTACTGTATCAGCCGTTTTTGCATGTAAAGCATAGGGTACGCTCAACAATTGACTTGTGCCAGTAATGGTGTAATTTGTGCTACCTTCCGGGTCGGTTTCGGTTTTGATGAAATATGGCCCGTCAGCCCAGTCAATAGCTGAAAAATCATCGCTTGTTGTTCCGGTTCCGATTTCAATACTTACCAACCCGTTGGCATTGGTAGTTGGTTCCTGCGTCTCAACATACACCTCTTCTCCGCTTGCCGAGCCTTGCAAAATGCTGATCTGCATACCAACCTCTGTGTCGGTTATCAGATTATCACCTGCATCGCGGATCACTGCCTGGTAGCTCATTTTTTCGGGACTTTGCCCGAAGGCAGTTGAAAAGGAAAAGGTACAAGTTAAAAGTAGCAGTACCGTTTTTAATAAATTAATTTTCATGATTTCATTTTTTAGAATTTATAATTTATTGATTTATCCAAATAATATTCTTGATATTTCAAGGGAAAGAGAAGCAATGTCTCATATTCTGAAGAATTTATCTTTTTTAGTTCATGTGCGATAATAAGCATTGAACGTACTTCGCCACACGAACCTTTGGCTATATAGAGAAAGTGCTTAAATTCATTATTGCTTTTGCGTTCAAAACCTTCGGCAATATTCTTCATTATTGAAACTGATGAGCTCGAATAACCACTTCGCCCCCAATGTTTTATGACCGCGTGTAGGGCGTATGTGCCTTTTATTTATATACTTAATCTTAAATGGCGACCAAATCCTTCTCGAACTATCCTCATTAAAGTCGATAATCTGATATCAGAAGCATTATTCTCAATCCTAGAAATATAAGTCTTGGTAGTACCACATTTATTAGCTAATTGTTCTTGTGTCAATCCATTCTCTTTTCTAAGCTCCTGAATCATTACTCCAAGTTTTCATCGAAATACTTCTTTTTTAGTTTTTCTGCTTTTTCAATCTCTTTTTTCGGAGTCTTTTGATTCTTTTTTTGAAATCCATTTACCAGAATCACCAGCTATCCTTTGTCGAAAAAACTAAAAACTCTGTAGATATTGCTCCCAAACTCAACTCTTATCTCAAACAATCCTGTTGAATCCTCGATATACTTAAAGTACTTATCAGGAACTCTATCAAGCTGTGAAATCAATTTTAATGTCCAGTTAAATTTCTGTTTAACCTCATAATCAAGAGTGTTAAAGAAATCCAAATAGTAATTTTTACACGATACCGGAAAAACCCATGAATGCCAGTGCCATTAATCCTGCAATAACAAAGGCGATAGGTACACCTTCCATTGCCTTGGGGAGATCCAGTAATTCCAAATGTTCTCTAATCCCAGAGAAGGTAATAAGGGCCAGTCCGAAACCCAGGGCATTACCCACCCCGTAAACCACACTCTCGATCAGGTTAAATTCTTTCTGCGTGGCCAGTACGGCTACTCCCAGCACCGCGCAATTGGTGGTTATAAGCGGCAGAAAGATTCCCAGGGCCTGATACAGGGCAGGACTGATCTTCTTTAGCATGATTTCCACCATTTGAACAAGCGAGGCAATCACGAGAATGAAAGTTATGGTTCGCATGTACCCGATGCCAAAGGGGATTAAAATATAATGGTATATCAGGTAGGTGAACAACGTGGCAATTACCAGGACAAAAGTAACTGCACCGGTCATTCCCACGGAAGTTTCCACTTTCCCGGAGACTCCAATAAAAGGACAAATCCCGAGAAACTGTGCCAGTACAATATTGTTAACAAAAACCGCGGATATTATTATAATAATATATTCCATGAGTACATGTATTAAGCTGTTTTCTTGTTAATTTTATTGATTATTACGATAAGATACCCGAGGGCGATAAATGCACCGGGAGCCAGCACGAATATCAGCAAGCCATCGCCATCAAAGATACTGAACTCCAGCAATTCCGGTATAAGAGTTAAACTTCCGCTACCCAGTAATTCACGGACAGCACCCAGCATTGTAAGCGCCATCGCGAATCCCAGGCCCATGCCCAGTCCGTCAATTATTGATGTAGTAATCGTGTTTCTTGAAGCGAAAGCCTCTGCTCTCCCCAGGATTAAACAGTTAACAACAATAAGCGGGATAAATACACCGAGTTGCCTGAAGAGTTCCGGTAAATAAGCCTGCATCACCAACTCAACAATCGTCACGAATGACGCTATTATAACAATAAAAGAAGGAATCCTGACCTTGTCCGGAATGAAGTCTTTGATGACAGATACCACCAGGTTCGACATCACCAGCACGAAGGTAGTGGCCACGCCCATTCCCAGGCCGTTGAAGGCCGAGGTAGTAACACCCAGGGTCGGACAAAGCCCCAGGAACAAAACAAAAACCGCGTTTTGCTTGAAAAATCCCTTGGTGAAATTTTGTAACTGATTCATATCTGATAGTCTTTATTTTTCCATGTATGCTTTCCAGGCTTTTTCAACTGCCTCGCAGTATGCCCTTGATGTTATGGTTGAAGCGGTTATGGCATCCACGTCACCACCATCCTTTTTAACTTCCAATTTAAAATTACCCGGGTTTTTTCCTTCAAACTGAACCGGGAACTCTGATTTGCCTTTCTCTATTTTATCACCCAAACCGGGTGTTTCTTTATGTTCCAGTACTGAAATCGAGTGCAGGGTTCCGTCAGGCAATAAACCTACCATTAACCTGATTTCCCCGCTAAATCCCTCGTTGGTGAAGGTTTCAACGGCCGTTCCAACAAGCTTGCCTCCTTCACGGGCAGGATACAAGACAAGGCTGTCGCCGTTAACCGCCTTTTTGTAGGCATCCTCGAGCGGGCTGTTATCGAACCCGGGAACAACATCCCGTATTGCCCGCGTTTTTTTGGCCAGTTTTGCTTTTGCTATGGGTTCTTTAGTCAACTCGTATATAAATCCCAGGGATGTGCCGGCCACGGCAGTAACAAAGAATAGCGTGACTAACATGCTCACGAGTGTTGATTCTTTCTTAGCCATGTTTCACCTCCTTTCCAAAGCGTTTCGGTTTAACATACCTGTTTATCAAGGGAACAAACGCGTTCATTACGAGAATAGCAAATGAAATACCTTCCGGGTATGCTCCCCACACGCGTATAACAACCGTGATAACACCTATTCCCACGCCAAAAATAAGCATCCCTTTTTTGGTCATGGGTGAAGTTACATAATCGGTTGCCATGTATATGGCACCCAGCAAAACTCCACCTGTAAGTAAATGGAAGATCGGATCCGGGTTTTTCTCGGGATTAATCAACCAGAGCAACCCGGTAAAGACAGCTATGGAGCCTAAGAGAGACACGGGAATATGCCAGGTGATAATTTTCCGGTACAGCATGTAGATGAGACCAATAACCAGGGCAAAACCGGCAATTTCTCCCAAGGAACCGCCCATGTTACCCATGAAAAGTTCCATGTGTGAAGGAATTTGTTCCATGAGCTGATCAACACTTTTCCCGTCTTTCAATCCTTCTTTCATAACTCCCAGGGGTGTAGCTCCTGTAACGGCATCGGTAAGAGGTGTCTCAAACCCTTTAGGTAATGGCCAGGAAGTCATTTGGACCGGAAAGGAAATCAAAAGGAATACTCTGCCTATCAAAGCGGGATTAAATGGATTATTTCCTAACCCGCCAAAGGTCATTTTAGCAATTCCAATAGATACCAGGGCTCCTGTAACCACGATCCAGAGGGGAAGATTCGGGGGTACATTGAAGGCGAGTAAAACCCCGGTTACAATAGCCGAGCCATCTGACAAGGTGGTTTCAGTTTTGAGCATGAACCTCTGGATCAGGTACTCGAATATCATGCACGAGAGAACTGAAACCAGGGTGACCAGAATTGCGGGAATACCGAAAATATATACCGATACGGCAAGCGCCGGTATCATGGAAATGATCACGCCAAACATGAGTTTACTAACTGAATAATCGCTCTGATCATGGGGCGAGAGAGAAACTACAAGCTTGTTCATTATTTCTTTCTTGATCTGATAATTTTACTTAAGGTTGATTTTCCATACCGAATATAATCGAGTAAAGGACGGTTGGCCGGGCAAATGTAACTGCACGAACCGCATTCCATACAGTCGAGCGCCCTTTCTTTTTCCAGTTGCTCGAACATTCCCTTGCTGGTCATGTATTGTAACAAGAATGGTTCCAGCGCCATTGGACATACCGTAACGCACTTGCCACACCGTATACAATTTCTTACTTTTTTACGGTGTGATTCCGATTCATCAACAACCACGATACCGGAACTCCCTTTTACAACAGGAGCCTCCAGGTTATTCAATGCTTTTCCCATCATCGGGCCACCATTGATTATTTTTCCCGTGTTTTCAGGTAATCCTCCCGCTGCTTCAATGAGTGCAGATATAGGTGTGCCAATTCGCGCCATGAAGTTTGCAGGGGATTTTATTTTTTTACCTGTCACCGTAACAACTCTTTCCACGAGGGGCCTTTTTTTCTGTATGGCGAGATAAGCGGCGTAAATGGTTCCCACGTTAAAGGCGACCACGCCAATATCAATGGGCAACCCACCGGAAGGCACCTCCTTGTTTAACAGGGCTTTCACGAGTTGTTTCTCTCCTCCCTGCGGGTATTTTACTTTCAGGGGATGCACGGTTATCGAAGGTTCTCCGGCGACCGCTTCCTTCATTTTCTGAATCGCACCGGGCTTGTTATTTTCTATACCTATCATGGCTCGGTCTACCCCAAGTGCCCGCATCAGAATTTTAATTCCAACAGCAATTTCAGCAGCCTTTCCTGTCATTAAAGCCTCATCGGCGGTAAGATAAGGCTCGCATTCCACGCCGTTCACAATTAGGGTGTCAGCCTTTTTCCCCTTTGGAACCGAAAGTTTCACATGGGAAGGAAATGTTGCTCCCCCCAGCCCTACAATACCTGCTTCCAGTACTTTTTTTGTTATTTCTTCGGCAGGCAGATCAAAATCTGTCAGCAACTTATCGGATAAATCAACCCCATCAATCCATTCATCGCCTTCACGCTGTATAAAAACGGCTGTTTTTCGATAACCGGAACTGTCCATTACAAGATCTATTTTCTTTACAGTTCCCGAAACCGAGGCATGAATATTCGAGGAAACAAATCCTTCACTTTGGGCAATAACCTGACCCGTTAGTACTTTATCCCCCCGCTTAACCAAAGGTTTTGAGGGCACCCCCAGGTGCTGGGCTACCGGGATAATCACGTTATCGGGCAGGGGAAGTATTTCGATTGGTTTTCCTGCCGACATTTTATTTTCTGCAGGATGAACACCACCTCTTGGAAATGTTTTTAACACGGTTTTCCTCCCTGTTTTATTGATTATTCATTATCTGATTTTTTTTCAATTTTCTTACCCTCCGAGGCTTTCTCCTTTTCCGCGTCTTCTTCCGGTTTTACCCTTCTCGGGGGAAACCCTATTTCAATAATCGCGTTGGTCGGACACACGGGTGCACACTTACGGCACAACCTGCATTTGTCAGGATCAATATACGCGAGATTATTCTCCAGGGTAATGGCATCAAAAGGACATACCTTCACGCATTTCCCGCAACCAATGCAAGCTACCTTGCAGTTCTTCACGCAAATAGCACCTTTTTCTTCATTGATACAGGAAACGTATATTTTCCGGTCTCTTTTATTCTTGGTTCGCAGCTCGATAATATCTCTTGGACAAGCTTTCACGCAGGCCCCGCAAGCTGTACATTTATCATCAACCACCTCGGGCAAACCCGTTTCCGGGTTCATGTGAATCGCGTCGAAGTTACAGGACACAACGCAGTCACCATGTCCCAGACAGCCATATGGACAATTTCCTTCACCGGCATACAAGGCGTTTTCAATAGCACAGGAATTGGGACCCTCGTATGTATTCACAGGGGGACGCGCATCGTAATGCCCGTTGCACCTTACTACTGCAACCAGTGGGGTTTGCGCCACCATTTCTTTCCCGAGGATAGAAGCAGCTTTTTCCATAACTTCATTGCCGCCAACCGGACAGTGAAACTCACCAATATCCGGGGCATTGACCAGCGCTTCGGCAAAATTCCGGCATCCGGCATACCCGCATCCCCCGCAATTTGCTGCAGGAAGAATATCTTCAATCATCGAAACCCGGGGGTCTTCTTCAACCCTGAACTTCCTGGCAACGAGTGCCAGAATAACAGCGGCAGCAGCCCCGAGCCCGCTTAATGAAATTATCGTGTATAATACAACATCACTCATATCTAATTATCTCCGATTTTTCTAATTGTTACTGCAAATTGTTTTTCCAGTTTAGAGTTAGAGAATTTCAAATATAAAAAATAAGGAACCAGCATTACAAGAGCTAAAACTCCTGCTAATCCTTCAGTTGTAAAATAACTAAAGATTACCAGCGAAACAATGACGATTACCAGGGGTAAAACATAGGAAAGAAAAACCGCTCTTAAGGCCAGTCCCTGGCGGATAACAACCCTTACATGATCGCCCGGTTGATATGCTTCTTTGCCTTCGGTAACAGAAACAATCATGTTCTGGTCATCATTCCCGGCTCCACAAATACCCTTGGCGTGACAATCAGAACAAGCAGTAGATCTTTGCACTTGCACCTTCACGGTACCATTAACAAGATCTGTTATAACTCCATCGTGTTCAATCGTGTTGAAAGATTGCATGAACAATCCCCATTTTTTTTTTAAAATATCCACAAATTTATATATGCTGGCAAATTAAAAATTTGTTTTCATCATGTTTTATTGCTTACGGAGCTAATTTATTCTCAATATAAATAAGGGAAGTGATGTTGTGATTGGGTTGTTAAGCGATGATTAGGTAGTTATTGGTGGGGATTAGGCTGTAAGTTGGATGAACTACCACAACTGTTCCCATGTTCGTGTCCTTTACAGATACCGTGGCATAAGGTTCATGGTCATTTGTTTTTGCTGATTTTACATCGCCAAAAAGCATGGCATCCGTACTTTCCTCAAAATATGCTTGAAATACAATGAATATCTATAGAATTAAAAAAATTATTCTTTCCATTATACCATCGTTTAATATTATTTAATCTTGATGGCAAATCTGAAATATTAAAGCAAACAATCGCGTAAAATGGTGAAATTCCTGGCAGATCATCCCAATTTCTAGCAGTTTTCACCTGGAATCTACCGGGATGATCTTTTTTGAAATAGCATAAATAGTAAGGCCGGGAAGACTTTTTATTCCTGTTTTTTCAACAATATTTTTCCGGTGACTTATTACTGTATGTTTACTTATATGTAATTTTTCTGCAATTTCTTTATTTGAAAGACCTTTTAAAAGTTGTACAAGAACATCAGTTTCTCTTTCAGATAAAACTTCCTGCCTGGAATCATCGCAATTGAAATTTTCAACAACACGGACTAACTTATTAGAGATAATCCCGGCAGAATCACCAATATTAATTACCTCATTAAATTTGGATATGATATCTTTTTCAAAATATGAATATATTAATCCAATCCAGTTTATCCGGTTAAATTTTTTCTTGAGTTTATTAAAATCGTTAATGATGTTAATTATAGCAACGGGGTTTATTATGACAATATGTATTTTCTCTTTATTGCAATGAAAGGAAAGTTCATCAAGACCGCTCACCCTGTAAATGAAAAAATGACTTTTATCTTTTAGCAGTAAATTGGTCAAGCCTTCAAAAACCATATCAGAAGGCTCAACAATAGCAATATTTATCCTGCACTTATCCATTCAACCTGCTTTTTCAATTTCTGAAACAAGGGGTAAAAGAATTTTCTCCTCGATCAGTGCATGTATCTGTAGATCATATTCCAGTTCAAGTAAAGATGAAAATAGTTTTCGCCTTAAAGATAATTCATTTGAAATGTGGATGTGTTTTAAAAGAAGATTTTTCAAATCACCCAGTTTTGTTTCAATATCCGTGTGATGTTCCCGGTATTCATTAACCGAGAAGTTGGTTTTTGAAATTTTACTTTTTCCTTCTATCAAACCGGTAAAGTACGGGAAAGCAGTTTCATCTTCATAGTCCAGGTGTTCAAGTACTTCACCAAAATAATCCTCGAAGAATTTCTCAATCAGTTTAACCTCTTCATTTCCAGTCCTGTCTTGTAAATCCTGAATAAATCCAATAATTTCAGGATATTTTTCTGTTTTGTAGTAATCGTGACTTTTTCTTAAAAACCGGATAATAAGCATAATATCTTCCCCCGAACCTATTCCTTTAGAATCGGGATAAAATCCATTATAAAGGTTTCCGAATAAAAGAAATAGTTGTAAAGGCATCGAGTAATCACTACATATTTGTGACACGGTTTTATCATTAACTACAAAATCTATATCTAAATTCTGAAGAAGAAGTAATAATCTTGGGTTTTCTTTAACCAGTTCAGACATTTTCATTTCTGCCTTGATGTATGTTCTATGGGTTTGATACATTTCTTTATTTTTATTCAAAAATAAAAATAAATAATGATTTAATTGTTGCCAAGTGATTTGTAGTTAAGATTCCAGGTCGTTTGCAAACCGTTTTTTTCCTTTACCGTATCCTTATTGTCCACCATGGTTTCATACAATTTTGATTAACCACGGATAAAAAAATGATGAATTTTAAGTTTTTGTTACTTTTTAAAGATTGGGGTGTCATACCAATATTGCAATGATTATATTTGAATTAAATAAAATGGTATGACTTCCCAGGTTAACAATGACCCTTTTACCAGGCTGGCAAACTCCATTTACAGGGTATTGGAGACATATTCAAATGTTCACCGCGGCAGCGGGCACAAATCGGTTATAACCACCAAACTGTTTGAAGATGCCAGGAAAGTTGTTCTTGATTATCTTGGTCTCAATAGTGACAGGTATTCTGTAATATTCTCCACACCCAGGTATGGAAAACTCCTGGGGGAAAGCCTAAAACAGGAACAATATGAAAAGATATCCACCCATGAACTTGGAATACCTATTGGCGTTACAGCACTGGCCATTCAGAAGAGATATTTACCGCGAATACCTTTTTTACATACCGGGGGAGGTACCACACGCCTCATGGCTACCGATTGGGTATTATGGGCAAACGGACATGAGAAATTTGAACCCGGCACACCTGCCGTAGTAAATATTATCGCTTTCGCGACAGCATTAATGATATCGAAAATACAAGGCAGTCATGTTTTTAAGGATAATTACAGGGATTTTTCAAATGCATGTGGTAATGTATTCACAGACCAACTGGAAAAATACCAGGGTGATAAATTATTGAAAAAACTAAAAGAAACTTTAATTGGTGCAAATATTCATGTACCCACCATGACGGGAACAAAACAATACATCAACCTGGACAATAGCGCGAGTACTCCTGCCTTCGGTCCGGTATGGGATGCTTATAAAAAAACCCTGTCCCTTCCCGTCAATGCGCGGGAAGAGATAGTGCATCATGTGAGAAAGATTTGTGCCGATTTCATGAACGCTCCAGCTAGTGATTATGATATCTTCTTTACCGGGAATACTACAGAAGCTATTAACCTGGTAAAAGAGAATCTGGAAATATATACCACGGGAAATCAGGAAACGGTTATCGTCAATTCCCTGATGGAACACTCTTCCAACGATTTACCATGGAGGATGTTGCAGAATTCATCTTTACTATACTTAAACGTGGATGAAGAAGGATTTTTCGACCCGGAAGAACTTGAAACATTACTATCTGCCTATAATAAAGAAAAAAAACATGGCGAAAAGTTCATTAAACTCGTGGCAATTAGTGGCGCCTCTAACGTTCTGGGCACCTGTAATGATATTGCCGGAATCAGCAAGCTGACACGAGAGTACGGAGCCCGCTTACTGGTGGACGCGGCACAACTGGCACCTCACCGCACCATGGATGTGAAAGCACTGGGGATTGACTACCTTGCCCTTTCCGGACATAAATTATATGCACCCTTTGGATGCGGGCTTCTTGTAGCAAGAAAAAAATATCTGAATTTCGACCATGAGGAGTTGGCAACCATTCGATCTTCCGGGGAAGAGAATGTTGCAGTTTAGGGATCTCCTTCAAGAAGCCATGTCATCAGTTGGGATTCAATTTCCATTTTTTATCTGGAAATCAATTTTCAAATAAATTCTTCAACCATTCGTGGCATCTCTCTGGCCAGCCGGCAAGATATCCCTTACCAACGGCAAGAGAATACCCATGCCCGCCATAGGGATATACATGCATTGCAGCAGTTACGCCATTCGCGATAAGTGCTTCGTAATAGAGGATACTGTTCTTAACGGGAACTCCTTTATCATCCCCTGAATGAATCAATATAGCTGGTGGCGTGGAAGAATTCACCTGTAACTCGTTAGAGTAATACTTTACCAGATCGGGGTCAGGTTCTTCACCAAGAAGAGCTTTTATTGAACCGGAGTGCATTAAATCCCCCGTGAAGGAAATCACCGGGTAAACGAGTATTGAAAAGTCAGGACGGCAACTGATCCTTTCCACGGGATCTTCAGCTCCCGGGTTCCCAGTGTCGAAATGGGTGCTCAGTGTACTGGCCAGGTGCCCGCCTGCAGAGAATCCCATGATACCTATCCTGCCGGGATTAACATTCCATTCCTTCGCGTTGTATCGAACCATTCGAATCGCCCTTTGGGCATCCATTAACGGGGATTTGTGTGGCACAACCTGACTCTTAGAGGTGGGTAGCCTGTATTTCAGTACGATGGCCGCAACACCTTTTGAATTCCAGAATTTTGCAATGTCGGTGCCCTCCCAATCGTATGCCAGAATATAATAGCCGCCCCCCGGACATATAATCACTGCCTCACCTGTTGCATTTTTTTTCGCGGGCAGGAAAACAGCAATATCAGGTTTTTGCACTTTACTGACGCGAACAATATCAGTAGTATCCCATTGTTCGCTTTCGCCGGTTTGCTCATAATTTGGGATATTCTTGTCAGGGTAAAGTGGGAGTTTTAAATTTTGAGCATTAATCGGGATAAAGATACCTGAAATCATAAAAATTAGCACATATCTCATGTCTATATTATTTTGTTATCCAAAAATACAAAAATATTTTAACTATAAAGATGAATCCACTTCAATCGCTTTAGCTTTTTGTTACAATAAACAATTTTTCCTTTTTTTAGCCCGATGTTTCTCTTGGCATTGCTTGTAATCCTCGCATGCAGTGTGATACCAGCAACAACGCATTTTTGATTCATGACCTATATTAACAAAAATCCATGCAGCAATCTCTTCGAGTGCCGCGTCCCCATCCCTCTCGCCAAGGCCATTCACCGTTGCACTTCAACTTTTCGCAACTTCAGCCACACCCACGGTGTCTGAAATCCTTATCCTGTTGG
>CAYRRV010000058.1:0-3685 GCA_964426725.1 uncultured Bacteroidales bacterium | reverse complement strand
TCTGATGTTTTTATATTATGAGATGATATAACAGCCAATTATGAAAAGAAGAAAATTCATCAGCCAAACGATAGCGGGATCGATAGCCCTAAGCATGTTCCCGTATCAATTATACGCGAGAGACAAGAAAATACATCCCAATGACATCGTTGAACTGGGGAACACGGGCATAAAAATGTCGAGAATGGCCATGGGAACCGGCTCGTCGGGATTTGGTGGTAGCTCGGCTCAAACTAGACGGTTGGGAATAAAAGGACTTTCTGATCTTCTACATGCCGGTTACGACATGGGAATCAATTTCTGGGATTCAGCCGATTCTTACGGAACTCACCCACACCTGAAGAAAGCATTAACATTTATTTCACGGGAAAAAGTTGTCGTTCTTTCCAAATCAACATCCCGGGGTTACAAGGGTATGAAAGCTGATATTGACAGGTTTAGGAAAGAAATTGGTACAGATTACCTGGATATTGTATTATTGCACGCGGTAACTGATTCTCGCTGGACTACCAACTACAAGGGAGCCATGGAAGCCTTATCAGAAGCCAAAGAAAATGGTATCGTGAAAGCGCATGGTATTTCGTGTCATTCCCTTTCGGCATTGGAACTGGCAGCGGAAGAGCCCTGGGTGGATGTTGACCTGGCCAGGTTTAATCCCGGCGGTGTTTCCATGGATTCTGATATTGCAACCGTTCGGAACGTGTTGAAAAAAATGAAAACCAACGGGAAAGCAATCGTATCCATGAAGGTGTATGGTGCCGGACGCCTGGTTCATAAAAAAGATGAGTGTCTGGAATTCATGACAGGACACGATTTTATAGATGCTTTCACGCTGGGTATAGAATCACATGAGCAACTTACCGATGTAATGAAACGACTGCCGGATGCCAGTGTGAGAGGATAAAAGAAGAAGAAAAAGGCCACCAGATCGGGTGACCCTTGACCAATTTGATTTACTTTTCTGTTTCCCGAATAGATGAACATTTAATCCCAATACAACAATGCTAAAATCCTTGTCGTAAGTTTCGGTAACAGGATAAAAGTACCGTAACCAGACAGATCATAATTTTTTTACCTCAGTGGTTCAGCATGAAAAGCAAATAAGCCTTCATAATTAAACATGAATACCGGGAACAAAACACCCGGGCTTGAATTATATCGAGAACGAGTACTTCATTTCAATCTATTTAAAGAAAAATCAGAAAAGCGTAACCCGGTTTGATTTATTCAGTCTCGATAAAATTAAAATCCATTTCAAGTATGGTCGCGTAGTATTCTCCTCTTTCGAGAATATCGTCATCTCCTTCCTCGTAGTACCAATTGATGGTTACATTTTTTCCCTTGTGTTCGAGCTCGACAATTTCGCGCAAGATGTGAAGTACCGATTTTGAAGATCCACTGTTGAAATATTCAAGTTCGATATCTACAACAGTATTTTGTGCAGGATTGGAACAATACTCGTAAATCCATATATAAAGGGAATCATAAAACCTGGAAGCATCTTCCGGGATCGATCGCCCACTGAGCTTCAATCTCCCGTCTTTTTTGAACTCCACCTTCGGGGTTTTTTTCGTTCCTTCTATAAACAGGTCTTCCATAGGGTAAAAATCTACCCTAAATATATGGGTTTTTTCAAATTAAAAAAAATTTTACCACTTTTAGGTGAGTTTTTTCAAATTAATAATTTGAATACGGTACATGCTAAATATACCAGGGTGTCATTTCAATTGCTCCTGTTTCAAACACAATTTTCAAATCATATTTAATATCTGAAAAAATTTTGAACACGATTTTTTTCAAACAAAATAAAACGCGTTTTTTAATATTATAGCCTAAATTGAGCGCTGTTAGACAGCGAAATAGCACTTTTCGCCCGAGAAGTAACCCCGGCATAGTAAATAATATCGTTCTCCGGTCTTTTTTCGTGCATATCTTACATTTGTTAGCTTCCCAAAAGTCGGAAAAGTGATCCTTTAGTTATTTAACAAAGAGAAAATTATGTTGCCACTACGACTGAAACGTCCTACAGGATTGGATTCAACAGTCCTCCTTTTTAAAAAAAAGTTTTTGCATCCATTGGCGAAATAAATTCCGGATGGTGATTAATATCACCTTAAATTTAATTTAGTTTTTCAAATTAAACCATTAAATTCGAAACTCCAGGGAAAATAAAGGATAATCTAATATAGCCGAATTAATTTCTTAACTTTAAAAACTTGATTATAAATGGGAAAAGCACGAAAAATGATTGATGAACTGATCGAGAAAAAAGCCCGGGGCAACAGCTTTCAGGTCAGCAATATCAAAATGAAACTCATGTTCAAGGGTATTATGCCCGAAAACATTACCGATGAAACAACTGATACCGATGAATTAATATCAAAGATCAGGGAAGTAGCCGATCAGTTTAAAGTAACATTATCGCAAAACTAAAAAAAGAGAATGATGAAAGTAAAAACAGCGTATTCAACAGAAAATGATGTTAAGAATGTAGCAGCAGACATTAAAAACCAAATAGGAGCATTTGATGCAAAAATGGTTCTCTTTTTTGCTTCACCTGATATCAATCCTCAGGTAATAAGCAGCGAACTGCAGGCCGCCTTTCCGGGATCACCGGTAATAGGATGTAGCTCATCCGGAGAAATTATCAGTGGCAAAATGCTCGATAAATCATTGGTAGCCATGGCATTTGGACCTGAAATAATTGGGGATTGTAAAATCGAAGTGCTAGAAAATATTTCTAAATCTGATATTCAGGTTGATAGGGCTTTCGATTCATTTGCCAGTTATTACAATACACCAACAGCTAACCTGGCTCCCGACAAATACGTGGGTTTGGTGTTGATTGACGGTTTGAGCCTGCAAGAAGAGAATATCAATGAACGAATTGGGGATCTTACAAACGTGACTTTCATTGGTGGATCTGCAGGAGATGACCTGGCATTTAAACAAACACACGTTTATGCCAATGGCAAAACCTATACTAACGCTGCCGTGTTAGCTTTGATAAAAAGCAATGCTGAATTCAGTTTCCTGAAGACTCAAAGCTTCCATGACTCCGGGAAAAAAGCCGTGGTAACCAAAGCCGATGAAACTTCGCGCAAGGTAATTGAAATCAACAACAAACCAGCAACTAAAGCCTACGCGGAACTAACCGGGGTGCCGGAAGAAAATGTGTCTGATACTTTCTTCTCACATCCCATAGGTTTGGCATTTGAAGATGACTTCTTCGTGAGAAGCCCGCAGCGAACTGAAGATAAAAACATCTATTTCTTCTGTTCCATTAAGGAAGGGATGGAACTAAGTCTCCTTGATTCTGCCAATATTGTTGAATTCACAGCAAAAGCCCTTGAGGAAAAGAAAAAAGAAATGGGCGAAATTTCTGCTATTGTTAACTTTAACTGTATTCTTAGAACCCTGGAATTAATAAACAAGAACCAGACCGGCGCCTATGGTCAACTTTTCAGTGACATACCAACTATTGGATTCAGCACTTACGGTGAGAGCTATATCGGGCATATCAATCAGACCGCGACGATGCTTGTTTTCAAATAAAAATACATCCCGGAATGATTGGAGGGTGTCTTAAAAGTCATTACCAGAAGATAAAATTCGTTCAATTACCCATATCTGATGATCTTATAGACACCCCCTTTATTTGTAACTGTTGTCTTGTAAATTCAAG
>CAYRRV010000057.1:0-18855 GCA_964426725.1 uncultured Bacteroidales bacterium | reverse complement strand
TTTCACACGAATATATTTTTAGTTAAACATTTACTTTTCAATCAATTGTAATTACTAAAATAGCATTTGTACTTCTAATGCCGTGGAACCCTCATATTTTATTCATTTCCTTTTGTGAACGTTAATACATGAGGGTTTAGTTTTTTATTATTAAGGGCATGTAAATTTCTGTAATTTCAAGCAATAACCCTGTGATTAATATTTCAGATTGTATAAATATTAAATCAAATGATTAATAGATCGATTTTGCTTTGAAAGAAAATGACCCGGTGAACCAAATAACAAAAATGTACTTGTACCATCCGGGGTGGAAAAATGAAGTTTAAATGTAATATTGAAACCAGGGCATGAAAGGCTAAGTGCTTTTCTACACTAGTGACGCATCACACTTGATATGGCTGAAAAGATGTCCATCATGTACGGCTTGTGGCACAGATCAACCGTCATTTTTTCATTGACATGACAATAGTTAGTCAATAATACAATCTTTTGAAAGATTAGTTATAGAAAAGGATGCTTTTAAAACATAATTTTGAGTATTATAAAATTTAATTATGAAACATACATGTTTACAAAACACAAACACATTTATAATAAAATCATTAACATGGATGTTCCATCATACCTTTGAAAATTAATTTTATTATGATGAAACATGTCCAATTAAGCATTATTCTTTTGTTTTTTACAGCAGGATCGTTTGCAGAAAATTACTACATATCAAATGATGGAGACAATAGCAATAATGGCTTATCTCCCGGCAAGAGTTTTAAGAATGTATTAAAAATAAAGGAACTATCCCTTAAACCCGGTGATACTATATTTTTGAAGGCTGGTGACTTTTTTACCGGTAATTTTAATTTAAAAAACAGCGGTGATAAAAATAAACCCATCGTGGTAACATCATTCGGGGAGGGGCCCAAACCAGTTATCAATGGTTCCATTATTTTATCCGGGTTTAAAAAAACGGGTACAAACCTGTATAGTATAGCATGTAAGAAAAGTTTATCTTATTTATATGCCGATGATAAGTTCATGATCCAGGCCCGGTATCCAAACCATGGATTTTTAACCATGGATGGTGGTGGGCAGGATTATTTACTCGACTTAGACCTTCCTTTCAAGAATGATGTCGTGAAAGGTGCTAACGTGAGAATGCGCGTCAATAATTGGCAGTTCGAATACCGAAAGGTAACCAGCTATAAAAATTTCAGGCTTGAATTTGATTCCATTTTATGGAACCGTTCTGATAAATACAATATTTGCAGGAGTGGCTGGGGATATTATCTTGATAACAGTGAAGAATTTTTGGACATGGAAGGTGAATGGTTCCAGGATAAAGAAAATGGAATAGTATATCTTGTCTCAAAAAATGCGCCGGGAAATAATATAGAGGGGAGCTTTCTTGAAAAGGGGATTCATTTAGAAAAAGGTGTTTCTCATGTCGAAATCAATAATATTCAATTCCGCGGCTACACCAGTATGGGTGTATTTACCGGGGGAGATAATCACAACATTGATATTATAGGATGTAAATTCTCGAACATCGGTCAATATGGAATTTTTCTGAATAAAAACTCGAGACATATCAATATCCTTGAAAATAGCTTTAACCAAATTACAGGTGTGGGAATTAAACTCCTGCAGGTTAATAATTGCAGTATTGAGAGAAACCAGCTCAAGAATATCGGTACAATCCCCGGGTATGGGATTGATGGTGTAAATGGTGCTATCGGCATTTCTGTTGAAAACGAGGAAAAAGCATATGATGATCCCGGTGTTATGTCTCACTCGAATTCCATCAGGTACAATTATATTGATAGCGTGGGTTATGCCGCGGTGAGAATGGACGGACACCATAGCGTTTGTGAGAAGAACATAATGAAGAATGGAATGCTAACCTTGAATGATGGTGCAATGTTCTATTGCTGGGGTTTCGATACTTCATATACCTATGAAAACAAAATAAGTAAAAACATTATCATCAACAGCGTGGGTAATACCGAGGGCACGCCCAATACGCATAAAATTAACCATGGAATATATATTGATGCAAGGGGCAGGGACCTTATTATTGAAGATAATATAATTACAAGGGCTGGGAGCGGGATACTTTTAAACCTCCAAACTTACGGGAACATGGTTGAAAATAACCTCTGCTATAATAATGCAACCGGAATGGCCATCGCGTGTTGGAAGATGCCATCGGGCTTGAATCCCAATGTCGCCAAAAACAACATCTTTGCTACCGCGAAGAGCTTTCAATTTACCATTTCGGTCATCAATAACCTGGGAACAGGTTTGGATGCTGGTGAGATAGACAATAATATTTATATCAGTCCACATGAAAAATACCACGCGAGGCTACAAACCGTGGAGCCTGACCAAAAAATCATTAAATCATTAACATTGCCCCAGTGGCAAAAAATAATAGGATTTGATAAAAGTTCAACTTTTTTCGTCCCAACCGATGGGGAAATAAGTTATTCATTAGCCGAGTTGTTCATCAATGAAAGGGATGAGGAAAAAACAATTATTTTAAAGCCATCATTGGCTTACATTAATGTTAGCGGGGAAAGAGTATCAGAAAATATAACGCTGCCTCCAAGAAGTGGCGAGTTGATATTCTTTGATATTCCTGGGGATAATTAACATTAGTAGCCCGACATGAATTCTACCCGCCAAAATCAGATAAGAAATCATATCAAACTAATTTTAAAAATAAATGAAATGATTAATAAATATGGGATATTTGCAATGCTCCTAACCATATCATTGGTTGTAGAGGCAAAAGACTATTATGTTTCAAATGATGGTAATGATTCATTTTCGGGAACATCCTTATCGGAAGCTTTTCAAACCCTGGAGAGGCTCAATGAAGTTCACCTGAAACCGGGTGATAAGATACTACTGAAAAGAGGAGATGTGTTCATGGGTTCGATAGTGGTAAATAGTTCCGGCAAAGCAGATGCCCCCATTATCATTGGAGCCTATGGTATAGGAAGCAACCCGGTAATCAAAGGTTCGGTTCGCGTACCCGGTATTAAAAAGCAAAAGGAAAATACCTATACATTTCATTTAGAAAAACAGGTAAAAAACTTGTTTGTAAATGATAAAATGATGATTCCTGCACGATATCCCAATTTAAACCAATACTTGAGAAGTGATAACGATAAAAATGAAACCCCGATGGGCATGTTATATGATAAGGACCTGGACTTTGAAGATGGATACTGGGAGGGAGCTACCCTGGTATATCGCGGAACTGATTGGACTTATGACTGGGTTACGATAGATAAATTCGAGAACAATACATTCTATTTTGATTCCATGGAAGTCAGGTATCGTCCAAGAAAAGGCTATGGTTATTTTATTCAGCACAAGGCTGAACTGTTGGATACAATAAATGAATTTTTTTATGACAAGGAATCTAAGACATGTCATTTTATTACTAAAGATAATGTGTCCGGAAATATGTCTGGAGTTGAAGCTGTTGTTTTAGATTATGCTATTTTATTGGCCGATGGTATAAGCCATGTGAAAATTGAAAACCTTGAGTTTACAAAATTCCATGAAGCTGGTATTATTGCAAGGAGTAACAACAATTTTATTACCATAAATAATTGCAGTATTAAGCAAATAGAAAAAGTTGGGATATGGTTTCAGGATAAGGCATTAAAATGTGAAATATCAGATTGTGTCCTGGAAGATATTTGCGGGAGAGGCATTTCCCTTACTCAATCGTCGTATAATTCGGTTATTCGCGATAAAGTTTCACGCGTTGGGTTATTTCCCGGGTTAGGTACCCATGGGGTAAACGGTATGTCGGGGATAGTAGTTGAAGCAAGAAATGAGAGATATAATCGATTATTGGATACTGAAAACTTTAAATCAGATTCTAATTATATTGCTTATAATGTAGTAGATAGTTGTGGCTACACGGGGATTAGAGCTGATGGAATGTTTAACATTGTAGAATACAACCGGGTAGATTACCCCATGATGAAATTAACGGACGGGGGAGGGATATACTGTTTTAGACATGCAAGCAAGAGTGTTTTTAGAAATAATATTGTTACTCATTCATTTGGGAATAACACAAGTACCTCTAAAGCCCATCATGTTATTGCTCTTGGAATGTATATGGATGGCTCCAGGGAATGTGAAATAACAAACAATACATTAGCTCATAATACTACAGGAATGGTATTGAATGCCGGATCGGTAAAACATGTAGTTAAAAACAATATATTTTTTGGAAATAAACGGAATCAACTGACTTTGCCAACAAAACATGAAATATTTGGGGAAGAACACGTGATAAAGAATAATATCTATTTTTGCAATGAAGAAAAGCAATTTTGCATGATTCAAATGTTTCGGGTAAAAGATTTTGATTGGGGTACGCTGGATAGCAATTATTATTATAACCCGTATTCGGAATATATAATTGAACAAAGATGGCAAGTCGAGGATTCACTTCGTTTGAGTGAATGGCAAAACTTATCAGGACATGACCAAAATAGTAAATCGTGTTTTTATAATGAGCAAGATGGGAATCACGCAGAACTTAAAATAAATGATACGGATAAGAGTAAGGAAATCAAACTGGAGGGGGATTACGTGAATATAGATAATAAACCTATCCAAAAATTACTGGTTAAGCCATTTAGTTCAGAAATAGTTATTCAGGTAAGCCCTGAGAATTAACTCGTTAATATTTAGGTAGATTTCCTCGTTTGAAGTGAAATTAATTCCGGTTCAACTCTTTTAAACAGTAGAAATAAACATTTTTGATTAACCTGAACTGAAAAAATTGTGAGAAAACAATGGATACCATTGGTTTAATTTGTAGTTTTTATCAGAAATAAGGATAACATACAGTACCATTTTTTTCTTAATCAATTACAATGATTTTCAAACCCTTTCTAAATAAATTTAACATTAGAACGTAGTTTATTATATTTCTTGCAAATTTATTTGTAATTTTACTTTTCATTAAAAAAAATTCAAGGTGAAGTTTTTGAGATACAAAGATTTAGGAATAAAGGAAAAAATAAACCTGTTGAAAAAGTTGGAATATATTTTGATTTTTATCTTCTTCGTCATGATTATTGGTTTCTTTTTTGTTATATTTCTAACAACGCCCTAAAAACTGATTAGAACAACGCCCTAAAAACTGATTAGAAACTTCATCCGCTTATAAGGATGCATGTCTGCTTACCAGTATTCATTGAATATTATTATTTTTCTTGTAAACTGTGCATTGCCATATCTCAATCGCATGATATAGATACCGCTTTTTATATTTTCCAATGCAACAGGGAGTTCTATTGAAGCCATCACGTTAAGTTTCCGGTTGAGATATAGTTTACCCATGTAGTCATGTAGAGTAATATGCAGATCCCCGGAAAAGCTTGTCTTGATGTTTATATTTCCGTTTGTTACCGGATTTGGGTACAATTTTAATTCAACAAGTGATGGATTCAGGTCTTCATCAAGTTCCGGGTAGGAAATACCTTTCAGGGATAATATATTCTTCCCGGAGAGATTAAGCCAATATGCCAAACTTCTTGTTGAATCATCCTGATGGGTAAACATGTTGTAGTAAAAATTACCATATTTATCTGTACCTTCCTTGAATTGACAACTTGTACTGCCACTGATAAGATTTCCAATGAGTTTTTTGTGCGGATTGAACAGGGGTGAACCAGACGATCCCTTTTCTGTTACCCCAAAACCATTTTCTGTTTCTTTAAATTTTACCCAAATAGTGTTAGAACCAATGGTTAAACTTTTTACATGAGATATTTTTTTTATATCGCCATTTGGATGATGAATAGCCACTCCCGGTAATACAGAATCCGGGTACAAAGACCATCCTGAAAAATACGGGTCAAACTGGTACGGTATTGTATCCAATAATTCGAACAAGGCGAAATCCAATCCCCTGTCGTGTGCTAAAAGCTTCATGCCCGTG
This sequence comes from uncultured Bacteroidales bacterium, assembly GCA_964426725.1. Classification (GTDB taxonomy): domain Bacteria; phylum Bacteroidota; class Bacteroidia; order Bacteroidales; family CAYRRV01; genus CAYRRV01. Next base: position 12,875 of record CAYRRV010000057.1, on the reverse strand, counting down.
AGCACTTGTTGAGGTACATCATCCTCGGATGTTGGATTTTTACATGTTGCAGATTCATAGTTGAAATAAAATCTAAATTCCCGGTGCAGTGAATCAGGAATATATTTATTTCCCAACCATAACAAATGGTCTGCAGTTAATACAAGGTGGCGATAATCATTGTTGGTATTGTTTAGTAAAATGCCAGTACCCCATTCGGCATATTCACCTTTATGAGCGAAAATACGGACAACAGATTTTTTCTCGAGTTGCCAGTCAGTACCCTCGGGGCAGTTTATATTCACGTTGCATTTACCGGATGTTCCAAAACCACTATTGTACTCAACAATGGATATTTGATCAAGAGGGCGCACAAAAGAAATGGTGTCGGGATAGGAAGAACCGGAAAGACCTTTAAATATTGTGAAGCATAATATGAATGTTAGTATATTTCTTTTTATCATAATATCAGTTTCCGGTAAAAATTATTATCAACTCGTTATTTTTCATGTTTAACCTGTTTAACCCGAATGTGCCATTTCAAAGGTTATAATTAACCGGCTTGACAAAAATAAACATGGTAAAAATACAAATTTTAACTGATAACCAACTTTGTCAGTTTCCAATATCCCTCGAACTGACTTATGAAATTTAGCAGGGATCACCACCATATCTACCGATTTTAGCATAATGGGTGAACCGGTGGCCCAATCGATTTTACATCGGTGATAAAAACAGGGCAGGTGTAATTATTTTATCGGTTGTTAATGAGACCCTGGTGGGGGAAGAGAGAAACAAATTTCTGGTAGACCTTGTAAACGTCGTGAAATCAATTGATGATCAGGAAAAATTATACCACGAAGCCATTAAGATATCGAACAAGATACCACAATTCAGGGGGAGGTCACCCTGGATCCTCGCGGATTTACGTTCTCACAAAAAGAAATTTGGCAAATGTGCAGGACGGATGGAACAGGAATGGTATGATCTGCCGTTATGATTCTGCTTTTCATGTCTTGTAATCAGCCCGGCCAACAACTGACCGAAGAAACAAGAGACATCAAACGTTTTGGTATGGTGATTAAAATTAAACCTGAAAAGACAGAAGAATATAAAACTTTACATGCCAATCCATGGCTCGGGGTTTTAAGCAAAATCAAAAGAATGTAACATCCGGAATTATTCCATCTTTTTAAAAGATTCATTTTTATTCGGGTATTTCGAGTATACCGGTAATGATTTTATATCTGATATGCAGAAAATGGCAGAAGATTCAATAACCCGGGAATGGTGGAAACGAACAGATCCTTGTCAGATCCCGCTCGAAAGCCGATAAGAAGGAGAATGGTGGGCCACGATAAGGAAGTTTCCCATGTTGATTGAACTGGGCTGAAATAGGACCTGACACAAGTTGTCTAACCAGGTATCCGGAATGGGAGCAAAGAATGGTGCGACGCATGAATATCTGGTTATACTGGCTGCCTAACCGGCATCTTTTTGCAGTGCTTTTTTTCTTCCCGTTTATGTCTCGTTGGTTAATAACATTTTAAAATTTGTTTTGAATTCTTTTGAAAAGTACTATTTACTTTTATATTTGCATAATCAAAAGTGAATTTTTCTTTTCATGGAAGATTTAGACTATAAAAAGCAAGAAAAGCACCTGTTGGCAGTAGATTGTATAATATTCGGGTATGAAAACGAACAATTAAAATTGCTTCTTTTCAAGAGAGAAATTGAGCCGGCAAAAAACAAATGGTCTTTAATTGGAGGATGGGTAAAAGCGGATGAAACAGTCGAAGATGCTGCAAAACGTATTTTGGAAAATATTTCTTCCCTTCAAAATATTTACATGGAGCAAGTACAGACATATTCTGATCCTGCCCGTGATCCTGGTGGGCGTGTTATAAGCGTTGCTTTTTATGCATTGATCAACATGACCTCCGAAAACGTAATGAAAGTTGAGGGTTCTAACGTGAAATGGATAAGTATTTGTTCTCTTCCCGGGTTGATTTTTGATCATGACCAAATGGTATCCGATGCCCTGGATAAGCTAAGGGCGAAAGCAAGTCATGAATTTATCGTAAAATCATTGCTTCCCAAAAAATTCACGCTCCTGCAACTTCGGGAACTATATAATGCCTTATTTCAAAAAGAATTCGATCCTGGAAATTTCAGGAAAAAAGTTTTATCGATGAATGTATTGGAAAGATTAAGGGAGAAAAATTTCGGGGAATCTAAAAAAGGCGCTCATTATTATCGATTCAAAGAAGATGAAATAAATGGTTTTTCTGAAAGAATTGTAAAATTTGAAAAGCAATAAAAATGTTGAGGATTTTAATTGTTGATAAATCGGAGAAAGATATCTCACCTAATTATAAAATATCTCATTTTCGAAATGTTATAAAGTAATCATATTTAAAAACTGGAATTATGAACCCGGATTTTCAAGTATTAGATATTATCGTATTCGCGATTTATGCTGTTGTAATTATCGGAATTGGACTTTGGGTTTCCCGTACAAAAGGAAAAGAAAAAACTACCGAGGATTATTTCCTGGCAGGGAAATCTCTGCCATGGTGGGCGATAGGGGCATCTTTGATCGCTGCAAATATTTCTGCTGAACATTTTATTGGTATGTCAGGCTCTGGTTTTGCCATAGGACTCGCCATAGCTTCTTACGAGTGGATGGGTGCAATAACACTCATTATTGTTGCTAAATATTTCATGCCAATCTTTATAAAACAGGGATTATATACCATTCCCGAGTTTATTGAAAACAGGTATAATACCACCCTTAAAACCATACTCGCGATTTTCTGGATATGCCTTTTCATCTTTGTTAACCTTACTTCTGTTCTGTTTCTTGGTGCTAAAGCCCTGGATACAATACTAGGAACCGGTGATGGAAGCATGATAATGGCTTTTATTATAGGGCTTGCTTTTTTTGCATCGGCTTACTCTATCTGGGGGGGGCTTGCAGCCGTTGCCTGGACAGATGTTATTCAGGTCGTGCTTCTTGTAATAGGTGGATTAATTACCACTTTTATAGCATTGCACCATGTTACACCCGAGGGAGGAGTGTTTAACGGCCTTTCCCATATTTATAACGTGGCTGGTGATAAATTTCATATGATTCTTGATAAAGGACATCCAGAATTTAACAATATACCGGGAATAGCAATCCTTATTGGCGGGTTATGGGTTGCTAACCTTTATTACTGGGGGTTTAATCAATATATTATACAACGCGCACTGGCAGCTAAATCTCTGCCCGAGGCACAGCGCGGGCTTGCATTTGCAGGATACTTGAAGCTGATCATACCGGTAATTGTTATTATTCCTGGAATTATTGCATATGTTCTTTACACGCGGCCAGAGGGTACTGCTATTATTGATGGTGTAAATGATGTATTTACAAAATCAAATGGAAATATTGATTATGACCGGGCCTATCCCTGGCTGATTGGCAATTTTATACCTGTTGGCCTGAAAGGACTCGTTGTTGCTGCATTGTCGGCTGCAATCGTATCATCTCTTGCTTCAATGTTAAATTCCACGGCTACTATTTTTACAATGGATATTTATAAACCCTATATTGGGAAAAGTGCCGGGAATAAAACCCTTGTCACGGTTGGTCGGATTTCAGTGTTAGTTGCTCTTGTTATCGCGGCATCTGTAGCCCAAAAGTTAGGCTCTGTACCTCAAATGTTCCAATATATCCAGGAATATACCGGTTTGGTCAGTCCTGGCATACTGGCTGTTTTCCTGCTTGGACTTTTCTGGAAAAAAACTTCGGTAAAAGGAGCGATCACCGGAGCGCTTGTATCCATTCCAATCGCTTTATTACTTAAATTTTTGCCTATAGATATGCCCTTCCTTGACCAAATGTTCTATACCTTTACACTTACCATGGCTGTAATTGTAATGGTATCATTAACAACAACTCCTGGAGACGACGATGAAAAGGCAATTGCTTTGAACAGGAATTTATTTATAACTGGTAAACGCTTTAATATCAGTGCCTATATATTGATGTTAATTTTAGCTGTTTTATATATTATCTTTTGGTGATAGAATCCAGCATTTAAAAGTAACAGGGTAAAATAGACCACCGAATACCTTTTATTTGGCCTAGGTTGAGGTGGTTTATACCGGTTATTTTTTCAAGGTCTTTTTTTATGGATATCATCATCATTATTATTTGACATGTCCCAGGATATGAATGGATTTATTTGCGTAACTACTGTCTTGTCAATGAAAAAATGACGACTGATCTGTGCCACAAACCGAAAATAAAGGACATCTATTCTGCAATATCAAATGTGACGCATCACTTCCATTTTTTATAACCATTTTTTCCGTGCTTTCAGTTTTTTGCCCCGATAATATTGATTGTAGAATATTAGATTGAAAAAATGAAAAATGTAAGCTGTTATGAAAAGTTACATCTTGGAGCATTATTCATCAAACATTTATATATAAACATTTATGAAATTTCATGGGTAGCCCTATATTTGCATTAGGTACTTCTTAGAGATTTTGAATGAGCAGTTTTAAAATATTTTTTATGAAACATACATGTTTACAAAACACAAACACATTTATAATAAAATCATTAACATGGATGTTCCATCATACCTTTGAAAATTAATTTTATTATGATGAAAAGATACGCAATTGCGATGTGGGATTTTTCCTGGATAGAAAGGCGATGGCCCGGTGCCGGTTACGAGAACTGGGATATGGTTCTCGATGAATTATTGGAAAGGGGCTACAACGCGGTTAGGATTGATGCATTTCCCCATTTGGTCTCTGTAAACAAGGATAAATATTGGACATTGTTTCCGGTTTGGACGTTACTTGACTGGGGCAGCCCAACAAAAAACATCGTTCAGGTGCAACCTGCCTTAAACCAGTTTATTTCTAAATGTAGATCCAGGGACATTAAGGTTGCCTTATCTACCTGGTATCGGCAAGATCAGGACAACCTCCGGATGAATATAGAAACACCGGTGATAATGGCAAGACAATGGATAGAAACAATTAAATCCATTGAAGAAGATAACCTGCTCGATAATATTTTATTTGTTGATCTTTGCAATGAATGGCCCCATCCTGTTTGGGCCCCTTTTTTCAATAATATCCCTGATGGATTGGGAGAGGAAGGTTGGTATACGGATGCTTCGATGAAATGGATGCAGGAAGCGGCAGGCGTTTTTAAGCAGGCTTTTCCGGATCTGCCGGTCACCTTCTCATTTAAATCAAATCACCAGCTCTGTGAAAAAGATTTGTCATTTCTTGATTTGCTTGAACCACATATATGGATGGCCAAATCGAATAACGAGGAATTTTATAGAGAAACAGGTTATAATTATCCATCCAATAACCCAGTGGGTTTTGAAAGAATGGTAGATAAAGCTGAATCATTATACCTGAGCAGGAAGGAGTACTGGAATAAATTACTGAAAGATGATATTATAGAAACGGCAAGAATAGCCAAAGAGAAAAATTTGCCGCTTGTAACAACAGAGTGTTGGGCAGTGGTTGATTACAAGGATTGGCCCCTGTTAAATTGGGAATGGGTGAAAGAACTATGTGAATTTGGTGTTGATATTGCCATTTACTCCAGGGCGTGGATGGCCATTGCTACCAGTAACTTTTGCGGCCCACAGTTTTCCGGCATGTGGAGGGATATTGAATGGCACAACCGTTTGACATCTAAAATAAAGACTTCGTTCCTCTCCTGAAATATATTACTGCCAGATATATAATTAAGTTGATCGGTTGGAGAGAAGCGGACAAACCCTCATCTTATTGTATAACCTCCCCAGTTTAAATTGGAGCATGACATTTGCCTTTGGCGAAAATCGATATCACCCGATATTGAGTTTGTATGCTGTGAAATGATTACAATATCTTCATAGATTGAGTAAATCGCTCAATTTGAAATGTAGTTATATTATCTGAATAAATAGTAATATGATTTGATGATTGATTTTAAAATCTTTGTAAAATATTATAAATATCCTTGGACGATACGCGAATGTCTAAACTTTTCCAAATATAATTTGGCCAAAACTAATAAATCACTAACCACAAATTACTAACCACTAACAAGATGAAAAAATATCAGTTTTGTATTTATTTCTCATTAAAAAAAATACATCATTTGTTCAATATCCTGTTTTTATTTTCAGGAATCTGTAGCATTGCCAACGCATCAATGGTGTACCAACCCATAGAGGTTTCAGGGAATGTTACCGAGCAAGGAACAAACGATCCGTTGGTAGGCGTGAATGTTATAATCGAAGGTACTACCCGGGGGACATTAACCGATTATGACGGCAACTATGTTATAGAGGTTCCTGGCAATGAATCCGTGCTTGTGTTTTCTTATGTTGGATATGAAACAAAAAAAGTACAGGTTAATGGTCAAAGGGAAATTAATGTTCAACTTTCACATGAAGATCATTTACTGGATGAACTCATGGTAGTAGGGTATGGAACTCAAAAGAAGAGGCTGGTGACAGGAGCCACGGCCCAGGTTTCAGGAGATGACATCGAAAAGGTGAATACCTCTTCTACCTTGCGTGCCTTGCAAAGCCAATCACCAGGGCTTTCCATTATTTCAACATCAGGCAGGCCTGATGCTGATTTTAAAATCAATATTCGGGGGCTTGGTACACTTGGCAACGCCAAACCACTTGTTGTCATTGATGGTATTGCCGGGGGAGATTTGCGCAATATTTCTCCATCAGATATCAGTTCGGTAGATATATTAAAGGATGCTGCTTCGGCAGCCATATACGGGGCAAGAGCAGCCAATGGAGTTATCCTTATAACCACGAAACAAGGTAGAGCCGGCAAACCTGTAATATCCTATGATGTTTCCCACGGGATACAGAACCCGGAAAGATACATGGACATGACCGGCGCCCAGGATTACATGATGCTCATTAATGAAGCAGAAGCAAATTCGGGCTTAACTGAAACCGATTTTGAGGCCAATATACCCGCGGCTACCTGGGAAAGAATACAAGATGGATGGGAGGGGACAGATTGGTTACGTGAACTCACGAACTCTGATGCTCCTGTTACGAATCATTCCATCAATATTTCAGGTGGGAATAATAAAAGCACATATTCAATTGGCACCTCTTACTTATACCAGGAAGGGATAATGGGTTACCCACTCAAGGAGGAATTTAACAGGTATAGTTTTCGCGTGAATTCAAAACATGTTCTGGTCGAGAAAAATGATCGCGATATACTTAGAGTAGGAGAAAATATACTCTATACTTTCAAGAAAAACATGTATCAAACAAATGGCGCCTGGCGCTGGTTATCGACAACCCCCTTGTTGCCGCTGAGGGACAGCACGGGGAATTACACTCGCGATGATTATGTTACATTCTACAGCCCGCTTAACCCGGTAGCCTATCAATATTACAACAGTAATAACGAAAGGAAACTTCACGATTTACGGACAAATGTTTATCTTGAACTGGAACCTGTAAACAACCTTACTTTAAGGAGCAATTTCGGGTATTCAATAGATGCCGGCGCCACCCGTGATTTTATTCCTGTATATGATTTTGGAACGGGCCAGTACGCTAAAAATATTCGCGATAAGACAAGCCAAAGCTTGTATCTGGGAACTTCATACAGGTTTGAAAACACCTTGACTTACCAGTTCTCGATAAAAGAAAAGCACAGTATAAATGCTCTTGTGGGGCAATCTATTGAAAGAACCGGCTTAGGCGAGAGCATTACCGGGGAGAATACAGGTTCTCTGTACAATTCATTCCAATTCGCGTACCTGGTAAATTCACCAAATATTAGTTCCAGTGCCACGGAGTTAATGGGGCGGCCACTTCGAGAATGGGCCCTGGCTTCATTTTTCGGCAGGATTAATTACGATTATGATGAAACTTACCTGTTTACTGCAATTGTTAGAAGGGATGGCTCCTCGAATTTTGCCCCCGGGTACAGGTGGGGTATTTTTCCATCAATATCAGCCGGTTGGGTGATTAGCAATGAAAACTTTTTCCTTCCATTCAAAAATGTTGTAGAATTATTAAAATTAAGAGCAAGTTGGGGCCAAAATGGTAACGAGGACATTTTACCTTTTCAATTTGTATCTCCTTATAATTTCTCCGGGCAGGATTATTATTTTGGTACCAGTAAAACTGTTCCGACAGTTGGTGCTTATCCTGCTATCCTCGGGAATGTAATGGTTACATGGGAAACATCTGAACAGCTTAATGCAGGAATGGACCTTATGTTGTTTAATGGGAGTTTGCAATTGGCTTTCGATATATACAAGAAAGATACAAAGGACTGGCTTGTAGATGCACCCAATTTGGCAATACATGGCGCTGAATCAGCATTCATAAATGGAGGTTCTATAGAAAACAAGGGCTTCGAAATTTCCGCTAACTGGAGAAAAAGAATAGATAAGTTTTCTTTTAGCCTTGCAGGTAGTTTCGGTTATAATAAAAATAAAATTACACGCATTGATAATAGCCAGGGATTGATAGAAGGAGTGCCAATAAACGAGTACGCTAATTCCCAGCTACCTCCTTACCGTGCTGAGGTAGGCTACCCCATTAGTTATTTTTGGGGATACGAAACAGCAGGTGTATTTCAAACCCAGGAACAAATAGATGCATATCCAGGCCCGATGGTCAATGGCGAGAATACCCAACCCGGGGATCTGATTTTCGTGGATGTTAACAATGATGGTGTAATTGATACAGAAGACAGGAAAATGATTGGGGATCCTAACCCAAAAGCTATTTTCGGGTTTACTGCTAATTTTGAATACGCCGGTTTTGATTTATCTGTTACCGCTGCTGGTGTTGCAGGCAATGATATATTGACCGCTTATCATTCCGGCTCCGTTTACGTGGATAATTACCCGACATATCTTCTCGATCGCTGGCACGGTGAGGGAACTTCAAACCGTTACCCGAGGTTAACTTCCAGGGCCAACAAAAATTACACGAATTTCTCGGATATTTATCTCAACAAGGGAGATTACCTTCGTGTTCAGAATTTAGCGTTGGGTTACGATTTAAGTCATCTCATGGGGAATAAATTTTTGGAAAGAACCCGTGTTTATGTCGCGGTTCAAAATTTGTACACCTTCACTAATTATATAGGACCAAATCCTGAAGTTGGTGCAGATAAAGGGATAAGCAATGATGATCCGCGTAATTGGGCCAAGGGCATTGATGTTTATTTTAACCCGGTTCCCCGTACTTTTTCTGTTGGTGCCAATGTAACATTTTAAAAACTATACAATCATGAAAAAAATAATATATATCATTTCTTTCAGCATGCTTATCTTGGGTTGTGAAGATTATTTGAACGTGATAGATTATACACAAAAAAGTTCTCAAAGTTTTCCCTTAAACTATGAGGATTGTAACCAGGCGCTCGCGGGGGCATATTCCTGCCTTACACTTGGGCAGCCAATATCGACTTTTACTATTGGCGCGTTAGCCTCAGATGATGCCTTCGGTGGAGGTGCCCCTTTTGATGAAAAAGGACATAGCCTCGACAGATGGCGCAAATATTCTCCAAACATGGTCAGAGATCTATGGAGAGATGCTTATAAAGGTATTTTCAGGGTGAATAAACTAAGGGAATCACTTGATCAGGTTCAATTTTCATCAGAGAAAGAACGTAATACAGTTTTAGGTGAATGCTTTTTTCTCAGAGCCTTTTTTTATAGCGAGTTGGCCAAAGTATTCGGGGAAGTACCATTGGTGCTCTCTGCCAAAGAACCGGTAAATCTTCCTAAATCGCCAGCAAATGAAGTTTATGCTCAAATAGCATCTGATTTAAAAGCTGCCATAGAATATTTGCCTTCAGAAAGATATGATATTGATCCAGAGAGGTTTGGTCATGCTACCAAATGGGCCGCCCAAGCTGTTATGGCAAGGGTTTTCCTGTTTTATACCGGCTATTATAATCAAACTGATTTACCCTTGGCTGAAGGAGGTGCAATAACCAAACAATCTGTTGTTGATTATCTCGATGATTTAATGGCAAACAGCGGCCATCAACTGGTTGACGATTACCGGAACTTGTGGCTATATACCAATAAACATACAAAAGAAGATTATCCTTATACCAGCGGGAAAAACCTGGAATGGGCCGGTGAAAGCAACAGCGAGGTGGTCTGGTCCGGTAAGCATGGGTATACAAACAATTATAACGCTCCCCAGCATAACCCAATACCACAATACTTCGGTATCAGGGGCCAGCATAGAAATACAGCCTTTCCTTTTGCCTGGGGATACGGGTTTGGCCCGGTGAACCCACGTATGCTTGAACAGTGGATAGAAGATGAACCTATAGACACAATACGGCGTTGGGGCAGTGTTGTAGATATGAACCATCCCCGCGAGGGCTTCAGGGATTATTTCAACAATGATCCCATGGTAGAAGAAACTGGCTATTACCAGAAGAAATATTCCATGATACAGGTTTACACGGACAAATCATCGGAAGATACCACTGAATGGGAATATGACTATTATGACAATGTAGTGAATGATTATGCTGTTTCCAATATCTCTTCCCAGGAGATGATATTTATCCGGTACGCCGATGTATTGCTCATGCACTCCGAATTAACCAATACTGCCGATGGAATCAACCAGGTAAGGGAAAGGGCCAAACTGCCCCCGGTAGGCTATAGCCTGGAAAACCTACAAAAAGAAAGGCGATATGAATTGGCTTTCGAGGCAATCAGGTATTGGGATTTACTCCGGTGGTATGGGAAAGAAGCGGGTGTGATTATTGATCAAAATCAAAACGGGGTACCCATCTTTAATATTGAGGAGCCAGCCATTTATACGGCTGATTTGGCCGATCGTATCCGTGCAACGGGAGGGTTCATGCAAATACCTGAATCAGAAATTACATTGTCTGATGAAGTATTGACACAGAATGAAGGATGGACTGGTGAAGACGCTAATTTATAAGTCATTATGATTGCACGTTTTCTTAATTTTTTTAAAATATGAAAAAGAAAGCTGGTTTTCTATTACTTCTTATTATTCTTATCTATGGTTGTGAAGATTATTTGAATGTAATAGATTATACACAAAAAAGTTCTCAAAGTTTTCCCTTAAACTATGAGGATTGTAACCAGGCGCTCGCGGGGGCATATTCCTGCCTTACACTTGGGCAGCCAATATCGACTTTTACTATTGGCGCGTTAGCCTCAGATGATGCCTTCGGTGGAGGTGCCCCTTTTGATGAAAAAGGACATAGCCTCGACAGATGGCGCAAATATTCTCCAAACATGGTCAGAGATCTATGGAGAGATGCTTATAAAGGTATTTTCAGGGTGAATAAACTAAGGGAATCACTTGATCAGGTTCAATTTTCATCAGAGAAAGAACGTAATACAGTTTTAGGTGAATGCTTTTTTCTCAGAGCCTTTTTTTATAGCGAGTTGGCCAAAGTATTCGGGGAAGTACCATTGGTGCTCTCTGCCAAAGAACCGGTAAATCTTCCTAAATCGCCAGCAAATGAAGTTTATGCTCAAATAGCATCTGATTTAAAAGCTGCCATAGAATATTTGCCTTCAGAAAGATATGATATTGATCCAGAGAGGTTTGGTCATGCTACCAAATGGGCCGCCCAAGCTGTTATGGCAAGGGTTTTCCTGTTTTATACCGGCTATTATAATCAAACTGATTTACCCTTGGCTGAAGGAGGTGCAATAACCAAACAATCTGTTGTTGATTATCTCGATGATTTAATGGCAAACAGCGGCCATCAACTGGTTGACGATTACCGGAACTTGTGGCTATATACCAATAAACATACAAAAGAAGATTATCCTTATACCAGCGGGAAAAACCTGGAATGGGCCGGTGAAAGCAACAGCGAGGTGGTCTGGTCCGGTAAGCATGGGTATACAAACAATTATAACGCTCCCCAGCATAACCCAATACCACAATACTTCGGTATCAGGGGCCAGCATAGAAATACAGCCTTTCCTTTTGCCTGGGGATACGGGTTTGGCCCGGTGAACCCACGTATGCTTGAACAGTGGATAGAAGATGAACCTATAGACACAATACGGCGTTGGGGCAGTGTTGTAGATATGAACCATCCCCGCGAGGGCTTCAGGGATTATTTCAACAATGATCCCATGGTAGAAGAAACTGGCTATTACCAGAAGAAATATTCCATGATACAGGTTTACACGGACAAATCATCGGAAGATACCACTGAATGGGAATATGACTATTATGACAATGTAGTGAATGATTATGCTGTTTCCAATATCTCTTCCCAGGAGATGATATTTATCCGGTACGCCGATGTATTGCTCATGCACTCCGAATTAACCAATACTGCCGATGGAATCAACCAGGTAAGGGAAAGGGCCAAACTGCCCCCGGTAGGCTATAGCCTGGAAAACCTACAAAAAGAAAGGCGATATGAATTGGCTTTCGAGGCAATCAGGTATTGGGATTTACTCCGGTGGTATGGGAAAGAAGCGGGTGTGATTATTGATCAAAATCAAAACGGGGTACCCATCTTTAATATTGAGGAGCCAGCCATTTATACGGCTGATTTGGCCGATCGTATCCGTGCAACGGGAGGGTTCATGCAAATACCTGAATCAGAAATTACATTGTCTGATGAAGTATTGACACAGAATGAAGGATGGGGTGAAGATTCGAACCTATAGCTTGATCCCGATAAATCCACCTGACTATGAAGGCATAATTTCATGGGAAAAATGTATTTGTTATCTCCTTTTAGCCTGAACATGTCTGTTGCCACACTTGACAATTAAAAAAAAATATAAAAGAAATGAAACCATTATTGCATACTTTTTTGGTTGTTATATTGACAGTTTT
>CAYRRV010000056.1:0-19882 GCA_964426725.1 uncultured Bacteroidales bacterium | reverse complement strand
AACCCGGTTTTGGTTTCAACCCACTTGAACTGATCCTCCAGTCCGATTTCCTTTATTATTTTCCGGGTATACAAATCAGACATCATAATAACATGGTAAAACCTGTCCCAGGTAACACCGCCCATTTCACACGATCCAGTCAGTCCTCCCGGCTTTCCCGATGATTCAAAAATAGTGACCTGATGACCGGATTCAACCAACCGCAGAGCCAGGGTCATCCCCATGATGCCCCCTCCAATGATTCCCCATGATTTTTTTTCACGGCTATTCATTCTCACGTATTCATTATTTGATTCTTAAAATATTTTTGATCACCCGACTTGGCACCTGCCAGTAAACTGGAGCAAAAGCCATTATAAACCGGTACATCGACTACCTCCCCGGGATCGGAGATTACACAACCAGTTGAGCAGGTTCTGGCAAGTCGTTGTACCTCTTTAAAATCAACCTTATTATAATCATCAAAAGCATAATTTCGATTGTAGAAATCCACGAGAGATTGAAGTTCATATCCTAAACCTTTTTCCATCATGGTGAAACTGTTAAACACGAAGTTTAAAAAATCTTCTGGCGGTTGCTCCCCGCCCCTGCCGATACCATGGTAATTAACATCAAAACTTTTCATGTTATTGGTATTGTAAATATTACAAGCATCCATGATTCCTGTCAGGTTGTTTTTTCCAAGAATTTCATCTACATTTTCCAGGTAATAACCATGAGCCGTACACATTATTACAAAATCCTTATTGGCAAGTACTTCATCCAGATTATTGGTAAAATAATCTTGCTGCTTATACCTGAGCAGGTTTTGATCATCGTGTTTTACATGGGGATCATGCATTTGATAGGAATAACCATGCTCTTGCAGGTAATTCGCGAGAGACAGGGTGGGAGAATTCCTCGTGTCTTCCGAATTGAACCGGTATGCAACTCCCAGCAATGCAATTTTCTTCCCGTTCAGACTTCCAAAATATTCTTCTGCCTGCTTAAAGGTATATACTGGTGATTCGTCGTTTATTATCCTGGAATTCAGGATCAAGCTATGGGAAGTTGGTATACCAGATTCAATACTCCGCCACCAGAGTAATATGCCATCTTTTGGCAGGCAATGCCCTCCAACACCTAACATTGGAACGAGCATGCCGCCACTGGGAACAGCATTTGGATCCGAACTTGCATTATCTTCCTGTGCAAGCATCTGGTTAACTTTATCACGTAGCAAGTAAAAATCAACATCATGTTTATCACAATACCTTACTATTTCAGTTGAAAAGGCGATTCTCACATCCCGGTAGGCATTCTCCAACGTTTTTACTATTTCGGCGGTAAGGCTGTTAGTCTCGTACACGGTACCATTGGTTACAATATGGTTATAAAGCCGTGATATTAATTTTGGGGTTCCCGGGTGAAGTCCACCTGCCAGTTTATCTGATGATCGAATTCGTTCGACCAGCCTGCCTGGCATAACCCTGTTGGGACTATTGCCCAGCAATATATCTTTCCCTTCCTCAAGCCCGGCCTTTTTAAAATGATCCCGAATCAGAGTATCCATTGTCGTGGGGGCCAGCGTGGATTCAAAAATTATTAGGGGTACCTTGTTTTCCGGTTTTTTTTGAAGTGCAGCCGCCAACTTTTCAAGAGCGCCAAACAATGGTCCATAATCAGGTTCAAATCCTTTTTTGTCAGTTTGCACCGATACGAGTATCACGTCAGCATCAGAAAGGGCTGAGAAGTTATGTGTAGCTGAAAGTACTCCATCCTTCACGGTTTCTTTGACAATATCATTCAACCCGGGTTCGATCCCTCCAATTACGGAGTTCCCGCCATTAATTGCATCAACCTTCCAGCCGGAATTAACAGAATTCCGTTGAACAACAACAACTTTCGCGGGTGTACCGCTACCTGTTTTAATTCTCGCGTTAGCAAGCATGGCTGCCATAGGCATACCAACAATGCCCGGGCCAATCACCCCAATTTTTTCAATTTTCCAGTATTCCGGATCAAATGGTAGTTTCATGTTGATGAAAATTTTTAGTTATCGATAAATTGCTTAAACCATAGTTCTAATGAAAGAATTCCCCATAAGCTTCGACCAAATGCTACTTCATTATCAATGAGATGTTCAATATTTGAAATATTAAAAACACCCCTTTCACGGGCATCCTTTGAAAGTAATACATCCTTGAAAAACCCGGATGCATTATTTTTCGACCAGATATGCAGGGGAACCGGAAATCCCATTTTATCTTTTCGGTTCATCAGTGATTCTGGTAAAACATCTTTTACTGCCCTTTTCAAAAGATACTTCATTTCGCCTCCCCTGAATTTCATTCCGGCGGGCATTACCGACACCAAATCGACGATACGCTTGTCGAGTAAGGGAACCCTCGACTCGAGTGAAACTGCCATCGTTACCCTGTCTTCCACATGAAGTAACCCGGGAAGGCTCCCGGCCATGTCAAAACGGGTCATCTTGTTGAAATAAGAAAGGGTATCGCAATGATTGAATACTTGCTGAAATTTAGCGAAAATCTCTTCCCTGTTGTAATAATTATCAGAAAAATCTCTCGTGTAAAGCTCAAGAGCACCCTGACTTCTGTCAAGAAGATGAAAATACCTCCTGTCCATGGGTTCAAAGACTTCACGGCTAAAAAAGTTTTTCATCATCGGGATATAGTTCCTTAGATAAGGTAAATTTGGCAATATAGAAGATAAGGAAACAATATGTTCCTTCTCCTCGTTTGTTTCATTGATAGCCCCTTTCAGCGCCTGTTCAAGGTAGGCAACTATATACCTTGTATACCCTCCAAATATTTCATCTCCCCCCTGCCCGCCTAAAACAACGGTCACGTTCTCTGAAGCTAATTTAGATACCATGTACTGGGGAAAGAGCCCGGGACCTGCAACTGGTTCGTCCATGTGATACATCAGCTTTGGCAATGTATCAATGAAATCATTTTCGGTGGGATAAATCAAATGCTGCTCGGCCTCACACATCCCGGCAACTTCATTTGAAAACCGGGTTTCATCAAATTCAGGTCCTTCCCTGAAAGCACCTGTAAAAGTCTTCAGCTTACCTGGGATATTCCGGGATGCAAGCAGGGAAACAAGACTCGAATCTATTCCACCACTAAGATAAGCGCCTAAAGGAACATCGCTCCTAAGCTGAATTTTAATGGTATCTTCAAGAAGTTCGCGTAATTCAGCAAGAAAATACTCCTCGGTATGGTATAAATCCAGCTTGAAATTTGGTTCCCAGTAAACCTTCTGATCTATGTCGCAAGTCGCCAGATCAATTGAAATAAAATGACCCGGTTTTACCTTTTTTATATTTTTAAATAACGTGTTTTCCCCTAAAACAAACTGAAAAGTAAGGTACTCGCACATGGCCTTATAACATGGGGTGCCTGATAAACCAGGGTATTTTAGTAATGCCTTTATCTCGGATGCAAATAGTATCACCTCATCATTGCTATAATAATACAAGGGCTTAATCCCGAAATGATCACGGGCAACAAGCATGGTGTTCCTTGATTTATCATATATTACAAACGAGAACATGCCATTTAACCTGGGAATAGCATCAGTCCCGTATTCCTCGTACATCTTAAGGATAACTTCTGTATCTGAACTGGTACGAAATACATGCCCAAGCGATTTCAATTCTTCTTTTAGCTCTATATAGTTATATATTTCACCATTACACACGATTGTATTATTTCCGGAGGTCATGGGTTGTTTCCCTCCTTCAATATCAATAATTGAAAGTCGCTTGTGATGAAAGCCAACAGATTGATCGATAAACTGCCCCTCGGCATCTGGGCCTCGATGCTCAAGGGTATCAGCCATCTTTTTCAAGATTTTACCATCAGGTTTTTGGTTCGTTTTACTAACGACTGTAACGATACCACACATTGATGACTCGATATTTTTAGGATTTAGCTGTCGACCATTAAAACAATCAAAATTTCCATATGTTCAAATTTGCATTTGACTTTTTAGCCTGTTTCAGTGCCTTCGCTAAGTGCATTGCTGTTCATACATGAATTCAACCTTCGTATTCTAACTCGTTGATTGATATATTATGTAATTTGTTCACTTCAAAGCAAACATCTGAATATTCCTGAAATTCTATCATTGGATTGAAATCATCAATAACAAAATTTTCTATCGAAGACCCGAGACTGTTCCCGGTGTAATTAAAACAGCACTCTTTGCCATTGATTTTTAAAATTGAAGGTATTTCAAGATTACTATCAGCAACTGCATTAAACATATCCTCTTCTTCTAGCAATACTGAAACCCGGCAATAATTAAAACAAAGATTTTCATAACTTTAATGTATATATTGTTTTGATCAGGAAAAACGTAAGAGGGTTACTATCATTAATTTCCTGTTCATATCCTGCCGAAAAATTAAAACTTCCAATTTTTGTTTCAAATTCATCCCCAATATAAAATCTTATTTTATTAAAGTATGGTTCCCTGTGTGTCTCTATTAGTCTAAAAAGTTCTCCCGAGACATATATGTTATTTTGCTCATTTAGCTTAAGTTGAGCTTTTATTTTGTTCCTTATACCTGAATAATGAATTTTCTTTGAATGATATTCCGTAAAAAGATTTACATACTCATGCTGGTACCTGAGCCTGTAATGCAGTCTCAGCTTTGTTGTCAATTTGCCTTTATAAAGTAAATCAAGATAATACCTGTAATTATTTTCTGCATCCTTCCATCTTTTTTGATCATAGATATATCGCAAATTAATTCTTAATCGAAAATTCTTATTAATCTTGTACTTTCCTCCAAAATCAACAATATAATCATCTAATTCTCTGGCATTTGAATATAATCGGACTTGTTGTTCAAAATTTATCTTAAAACCATTTGGTAATTTTTTTTCAATATTTATACCACTCCAAAAGCCAAAATCATTTGTAACCTTTACTTGTTGTGAATAAAGAGCATCCGTAAAGATTAAAAATAATAATATAACGATATACTTTTTCATTGTTTCGTATTGCACAATTGGAGGTAAACCAAGCTTCTTATCAATGAAAAAATGACGATTACTGTGCCAAAAGTTCCATAAAGAGGGACAACCTTCCGCGATAATAAATGTGACGCGTCACTGGTGTCTTGTCAATGAAAAAATGACGGTTGACCTGTGCCACGTGCCGTAAATAAAGGACATCTTTTCTGCAATATCAAGTGTTACGCATCACTTGTTTATATACGGGACATTTTCCCTTTCAACTCCCATTAATTTGCTATTGTTTTTTGCCAGGAATCTTTGTCGACCGGTTGAATTTACCCTTGCCTGGTGTAACAATTACGCAATATTGAACAGACTTTTCTATTTTGTTTACTTAACATTCAAATTATAACAAATTTACATTAAATTTTTTAAAAGAAATTGTTTCAGGGTGATTTACCAAAACGATTCCTCTATACATATTGACGAAAACTAATCGCGAACAAGCATCCACTCAAATATCACCACATCATTTATCATAAGCAGGTATATTTGATTAATTATTTAGTTAACCTAAAAATAAAGATCATGAAAAAACTTGGATTTTTATTCGCAATTCTATCCTTGATCATCATAGCCTTACCCGCGAATGCGCAAAAAATAGAAATGATCGAGGGCAAACCCATTGCCGTTAAGGAAATCACCAAGGGATTTAACAAAGGAGCTGTATACTTTTACCAGGATGAAGCTTTGGTTAAGTACATGTCGATATTAAGAACTCTTGAAGTTTTAGAGCCCAATAATCACAACATGGTTTTATGTAAAAAGCATAGGAGAAAATCCATCACTTTTTCTGTTATCGGTCTGGTTACCTTTCCCTTTGGATACCTTATTTTAATGGCCCCCATCCTTTCGAACAAGAAAAAAGAAGCAAAATACCTGATTCTCGCCATTGAAGATTATAACAAGGCTCTTCAGTAAAACCTTCCCCTGCCGGCATGTTTTCATCAAGCATGCCGGTTCTTCATTTATTTTATGGTTTTTCGTATTTTTTAAAGGAAAGTAGTCATTAACTCTCAACATGTGATATTCTATATTCCATGCATTCCCATGGATATATTGCATATATTTGTACCGTTTTTTTTAACTGAAAAAATGAAAGAGAAGCGATATGATGTGATAATTATCGGGGCCGGAGCAGCTGGATTGCTGGCAGCAGGCGAAACAGGAAAAGCCGGGCTCAAAACCCTTGTCCTTGAGAAGATGGAAAGAGCGGGTCGCAAATTATTTATCACGGGAAAAGGGCGATGTAATATTACCAATGTTGCCCCGAAATCAGAATTTTTCAAAAAAACTTATCCCAATGGAAAATTCCTCAAGAAAGCTTATCACCGGTTTTTTTCCGATGACATCATCAGGTTAATTGAGAATCAAGGGGTGCCGGTAACTATAGAGCAAGGAGGACGGGTATTCCCTGCATCCAATAAATCGGGCGACGTGGTTAAAGCTTTATTGCATTACGCCCAGGCATCACCTAACGTCGAAATAAAATACAAAAGCGAGGTAAAGGAAATCACCTTCGATGCGGAAGATAATGCACGTGCTCAATTCCTGGAAGAAGAACAAGAAAAATCTGTAACTGCCAAAACCGTCCTGATTGTTACCGGAGGAAAATCATATCCCGCGACGGGTTCAACAGGAGACGGTTATCAATTCGCAACTTCTTTAGGCCATACATCGACCCAGCTACTCCCCGCGCTGGTACCTCTCGAAACTGCAGGTAACCTGGCAACTTCCATGCAAGGCTTAAGCCTGAAAAACGTGAAAGCTTCACTTTGGGTGAATCAAAAAAAACAATGTGATGAGTTTGGAGAAATGCTTTTTACACATTTTGGACTTTCCGGCCCGGTAATTCTCACGCTAAGCCGGCAGGTAGTGACTGAACTCAATAAAAAAAACAAGGTTGATATCCATGTCGATCTCAAACCGGCCCTGGATGATCAAAAACTGGACAGGCGGCTTATTCGCGACCTGAATGACCATGGCAGGAAAAAAATGGAAAACCTGTTCAGGTTATGGCTACCATCTAAAATGATAATTCCGTTCATGAAGCTTGTCGAAACAGACCCAAACATGGAAGCCCACCAGCTCAACGCGAATACAAGAAAAAAAATCAGGTACCTGATGAAAAACCTGGAATTTCAAGTGACCGGTTACAGGCCGTTCGAGGAGGCAATTATTACCATGGGAGGTATCCCAACCCGTGAAATTGACGCGGCGACCATGCAATCTAAAATCAGGAAAAACCTCTGGTTTGCAGGAGAAATCATTGACCTGGATGCTGAAACAGGCGGTTATAACCTTCAAATAGCCTGGTCTACGGCTTTCGTTGCCGCGAGATCAATTATTCATTCACTGAAAACATAAATCCTGAAAAATGAAAATACAATTGAACACGCTTCCAAACTCAACGATTCTATGAAGAATTACTTTCTTCTATTCATAATATCCTGGTTACCGGTATTCCTTTTCAACTTTTGCAATGCACAGCAAAAGAATAATAAAACTATAAGGTACAAGATTCATGAAATACAGGGGAACTCCGAGAGATCACCTCTTGTCGGTACCAAGGTAAATACCCGGGGGATTGCGACGGCGGTTTTCCCGGGAAAAGAAAAGCTTAACGGCTTTTTCATGCAGGAAGAAAAAGATAATACAGATGATGACCCGCGTACTTCCGAGGGCATTTTCATTGATGCACCCGGTTCTCTATCTATTACACCCGGAGATTTAATTACCATTGAAGGAATTGTGCAGGAAAAGCATGGCTTAACAATTTTAACTGATGTAGAATTCGTAAAGATTGAAGGCAAAACCAGCGTACCTGATGCCACTGTTATACACCTTCCATTTCAAAATAAAACTTGTCCCGAACGTTACGAGTCGATGCTGGTTACCATTCCCGGCCGGCTTCACGTGGTTGATAACTATCATCTTCACCGGTATGGCACGGTAATTTTATCACCTAAAATGCTTTACCAGCCAACGCAAATCGTTTCACCAGGTATAAAAGCAATAAATCACCTGCAAAGCAACCGCTTACATCAGATTTTGCTCGATGATGGCATATCCATTCAATACCCGGAAGAACTAATATTCCTGATTAATGGTTTTTCTGCTGCACGATCATTACGCGCCGGCTCATATACAGAAAACCTGACAGCGATTCTGGCATATGATTATAATAATTACCGCCTGTACCCCATTAACCAGGTAGATTTTGAAGTCCCCAAAAGGCCCGTGCCACCAGAATTAAAGGGAACACTTCGGATAATCAGCATCAACCTGCAGAATTTTTTTAACGGTGATGGCATGGGAAGTGGATTCCCGGCAGTAAGAGGAGCCTCTTCTTTAACGGAATTTGAAAGGCAGCGTACAAAAATTATAAGCGCGATAAACAGCATGAATCCAACCATTGTATGCCTCGTGGAACTGGAGAATGATGGTTTCGAGCCGACAAGTGCTATTGCAAATCTAACTGACGGGCTGAATACCTTCCTCGATCCTGCATCTCATTACTCGTACATTATACCACCCGTAACAAAAATTGGGACAGATGAAATCACGACAGGAATAATTTTCAGGGCGAAGGATGTTCTCCCGGCGGGTGAAACGAAAATCTTGACTTCATCCGTTGATAGCCGTTTCAATGACAGTTATAACCGTCCATCGCTGGCGCAGGTTTTTAAAGATAACACGACAGGAAAACATTTTACTGTGGTTGTGAATCATTTGAAATCCAAGGGATCACCCTGTGATAATCTAAATGATCCTGATCAGGATGACGGGCAGGGCAACTGTAACCTGACCCGAAAGGATGCGGTAATAGCCTTAAAAGACTGGGTAAAGAATTTTTCATCAGACACGAGCAACATGGGATGCATATTAACGGGAGATTTTAACGCGTACGCGAATGAAGATCCCATTCAGGTATTAGAAAACGCCGGCTATATCAACCTCTTGAAAATATTTGGAGGGGATACGATTCATACTTATACCTACAATGGAATGAAAGGATACCTGGATCACGCGTTGGTTAGTGAAAAGATATTTCCTTATATAAATGGAGCAGGGGCATGGCACATTAACAGTGATGAACCCCCGGCAATCGACTACAACATGGAAAACAAGAACCAGGAACAAATCATGAACTGGTACGCGCCAGACCCCCATCGCTTCTCTGATCACGATCCGGTATACATCGATCTCTCGCTCAACGCCAAAACTGCCATGCCAAAAGAGAAAAAAAACAGCAACAGTATTATGTTATTTCCTAACCCATTCCAGGAAACAGTTCAAATTCAATCACCATCCCGAATTGACAGGGTGCAGTTCTTTACAATAGACGGGAAAGAGGTACTTAATTCACTGGGACACGAAAAAAAAGCAGTAAACATTCATTTACCATATTTGCCAAACGGTGTTTATTTTACAAGAATTACAACAAAAAACGACACCTATTTTCATTCTCTAAAAAAGGCCGGGCGGTAATGATCGTGATTTCATGTAACATGTCAAAGCCCGAGTTTGGCCTTGATACTCAACTCCTTTTCCCCGAAAAAATCGTTGTTGGTATATACCAGTTTGTATTCCGGATTAATTTCCCTGGAACCCTCGACAATTATATTCTCGAGAAAAACCAGGAAATCATGATTATTACGTAATGCCCCCAGGTAATTACTATGACATTTCAAAATTGCCGAAGCTGGTGATTCGGTAGGATCATCAGGTAAAACTACCTCAATATGTAATTTAATCCCGTTGTATGTTCTCGCGAAATTCTTAATCATAATGATGCATTTTTGTTGTCTCACAACAGAACACAAGAAAGTTAAGAACCGTTATCATGCCGTGCAATATACAATTTTTTTTTTAATGATCGCGATTTTTCCTAACGGAAAGTTATAAAGAATTATACTCGAAATTGTTAGTTTTTATTATTAATCTGGTATTCTATTCCTCGACTTCGACCCAGGCTCAAATGATTCACCTTTTCTTGCAAATGCTCGAAACTCGAACTTCCATTAAAATTGCCACGCGAGAGGAATCATGCAATAGCGGGTAATAAGAAATCCAGCTATTCAACAACTTCAAGGCATAATAGCAAAAGATTATCTTTTAAATTTAGTCTCCCAGAAACGGACATTAAACCACTGTCTTTGAACATTTATAAAAATATAGGAAGATAATGTAACACAATTTAAGGATTCTGCCTATAATTATCAGAAAGTTTTCTTTCATCTAATATTTTTAAATAAATGAAAGGTTTACCTATATTTATACAGTTTTTACAAACCAGGGAAAATGGAAAGTATTTTAAAAGCCTCGTGTGCATCAAAATGGAATAAAAGAATTTTATTTCTACTTGTGTTGATTGTCCAGTTACTGATAATAAATGGACAAGTACCCGGTCCCGCAGGCGTGGGAAATAGCACGGGAAATAACGACCAGCCCATTATTTCTGCATGGTATGATATTTCTTCATTAGGCCTGACGGATGGAAACAAAGTGGGTATAATCAATGATAAATCAGGAAATGGAAATGATGCTACACAAACAGATCTTGCTCTACAACCCGTGTATCGGACAAATGGTATAAATGGCCAACCTGCCATAGACTTTACAACAGGAAACCACTCGTTAAATTTTGACGGCGCTTTCCTGGAAAATACCCCTTACTCGTTGTTTTCTGTAGTTACACGGTCACAAAACACGGCATATATTCTTGGAGGAACCGATAATTCAAGTAACACGAACCTGCACTTTGGCTATCGCAACAACAACACCTTCACGCTTGCCCAATGGGGAAATGATTTAAATACAACAATACCAACCAATTTAGATATTCCCGAGATTTTTACCGGAACGCGCAATAATACTTCTATCCCTTATGGCAGGGCGTTGTTTAGAAATGGCACGAGCCTCGGTTCCAATAACAATACTGTACTTTTAAATTCCTATAATGGTGCCGGAATCGCGACAAGGCGCGGGAGTTATTACAATATTACCCTGGCAGAACAACTTATATATACAGATTTTTTAAACGATGCACAAAGAACAATAGTTGAAAATTATCTTTCGGAAAAATATTCCATTTCAATTTCAAATGATTTTTACTCCGGATCTACGTATAATGTTGATTTAATTGGCATTGGCAGTTCTGACGGAACATACAAGCATTCGAACACCTCCGGCTCAGGCGGCGGTATGTTTCTCAAAGAAAAAAACAATACCCTTGATGAAAACGATGAATACATCTTTGCAGCCCATGATGGTACTCCTGCTACTGAAGTAACCACGGATCTTCCCGTTTTGACCCTCCCGTCGGCTCTAACCGCCCGCACGAGCAAGGTTTGGTATATAGATAGAACTGAAGCGACTACAACAGAAGTAATGATAGGATTTAACCTTTCTGATATCGCGCTCGATCCGGGAGAACAAAACCAGGTATTTTATCTTCTATACAGGGCGGGCACATCTGGTGAATTTTCCGTTATTACAGGTTCCCAGGGACTCGTTAGCGATGGGATGGTCTGGATTCCTGTAAATAATACCGATTTAATTGACGGGTACTACACTTTGGCAAGGAGTAACGAAACAGGAAGAACCTGGTATTCATTCAAAACAGGTGATTGGGATGACTGGCAAACATGGTCACTCGAGGCAGGGGGTGCCGATATCGTGAATCCTGATATGTTAACACCTACTACATCACCCACTGCAAATATTGACAAGGTAGTAATACTGTCTCCTTATGTTATCAGTGTTTCTTCCAATAATAAAGAAAATGCTGTTTTAAATATCGAATCAGGATGGATCGATCTTGGATCAACATCAGGCCATGCCTTTAATGATATCAGTGGCCAGGGAACCATTCTGCTCAATGATGATAATTTTCCATCCGGTGATGCTTCTGATTTTGTTTCAGAAACAGGCGGTACAGTAGAGTATTATGGTACTGGTTTTAACCTGGCAACTACCCGTACTTTTAATAACCTGATAATTAATTTAGACTCTCCCGCTGATGTCATCACGCTTTTATCAGATTATTCCCTAAACGGCTCACTCACGATAAAACAAGGTGTTTTTAAAATAAATGATGATACAGAAACAAATGTATTAAATCTTGAAATCAACAAAAATTTCGACATCGGCACAAGTGGTTCGGTATCGGTAGGAGAAGGAAATACGGCCGGAACTTACTCTATTCAGGGGGGCTCTCTCCCATCAACCGGGAATTTTCATGCAATTTATCACCAGGTAATAATTGGCGGGAGCATGCTAAATGAAGGGACTGTTAATTTCTCGAACTTAACACTACCACTTTTTAATGAATTTACCTATACCGGGGCAGCAACCGTAACCTTTAGTGGCGCTGCAAATGAAGTTGCAAACCTCAAGGGAACTACTAATTTTTATAACCTTATCATTGACAAAGGGATTGATCGAAATTACATTCTTGAAATTCATACCGACAACCCCGATCAGTTTGCATTGTATGGTTCAAATAGCACGGGTAGAAATGAGAATTCGCCTTTCTCAAGGGCCAATCCGGAAATACGGAAAGCCCTTTGGATAAAAAACGGTACCCTTAAGCTTACCGGGTATGTTACCATTCCTTCTCTTTCAGAAGGAAATGATCATGGCCACGGGGATTATCCTATCCCGTCTAACGGGAAATTATGGATAGCCTCGCCAGGAGTTAAAGTATACTCTACCTCCGTTGATCCTTCTGAAGGTACAGGAGTAAATACCGGATCAGCGCATCAGGCAATTTCTGTTTTCGGTGAGTTTAAAATATCATCCGGGTATTTTAACACGAGAAATAGCGCCGGGTTTATTTTCTGGGCGGATGAATCCGCAGTTATTGATATTTCAGGCGGAATTGTTGACGTGGCACAATTCAGAAGCTCTCATACCATGGGAGGTAAAACGTCATTCATAATGAGTGGAGGGGAACTATTTATAAGAGGAAATGAATCATATACCGAAGGAAGCTATGTTGTCAACCCGGATGGTGGTGGAGAAGTTACAGGTTCATTCCCGATTTTTGGCATTGTAGATTCCGAGGGAGTTTTCCAAATGTCGGGAGGTACAATTTATATAAATGATGTGTCAGGCAACAACAATTATAAAAGCAATGGCGTCTGTATTCTCGCGAAATCAGAAAACCATGAAGTTACAGGGGGATTAATCCATGTAAAAACCAATGGTAATACCAATGTTGATATTGTAACAAATGGCGAACTACATGATTTAACTCTCACCCGCATGAATTCTTCCAATTCGGTTCGGGTTTACATGGGAAGCGACCTGCTATTGAACAGGGATTTATATATTAATGATTATACTGAACTTGTTTCGAGAAGACAATATGGTGATTTTAACTATCAAAGTTATGATTTACAGGTGGGCAGATGGTTCAGGATTAGCAACGAGGGAAATTATTTACCCCTGCAAAACACGACTACACTGCATTGCATAGCAAACAGCAACCTGTATCTTAACAAGGAAATTGTTTTTCATAACCTGGAATTTACAACTTCCGATCCTACCCGGGTAAGAACAATCACGGGTAATGCAGATACAATTTTTGTTGACAATGATTTGATAATAGATGAAGGTGTACAGTTACGTCATTTCGACCAGATCATATTCGTGAAAGGGAACATTGAAAATTCGGGTACCATATACGTTGACGATCCTGCAACGGACACCGGGGAATTGTTAATTAAAAACAGGGGGATTGTTACTTCAATTGAAATATCAAATGCAGGAAGCCATACTTCAATACCTGTAATTACCATATCAGGAGGCGGTGGATCCGGCGCCACGGCAGTACCGGTGTTCACCGATGTGCCTTCTGCCACAAACGCCCTGCCCTTGGCGGGTATACTCGTTACCAACACGGGCGAGGGTTACACCTCGGAACCTACTATAACAATAAGTAGTGGTGGGGCCACTGCCACAGCATCTATAAATACCCAACACGAGATTAGCGGGAACGGCAATGGGGTTTTTAACAGGTTGACTATTGATGAACCTCATCCCCCTGTCTTATCAGACAAAATAACTTTTCTTTCCTCTAATCAAGAAATTACTAATACATTAACTTTATCCGACGGGATATTGGATTTGCAAAACTTTAATCTGTACCTCGCCGGATCCTTATATTCTGAAAACGAATCAGATTATTCGGAACAAAACATGTTAAGGGTTACCGGAAATTATGGTGACGGGGGACTAACCAGGTATATCCAGGCTGATGGAACTTATCTGTTTCCATTCGGTACTTATAATGCAGACGCGAACGCGAACCGGTATTGCTGGGCAAAACCAACTATTTCTTCGTTTACTGATGACGGGGAAATACAAATTAACCCTGTTCCCACTAAACTACCAACCTTAACAGAACCCGTCAACCCTACAGATGACCGGTACCTGGAATATTTCTGGAGAGTAAGACATGCCGAGTTTGTCGATACTCCCTTGGTTACTAACCGCTTTAATTCATACGTGGATGATTTTAGCTGGAATGGTAATCATAATAATCATAAAATAGGAAAAATTGTTAATTTAGTAAGATATGCCGATGATGACCCGGACGATTTAGGTAACCTTGAAAGTGCTGTTGATAATAAAAGAATTTTAAACTACTCTGTGGCTACTGAACTGGAAACAGGAGAATTTACCGCGGGTTTCAAACCCATTTTTAATGGTACAATCGAAGTTTATTATTCGAGGGTTACAAGCGGCGCCTGGGAAACATTCAGATGGGACGATGGAAATAACTGGTCATACATTGACCATAGCCAACCTTTTGCAAACAGGACCACTGCCGGAGATTACCCCAAGGCAGGTGATATCGCGGTAATCGGGTATGGCGGTCATTCTTCAAACGGGGGCTATAACTCAATCATAATTCAAAACGGTGTTGCGGTAGAATGTGCTGAATTAAGATTCCTTCGTTCACCCGTTGATGGTGCATGGCAATCAAGACTCGTGGTAAATGAGTCTGCTTCTGCCGATTTTGGTATGGTAACCGGTGATGGTACATTTAAAGTCCACTTACGTACATCTTCTTTCCCAACAGTAACTGGGGATTTTAGTGATTTTTCAAATGATTTAAAAAGTACATTCAATTACAAGCTCGACAACAATGGTAATTTTAATGTGCCAAGGTACAACGATTATTATCCCAATCTTCGTTTCGAGGCCGGTAGCGGTGGTTCCATAACAAACCGGGTGGCATATTTCGATGAGGATATTACCATAAACAATAATCTCACTATTGACTGGGGAGCAAGGTACGAGGCCAGAATAAATACCGAGGTAAAAGGAAAAATACAGCTCGGGGACGGTTCAAGTAGTGGCCGGTTACAATTCTCGGAAACCACACCGGTAACCGTTGAGGCCGGAAGATTGATATTAAATGTAGAATCAAATAACATTCTAACAGTTACTGGTTCCAATGATATTGAACACAACCTGATTGTCAATGGAAGTATTACAAAAAAGAATGGTACTATCGATTTATTCATGGACAATTCCGGGGGAAATAACGTGATACTTGAACTCCAGGGTACCGGAACGAATGATTCCCTGGTTTCATCTTCAGGATCAGCACCCTCCTTGTACAAACTTAAAATGAATAAAGGAAACAATACTACTCCGAAGTTCAGAATATTGTCAGAAATATCTCTTAATGGAAGCGCGGATGGAAATTCAGATGAGAAACCCCTGATTCTGCAAAATGGAACACTGGAAATGAATGATCCCAATATAGATATTATCCTTTCTTCAGGAGGTGAGGATTTTGTTATCCCCTCTTCAGCAGCACTCATTTTGCAGCAGGGAACTTACAGGATAACATCACCGGGAAGCAACGGTATTTTTCTCGACGGGTACCTTGAATTATCAAGAATGGATGCCTCGAACTACAGCATAATGACCCTCGATGGCGGCGCTGGTTCTGATAATTACATCGAGTATTCATCTTCAGGAAATGCAAATTTGCGAATTACAGGCGGGAAACTCACGGTAGGTTCACAAATAAGAGGCAGCACCCTAAACAACCTCGGTGTTCTCAAATATTTCCAGAACGGGAATACCTCCGAAATCATAGTAGGTTATAATGGGGCGCCGGAAGGCTCAAGGGGAGTATTTGAAATATTAAACCCGGGCAGCCGGTTTCAAAATTACGGTGGCAAATTATATATTGCCCGCCCACACGATGATCCCGATAATGCCACGAGAGCTGAATTATACCTGCAACCCGACAGGACAGGCCTGAACAAGTGGGGAAATATTCAAATTGGATTGCCAGGGATTACCCCGGCAGGCAGTGTTATTGGTGTAAACAGTAATGTTGATCTTTGTCATTTCCATGTAGACGGCGATGCAACTGCTCGCTTAGAAGTAAACGATCTTGGCCTGATAGGTGAACTTGATATCAATGCCGGTGCCTCTTTTGATGGAAATAACCTTGACCTTACCCTTTATGAAGACCTGACCAACCGGGGAACTGAATTACTGAACACGAGAACCATTAACTTTCTTGGTGACGAGCAGGAAATCGATGGCAATATCGAGGTAAATGACATGTACGTTGCACCAGAAACCTCTCTTACTCTTACAGGTGCAACAGCCCAGGTAATTGTTAATGGCAACCTGGATATTCATTCCGGTCAGCTTATTTCTAATGACAAAACCATTCTTGCCAAAGGAAATGTAAATAATGATGCAGTACATAACACGTCAGGACCGGGAAGGTTAACAATGGGAGGTTCCGTTTTACAATTACTTTCCGGCGAGGGCACTTTCGGTGATTTAGAGATTAATAATAGCGCAGGTGTTCGTACAGAAAACGATATTGAATTAGATACGGACCTCTATATTGAAGCCGGTATTTTGAATATTCAGGATAATCAATTAAGCCTGGGGCTAAATTCAGATATTATTGGTACCGGTTTTGATAATTCAAAAATGATTGCATCAGATGGATCGTTCGCGAATAAAGGATTGAAAAAAAGTATACCCACGGGTGCATTTAGCTTTACTTACCCCGTTGGTATCATTTCAGGGACTGAAAATAAATATACCCCGGTATTTCTTGATTTTACAAGCAATGATTATCCTGGATCGGTATCCATCCACCCAGTGAATCAGGCCCACATGACCGTGACGGGTACAGACGTGCTGGATTATTATTGGACCGTTTCAAGTGAAGGAATAAGCGGGGTTAGCGGGAGCCTTTCCATGTTATACCTGAACAGTGATGTAAACGGGGACGAATCCCAATACTTATCTGCATGGCTTTATGATGATGCATGGGCAAAATTCCCTGTTGAAACCGTGTATGAAGCAGAAGACAGTATTGAATTTACTTTTGGAGGGGTAAACAACCTAAGTGGGGATTACACCGCTGGTATCGATTCCCATATACCAGCTACCATTCCTCTCTTTGTATCTACCGGAACCGGTAATTGGAGCGATCAGTCAACATGGGTTAGGTTTGATGGGGGAACCGTTCCGGCCGGGGGACCTAATGGGCATAAAGTACAAATATTACCCGGGCACACTGTTACTTTAGACCGGTTCAGGATTTTGTCCTATAAAACCAAAATAGAAGGAACCTTGAACGTGGGTATTGAATACGGGCATAACATTGGGTATATTTCGGGCAAAGGCACTATCTCATTACAAAATAATAAATTTCCCGTGGGAGATTATACCGATTTTATATCATGCACGGGAGGTACTGTTATTTTTGGTGGTGACGCGAGTTACATGATTCCTGATAAATACACGACATTCAGGAAGATGATAATTTCTGGTTCCGGTATTAAATCATTACCAGATATTGAAAACAATTATTTCACCATCTGCGATACCTTACTGATAACAAATGGTTCAGCTATAGAAAACATCAGTAATCTATCCATGAAAGGAGAATTTATTAAAGAAAACACGGGAATATTTATTTCAGGAAACCGGGAGGTTAAATTTGATGGGAGCAACTTACAATACACAGAAGGAAGTTTTTCATCAGGAAATAGCTTCAAATCTCTCACTATCGACAATTCAAGCGGGGTTTCTTTAAATGATGATACTGATATCAGCGGTGATTTATTTTTAACTGATGGTAAGTTACAAACCGCTAACCTGGTAAGGCATACATCGTCTACAAGAAATATCGTGCCGGAACAAGGAAATACAAGTAGTTTTATAGATGGGAAAATGAGCAGGTATATTGCATCAACAACCAGCACCAAATACATCCCGATAGGTAAAGACGATGCATGGAAGCCCCTGGGAATAGTTTCACCATCAAGTGCGGCTACCAGCTATTGGACAGCGGAGTATTTCAATTACAACCCTGGTAATGATGGGTATGACCCTACCCTTTTTGATAATCCCCCACTTTACCAGGTAAGCCAGGTGGAATTTTGGGAGATAGAAGGGCCCGCGGGTGGTTCCGCGAGAATTGAAATCCCTTTACGGGGAACAAGCGATGTAGCATCATTCACAAGTGACCTGAGGGATTTAAGGCTTGTTAAATGGGATGGTAGCAAATGGATAATCGTGGGTGGAGATTTAAATATGAGCAGGACGGGAGACGCTTCAAACGGAAGTGTTACAACAGGTAATGCTGTTTCATTCGATGGATCGCCAGGGATCTATACCCTCGCGACTATCGATGCCGGTGTAGTCCCGACTATTCAGTTCGCAACAACGTCCACTACAGAATGTGCTGGCTCCCTGGCAAACCTCACTGTAACAATAACCGGCCACCCGTCTGTTACTTCCTATACTTTTACCTACGAGGATGATTTTGGAAATACTTATAATGAAAGTGTTAACCCGGCAGTCTATAGTTACTCGTTCACGGTTAATCCTGCCGTTACTACAACATATACTTTAACCAGCATTGAGGACAATAACAATACAACCGGAACTGTATACGGGGATCCCGCGGTTGTAACCATGGTACCCTTTCCTGTTTCCTATAACGTGAGTGGTTCAGGAACCTATTGTGAAAGCGATACCGTGAGCGTTGACCTGGATAATTCACAAACAGGTTTTAACTATGAACTCTTCAGGGACGGGACAACGACAAACCGGATTACCGGGGGCACGGATGGCAGTCCAATTTCATTTGATAACATAATCGCTTCAGGCACCTATACTATAAATGCATATAATAGTGCACATTCATCATGTGAAATGTTAATGAGCGGTAATGCCAATATCACTGTAACACCATTGCCAGATGCAACTATTTCATTAAATATTCCTTCAAGCGATACCATTTGTGAACAAGAAGTATTTCAATTAAAAGTTACGTTCACGGGTAATGCTCCCTGGAATTTCACATATTCTGATGGTACAACCAATTGGGTGAAAACAAATATATCAGATAACCCCTATATTTTCGATGTTGATGAATTGCCCGTGTGGATAGACCCTGGCTTACCCCTGCCCGCCCCGAGAGAAATGGAATACACTATTGTATCAGTTTCTTCGGGAGGTTGCGCAGGAACCAATGGTAGCAGCGTGAATATATGGATAGAAAAAAAACCGGATACCGGACCCGCTTACCATTACCCTAACCGGTAACCAGGCATGTGACGCGTCACATTTGATATTGCTGAAAAGATGACCATTATTTGCAGCTAATGAAACAGATCAACTGTCATTTTTCATTGACAAGACACTGGCAAACTCATTGAAGTCATTTCCATGTTTTAATGGATTTTCGGGAATCCTAAGCTATTAAAAAAACGGTTGCAGCGCCTGTTTCTCTTGTTCTCGTTCCTCGACCACTCGTGAGATCGCTTCGCTAAGTT
>CAYRRV010000055.1:0-21205 GCA_964426725.1 uncultured Bacteroidales bacterium | reverse complement strand
GCCCGGCATGAGGGCAAAATAAACAATCCGATTTTTAATCGGATACCATTAAATACGCAATCACCCAATTACTCAATCACGCCTCATCGCTTCATCTCTCATCGCCCTACGAAAAAGGCCTGAAAGGTTTTAAAATCTATAGAAACATAGCCTTCCTTGCCTCTACAATTCCCGAAAACAAGCCTATGCCAGGTATAACCAAAATTTCTTTTTCAGGAATTAATCATACTTTAGTTTTTTATTGCTAATTTTCAAACTCGAAAAATTATAGAAAAATATGGAACTTCTCGTGATTCAATATGACACCTCCACGGTTTTATTTGCCCTCGGGCTAACACTTTTCGCCGGGTTATCGACCGGGATTGGCAGCGCGATTGCTTTTTTCACGAAAACAACCAACAAGAAATTTTTATCAGTGGCCCTTGGATTTTCGGCGGGGGTAATGATTTACGTGTCGATGATAGAGATTTTCATGAAAGCCAGGGATGCACTAATTTTGGATCAAGGGGAAGTTAAGGGCACATGGATTACGACCATCGCCTTTTTCGGGGGTATTTTTTTCATTGCTATTATCGATAAACTAATCCCTAAGGAGGAAAACCCTCATGAGGTAAAAACTGTTGAGGCTTACAAGAAGGAATCCAGGTCTACCTCGAACCAAAGGCTCTTGCGAATAGGTTTGTTTACCGCCCTGGCAATTGCTATCCATAATTTTCCGGAAGGACTGGCTACCTTTGCGTCGGGACTTACCGATCCCTCCATTGCCATTCCAATTGCCGTGGCTATCGCGATTCATAATATCCCGGAAGGCATTGCTGTATCTTTTCCTATTTATTATGCTACCGGAAGCAAGCGAAAGGCATTTATTCTTAGTTTTTTATCGGGACTGGCCGAACCTGTTGGTGCCCTGATAGGTTATTTCCTGCTAATGCCCTATTTTACAAACACGGTTTTCGGGATTCTCTTCGCCGGCGTGGCCGGGATCATGGTATTTATTTCGCTGGATGAATTGCTTCCAACGGCCAGAGAATTCGGTGAGCATCATCTTTCCATCTATGGTTTAATAAGTGGCATGCTTATTATGGCACTGAGTTTACTTTTATTCATGAATTAATTTGACAAGAGATAGAATAGTCGGCGGGAACACGGGCAGGGCCCGGGAAAATCGGTTAATCACTGCAACCGTACTGAATTTCGTGATTACCATCGCGGAGGTAATTGGTGGGTTATTATCCAACAGTCTCGCGCTTCTGTCCGATGCACTCCATAATCTCGGGGATACCGTGGCCGTGTTTATTGCATGGATTGCCAATAAAGTTAGTAAAAAGGGAACATCCGGAAGACAAACGTTTGGCTACAAGCGCGTGGAGATCCTGGCCGCGCTTTTCAATGCCGTGGTGTTGGTGGTTATCAGCATTTACCTGTTTATTGAGGCCTTGGAAAGATTAAAGGATCCGCAACCCGTGAAAGGACTGATCATGTTTATCGTGGCCACCGTGGGATTCATTGCTAACCTGGTGGCTGTCTTCATCTTGCACAAAGATAGTAGTTACAACATTAACGTGCGTGCCGCTTACCTTCACCTGCTGGGAGATACCATTTCATCAGTGGCGGTCATTATTGGCAGCATATTTATTTATTTCTGGGAAGTATACTGGATCGACCCGGTGGTTACCTTTCTTATCGGGATATACATTCTCCGGGAAACCTATTCCATCTTGAAAGAAACTGTCAACATCCTGATGCAGGGAAGTCCCTATGGGATGGATATACAAACGATGAAGCATGCCCTTGAAAAATTGGAAGGCGTGGAAAACATCCATCATATCCACTTGTGGTCTTTATCCGATCAACAAGTTCATTTCGAGTGTCACATGGATTTGAATAAAGATTATGTCATAAGTGAGGCCGACCGGATCAGGGAGGAGGCGGTAAGGATGTTAAAGAAAGAATTCCATGTTCAACATGTTACCATCCAGGTGGAGTATGGGAGGTGTTGATGCAGATTCTCCTACAACTTAGGCAATAATTCTCTTCACTACTTCACTCGCGCATGTACAGCCAAAAATAGGAGGCATGTAGGAAATGGTACCTACATTCGATTTTTTATTTTGTTCCCCGTGGGTTTTTGTCACCGCGGTTCGGGGCACGGGTTCAGGGCTGAAAACAACGGTCACACCATTTTCGATACCAAGTTTACGTAAACTTTTTCGGATGTTGAAAGCAAGCCGGCAGTGATAAGATTTGGACAAATCGGTCACTTCAATCCGGGAAGGATCAAGTTTGCCGCCAGAACCCATTGAACTAACTACCTTGATGCCCCGGCTGACAGCGTGATAAATTAGAAAAACCTTTGGAGATAGTGTATCAATGGCATCCACCACGTAATCGAAAGTCTGATGTTCTAACAATTCAACAGTTCTGGTATCGCGAAGAAATTCATCCAAAACGGTCAGTTGCAGGTCTGGATTAATATCTTTCAACCTGTCGGCCATAAGCTTTACTTTCGACATACCCTCGGTAGATTGCAGTGCAATGAGTTGCCGGTTGCGGTTGGAGACCGATACTGTATCGTGATCGGCAAGGGTCAGTTTACCGATACCAGCCCGGCATAACATTTCAGCAGCATAAGCGCCTACCCCGCCAAGACCCGCGACCAACACGCTGGCTTGTTGTAGTTTTTCCATTTTTTCTTTCCCCAGTAAAAGTTCCGTGCGTTCGAGCCAATGCATTCAAATAAAGAATTTAGCAGATTTTATTTATAAAATGGACGGGGTTCATTATACCACTTTTTTGATTTTTTTCGTGAGTTCCGAGGCAAAAATAAAGTCATTCAGGTACTCGTTGTCGGAATCAAATATTTCGGCTTTCGATCCTTCCCAGCATTTTATGCCGTTATGAATGAAGATGATGTAATCGCCGTTCTCCATCACCGAGTTCATGTCGTGTGTATTGATTACCGTGGTCATATTATACTCGGATGTGATTTCCTTGATCAGGTTATCGATAAGAATGGCTGTTTTGGGATCCAGGCCGGAATTGGGTTCATCACAAAACAGGTACCTTGGATTAAGTGCAATGGCCCGGGCAATGGCCACGCGTTTCATCATCCCACCGCTTAGTTCTGCAGGATACAGGTGATTCTTATCCACGATATTGACCCTCTTCAGGCAGAAATTAGCTCTTTCCTCTTTTTCCTCCCGGCTCATATCGGTAAACATGTCCATGGGGAACATCACGTTTTCCAGCACGGTAGCCGAGTCAAAAAGAGCGCTTCCCTGGAACAACATGCCTATCTCCTTGCGTAATCCTTTTCGTTCTTTGAAGTTCATTTTCGTGAAGTTCCTGTTATCGTAGTGGATGCTTCCTTCATCCACCTCGTGTAACCCGATTATGGATTTTAGTAATACTGTTTTTCCGGAACCACTCCTGCCGATAATCAGGTTGGTTCTCCCCTTCTCGAAAACAGCCGAGATATCTCTGATTACCGAAATTCCATCAAAAGATTTGGTAATATTTTTAACTTCAATCATCAGGCAAGCATTATTTGAGTTATAATCAGATTCGTGAGAAGAATGAGAACACTACTGTAAACCACACCTTTCGTGCTGGCCCGCCCAACTTCCAATGCACCTCCTTTCACGTGATACCCGTGATAAGCAGGAACCGTGGTGATGATAAAGGCAAAAACCACGGTTTTGATTAGCGCGTAAGTGATATAAAAAGGAATGAACCAGTATTGAATTCCGTACACGTAATCCTGCGTCGGGAGTGCCCCGGTAAACAGGCAGGCCATGTACCCACCTACAATACCCACGAACATGCTCAGCATGGTCAGAAAGGGATTGATAAAAACGGTGGCAATAATCTTGGGCAGGATCAGGTAACTGGCCGAGTTTATACCCATGGTTTCCAGCGCGTCAATTTGTTCTGTTACCCGCATGGTACCAATCTCTGAAGCAATATTTGAACCCACCTTACCGGCCAGGATTAATCCTACCATGGTCGATGAAAACTCGAGCAACATGGTATCGCGGGCGGTAAGACCAATCAGGTAAAGCGGTATTAAAGGATTTTCCAGGTTATAGCGGGTTTGCAGCGTGATTACCGCACCCATGAAAATAGATATCAATATCACGATACCGATGGAATTTATTCCCAGGCTCTCTATTTCTGTCAGCACCTGCTTGTAGTATACTTTTCCCTTCTCGGGACGGGCAAATACCTTCGTCAGCATCAGGCAATAACGGCCAAAATGATAAAAAAATCGCATACCGTGAACATTTTCAGGCCGTAAAATTACAAATTTATCGGATTAATCCATGGATTTTCCGGGTGGGACCTGATCCCCTTTACAATATTTCTGCTGTAGAACAATTTCCCCGCTCCTTTTTTCACGCGGGTTGCTTATAATGACCTGTAAATTAGCTTCATACTTGTAATCAACCGCATTTTACAGCATAACTTCATGCTTTTTGCATAACATCAATATCCAATTCATCAAGTATGATGAGACCGGGGTGCTATGATATTATATAAACTAATATAAACTTATGTTACAGGGACAACAACGAATTGTTATAGAAAATGTGAAACCGGAAATTGATGGCGGACGATTTCCCGTTAAACGTGTTCCAGGAGAGATATTAACGGTAACAGCCGATATATTTACCGACGGGCATGACGAGGTAACCGCCCGGCTTATCGTTTGGGGCAAAGAAGAAACATCAAGCGTATCCTTACCCATGAAGCTTGTCGTTAATGATCATTGGAAAGCATACTACACCATTAAAGAACAACATCCCTGTTATTACACGGTGGAGGCATGGGTGGATCATTTTAAAACCTGGCAGCACGACCTGAAAAAAAAGGCAGACGCGGATGTGGCAACCGGTGTGGACGTGCTGGCGGGCTTGATACTCATCCGGGAAGCTATTGATGTTGCCGTGAAGGACGAATCGGAAGTTCTCGAGGGGTACATTAACAAGATGGAGGATGAAAACCGGCCCCTGGAAGAAAGGATTAACCTCGCGCTCGATAATGAGCTGACCATGCTCATGCAAAAAAATCCGGTGAAGAAGTACAAGGTAACCTATGATAAGAAGCTCAAAGTAGAAGTGGATCGCAAGAAGGCCTTGTTTAGCGCGTGGTATGAGATATTTCCCCGTTCCGCAAAACTGGACGGTTCAACCCATGGTACTTTCAGGGATGTTGAGAACCTGATACCTTACATTAAATCCATGGGCTTCGATGTTTTGTATCTTCCTCCTGTTCATCCGATTGGAAAAAACTTCCGGAAAGGGAAGAACAACAGTATTGATGCTCAACCCGATGACGTAGGCTCTCCATGGGCCATCGGAAGTGAAGAGGGCGGGCACAAGTCGATTCACCCCGACCTGGGAACCATGGATGATTTTAAATCGCTCGTGAAAAAGGCATTGGCCAATCATATTGAAGTGGCGATAGATATAGCCTTCCAGTGTGCACCCGACCATCCTTACGTGAAAGAACACCCGGAATGGTTTAAGAAGAGACCGGATGGTTCCATTCAATATGCCGAGAACCCACCCAAGAAATACCAGGATATTTATCCTTTTGATTTCGAATCTAATAACTGGAAAGAACTCTGGGAAGAGCTGAAAGACGTGTTTCTTTTTTGGGTCGACAAGGGTATAAAGATATTCCGGGTAGATAATCCACATAACAAGCCTTTTAATTTCTGGGAATGGGTAATTACCGAAGTGCGAAAGAAAGATCCCAACGTGCTCTTCCTGGCAGAAGCTTTCACGCGGCCCAAGGTAATGAGTCGCCTGGCAAAAGTGGGCTTCAACCAGAGTTATACATATTTTTCATGGAGAAACATGAAATGGGAACTTTCACAGTACATGGAAACACTCACGAAAACACCAATGGTAGATTTCTTCAGGCCTAACTTCTGGCCAAATACCCCCGATATTCTTACCGAGTATTTACAATCGGGCGGGAGGCCTGCTTTTATGATAAGGCTGGTACTGGCGGCTACACTTTCCTCCAGTTACGGTATTTACGGGCCTGCATTCGAGTTGATTGAAAACCGGGCCAAGGAGTTCGGTAGCGAAGAATATCTCGATTCCGAAAAATACCAGTTGAGAAGCTGGAATATTCAGGATAAAAAATCGCTAAAAGGTTTTATTGAAAGAATAAATTCTATAAGAAATGAAAATCCGGCCTTTCAGAATTTTAAAAATTTATCCCTGCACCAAGTGGATAACGACCAGATTATCGCTTACAGTAAAAAAAGTGATGACGGTCAGAATATCATCCTCACGGTGGTAAACCTCGACCCGCACCATACCCACTCGGGATGGATTCATATACCGCTTTCTGAATTCAAAATGGAAGAAAAGGGAAGCTATCAGGTATACGATCTGCTCACCCATTCTTGGTACATATGGAGTGGCGAATGGAATTACGTGGAATTGAATCCACATGATTCCCCGGCACATATTTTCAGGGTAAGAAAAAAAGTGAGGACTGAGCATGATTTTGACTACTACATATAAAAGTTGATTATGGAAAAGGGAAATGCTTTGTGGTATAAAGATGCTATAATTTACCAGGTGCACGTGCAGTCGTTTGCTGACAGCAATGGTGATGGCATTGGTGATTTCAGGGGGTTAACCCAAAAACTTGATTATATAAAAGAACTGGGCGTAACAGCGGTTTGGTTACTCCCTTTTTACCCGTCGCCTCTCAAAGACGGGGGGTACGATATCGCTAATTACACGGGGATTAACCCGATGTATGGTAATCTTGGCGATTTTAAAAGATTTCTGAAGGAAGCTCATGCCCGAGGGCTCAGGATTATTACCGAGCTCGTGCTCAATCACACTTCCAGTCAACACCCGTGGTTTAGAAGGGCCCGGAAAGCTAAATCCGGTACCACATTCAGGGATTTTTACGTGTGGAACGAAACCCCGGAGAAATATAAAGAAGCAAGGATAATTTTCAAGGATTTTGAAGCCTCAAACTGGTCATGGGACAATGAGGCCCAGGCATATTACTGGCACAGGTTTTACTCGCATCAGCCGGATTTGAATTTCGATAACCCGGAAGTACACAAGGCATTGATTAAAGTTCTCGATTTCTGGTTCGAGCTGGGAATTGACGGTATGCGCCTGGACGCGATCCCCTATCTCTACCAGCGAGAGGGTACCAATTGCGAGAATCTTCCTGAAACACATGCATTTTTAAAGAAATTGCGGGCTCATCTTGATAATAAATTCAAGGATAAAATGCTGCTGGCAGAAGCAAACCAATGGACAGAAGACGCGGTAGCCTATTATGGTAACGGCGATGAGTGCCACATGTCATTTCATTTTCCTCTTATGCCGCGTCTTTTTATGGGACTTCGGATGGAAGACCGTTTCCCGGTAGTTGACATACTTGAACAAACCCCGCGAATCCCCGATAACTGCCAGTGGGCCTTATTCCTGCGAAACCATGATGAACTCACCCTCGAGATGGTAACCGACGAGGAGCGGGATTACATGTATAAAACTTACGCCCGCGACCCCCGGCAACGCGTTAATTTGGGGATTCGACGCCGACTGGCTCCATTACTTGAGAACGACCGGAAAAAAATGGAACTGTTAAACGCGATTTTACTTTCATTGCCTGGTTCTCCTGTTGTTTATTATGGTGATGAGCTGGGCATGGGCGATAACTATTACCTGGGCGATCGCGATGGTGTTAGAACTCCCATGCAATGGAGCTCCGATAAAAACGCGGGCTTTTCAACAGCGAACCCACAGCAATTATATCTTCCCGTGATAATCGATCCGGAATACCATTACGAGACGATCAACGTGGAAAACCAGGAACGCAATCTTTCTTCTTTACTCTGGTGGATGCGGCAACTTATCGGGGTCAGAAAAAAATACCGGTCTTTTAGCCGGGGATCCATGAAGTTTATCCCAAACGAGAATTCCAACGTGCTGGCTTTTACCCGTGAATATGAAGATGAAAAAGTGCTGGTAATCGCTAACCTTTCGCGTTACCCGCAACTGGTAGCTCTCGATTTATGGGAATATAAAGACCTGGTGCCGAAGGAAGTTTTTAGCCAGGAAAATTTTCCCCCGGTCAGAGAAGATAATTATAACCTGTCGTTGGGCAGTTACGGGTATTACTGGTTTACCCTGAATAAACAGGAAGAAGATTTCGAGGCTCTTGAACCGGAAGAGTTGTATGAAATAAAATCTACCTATCATAGCTGGAATACCTTCCAAAAAGATCTCATCGAAGAACTCGAATCAAAGGTCCTGTATAATTACATTCGAAATACCCGGTGGTACAGGGGTAAGGCCAGCAAAGTGAGATCGCTTAAAATAAAGGATTTTATTACCGTTCCTAACCGTACGAAATTAAACTCGCAGGTGGCCATCATCGAGTTTGCTTATACCAATTCATCTTCCATGACCTATTTCTTGCCCCTTTCACTGGCCATGGAAGATAAAATGTTTACCATAAGAAACGAATTTCCTAAATCGATTATCGCGAATATCGACATACGGGGTGAGAATGGGATTATTTTTGATTCGCTTTATGATGAAGATTTCAGGCATCAACTCTTTTCCCTGTTGAGGGGAAGGAAAAAACTCATTGGAAACAAGGGAACAATTACCTTTCATACAGGCACGCACTTCAGGAGCAGGATAAAAAACCTGGATTTGCCCCTCGACGCGGAATTACTGAAAGCAGAACAATCAAATTCAGCCATTCTCTTCGAGGATGTTTTCATGCTTAAATTTTACCGGGGACTGGAAGAGGGGACCAATCCCGAGGTAGAAATCCTGAAATATCTTACCGAGAAGAAAAAATTCGCCTACTCGCCCGGGTTTGCAGGTAATATCGAGTATGAACCCAAAAGGGGAACAGGCATGTCACTGGGCATTTTATCAGATTTTGTTCATCATGAAGATGATGCCTGGACTTATTCCCTGGGTAAATTGAATCATTATTTCAATAATATTCTTTCGAGGAAAAGCGAATTAAAGGATGCACCCAAAATTTCAGCATCTTTACTCGATTTTAAACCGGGAAGAGTACCAGAAGAGATCATGACTCTCACCGAGCCATTTTTCCTGGAAATGATGGAATTGCTCGGTAAACGCACGGCCGAAATGCACCTGGCCCTTGGCAGTGAAGTTACTGATGAAGATTTTGAACCCGAATCCTTTTCATTGCTTTATCAAAAAGCATTGTTTCAGTCATTCCGCGGATTGATCAGGAAGAACATACCACTGCTCAGAAAACAAATAAAAAACCTGCCGGATGATCTGCAGGAAGAAGCTGAAAAAGTGAGTGAAATGGAAAAGGATATGCTCGACAGGCTCACGGAAATCAAATCGAGGCGAATACCTTCCATTAAGTCTCGTATACATGGCGATTATCACCTGGGGCAGGTGCTTTTCACGGGTAAAGATTTCATGATTATTGATTTCGAGGGTGAACCCGCGCGTACTTTGAGCGAGCGTCAATTGAAATATTGCCCGCTGAAAGATGTGGCTGGTATGATAAGATCCTTTCATTACGCGGTTTACAGTGGATTGTATCGTTTTGATGAAACCCGGGAAGGGAATGGCATTTCTCTTGAGCCATGGGTAGAGGTCTGGTTCAGGGTAGTAAGCGGTTTGTTCCTGAACAGCTATCTCGAAAATGTGAGAGGTGCGGGTATTGTGCCTGATTTGAGAGATGATTTGCAGGTGTTACTCAGGTTTTATCTCCTGGAAAAGGCAATATATGAATTAGGGTACGAGCTCAATAACAGGCCCGATTGGGTGAATATCCCGCTGAAAGGGATTAGTCACCTGATGGATAGTTTTATTTAAATACACGTGATTATGGCAAATTCAAAACAAAATATATCAGGAAAAGAGAATATTATATACGGGGTGGAGCATTTTACCGATATGGATACATACCTTTTCAGGGAAGGAAATCATTTCGCTTTGCACGAGAAACTGGGCGCTCACATCAAAACAGTGAATGGTGACAAGGGCGTTTATTTTGGAGTATGGGCTCCCAACGCGTCGTCTGTTTCGATTATCGGGAATTTCAATCACTGGAACAAGCAATCGCATCCACTCAAACCGCGACATGATGAATCGGGTATCTGGGAAGGATTCATCCCGGGGCTGGTCAAAGGTGAAGTATACAAGTATTTCATCCGGTCGGAGGACCATGATTTTGCCGCGGAGAAAGCCGATCCTTTCGCTTTATTCAGCGAGGTGCCCCCACGAACGGCTTCTGTTGTCTGGGACCTGGATTACAAGTGGAATGATAAACAGTGGATGAAAGAAAGAAAAAAATTCAA
Organism: uncultured Bacteroidales bacterium; assembly: GCA_964426725.1. Lineage (GTDB taxonomy): Bacteria > Bacteroidota > Bacteroidia > Bacteroidales > CAYRRV01 > CAYRRV01. The sequence goes on along the minus strand of CAYRRV010000055.1, from coordinate 10,851 downwards.
CGCGCTGGAAGCACCTTTTTCGGTATACGAGGTTCACCTTGAATCGTGGAGGAGAGTGCCCGAGGATGGTAACCGGCCCCTAACTTACCGCGAGGCAGCTCACTACCTGGCAGAATACGCGAATGAGATGGGGTATACCCACATCGAGTTTCTGCCCATCATGGAACACCCGTTTTCAGGCTCGTGGGGCTACCAGGTACTTGGTTTTTTTGCCCCAACCAGTCGCTTTGGCACACCCCAGGATTTCATGTACATGGTCGATTACCTGCATCAAAACAACATCGGTGTAATTCTCGATTGGGTTCCTTCACATTTTCCCGGTGATGAACATGGGCTGGCCAACTTTGACGGGACAAGACTTTTCGAACATCAGGACCCCCGCCAAGGATTTCATCCCGACTGGCAGAGTTACATTTTTAATTATAACCGGAATGAAGTGAAGGAATTTTTGATTAGCAGCGCGATGTACTGGCTGGAGCGGTATCATATCGATGGATTGCGAGTGGATGCTGTAGCCTCCATGCTTTATCTCGACTATTCCCGTAAAGAGGGCGAGTGGATTCCCAATGAGCATGGCGGAAGAGAAAACCTGGGAGCCATTAATTTCCTGCGGCAAATGAACACGATAGTCTATGAAAGATTCCCCGACGTGCAAACCATTGCCGAGGAATCAACAGCATGGCCCATGGTAACGCGACCCGTGTATCTTGGAGGCCTCGGGTTTGGTCTTAAATGGAACATGGGATGGATGCACGATACCCTTCACTACATGCAGAAGGATGCCGTGTACCGGAAATACGAGCACAATAAGCTCACTTTTAGTATCTGGTACGCGTTTAACGAGAATTTCATGCTCTCCCTCTCACACGACGAGGTAGTACACGGGAAAGGATCCCTCATAAACAAAATGGCTGGAGATACCTGGCAAAAATTTGCCAACACACGGTTACTTTTCGGTTACATGTACACGCACCCGGGGAAAAAGTTGAACTTCATGGGTAATGAAATAGGCCAGTGGAAGGAATGGAATCATGAATCATCAATTGAATGGGATCTCCTGAACTACGATACACACCAGGGACTGCAAAAGTTCATGAAAGACATGAACGCGCTATACAGGAGTGAACCCGCGCTGCACGAACTCGATTTTGTCCCGGAAGGATTCGAGTGGGTAGAAGCCAACGATACCGAAAACAGTATTTTGAGTTACCTGAGAAAAAGCAAGGATGAGAAATCAGTTGTATTAATTATTTGTAATTTTACTCCCGTGCTCCGCCATAATTACAGGGTGGGAGTACCCGAATCCGGTTTCTGGAAAGAGATACTGAACAGCGACGCGAAAGAATATGGAGGAAGTGGTCAGGGAAATCTAGGAGGAACAGATGCCCAGCCGGTTGGTGCCAACGGACAGTTTCATTCATTGACACTGACACTGCCACCCCTGGGCGTTGTGATATTTCGGAAAAAAAATACAACAGAATGAAAACAGGAGCATGGTACAAGGGCAACTGTAAAGCAGATTTTGTCCTGTGGTCGCCCTTTAATAAAGACATCCAACTGAAGATTACCCGCCCGTTTGAAAAGACAATACCCATGAACAGAACGGCAAAGGGTTACCTGTATGCCGAGGTAGACGGGATGGAAAACGGGGCAGAGTATTTTTACCTGGTAAATGGAGAGGAAAGACCCGATCCGGCATCCCATTTTCAACCGCGTGGTGTTCACCAACCTTCCGCAATCGTGGATCATCATGCCTTCCAATGGGATGACACGGAGTGGAAAAACATTCCCCTGGAAGATTACGTGATGTACGAGATACATACCGGAACATTTTCACCGGAAGGAACTTTCGATGGAATTATTAACAAACTGGATTACCTCAAAAACCTGGGGGTATCGGCCATCGAAATCATGCCGGTAGCACAGTTCCCCGGTGAAAGAAACTGGGGGTACGATGGTGTTCATCCCTATGCCGTGCAAAACTCCTATGGTGGCCCGGATGGGCTTAAAAGACTTGTAAATGAGGCCCATAAAAAAGGATTAGCCGTGATTCTGGACGTGGTATATAATCACCTGGGACCGGAGGGAAATTACCTTTCTCTTTTTGCTCCCTATTTTACCGGTAAATATAACACACCCTGGGGCAAAGCAGTCAATTTTGATGATTCCTACAGTGATGAGGTAAGAAATTACTTTATCCAGAACGCGATTTACTGGATGGAACACTTCCACGTGGATGCTATTAGACTGGATGCCATTCACGCGATATACGATAACAGCGCGTATCCTTTTTTGAGAGAACTTTCCGATACAGTGAAAAATTTTTCAGTAGCGAAAGACAGACCATTTTACCTGATCGCCGAGAGTGGACTAAACGATTTGAAGGTAATTAACGACTTGACACCCGGGGATTTCAACATGCACTCGCAATGGAGCGATGATTTTCATCACGTGCTGCACGCGCTGCTTACAGGTGAAAAAAACGGGTATTATATAGATTATGACGCGGTGGGACAACTGGAAAAGTTTTTCCGTCATGGACAAATATTCACGGGTGAATACTCGGAATTCAGGAAAAGACGTTTCGGGAACGATACCAGCCTGATGCCACCGGAGAGATTCACCGTTTGTGCACAGAATCATGACCAGACCGGCAACCGGATGATGGGTGAAAGATTATCGCAACTGGTATCATTTGAATCTCAGAAACTGGCAGCAGGAATTACCCTAATGTCACCGTTTTTACCACTGCTTTTCATGGGGGAAGAATACGGGGAGGATAACCCCTTTCAGTATTTCGTGCACCATAATGATCCAAATCTCGTGGAAGCTGTCCGGAAAGGCCGTAAAAGAGAATTCAGGGAATTCAGGTGGAAAGGTGAAGTTCCAGACCCCCAGGATATCGAAACATTTAACCGTTCAAAACTCGATTGGAATAAACAGCGGGAAGGAAGGTACGAGAAACTTTTATCATTTTACAAGCAACTCATACAATGGCGGAAAGAAAAAAAACTGGGTGTTACCCCGTGGAAACATGTTCATCCCGCTTCGGATGATGAATTAAGACTTTTTAGCTTGCTAAGGGATGAACCAGGAAACGAACATCTTATTATTTTTAGCTTTAACATGAAAAAAATTAAGGTAAAACTAACTCATGTTCAGGGAAAATGGCGTAAATTAATGGATTCATCCTCGACAGAATGGGATGGCCCTGGATCGCTGGTTCTCGATTTCGTGGAAGATTTTAATGTATTGGAAATGAACCAGATGAGTTTTGTATTACTGGAAAAATATGACTGATATGAAAAATTTTGTTTGCGTGCACGGCCACTTTTATCAGCCCCCAAGGGAAAATCCCTGGCTGGAAAAGATTGAACAACAGGATAGCGCCTATCCCTTTCACGACTGGAACGAGCGAATAACCTACGAGTGTTACGAGGCCAACACGGCTTCCCGTATCCTCGATGAGGAAGATAAAATTTTGAGGATTGTTAACAATTACTCGAGAATAAGTTTCAATGTTGGCCCCACGCTCTTGTTATGGTTAGAGAAAAACAGTCCATCTACCTATTCGGCAATTTTGGAAGCAGACCGGTTGAGCCGGGAGAAATATTCCGGTCATGGTTCGGCCATGGCACAGGCGTATAACCACATGATAATGCCCCTGGCCAATGAGCGCGATAAGAAAACACAAGTATACTGGGGAATAAAGGATTTTGAGCACAGGTTCGGGAGAAAACCGGAGGGTATGTGGCTGCCGGAAACAGCAGCGGATACACCGACACTGGAAGTACTGGCAGAACAAGGGATCAAGTTCACTTTGCTGGCCCCGGGTCAGGCGAAAAGATACAGGAAAATTGGTGATAAGGATTGGGTTAATCTCGAAGAACAGGGCATTGATACCAAGAAACCATACCGGTGTAATCTTCCCTCGGGAAAATCTATCGTCCTTTTCTTTTACGACGGGGGTATCTCAAATGCCATTGCTTTTCAGGGATTGCTTAAAAACGGGAAAGAATTTGCCGACCGGTTAACAGAAGCATTCATCGGGAAAGACGAAGCAAACCAGTTGGTTCACGTGGCCACGGATGGTGAATCATATGGTCATCATCACCGCTATGGCGACATGGCCCTTGCTTTTTGTCTTAATTATATCGAGAAAAACGAGAAAGCCCATATCACCATTTACGGAGAGTATCTTGAGAAGAATCCACCGGAATTCGAGGCAGAAATTCATGAGGCTACCTCCTGGAGTTGCGCGCATGGCGTGGAGAGATGGAAATCGGATTGTGGTTGTAAAACCACTGGTGATCCAAAAATTACCCAGGGTTGGCGGGCTCCACTACGTGAAGCACTCGACTGGTTAAGGGATGAGTTGATTAAAATTCACGATGAAGAAGGGAAAAAATTATTGAAAGATCCCTGGAAAACACGGGATGATTATATTGAGGTGATTCTCGACCGTGAACCAGAACACGTGAAACGCTTTGTAGAAAAACATGCAATAAAAGACCTTTCTCGCGAAGAAAGGGTTAAAATCAGAAAACTACTCGAAATGCAGCGACACGCGATGTTGATGTATACCAGTTGCGGGTGGTTTTTTGATGATATCTCGGGTATCGAAACCGTACAAATATTGTTGTATGCTGCCCGTGCAATACAGTTGGCCCGCGATGTGGCAGGTGCACAACTGGAAAATAATTTCAAGGAGATTCTAAAGAAGGCAGTGAGCAATTACCCTAAACAGAAAAACGGGGCCCACATCTATAACCATTACGTGGCTTCCAGCATTATCGACCTGATCAGGGTGGGCGCACATTATGCCATTTCTTCACTGTTCATGGAGTATTCTAAAAACACGCTTATCAACGAGTATCAGGTTTTCAGTAAAGTACAACATAAATTGAGAGCCGGATCGCATGAACTCAATGTTGGCAAAGTGTTAATTCGTTCGTCCATAACCGAGGAAGAGAAGGAGCTAAGCTATGCAGTAGTCTACCTGGGTAATCATAACATGATAGGTGCCGTGAGGGAATTCCAGGAAAGCGAAAACTTCTCATCCATGTACGATGAGATTCGAAGCACGTTCCAGAAACGAGATATCACCCAGATGATCGGGCAACTTGATAAACACTTCGACATGCATAACTATTCCTTCTGGCATCTTTTCAAGGATGAACAAAGAGAAATTTTAAACCGTATCCTGCAAAACAAGCTAGATGGGATTACCGGTACCTACCGGCAAATATTCAATAATAATTATGGTCTGTTAATAGCCATGAGAGAAATTGAAAATCCCATCCCCCTGGCCTTGAAAGTTCCCGGCGCGTATATCCTGAATCACGATTTGAAGAAAGAATTATCTAACGAAAAAATTGATATCAAAGAAGTGAAAAGAATTTCAAACGAGATCGAGGAATTTGAATTTGAACTTGATCCTGCAATCGGATTTTTAATCAACCTGAGATTAAACCAGATGATGGAACATTTATATAAATCACCAGAAGATATTGTCATAATTCAAAAAACAAATACACTTTTCGGGATCCTGCACGATCTGGAAATTGAGATCGATTTGTGGAAAATGCAAAACTTTTATTACCTGATTTACAAGAGCCACTATGAAGGCATGCAAAAGAAAGCAGATGAGGGAGAAAACGGGGCAACGGTTTGGATTAACCAGTTTAACAATTTAAGTAAAAACCTGAATGTAAAAGTAAAATAATTCTGTATTTTTATTATTCATTATAACCTAAAAAAAAAATTTAATTATGGACAATTACGAAAAATTGAGAGATGCATGTTACGCGGCTAGCGGTGCATTTGAAAAAATCGGAGGAGAAGAACATAAAGATATCCGCTCGAAACTTGATTATTGCGTGGGTAGTTACGATTATGACAGAAACCCGGTAGGATTAATGGAGTTTGGTGGCAAGGCGCTCGAAATACTCAAAGAAGCCAAGTTAAGAAACCCAAGGAAAGTTAATAAGAAAGTAATCGCGGATCTGGAAAAATGGCTAATGGAAGCTTCTGGTAAGAATAAAAAGTAACTCTTTTCTTGTTTTAATTTTATTTTGTCCCGGTCATATGTTGTGTCATTCATTTTGTCACGGGAAAGGGTATATCATACCCGTTCTAAAAATCCATGCCCGTTAAACTTTAAAGACAAAACATATGCATATACCACTTTCAACATACAGGATTCAACTGAATAAAGAATTCGGGTGCAAAGAGTTATCCCGTGTACTGAATTATTTACATCAATTAGGGATTAGCGATATTTATGCATCACCTGTTTCAAAGGCCCGGGAAGGTAGTTCTCACGGGTACGATGTGGTAGAACCGGGTATTGTGAATGATGAGCTCGGTACCGAGGCTGATTTTGAATCATTACTTGTAGAAGTGAAAAAAAAGCGAATGGGGTGGTTACAGGATATTGTACCCAATCACGTGGCTTTTACTTCTAAAAATCCATGGATCAAGGATATTCTTCAAAATGGGCCGGCATCCCGTTTCGCCGGATACCTGGATATCCTCTGGGATAGTATTCCGGGGCTTGGTAACCGGTTGCTCGTTCCTTTCCTGGGAAAACCTTTTGGTCAGGCACTGGAGGATGGTGAGATTGCACTCTTGCTGGAAAATGATGAATTACAGTTTAGCTATTTCGATCACCTTTTCCCGATGAATATTCAATCGATTGCTCATTTTCTGGACCTGATAGGTGACCAGGAAATATCGGAATTACCCGCGGGGGCCAGAGAAAATATTCATTCTGCGCGTCTCCTCGGGAAAAACCTGAAAAAGAGAGGGAATGAGCAATTATTCAGGGAAGAACTCGAAAAACTTTTGAAGGATGAGGCAATAAAAAAACTCCTGCGTGTCGCGGTGGAAGAGGTGAATCGCAACGATGGTACTTGCAAGGAACTGGAAATCCTGCTCCGGATGCAACATTATCAACTGGCTTACTGGAAATCGGCCAATTTCGCCCTGAATTACAGGCGGTTTTTTACCATTAATGACCTGATCTCCGTGCAGGCAGATAAGCCGGAGGCATTTGATGATATGCATGATCTGGTTCAAAGGTATTTTTCTAAAGGGTTAATGACTGGTTTGAGAATCGACCATGTTGATGGGTTGAAGTATCCAGCAGCTTACCTCGAGAAACTTTCAGAAATTGCACCTGACTGTTACCTCGTGGTGGAAAAAATCCTTGACGAGGGAGAGGAATTGCCTGACTGGTGGCCGGTGCAGGGTACCACGGGTTACGATTACCTGAACATGCTGAATCATGTTTTTATCGATGCTTCGCAACAAAAAAACTTTGATAACCTGTATGATGATATTGCCGGTTTTCAGAAGGAAGGAGAAGACCTAAAAGCCGCGAAAAAAAAGCTCATCCTTACCCGGAACATGAAGGGAGACCTGGAAAACCTGGTGAATTTATTATTGCCGGAGGTGCAGAAACTGCGGTTTGGAGCAGATGTAATGAAAAAACAACTCACGAGTGGATTGACCGGTTTCCTGGTCTATTTCCCGGTTTATCGTACCTATATCAGCGATGGTTTCTACAGGGATGAAGACCGCCAAGTGATCAAAAATACCCTGGATATTGTCAGGCAAAAATACCCGGACATGTCTCATGTATTTCATTGCCTGGAGAAGATTTTTACTCTCGATTCCATTCTGAAGGATCAACAAAAAAAATGGGTAGATATTCTTATGAGAGTTCAGCAGTTAACAGGCCCCCTAATGGCAAAAGGCGTGGAAGATACGCTGTTTTATGCCTACACGAGGCTGCTTTCCCTGAATGCTGTAGGAGGTAACCCGTTTTCATTTGGTGAAGGGAAAAATGGTTTTTATAACTACTTGAAAAAGAGAATGAAAAAATTTCCGTTCTCAATGAATGCCACTTCCACGCACGACACGAAAAGAGGAGAAGATGTAAGAGCCCGGTTGAACGTGCTCTCTGAAATTCCCGATGAATGGGAGAAAAAACTACACGAGTGGTCAGGATTGAATAAAAAATACAGGAAGAAGCATTCCGGAACAAAGGTGCCTGATCTGCATCTCGAGTACTCTATCTACCAGACTATCCTGGGTGCATACCCGCCTGGCGAATTTCGAATGAACCAGTTTATTGAAAGAATCCAAAATTATTTTGTTAAATTTCAGCGTGAAGAGAAGGTAAACACCTCATGGATGGACCCGGATACAGACCGGGAAAAATTGATTTCAGAATTTATTGAAGAGGTACTTACCTCGGGTAGGGAATTTCTAAATTCTTTTCATGATTTTTTCAGGAAAATATTTTTCCATGGCATTTTGAATTCCCTTTCGCAACTCACGATTAAATGCACGTCTCCCGGTGTACCCGATTTCTACCAGGGGACCGGGCTTTGGGATTTGAGTCTCGTGGACCCGGATAATCGCCGGCCGGTAGATTACTCGCTGCACGAAAATTTCCTCAATGAGATTGAAAAGAAAGAGATAAATAACCTGAATAGCCTGTTACAGGAACTCATGGATGAACCATCATCAGGTAAAATTAAGCTATTTCTTACAAAAACTTTGCTCAATTTGAGAAATCAGCGCCAGCAATTGTTTTTGGAAGGCCGGTTTCAACCTGTTAGCGTGAAAGGTTTATTTAAAGATCATCTGGTGGCTTATACCCGGGAAACAGAAAGGGAGTTGATACTGGTATGTTCTCCTGTATTAACAACGAAACTGACAGCCCCGGGAAAATACCCCATGGGGAATGATTGCTGGAAAGATACCCGGTTGTCTGGTATACCTGGGATGAAGATGAAAAATATTATAACCGGGCAAACTCTTGAAATTAATTCAGATATTAAGGTCGGGGACCTTTTGAGGGATTTTCCTGTTGGGGTGTTGGTGAAAATGTTCTAATATATTATAAAAAAATATGGAATGAATTATACCTTTGAGGAACGCGGAAAACGGGATATATCCGGATGTTATTAATGAAAGGAAATGACATGAAGATTTATTATTTTTATTTAAACAAGATATTTTATGAATGTAAGACGTGGAGGAATATTACTACATGTTACTTCCCTGCCCGGGAAATACGGGATTGGAGATTTTGGTCCGGAAGCATATCGTTTTGTTGATTTTTTGAGAGAAACAAAAACCGGGTACTGGCAGATATTACCGCTTAATCCCACGGAACTTGGATTAGGAAATTCACCCTACAGCAGCACCTCTGCCTTTGCCCTGAACCCACTTTTAATTAGCCCGGAATTATTGGTAGCCGAAAAATTATTGAATCAGGAAGATATTGAAGACCATCCTGCATTTCGGGAAGGTTTGGCTGAATATGGAAAAACCATCCCCTGGAAGATATCATTATTATACAAGGCATACGAGAACAATATTGAAAGCCTGTACACCACCGAATTCGAGCAATTCTGCAACCAGAATGAATTTTGGCTGGATGATTTCTCGCTCTTTTCCTGCGCTAAAATGAAATTCAATGGCAAGATTTGGAAGGACTGGCCCGGGGAGATAAGGTTTCGCAACCCGGAACACCTGAGCATGCTGAAAGATCAAATGAAACATGAGATTGGCCGGGAGAAATTTATCCAGTGGATCGCCCATAAACAATGGTTCGCATTGAAGAGTTATGCCAATGACAAGGGCATACAATTAATAGGTGACATTCCTATTTACGTGCATTACGACAGTGCAGACGTGTGGTCAAACGGGCATTTGTTTAAATTAAACGATGAACTTGTACCACACGTGGTAGCCGGGGTACCTCCGGATTATTTCAGCGAGACCGGTCAACTTTGGGGAAACCCCGTTTATAAATGGGAAGAACTGGAAAAACAGGATTTTCTATGGTGGATTAAAAGGGTAGAAAAGAACTTCGAGTTATACAATATTGCGCGGATTGATCATTTCCGTGGCCTGGTGGCCTACTGGGAAGTTCCTGCTGAAGAAACAACAGCCATTAACGGGAAATGGGTAAATGTGCCCAAGGAAAGGTTTTTTGAATCCCTGGAACGACATTTCACTTATTTGCCATTTATTGCCGAGGATCTGGGAATGATTACACCCGATGTTACAGAGTTTCTCAACCGCACGGGATATCCCGGAATGCGGGTATTACAGTTCGGTTTCATGTCGGGAGAACCGGGAGATAAGTATTTGCCGCATAATTATATCGGGAATTGCGTGGCTTATACCGGCACCCACGATAATAATACTTTAGTTGGCTGGTATAAAAAAGAAATAAACCGAGAACAGAAAAAATTTCTCTGTTCATATTTCGGCAGGAAAATCAGGAAAAGCAACGTGAACCTTGAAATGATTCGACTGGGTTTAATGTCTAATGCCCGCGCGTTTATTTTTCCCATGCAGGACCTGTTGGGCCTCGATCACAGGGCCCGGATGAACAAACCAGCCTCAACAGATGGAAACTGGTTATGGCGGTTAAAGCCTGGTTACGGGAAAAACAAAAACGTGCTGAAATTGAAAGAAATGAATGAGATTTATGGAAGAGTGTAAATACCAGCCACACACGACTAATAACCATATATAGCAATTAATAATGCCAGAGGCCCAATAACTATTGTACAATCACAGCATGACTCCCGGCCGGCAGGTCGCGGGATGTATGACCATCATCAGAAGGCTAATTTTTCACTTCTATTCTTTAACTATAAACCCCAATTTTCCCGGGTGATCATATACCTTTGTTCCCTTTTCCAGCTTCGATAGCATCCACACGGAGATAAAATCACCCCCAGCGCCGGCAAAAAACATCATGCCAAATAACCACACGAATGCACTACCCGTGTAAAAAGCCAGTAACAGCGGTACAATTCC
>CAYRRV010000054.1:0-21580 GCA_964426725.1 uncultured Bacteroidales bacterium | reverse complement strand
GGAGAGGTTACGTGGGATGAATTCGAAAAGCATTTCGTGGAAATACACCAGGACTTTTATACCCATTTAAATAAAAATTTTCAGAACCTGTCTTCAAATGAGAGAAAACTTTGTGCTTTCATAAAGTTAAATTTGTCTACAAAGGAAATAGCCAGCATAACTGGTAAAAGCTTGAATACAATCGATGTTGCACGCAGCCGCCTTAGGAAGAAAATGGGACTAAAACCAACAGATAATTTGCATGCTATTATAGGGAATATCGGTTAGCTATATTCATCTCATCCACCCCGTGAGGTCATCGGTATTTCAGGAATATAAGTCATATGTACAGATTTTGTAAGGTGTTTAAAGATACGAGTAATTCATTAAACATATACATTTGTACAGTTCTAAATTTTCCAAACTGAATTGGTCTGTTTTTATAAATTAATACATGTAACAATGAATAAAAAATGTTTTCTGATTCCAATATTTTTTATATCTGTCTTCTTAGGTTGTGAAAAAAAAGAAGATGTGCCTTCAACCATTATTAAACCGGACACGGCAGACGGGCAAATCGCGAAGGCAGTTATTGGCAGGGGTTATGATATTTGTGGATGTTTTGCTAATTCAGAGTATATAAAAAATGCCGTATTTGATTTTAACAGCCTTACAAGTGATGATAAAATCATAAAGGATGGCAACATTGCATCAACTACGGTGAAAGATATTGAAGGAGCAACTATCAGTGAATATCAGGCCAAATTTAGTTACGCGCGTTCCGGTTCTGCTGGTATAGAGGGTCTTTTTTCAGCAGAAGTGGGTGCTAGTATAGGTTATGAAAGGAGCCGGATGACAGGGTATTCATATGCAACGGTAAGTAGCTTTACCTACAAGTATGGTATTTATATCGATGGACGAAAAAGTCCATCCGGGTTAGTTAATTATGTAAGCAATGACTTCCTGTCTAACGCGGAAACAATGACAGCAGAACAATTCATTGAATCTTACGGGACACATGTTATAGTGGGCGGCAAATGGGGGGCAAGTTTCGACTTCAGCATGAGTGCCAAGAGGATTTCAACAAGCAACATGTATTCTTTTGGTGCTTACACGCAGGCCGAGGCTAACATCCAGGGATTTAACATTGGAGGGAGCCAGGATATAAGTGCTTCTTTCGGAAATTTTTATGAAACAAATTCCAAGAAAACAGAATGTAACGCAAAAGGCGGAAGCACCGAATATATTAGCGCGTTCAGGGTGGCAGAGACACCTGAAGCCCGCGACGCGGCATATTCATCGTGGGTTAAAACCATTGATGAAAACCCCGCTTTTTGCGATTATTACGAGGGGGGGCTGGTACCCATTTACGAGTTCATTCATGATGAAACATTGAAAACCAAAATTAAATCTTATGTTGATGCCTACGCTTTAGAGAATGAAATAGAGTCACTCGAACCTGTAGAAGAGTACATTACAAGTGAATTTGACCTGACAGATTTCTGTAAGGCAGATCCCAATGCGGACGGCGACATACATACTGACGGTAAAGGTGATATCTACGTGGAGGTTATATTTAACATTGAAGAAGCCTTTGATAACACTCAAAATCTTAATTTAAGAATAAATATGAAGGTTCACGAGAAAAAAGGTGATTACAGTAAACTTGAAGGTGAAAGCACTGCCACAATAGTGAACAATGACCAATTGAATTCGATTGATTTATCGAACAGGACTTTTTCTTTTAACTTTCAGGGGCCAATTGCATTTAGCGGTAAATATTTTTCACCCCTGCTTTTTCAACCTGACCTCCAATTCCCATCCTGGTTAAGTGATGTTCAAATTTGTGTGGACGGTGCAGGCGATGATGAGAAGAACATCGGAATAACCGGAAAAGTTAAGATTCCTGTTACCGTGTACAAGTTTTAATTGTTATTAACTAATGTTTTACACTTGTTTAATCTTTTAATATTCAACCCTTTTAGGAGTGTCTCTCATGTCATTTTTCACACCGGGGCATGCCCCGGTGCTAGTCATTTTATAGCCTTTCAGGCTTTAAACCACGAATGTGGTTAAATTCGGGTCAATTGTATAGTGAATCATAAACTGGGAATACATTCAAAACGCTAGTTCTTGCATTTTTATAACGAATGTTTGCAGCTTTTGGGTTTTGTATTATAAAATGAACATTTTCACGCACTTCAACAGTAAATCTTTTGGCAAGTCCTTTTTGTTGTTCGTTATACCATTTAGCCGCTTCCCGAATATCTTCTTTTGCAAGAGGTGAGATTTAGATTTATACATTACAGTTCTTTTTCTGTATCGTCCATTGCAGAATCAAAATCCATTGCTTTACCGCGGTTTTGCTTGTAATCTTCAAGGCGCTTCAATACGAAATCTTTGTGCCTCTCACGAACTCAATTGAAAAAGAATTAGTGAGTAAAAAGAAAAACTGTATTTTGGGATTTTAACAATAAAAAGAAAACATTCTTTGATTTTGGTTGCCTAATGCGTGCGAGGCCTCCCGTTTTGGGCTTTACTGGTTGCTATATTCTTGAATAAACTATATCTTTATTGTACTGTTTATAAAATAATATGATACCCATTCTTATTCAAAACGCGGCCTTGCTTATTTCATTATCCTTGTTATACGGTGTGTTCGCGCCACTGCGGGTTAAAAAGCCTTTTACCTATAAATTCATTATAGGGATTTGGTTTGGGGTAATCGCGATTGCCGGGATGATGGTTCCTTTCGAGTACGGGCCAGGTGCCATTTTCGATGGGCGCTCAATTGTTCTGGCATTGGCTGGATTATTCGGGGGAAGCATATCTTCGTTGGTGACTGTTCTTATTGCAGGAATCTACAGGATTTTGATTGGTGGAGACGGAATATGGGCAGGATTGACTACCATCGTTTCAAGTGCGGCTGCTGGGTTATATTTCAGGAGATTAACGGGTAATCGGCCTGAGAAAATAAACCTGTTATCGCTTTTCGGCATTGGAGTTGCGGTGCATGTGCTAATGTTAGCTTGTCAGTTGCTCTTTCCTTGGCCAATGGGGCTTACTATTATTGAAAAGATTTGGTTTCCCGTGCTCTTGATATTTCCACCGGCTTTTGTTCTGATGAGCCTGCTTCTGAGAAGCGTTGAGAGAAATCGTATTGCCGAAACCCGTATAAGGGAGGCTGAATCTTTGTTTCGAACTACATTTTACAGTATTGGGGATGGTATAATTACAACTGATACCGGGGGGGCAATTCAGCAAATGAATCCGGTTGCTGAAGAAATAACCGGGTGGCGGGAAGATGAAGCCCGGGGAATTCATCTCGATGAGGTATATCAAATATATAGCGAAGAAACAGGAGAATCACTTGAAAACCCCGTGCGAAAAGTTTTAAATACAGGAAATGTAACTGGTCTGACCATCGATGCCGTCTTGATTTCAAAAGATAAAAGAAAAATCCCGATTTCTGACAGCGGGGCTCCCATAATTGACGAAAAGGGTCGAATAACTGGTGTCGTGTTGGTTTTCAGGGATAAGTCCGGGGAGAGAAGAAAACAAAAGATGCTCGAGGAAAGCGAGGAAAAATTTCGAAAACTTTTTGAAAATCATTCCGCGGTGCACTTGTTGATCGATCCTCAAACCGGTAAGATTGATAATGGCAACCATGCAGCGGCCATTTTTTATGGTTGGTCGATTGATGAACTGACCAACATGAATATTCAGCAAATAAATACCTTACCTGAAGAGGCCATAAAAATTGAGATTGAAAATGCCAGGACCGAGAAAAAAACTTTTTTTGAATTTAAACATCGAACTTCCTCTGGGAATGAAAGAGACGTGGAGGTGTTTACCAGCAAGGTTATTATACAGGGTAAGGAATACCTGCATACCATTGTCCACGACGTGACGGAGAAAAAGAAATTATTTCATGAACTTGTCGAGGCTAAGGAAAAAGCCGAAGAGAGCGATCGCTTGAAATCAGCTTTCCTGGCTAATATGAGTCACGAAATTCGTACCCCTCTAAACGGAATTATTGGTTTTACAGACTTGCTAACAAAAAATGATAATCTTTCAAAACAGAAGAAAAAAAAATATTCGGGTATTATCAATCGTAGTACAGAAAGCTTAATGCAGCTTATCAATGATATACTTGATATTTCGAGGTTGGAAACAAACCAGGTAATCATAAAACCTAAACCATTTGATCTGAATGTCATGCTCAATGGTTTATTAACTCTTTACAAGGAGAAGATAGCCGACAAAGAAAAGGAAAATATTAAATTTGAAATGCTTTCTCCAGGGAAGAAATTCCAGGTAGCTGCTGACGAGAACAGATTAATACAAATATTTATCAACCTGCTTGATAATGCGTTGAAATTTACTGCCGAGGGAGAAATAAGGTTTGGACTTGACAAAGTAGAAAATGGAAAATTATATTTTGTTGTTACAGATACAGGAATCGGTATTAAAAGAGAAAGGCAAGAAATGATTTTTGACCGGTTCGCTCAGGCTGAAGATGAAATTGCGACTCTATACGGGGGAACGGGGCTTGGATTATCAATTGTGAGGAAACTCGTGAAACTCATGAATGGTAACATTTCTGTAGAATCAGAACCAGGTAAAGGGGCCATTTTTCGTTTTAATATACCGTTTATTCCTGTTGATATTAAACATGATGATGTTATCAAGAATAATATTTCTCCCGGGGAAGTGAATAGTTTGAAGATTTTAGTTATTGAAGATGACCCGTTAAGTCTCGATTATTTTAAAGAATTATTGAATAATAAAGGGTTTGAATTAATATCTGCAATAACAGGGAGAGAAGGTCTTCAAATCGCCTTGAAGGAAAAACCTGATGTTATCCTTCTCGATATTAGATTGCCGGATATAAATGGCCTCGAAATTATACAAGAAATAAAAAGCCGGCATGCAAGCATTAAAATTATTGTTCAGTCAGCTTTCGCGATGGATTCTGATAAAGAAAAGGCTTTTAAAGCAGGTTGTGATGACTTTATCGCGAAGCCGGTTAATGCAAATTTACTATTGGAAAAAATTGGCACAAAACTTTAATTGTCATCCTACAATCAGGAACAATATATTTATTTTGCTTCTTCTGGATTAAATGGCCCAACACCGGTTTTTGACGCTAATTTCAGTTTCTTGAATTCCATATCAAAAAATATAAATATATAAATATGTGCAAATACAATAATAATATATTAAAAGAGGTAATATTTTTAACTATTCATTAGCGAATTCCCTGAGATAGCTAAAATTTGGGGTGAGTTTTCCTTCTTTCGCGATGGTAGCCCGTTTAATTATTTCACTTTCGGGGGCTGAAGTTAAGTCGGGGATAATCTTTAAAAGTTGTTCACCGAATTCTTCCGACGCATTCCTGGGGAGTTCTCCTGGCAGGTTATCAACAGCCATCACGGTGATTTTTCCAAGTTGAAAAGGAGGTATTTCCTTACCTGATATCGGGTCGTACCCGTAAAAGGGGTTGTCAAATTTTGAAGCACGAACTGTGGAAGGTATGGGACCGGGAATGTCGCAGCTAATATCCGCGACAAGTGAAATCCTGAAGTTCTTGTCGAGCATATCTTTCCTGGTAAAGAATGCCGGGGAGGAGGGATCCCAGAAATGAGCGGCAATAAAAATATCTGAAACTTTGGTAAAAGGTTTGAATGTCGATTCATACATTTCAGGATTTTGGAAGAAATGCTGAAGCACGAAATCACTTCCGTCTACTCGTTTGGTATAATGCCAGGGATCGAGCCGGCAAGCTACAGGTTCATAAAAATCGCGAATGGTAAAGTCTTCCGGGTCAACTTCTTTTATTCGGGCAGTTTCCATTACTTCCATCACCCCGCCGGCCACCCTGCCTCCACCGGTTACCACGATTTTTACCGGGGGTAATTGCACGCGTGTTAGTTGTTCCCGGAGTTCATTATAGTCATCGTTTTCAAAGGCAGGTTTAAGATTATATCCACCTGTTTTTATTCCAGCGGCCCTTAGTGCCTTGTATGCACCTACAATCCCTGCCCACCGGCCAAATGCCACGAGCCTGTTTTTCTTTTCATCAACCAGGTACTCGTAGTCGATCAAGGTGTTCTTCTTTTCAAGAATAGTTTGCAGTAATTTTTTATTATGCGGTTGTTTTTTAGCGGTATGAGAGAAGAACATGTATGTTTTTCCTTCAATTAACTTGTCGGGCATTACTTCTTTTACTCCCATGAGTAAATCACAATCGGAAATATCTTCTGAAATAACGGCACCTGCCTGGTTAAACTCTTCATCTGAATAACCTCTGACAGGATCAGGTTGAACTTTTATTGGAATATGATGATACAGGATTATTCCGGATACCTGTTTTGGCGTGAATGCCGAACGTTTATCCCTTGGTGTTTTTGTTTCGCGAAGGATTCCGATAGATTTAACAGATTTCATTAATATAGAGACGTTAATATGACAAAATTTCAGTAAAAATGCTGCAAAAACCCGGGTGAAATTCCCTGATTTGTCAACATTCACGAATTTATAACTTTTTGGATCAATAATTGATACAATAATGGAGAAGATTTCATAATTTTGTAACATGTTGTTCTTTTATATTATGGGGCTGAATTTGGTTTTGACAGCAAGATAAATCGTTGTGCAAGCATGCCGGGCCACGCGCTAAAACCCGTGAATCTGGAGTGCAAACAATTAATTGGCGAAAATAACTACGCGCTTGCAGCTTAATCGAAGTAAAGTAGATTAAGCTTATCCCGTTACAAGGTATCGGGACAAGCTGTCTCCCGGGAACCCTGTCTGATGGCTCCCGACCCGGAGGCACCAAAAAATCGGACTAATCTGTACAATGCCCTGGTGTGCAGGTGAAATTTAAAGGGCTAAGGTCTGGATAGGCTGCCTGTAGCCGGCCCGGACCCGAAAATCAAGAACAGGCTAAGCATGTAGAAACCACACCGGTTTCTTGTTTGGACGCGGGTTCGACCCCCGCCAGCTCCACAATTGGTAATTAAAAGTATTGCAAATTGATTCATTGACATTTGCTGAACCGCAGCTCATTGCTGAAAGAATCTCAGGAGAAAAAGAATTTCGCAGTCGTGTGAATGAAGCAATCAATACCTACAAAGCCGATAAAATTATTGTTGAAGAAATCAATCAAAAAGCCAAGAGTGTGAAAGAACCTGCCAGCGTTGTAGAAATATCGGTCAACAGTGGCTATACGATAACCCTGCCTCCAAACCATTACGCCAACCAACGCCGCGAAGAACCAAAACCAAATCTTCCTTCAAAAGACCCTAATAGTGTCAATCCCTTGGAAATGTTTTGTGGTTTGGATGGCTTTAAGCAGGAAATCAGGAGTGAAATTGCCAAAGAATACCAACTGTTAAAAGAGCAGGACGAAAAGAAAAAACTTGTTGAAAAAAATAGCCGGTTAAAAGAGGACAATAAAGAATTGCAGGAAGATAACACCAAACTTTACGAACTCAATGAAGAACTGTCCGAGAAAGTCAAAGAACTGCAAAAGTACATTCCTGAAAACTTCAAAATCGGTAACCTGAGTGTAACCAAAGTATTGGGCTCAATATTGGGGACAGCCACGGAATCAATGGTAAAGAGCATTGTTACCCGGCGTCCCGAACGTGTCAAAGACATTATCGGCGAAACGGCATTTGAACATTGGAATACCGACAGGCCCTTGAAATCCTGAAACAAAGGGTGTATCGGCAAAACGACCTAAACCTGTACAAGCTGATTAACGAACAGATATACAGCATTGATGGGTACATCAATAAACTCAATATCCCCGAACCATTCAAGCCGGCCATTTCATACCTGCTGGAAAGAGGAATCAATGAATTGGGAAAAGTAATCACTTCTAAATTGAAAAAAGATGCAACCAAATAAAACCGCCAAAATACTGATTGCCACAGGGGCAACACTATTGACCGGAGCGCTATTCTTTGGCCGTGAAGCCAAAGCAGCTTCGCTGAACCAATATACCATCCCGGCACAGAATGCCCTGCCCGGTGGTGCAACAATCATCACAAACCACGACAAGGTGTATGATTACAAATATGAAAACGGACGGTGGTTCACCAAAAAGAAAGGGGCTAGACAATGGATTGATATGCAATCAGCTCTCAATCCACAGGCCTACCATTTGGCAATTTCGAGATTACAAAAATATGTTCAATAATAAATCTAAACATCATGGCAACAAAAACAAGAAAAACAAAAAAGACAACAGGCAGAATGACCAAAAGTAAATTAAGCAGTCAGGGTTCTGAAATTATGCGTATTGCAAAAAGGATTCGTAAAGCCAATCCCCGGGGAAAGTGGACTGCCTGTGTAAAAGAGGCAGGAAAGGAATGGAAAAAAATAAAAAAGTAGCAGTGGCAGTTGGCAGGAAGAATACTGCCACTGCCACTGCCGACTAATAAATATGAACCAGTTCAAATTAAATAGCACAATAGAGGCGTTTATTCTCCAAAAGGATAACAAAAAAAAGTTATTCAAAGGAGGATATTGCCTTTATCCAGCAGTATGAAGGAGCCGGGGGGCAATGCTCAAAAGGGGCAAAGGGCGAAGGTGTCCTTTATGAGTTCTATACTCCCGATTTCGTGTGTGAATTTATATATAAGCTCGCCTTGCATTATGGCTATGCCGGGGGAGCAATACTGGAACCATCCATTGCAACGGGTAGGAAAATCAAACCTTTCCCGGATAAAAGCAAGGTGGTGGGATTTGAAATAAATTCTATAACAAAGCGCATTGCAGAAATCACATATCCCGAAGCCACCATCTATGAAGGCTATTTTGAAACGGCATTTCTTACCCAAAAAAATCACAGAACAGATGTCCAAGGCGGTAAAACCGGTTAAACTCATCCTACTTGACCATATAATCGTTACGAAAACCAATGGGTTTTATTCTTTTGCAGATAACCACCTGCTTTCCGGAATCTCAAAAGTTGATACTTCAATGGAACAACAACTACGTCAGGAGATATTTGAACAATTGAGCAAAGTAAATGCTTCCAATGCACCGAATGTATTTAAACTAATCCAGACCGAAAGCGGGTACCGGAATGTAGAACATAGAATTATAAACCTTGTCATCCGCGACAGGATAACACCATCGGCCTGCATACCACAAATTGAAAATGAACTATAAACTACCGGATACGACTGGCATGAATTACATTGTAGACATACAGAACATTATCAACTTCTTTGTAAATTATAACATAATTCTTAGCAAAGGGAACTTGTCTGAAAGATTTCTTTGCAAATGCTTTGTGTCTGGAAATTTGGTGTTTTTCGGGGAAACTTGGAAGAGCATTTATAAATTCTTCAAGCCTGTCAACAAACTTGATTGCAGTTTCGGGGTAACCTTTTTTCGAGATATAGTTGGCAATTTTTTCAATACTCTTTTGAGCACGAGGTTTAATTACAACCTTCATGCTGACAAATTCTTTCTAAGGTTGTTGAAAAAATCTTTTGATTCAATTCCGCCTTCTTCACTATCCATTGCTTCAGCCAATTCTTCAATTTCTTTGTCAGTAGCCGACCTGCCAGGCATACACCAATCATCCTCAGTTAAAGGAATATCTGTATTATCAAATTCAACAGATTTTACATATTCCACTGAACGAAGAAATTTAGCCAACTCCTTCCCGTGTTTATCAGAATCAATATTGATAATTAATCTCATAGCCCGATATTTTATTCTACAAAAATACAAAAATAAAATAGGTAATTGAGAAAGAGATGCAAAAAGATGCCACATATTGGAGAGCCCGACTGGATGCCATCGAGCAAATCATCCAGGAAGAAAAAGGCGGAGACTGTACAGAAAAACAACAATTCTGTACTGCTCAGAAATGGCATTGTTCCCGATGAATTAAAACCTCGATGTGACAAAGCATTGAAGGAAAACAAGAATGCATGGCTGCAAAGTGATATTAAAAAGCCATTATCATTTTCTGAAATTACCCGCTTCAATACCTGGTTTCTAATCCACCCGAAAAAGGTTGAGGGCAAAGAAATCATTACCACAAGCAGGGAGTTTCCTATTTCGATTCAAGGCTCAGAAATTACCATTCTAGCAACCATCACAAAAACACTTCAATCTAAAAACCCGGAATCAAAAAATAAGGGGAGTACAGTATCAAATTGGGCTAAAGCATTATAGTATGGTTTATCAACCCGGCAGCATAATCCAGAATATCCACCGCAACTTCCTTTTTTGATTTTAAGGGAAAATGTTTTATTTCCTGTCCGGCACTTAGAATAGATATTTTATTGGTATCGTAACCGAAACCTTCCCCTTTGTTGGGACTGTTAATGACAACCATATCAAAGTTTTTTGAATGCAATTTCTTTTGGGCATTGGCCAGTACATCATCGGTTTCGAGCGCAAAACCAATGGATAACTGGTGTGTTTTTTTATTATTCCGAATTCTAAGGCTATATCCGGGTTTTTTACAAATTCCACGGTTGCAATGTCCGTGTGTTTCTTAATTTTTGAAGTCGATGTGTTTTTTGGCCGGTAATCGGCTACAGCAGCAGTAAAAATGGCAATATCAACCTTGTTGAAATGTTGTTTGCATGCTTCAAACATCTCCAATGCAGATGTTACACCGATAATATTTCCAGAAGATATCGATGTTTCAATACTTACAGGGCCGGAAACTACGATGAGTTCGGCTCCCAGCTTTTGAAGTTCTTCTGCAAGTGCATAGCCCATTTTTCCACTCGATTCGTTGGTGATAAACCGCACCGGGTCAAGGTATTCGCGGGTTGGCCCAACAGTTAGGAGTACTTTTTTTCCTTTTAGTTTATTTTCCATGTTTCTTCTTTAAACTGCTCTTTGAAAGCGAATTTCGGTACCGGAAACTTTTAGTGAAACTGTTTTACAATTGCTTGGGTACGATACAGAGAAAGTGCTATTTTCATTCAATAGTTTTACGGCATCATTGTTTTCGTACAGGCCGATGCACTCAATTACACCGTAGGGTGAATATCGCGTTACCTTGAGCAAAGTACCTTCAAATTCAAAAGCGAACCATGAACCGGCACCTTCACCACTTAACCATTGGGCATTTTTGGGGATGGAGACATGCCTTTCAGGGGCAGGCAGGGTTGAAACGAGTAGTTGTCGGTTTAATCTTTTTAACGGACAAAAAAGTTCGCCTTTTAAAAGCCTTGGTAACATTTGAGTATCTTTCAGCGCCTTCACATTGCTTATGGGCGTAGGGGTAAACGGCACCCTGAAGTTTAAACCAAACCAATAGCTGAAATCTGGTTTTCCGGCCCTTATTACGGTATTTACAAACCGTGAACAATTGCTTCCATTGGGCACAAAGGGGCCATAGAGTATTGGACTGTCATCCTGCATTTGATGAGCTTTTGCATACGCCAGTTCAAAATTTACAGGGCAATAGGCTGCGTACAGTTCCCCTTCACCATGACAAGCTTCGTTTTGTTGTAATTCGGATAATATATCCCTGAAATTTTCAATTCTTTTGTTGTCTGGCGATAAAACAGGAATTGTTTTTAATTCCAGGTCATGGTCGGTTTCGGCACTGCGTACCCTGCCATGTTTGTATGGGGCATGATACCTGCCAAAATCGAAGTAATGGGCTTTACTGTTTTTATTATCAATCAAGACCAATGCGGCATGGCCAACTTTATAATAGTTATTTTTGTTGATACCCAGGACTAATGTAATTGGGTCGTACCATGCCCCCGGCTGTTTACAATAGGTTTGTGGCCATGCAAGGGCAATTGCTATACCTGTATGTTTATCTCTTTCGGTCATTATACAATTACTTCTTGTAATGAATGATTAACCAGGTCGGTATATTGCATTTTTAGCTTCTTATCATCCGGTGTTACCTGAGTAATGCTCACTGTTTTTAATCCCCCCTCACGCTGCATAACCACATTTACAGCATCGTTTTTTGTATGTTTTCCTGAGTGAAAATTCAGGATTCTCTCAGGGGTTAAGGTTGCTTTGTTTTCCTTGTAAAATTTCACAAACCATTCTTTTCTCATCCTTCGGTGTTCCTCATTATACAGGGTTACAGATGACCAAATGTACGGGCTATTTGAATTGAGTTGCCTGAAATGCTTGTTTTGCCCATCCCATACAAACTCAGTAAAATCCTGTACAGAACTGTTTGTATACTCAATAGACACCACAGTGAAGGGTTCAACCCTTGCCAGGTTAAGGCCTGAGAAAAATTCATGGCTGTTTTCTTCTGATGCAGCGAATTCCACCAATATAGTACCCCGGCTGGTGGTATGGAACTCCTGTTTAGTATGTGGGATAAAAGCGCCGTTCAACAAACACGCAACCTTACCATTCTCGTTAATGGCTATCCAGGAACCGCCAGCTTTCTCATCCCTCGGATAAGTTACTATCAGACCATTATGCCGATAACCGGCCGGAGGTTGTGTTGGCCTGAAATCCTTTTCATCCCTGTTAGATGTTAAAACAAAAGGATTTTCCTTGATTGCCGGTATGTAGGTTACTGTGCACATTGGTCATTCCGGTATCTGATGGTTGAATAAGCTACACCAAAGTATTCATTGGTTATTTGTGCTGCACCTAAAGCAATCAATCCTGCTTTGATCAGTGCCTGATGGTGTATGCTATGCTCAATGCAATAGGCCAGTTCCCTGCCAACAGAACTGTCTATCAGGTTTTGTGATTCTCCCTCGGTACTGTAATCCCCCTCCAGTTTTACCGGATGATTTGCGTCCAGGGTATCGACTCCCTTTAACAGGCTGTCAATTGTTTCTCGTGCAAAGAGGGTATCTTCTTCAATACGGATATCCCGCTTGCGTTTGTCATAACTAATGGTACCGGAAAACGAGCCTGAAACCAGTAACAGGTAAAATTCGAGAATATGCCTTATGTGCTGACCTATGGAAGCCCCCGAAAGAATTTCAGGTTTGGCATTATAGTGTTCATTGCTTATGTTTTCAAGTAATTCCCTTAACTGGTATAAGTTTTCTTTTGCTGTTGTTTTCATATTTATTGTTATTTATTTCCCACGTAGGCACTAAGTGCCCAAAGACTTTAGATGATACCTGCAAAGGATTTTAAATCCTCAATGGCCACATGGTCATCTAAATGTTTGCCATAGTGAGCCCTGACGATTTTGAAATCTTCATCAATAAAAAAGTCAGCCGGAATCAGGTTCATGCTGGCATCCTTGTCTTCGGGCAGGTTCAACTCTTTCGTATCCTTCTTTGCCTGACCAACACTTGAGGCAAACATAGTTTTCATCATTTTCAGGGTCGATTGTTCTACTCCGTATTGTTTGTAAACCTTTTTATCCGGGTTGCCAACTATAGGCCAGGGGCTTATACCCTGGTGAAACACAGATGACGAAAGTTTTTCGTTTGAACTTTCAAACAGAAAAACGAGTTGAACCCCGGCGTTTTTTAGCTTGTAATTATTGCCCATAATCTGATGTACCCTGCGGTTACAGAAAGGGCAGTTTACATTGCGGTAAAAACTCAAAATAATTTTCTTACCCTTAAATTCAGAAAGTTTAACTTCTTTGCCATGAATGTCAGTGGCGGTAAAGTCTGTTGCTGTTTGTCCTTCTTGTAATTTCATTTTTTATCTATTTTGATTTTATTTCTTTATTCAATTTCGTAAGAATTGTCGGATAAAAAGATGTTCCTGACAATAAAACATAAAAAAAACACACCCTTCTACAGAATGTGTTTAATTATCAATTGCATAAATGGTGTTCTATCCCTTATAATTTTTCTGATAAGCAATTTTATATATGTGTGGATAAAGTTTACAAGCAACACATACTCCAAACACACCTTCCAAAAATGAAAATACGAGCAGCATTGCAGTGAGGGTTATAGCAATAGTATAGAGGTTCAGAAATAGCAAAATGGCTATTGAAACAGTAAGTATAGCATTAATCCTTGTTACTTTTTCATCAATCCTCCTGTCTGAAACAGGACAAAATGCGTATGTTTTCATATCATCAATCAATTAATTTACCAGACAACCTTTCTGGCTTTTACCCGAGCGCACTACCAGGACAAAATCCTTAAAGAAATCTTTCAGGTCTTGCAAGCCAGCATCTTCCTGCAACAATAAACTAAACCGGTTTTCCTTTACATGTTCCCTGTATTTCTTCAAAGACTCAATAAACAGAAGCTTCTTATTTTCAAAAGATGAATAAATCGAAAACTGATTGATTCCCATTTCCTTTTCCAAAAGTCTCACAGAAGTGGCTTCATATCCATTCGCCCAAAAGACCTGCATGGCTTTTTCTAATGCTTCTTCTTCTCTATATGCTTTATTTCTTGGCATGTATCAACGTTTACGCAAAAAAAAGCATTTGCTTTGAATAAAAATATGTTTATTTCATTTTAATACCATTTTAACATTTACATTTGCCGATTAAATAGTTTTGAATTTATTGTTGAGAAGGGCACTTTTCTGAACCATACGAACAATACACACAACAGTCGCCTTCTAGCGGTTTTATTACGGTTTGACAATTTTTACACTGGTAAAAATACTGACAACTGTCCATAGGCATTTCCTCAGTTTTAGAAAAATTGCATTGAGGACAGGTTATTATTGATGTTGTAGTTATTCCCATGAGTAATTTATATTTGATAAACGAATCAGGTTAATGTTTATACAGGTAATTCATTTAATCTTTATCAACCTTTTCCAAACTATCAAATAAGGAAGGCAACAATTCGGATACTGTTGGGTGGGGAATTACTGAATTTTTCAACACGTTGTAAGGCACTTCGGCATACATTAACTGGAGGATGCTACTAATAATCTCATCACCCCCAACACCTAAGATTGCTGCCCCCAGTATTTTGTTGTTTTCAGCATCAACAATAACCTGCATCAACCCATTTGTTTCACCTTTTTCTTTTGCTCTGGCTACCTGACTCATGGGCATTTTTGCCTCCAAAACATTATAGCCTTTTCCCATGGCTTCCTTTTTGGTCATTCCAGCCCTTCCTAATGGTGGATCTACATACAAGGCATAGGTTGGAATCCGATCAGATACTTTGCGCTGTTGATTATTAAATTTGTTGGCTGTAATAATCTCATAATCATTGTATGAAGTATGTGTAAACGCCCCTTTTCCGTTACAATCGCCCAGGGCAAAAACACCTTTGACGTTTGTTTCCAGATAATCATTTACCAGTATATATCCCCGGTCATCAGGTTTTATACCTGAAGCGCCCGGATTCAGTGCCGCGGTATTGGGTTTTCGCCCTACACCAATTAACACATGTGATCCTGTAATTTCCTTATTCTGATCCTGGCAATCCAGCTTTAGGGTTACCGAGTTATCATTGTTTTGTATCCCTTTTGTGCAGGTGGCGTTTAATCTAAAATCAACACCCTCCTTTTTTAAAAATTCCATTATGCTTTCACTGATTTCCCTGTCTTCACGACCAATTATTGTATCAGCCTTTTCGATAATGGTTATTTTACTACCAAATCGCCGGAACATTTGTCCAAACTCCAGTCCGATATAACTCCCTCCTACAATTATTAGATGCTCCGGCAGTTCTTCCATCTGTAGTATGGATTCGTTGGTCAGGTAATTTATATTTTTGATTGCCTCAGGAATTAGAGGACTCGCACCCGTATTGATGTATATTTCATCTGCTGTAAGTTCCTCTTCATTGACAGCAATTACTTTTTCATTTGTAAACCGGGCTTCTCCCTTAAAAAATGTGATGTTTTTCTCATTTTCCACGCCTGAACTAATTCCATCAACCGATGCTTTCACGATTGTATCTTTACGGCTTTTTATTTTTTTTAAATCAGCAGATGCTCCATCGGGGATGTTTATTCCCAGTTCCAATCCATGGCGGGCATCCCATATTCGCCTTGCGCTTGCCACGTAGGCTTTTGTAGGTGTACAGCCATCGTTCATACAGGTACCGCCAAACTTATCTTTTTCAATAAAAGCTACTTTATTCCCTTCAGCAGCCATCTTAAAAACGAGTGGTGTACCTGCCTGACCGGAACCAATAATAATTGCATCAAATTTTTTCATGTCTCTTTCTTATTACGTTTTTGAATTATTTTTCAGATATAAAAACCAGGTTTTTAATCTTTTGAATCATTTCCGAAAGCATTTTTAAAATCAATAATTGCTCCGATGCATGAAGCATGTACAAAACTCTGGGGGAAGTTCCCCAACATAGCCTCTGATGTGGGATCTGCTTCTTCAGCAAAAAGCCCCAGGTCATTCCTGTATTTCAGGGCGGTATCAATGTAGCGCTTACTCTTATTGTAGTCATCGCGCATAATCCAGTATTGTGCCATCCAAAAATTAGCAGCCAGAAAAGCACCCTCTTTTTTTTCATCAAATAATAACAGGTTGCGGTAAACCAGATTCCTTTCACAATAGTGTTCTTCAAGTTCTTTAACGGTTTGGATCATTTCAGGAGTATCGGCAGGGCAATATTCCCATTCGGGATATAGTGTTGCTGTAATATCAACTTCCTGGCTTCCGGCAAATACTGCATAACTTCCGGAGTTGGTGATGCATTCACTTTCAATAAAATGACTGATGGCATTTTTTGCATCAAGCCACCGTTTCTTCTGTAAATCATCCTCAGTATAATCGGATATAAATCGCAGGGCTACCGCCATAATCACTTTGCTTGAGGTAAACTGCCTGGCTATATCTTCTTCCCAAATGCCATAATCATCCTGCTGCCAGTTTTCGGCCAGAAAATCGGCTATTTCAGCAACTACTGACCAATGGTCGCGGGAGTGGGTATTTCCGTATATCAGTTTAGCGGCCAATAAAATATTACTACCGGCATCCAGTTGTAACTGCTCGTTGGCATTATTCCCGACCCGGACAGGTTTGCTGTCCATATACCCATCATAATTAAGATACCGTTCCGGGGGAGCTGCCTTTTTTGTCACCGTTACAAAAGGGGTGGTGGAATAATCCTTTACGTAGCCCCGTGCAGAGCAGATAAAATCAAGAAAACGCCTTTCGTCTTCACTATTTATTTTAGCCCGTGTAAGTGCGCTGACAATCATTGAAGCATCCCGAAGCCAGACGTACCGATAATCGTAATTCCGCTCCCCGCCCGGAACCTCGGGCAACGAGGTGGTAAGGGCGGCAATAATGCCTCCCGATTCTTCATGCGTAACCTGCCTGATGGCCCTTAAGGAATCCAGCATGTCCTTTTTATAAGGTCCTTCATAATTGAAGTCCGAACCTAACTCAGTCCAATTTTTAAGGGTATGTTGCAATGACTTCATTATGCGTTCATTGCCAGTCAACTTCATTTCCCGGTCTGCTAAAACAGCCCAGCCTTCCTCATTAGCAGGAACTTCGAATACTATTTTACGGTCTTCTACCCTTGCAGGATGAGAGAGCATCAGGAAATAATTGTTGTTGATACTGATTTTGGTATTATCCATTTTCCGGATTTGAACTTTATCCTGACCATAACCGGGTGCCGGGGTTAATATATTTTCCCGTGTTACCGTTGAAGTTGAAAACAATCTGCAGATACCAAAAAAGTCATCTTGTAATGGCATCCAGTCTGTTACTTTAAATTCATCAGTTCCCGAATGAAACCTTGTTTCAAGGATGCTGCTGTTATCAATATACTTTCGTTCGGTGTTGTAGGTTTTGCCTGGATTAACTGACCATACACCTCCATTTTTGCTATCCAGTAAGGATGCAAAAAGGGAAGGATTATCAAACTGCCTGGGACAGTACCAGCACACATCGCCATTCTTGGCTATTACAGCGCCGCTGCGCCTGTCGCTGATTACCCCAAGGTCTCTGATTTTATAGAACATATAAAATTATTTGGAATTATTAATTTCCCGCCGCGAGGTAAGGATACAATGTCATGCCACCATCAACAAACAGTGTTGTTCCGGTAACATAGTCCGACTCATCGGATGCAAGCCATACAGCAGCACTGGCAATATCCTCCGGATCACCAACCCTTCCGTATGGGATTGACTGCGCCAATTCACCCCATGATTCTTTGTTAATAGGGGTTTTAATGGCACCAGGCCCAATGCTGTTAACCCTGATTTTATGAGCCGCGACTTCCACAGCCATGGACTTCATCAGCAGCATAATCCCACCTTTTGAGGCAGCATAGTTGGCTCGCCCCTTCCATGGAATGCGTTCGTGTACCGAACTGATGCAAATAATCTTACCCGCTGCTACCGAGATATTTTCATCAATTTCCTGCTTTTTGAATTCCTTTATGGCTTCGCGCGAGCATAAAAAATACCCGGTAAGATTTACGTCAATAACCTTTTGCCATTCTTCAAGCGTCATTTCATCGATGGGGGCATCTTTTTGTATACCTGCGTTATTTATCAGGATATCCAATCGCCCAAAGGTTTCAATGGTTTTGCTGAACATCTCCTTTACCTGGTCTTCTTTGCTTACATCGGCTTTAACTATTATGGCTTCGCCCCCTGCTTTTTTTGCCGCATCTGCAACCTTCTGAGCTTCATCTGTATTTGCTATATAATTGACAACAACATTTGCTCCTTCACCGGCCAGTTGGATGGCAATGGCTTTTCCGATGCCTGATTCGGCGCCGGTTACAACGGCAGTTTGTCCTATTAATCGCTTGTTATGAGAGGTATGCATGTATGTATTTTTTAATTTATCAGATTTATTCTATCCCATCAAACGAGAAGATAAGCCTATTCTGAGTAAAAGCCACCAACCCGGCCTTTTTCCCGACCTTTTTGGATGGATTCTTCCGCTCCGTAAGGATGACCGCCAAAACCATGGCGCATCATGGCAATGGCACGAGCCCAGTTTTTATTTTCATCGCGGCTGGCAAACAATTGCATAACCGACTGGGCAATAACATGAACAGGAACCTCCATGTGCATGGCGTCATCCACCAGCCAGTTAACTTCGGCTGTATCTTCAATATAATGAGGACCTTTTTGCAATAACGCCTCAGGTGGATTGCCACGGGTTAAACCCACTACGTTTATATCTTTTTCCAGCGCTTGAGAAGCCAGGTTTCCTCCCATTTTACCCAGACCTATTATGCCTATTCCCAATTTGTTCATATTATAGAATAATTTTAAATTTTTTAGACGATTAATCGACCGAATTCATTTTATTCCTTGGCAATTTCTTTTCATCAATAAAAACTTCGTCCAATTTTTCAGTGAAAAATGCAAGCATATCTTTTATTTTTAATACCACTGCATTGGGAAAAGGGTATGTCCATACCAGGTTTTTTAATGTGTCGCTTCTATTTTTTATGGAATAGTAAGATGCAGTTCCTTTATAAGGACACTGGGTTTGATGGTTGGTTGGTTGCAACATATCAAGGCGTACATCTGTTTTGGGAATATAAAACCGCACGGGCAAACCTGTTTCAAAAAGCAAAACAGGTCGCCGGGTTTCGGCAACTACATCTCCGGATATGCTAATCCTCACATGCCTTGAGCTATTACAAGTATCAATACGGTGGTAAGGGTCGCGTGGATGGACGCGCACTTCTTCGTCTTCTTCCAGCCATGCATCCATGGCATTCCATTTATACGCTATGTATTTTTCGATGTTCTCAGGTGCCTTATCTGTTGGTTTTTCGTAACTCCAGGCAGCATTTTTTAATGTTTTACCGTTGTTTTTTAAATGCCACTCAGTATGGTTGCCCCATTCATCAGAGTTGGAGCTTTGCCCAACCCTCGCAAGCAGTTTCATATTTACATCGTCTTGAGGAAAAAAATATACCATAGGAAATTTTCGCTTGAGCATTACCCGCTGGCTGTTTGCAATATAATCGTTTCCTAAACGAACCCTCATCCATTTGGCTACGGGGACCCAATTTGGTTCGGAAATAAATGGAGGATGCTTAATATAAATATTATCGGATTTTTGATTAATCATATTAAAAAAGTTAACGATATTTATATAAAAAACCGGCAATAATAATAAACCCAATTCCGGTAAATACAGGAGGAAGTACACTTGCTGTTATCCCCAGGATAATCATTATTATGGCTATAATTATCAATAGAATCAAAAGAATGTTTTTCATATTACATTTATTTAAGTTACAGAATGTTCCTTATACATTGCTTTAAATGGCCAGGCTACCGCCACACCAAACAATATGTGAATAACGATTTGAACCCAGTTACGGGCATTCGCGAACCAGGGAAAAAGTGCTGTAAATCCATAAAAATTGATTAAATAAAGCACGAGTCCAATACCTGCTCCAATACCTATTGCCATTCCTACAGAAACCTTTCGTATCAGGTATCCTATTATCAGTGCAAAAACAATGGATAGGGGGAAATGAACCGCTGCAGCGGCCATTAAAACACCAAAATCAAATGTTGCCGGAGGCGGCAATACTTCACTGCCAATAAGGATTGCCCCTATCATTCTTGACGGTCCCCACATACTGTTACCCAGAAACAGGGGATTCATTATCATTTCTAACAGTAACATTACGAGTGCCGCGATAATTCCTGACCATATAGCGGCTTTCCAAAAATTAGTTTTCATGACATCTATTTTTTGTACAACAGTAAAATACAATCATATTTAGTTGATGAATTACCAAGGGTATGCCATAACCTATTAATTTTTTCTTATTGGATTGGTAATAAACTGATATGCACTGATTGTAGCTATCTGTATTTCTGAAAATTATTCAGACACATTATATTAAATGTGGAAAAAAATTTGCATTGTGAAGAAAATCAACAATTCAGATTAAAAAGCAGCATTCTAAAAATGAAAATAACATAATCCACCTTTTATCTGGTTTACAGACCTATCTGCATACTTAAGGGATAGAGTATAATTTCTGGAGCTCTATGTGGTAAACAGAATGAAAAAAGATCAGTCTTCATAAATTTCACTCTACCAAAGTCCAACAGGTAGTCTTCTCCGTTAAACGTCAAGCGGCGTTCGAAAACCAATGCTGCATTGCACAACGGACAATAGGTAGCTGCAAAAGGCACTCCGTTTAACTCATCGTTCACGATTTCATGAAACATGAGTACGCTGAGGGGATATGCTTTGAGTTTACCCTTAATATCATTTGCAACAACCGGGTCATGCTCAAAATAATTTGCCTTAGCTTTTTCCTTTTCCCAGAATTTCGGAGAATCAATGGGTGGAATGCCATCAGGTTTTAATAACACGGTGAATTCATTCAGAGGAACGGCATGTATTGAAGTATCGGTTTTCCAATCAACCTGTAATTTTTTTGGATTCTGTTGTGCCATAGTAGAATTAACCAGTGTAATTACTATCAGTAGTAAAAAAAATATGGGTATCTCATAAGCCGAAGATAAATAAATTTTTATTCTTGTATAAATTCCACCCCTTTCCAAAAAGCAACACGCCCTTTGATATTTTTTGCCAGCTCACTGGATTCAGGGTAATACCAGGCAGCATTTTTGTTAGCCTGCCCGCCTATCTCAATGGTGTAATACGAAGCAGTTCCTTTCCAGGGACAAATGGTATGAAATTTCGTTTCCTGGAAAAATTCCTTTTTTACCGATTCAGCCGGGAAAT
>CAYRRV010000053.1:0-22353 GCA_964426725.1 uncultured Bacteroidales bacterium | reverse complement strand
AGAGGAGGTGGAAGAGGAAGAAGATGATGAGAATGAGAAAGAGGAGATGGAAGAGAAGGAAAAGGAAGAAGATGAAAAAAAAGAAAAGCCAAAACCTTCAGCGAAAGCAGAAGTAGCAGCGGCACCCTCCGTCCGGAGGTTTGCCAGGGAAATTGGGGTGGATTTATCAAGGGTAAAAGGAACGGGACCAGGTAACAGAATTACCCGGGAAGATGTTAAAACATATTCAAAAGATCAACTCAAGGATAGGAAGAAGGATGAAATGCCAGCAAGTGAAATTAGCTTGCCTGATTTTTCAAAATTCGGTGAAACAGAACGTGTCCCGTTAAGTAAAGTACGACAAATCACGGCTAAAAACACATTGCAATCCTGGAATTCCATGCCACATGTAACCCAGTTCGATAAAGCGGATGTTACAGATCTTGAAGAATTCAGGCAAAAATATGCAAAAACAGTAGAAAAAGCAGGAGGAAAACTTACCATAACAGCTATTCTTTTAAAAATAGCAGGATTCGCCCTCCAACACTTCCCCCGGTTTAACAGCAGTCTCGATTTACCCAACAAGGAAATAATTCTCAAAAAATACATTCATATTGGAGTGGCTGTTGATACCGACCGGGGATTACTCGTACCGGTTATCAGGGACATTGACAAGAAAAACATCACCCGACTCGCGGTAGAACTGGGAGCGATAGCAAGTAAGGCAAGGAATAAAAAAATATCTCCTGGTGAAATGGAAGGTGGCAATTTTGTGATATCCAATCTTGGAGGAATTGGAGGAACCAACTTTACCCCGGTCATCTTCCCGCCACAAGTAGCCATTATGGGTGTTTCAAAATCCACCACCGAACCCGTTTGGAAAAATGGGGAATTTAAACCCAGGCTCATGCTCCCCATTAATATTACTTATGATCACCGGGTAATCGATGGAGCAGATGGAGCAAGGTTTATATCCTTCGTGAAGAACGCGCTGGAAAATCCTCTCAGTATATTTCTTACTGAAAAAGAAGAGTAACATGGGAAATAACAAAAAAAAAACAAACTTGGTCATAATAGGTGCCGGACCAGGTGGGTATGCAGCAGCATTCATGGCAGCTGATCTGGGATTAAACGTGACCTTAATCGATCCCCGTGAAAACCCGGGAGGTGTATGTTTATTCGAGGGATGTATACCTTCGAAAGCACTATTACATGCCGTTAAGGTTAAAAAAGAAGCGCTTGAAGCCAATGATTATGGTATTTCTTTCCCGGATCCCAAAATAAACAGGGAAAAATTACTCGGGTGGAAAAATGATGTGGTTCAAAAACTTACCGGTGGGGTGGGTCAATTATCCCAGAGAAGAAAAATCGAATATGTAAAGGGAGTTGCAACATTTAAAAGCTCAGACACCATCGAAATAGAAAAAAATGATGGTGAAAAAGAAACGAGAAAATTTGATAAAGCCATAATAGCAACCGGGTCAAATTCCACCTTGCTTCCCGGGTTTGATCCTGGTAAAGAATACATTATGACTTCAAAAGAAGCCTTGGATTTAAAAGATATCCCGAAGAAACTACTCGTTATAGGCGCGGGTTATATTGGTCTTGAAATGGGAACCGTTTACGCCGGGCTTGGAAGTAAGGTAACCATTGCAGAGTTAACCCCGCATGTATTGCCAGGGGTCGATCGCGATCTGGTGAAAGTTTTTGAAAAAGCAAATCGTGACCTT
This sequence comes from uncultured Bacteroidales bacterium, assembly GCA_964426725.1. Taxonomy (GTDB): domain Bacteria; phylum Bacteroidota; class Bacteroidia; order Bacteroidales; family CAYRRV01; genus CAYRRV01. The sequence goes on along the minus strand of CAYRRV010000053.1, from coordinate 20,644 downwards.
TTCGAGAAAATTATGCTTGAAACAAAGGTAGCAGAAGTAACAGACTCTAAAAACAAGGTAAAAGTTACTTTTGAAACCAAGGATGGTAAAAAAAACGGTGAATTTGACAAAATTCTCCTGGCCGTGGGTCGGAAACCTTTCACTGAAAACCTCGGATTGGAAAACACGAGCGTGAAAACCTCTGAAAAAGGTTTTATTGAGGTAGATGAACAACGAAAGACCCGTGATGACAATATTTTCGCTATCGGAGACGTGACGGGAGAACCCATGCTGGCACACAAGGCATTTCATGAAGGACGCGTGGCTGCAGAGGTCATAGCTGGCAAAAAATCGGCTTATGAACCAAGGGCCATCCCGGCAGTAGTTTTCACAGATCCGGAAATTGCATGGACCGGCATGTCCGAGGAAGAAGCAAAAGAAGCAGGGAAAGATTTCAATGTCGTCAAATTTCCATGGGGAGCTTCCGGCAGAGCTAAAACCCTGAATAGTTCCCATGGTATCACAAAAATGATCATTGAAAAGGAAACAGGGAGAATTTTAGGTGTAGGCATCGCGGGGAAAGAGGCAGGCGAACTAATTGGAGAAGGAACACTTGCAGTGGAAATGGCAGCGGTAGCAAGTGATGTCTCGCTGACCATTCACTCCCACCCCACCCTTTCAGAAACTATCATGGAAACCGCTGATCTTTTCTTCGGAACAGCAACCCACATGCATAAACCATTAAATAAGAACAAAAAATAACAAATTTGAATATACTGTTTCAAGTATCTTGTCAATTTCGCGTTCACCATTAGCCTTATTCATATAATTTGTATATTGCCAAAAATTTAATCATGGAGATCAAGCACTTCAGAAACCGGTATGGTCTTGAAATTATACCGGTATCGCACCAGAAAATAATCCTGGGTGATTTGGTGTGGGACCCGCTTTTTAGCAGTCCTGAATTCGAGTATCCCGGGATGCCCAATAATATTTTTAATGCCTTCAAGGATGCTGAGTTGATAGACATGGACCGCTACCAGGCCTATTTAACAGAGATCAGGAACATTCCTTTTACTGAAGCAGCATTCTCCGTGTTATCTGTTGAAGTGGATACAGATCTTTTGTCAAGCCTGCGGCGACCAGATCTGGGTAAACTTGGATCTTCATTTAATATTGATAACGTGAGACGATTTATTTTTGGTGAAATACAGGCCAGGATAATGCCCAATATTTTAAGAGTACGGATAGATGATTATCTTGAAGAACTGAAAAAAAATAACTGGTCATATTACGATGGAAAAATCCGGCGTGTATACATGATAACGGAATTATATTACGGGAGAATGAATATCGTCATCAACAAGAAATTTGAACATGAACTGGATGCCAACGCGAAAGAAGTGGGCATGAAAGTTAGAAACAAGCTACGATTGGCTAATTCTGTTGAATACAACTTCGATCACTTTAACGTTCCCTTCGCGATGAAAATCGAAAAAGTGAAAAATTTTAACGGCTAAGGTTTAAAAAATTAATTTGAGACATATTTTTTATTCAGGCATGATAATTATATTTAAATATATTTTAGACTCACCTGCTTCAGAAACTTTTCCTCCAGCAATTTAGCAATTCTTTTAACCACTGTTCTGCGAATTTCCAGTTCAACAGGGAGGCTGGGATCCTGATGGGCGATATTAATGTGAGTTCCAATAATGAAATGTATCTCGTCACTTTCTATTAAATATTTGTATATCAAATCTGCAGGACCTTTTCCCGGGGAAAAATTCGGCGTGTAGTTTTTTAATATTTGGGCTACTTTACTTAATGTGAGGATTCCCTCTGTTACCAGGTCAATTCCATCCATGCTTGATACCGGGGGCAGATCCGGATCCGTGAATTCCATGGAGTCCTCAATTTCGACTTCAAGTTCACGAGCAATGATATCACTTGTTGTGGCTCCACAAATAATTTTCTTTCCATCAAATTTCTTTACCTTTTCCGCCAATTCTTTATCCTTATTTTTCTCGTAAGGCGGACCCGTACAAATTAACAATTTCCGGGGATCCCTGAAATATATCACGGCACAACTGGAATCGTCCTTTGGTGCATATCCATCATTTTTATTGGCAATATTCACGATTCGTGAAGCCAGCTTCCTGGCAGATACCTGGTGGTCCTGTTTTACAATATCTACAAGGTAATTTCTCAGGTTCTCGTGTCCCCATCCAAAAGGAAAAAGATCTGTTCCCAGGCCGGACTGCACGATTCCATCAGAGCAAAAAACTATTCGATCTTCCTTCTTGGCCAGAAACCGGCATGTTCGTAATTCTTTACCCTTGTTTCTCTCGCTCGACAATACCACGCGGGACCACTCCGGCTGAAATACTTTTGTGCCTCTCAAAACAACAGCTCCGGGATTGTCATATTCAAGAATCGTCACAACCCCCTTGTTGTCAATATCAACAGTCGTGAATGTAGCATAATTCATTTTCCGCTCACTGCAAACAGGCAACGTGTTCATGATGATCTCCGCGATCTTCTCCGGTTCCTTGTGTTCTTTGGTAAAATTAAGCGCCATTTGCGCGGTTAGGGTAGCCAAAACATTAGCCTTTACCCCATGTCCCATGCCATCAGATAACACGGCAATGGTTCTTTCTTCTTCCTGAACCCGGGTAGACAGGAACATATCCCCACAGATCCTCTCTCCCTCGTGATTTTTTTGCTGACAATTAACCTCGATGTAGAAATTATTTTTCATTTTTCTTTCCACCAGTCTTGTAGGATTCTATAATTGAATTCAGCATGTGCACGGTTTCAGATGCCCCTTCCCCCAACAAAAAACCAATCTTCTGCACGAGCCCGAGATTTTTGTCAATAACATCTGTTACCCGGTTAATAATTTCTTCTTTTTGCACTTCCGGTACCGACATGTCGCGAATTACCGCTCCTGCTACCCTTCCTTTTTTTATTGGAAATACAGACAGGTTGTACATGTTATCGTCATGCCGGATATCCTTGTTCACCACATCCTGGTTGTTGTTGATAACAAAAGAAAAGAAGTTGTAAAAATCATGTGGAATCAAGGATTTTAAATCGGCTCCTACTAACCCGGGAATTATTTCATTGATTTCAAGGGCATCTTCACCACAAAAATCAATGAAACTCTTGTTCGAGTGAATTATTTTCAGTTTTCTATCCACTATCACCAACGCGGAGGGAATCTTCTGTAACATTGTCTGAATGGTAGCTGAGGCTTCCTTCGCGGTCTCTTGTTCCATTCGGGATTTTTGTTCAGATTCCTTAAGTGCGGCTTGTGTCTGAGCAAGCTTCTCATTGGTTTGTTTCAGGGTACGAATGTAATTCTGCTGGTTTCGCATGGAATATGAAAAACACATCTCGGGAGTTGCCAGTCCTTTAGCAATTGCTTCCGCGAAATCGCGACATGATTCATAACCACAAGCATTACATCCAATTTCATTCTCCCCGGTTAACTCAAGTTTCTCAAGTATTTCATTGATCTTATCCTCTCCAGGGAAAGGTAATCGCTGATCGTCACTCTTAAATGAAGTAGTGAGAATCAGGTGCCGGAATTCCTCCAAATCCTTATGCCAGCTTTCTTTATCGAAACTTTTAAGTTTTTTCTGCACGTACTTGGTAACGAGTGATCTCCGATTGTACCTGTTTCCTCCTTCTGTAGTACCTGGTCCCATGAGACAACCCTCGCAGGAAAACAGGTTGAAGTGACATTTAATATCTGTCCCGTTCTTTTCAAATTGTTCAATTGCCTCTATCATACTGCGTTTACCATCCGCGGTAATAAGATTGCCTTCTATCAAACTCCTCCGCTGCCCTGCAGCTTCCATCAAACCACTGCTGATAGGGTATATGGCTCCCTTGTAACCATGAGGACGATCAAATTCAGAATATTCAACCTTCGATTCCTGTATACCAAATTCATTAAACAACTTTCTCAGTTCCGTGAAGGTAATGACGGCATCGGGTCTTTCAGTCTCGTTGTACCTGAAAATTTCATTTTTATTCTCGATACAGGGACCAGCATATACAATTTTAGTTTCTTTCCCGTGCATTTCGCGCACAACTTTAGTTGTAGCAATCATGGGTGATATTATGGGAGCAAGATTATCTATAAGTCCTGGATGATATTTTTCTACCAGGGAAACGATAACAGGACAGGCAGAAGTAAGATAATACTTACCCTTGAAAGCAGAAAGTAAATTCTCGTATTGTCGTGCAACAAGATCGACACCAAATGATACCTCGTGCACGTGATCAAAACCCATGGCCCTGAGCATCTGAACCAATTTCCGGTAATCTGTAATATCCTCGAATTCTGCCGCTATCGAGGGAGCCAAAAGAATAACTTTTCTGGTTTTCCCGCGCAACACATTTCTTGCACCCGATATAGATTCCCTGTAAAAAATCGCTTTTGGTGAACATGCAGTAATACAGTATCCACAACCGATACAACGATCATGTAATATCTCGGGCTTCCCTTCCTTTGCTGGTACTTTTATAGCATTAACAGGGCAAGCCCTGACACAAGTGTAGCAAACCCTGCATTTCTGTTCATCAATATTCACGAGGGGTTCCATCGGATGCTTCTATATTAAAAAATTTATCTTTAAACAAAAGTTTTTATTTGCCTTCCCTGTTAATTTCATTTATCATGGGTCCTAATTCCCGATCCAGAATTTCAATCATCTTTTCCCTTGTCAATTCATGGTATGTTCTGTTACCTACACGAATTGACGGGCCATTTTTACAATTATCAAAACAATGATTTCCCCTGAATTTTACTTTATCTTCAAGGTTATATTTTCTGAGGTATTCCTGAACCAGGGGGAGAATTTTTTTATTTCCCCTTGAAAAACAAGAACTTCCAAGACATATGATAATTTCTTTCCTTGGATACATAAAACAATATTATAATCTGTTACATCTAATTAACTCACCTGATACCGCAAATATTCTCATTCCATAAATTAAAAAGATATAATATTTTGATGTTATGTAAAACATTTTCATTCTAAAAAACCAATAACTAACTAATTATCAATTCAAATCAACATAACCAACCAGGCAATTTATAAAATATTTTTTCGTTATTTAAATAACAATGTTTATAAAATAACAGTAATTTATTATATTTGTACATAAGCAAATATAAGGCTATTTCTCTGAAATACATTAAAATGAATGATAAAATAAAATCCATACTTCAGAGATTTCCCAACGCCCGGCGCGATGATTTGATACCTATCCTTCAACAAATACAGGAAGAAGCCGGTTATCTTTCCGAAGATTCTATCACGGCAGTCGGGACATTTTTGAATTTACCAACCAGTAAAATTCACGGGATTGCTACATTTTATAACCAGTTTAGTTTCATCCCCCTTGGAAAATACCATATCCGGATTTGCCGCGGTACAGGTTGCCATGTTGAGTCGGGGCTGAATATCGTGAAGGAACTTGAAAAACAACTAAAAGTAGAAGCCGGAGAAGTAACAAAGGATAATCTGTTCAGTTACGAGTTGGTTTCATGCTTGGGTGCATGTAGTAAAGGACCCGTTATTTCAGTAAATGATACTTATTACACCCGAGTATCTGTTCAAAACATTAAAGATATTATACAATCATTCAGGCAGAAAGAAGAAGCATTATGATAGCCACTTCTACCATAAATCACAACAAATTTTTGGTAGATAATGTACTGTTGAACCCGAATAAAACATTATCTTCCGAAACTTTATCAAAACTGGCCCTATTAAAGCGGGAAAAGATAAGACAACCCGTGATATACATAGGAAGCAATACATGTGGGAAAATTGCCGGGGCGGAAATAACCAAACAAGCGGTTCAACAGTACCTTGCTGACAGGAAAATTCGTGCTGAAATAGTGGAAGTTGGCTGTATAGGAATTTGCAGTGAAGAACCACTCATGGACGTTCAGCTACCTGACAGTAACAGGATCTGCATGAAACAGGTAACCGAGGAAAAGGTAAGTTCTATCCTCGATGACATTTTCCATCATATTGTACCTTCCGGTCATGTCCTGGGCCAGTATGAAGGAGATGGACCCTGGTCAGGAGTTCCTCTCCTGGAAGATCATGATTTTTTCAGGATGCAGTCTCGTCTCCTTCTCGCGAAATCAGGTGTTATCAATCCGGTTTCCATTGAAGAATATATCGCGAACGATGGTTACACGGCTCTAATCAAGGCCATCAGCATATACACGCGTGATGAAATATGTGATATTGTTGAAGAGAGTGAATTAAAGGGTCGTGCAGGAGGTGGATTTTCTACCGGGAAAAAATGGAAAATTGCCCGCAATGCATCTTCAGATCAAAAATACGTGATTTGCAATGCACAGGAATCTGACCCGGGAGCATTCATGGACCGGGCTCTTATCGAATCATTACCACATCAACTGATCGAGGGACTGGCAATTGCCGCCTATGCTATTGGAGCTACCCGGGCAATCATTTACATCCGCCAGGAATACACCCTGGCCATAAAGCGTTTACAGGAAGCTCTCGATCAGGCAGCTGAATATGGTTTACTGGGACACAACATCTTCAATAGTGGCTTCAACCTGGACATCATCATAAAAAAAGGCCCTGGCGCCTTCGTTTGCGGGGAAGAAACAGCTCTTATCGGATCTCTCGAGGGTAAAAGAGGTATGCCACAAACCAAACCACCCTACCCTGCTGTTAGTGGTTTCCACAAAAAACCAACCATTATTAACAACGTGGAATCACTTTCAAATGTTTCCAATATCATCAGGAATGGACCACGATGGTTTCATTCACTGGGAACTGAAAACAGTAAAGGCACGAAAATATTCGCTCTATCCGGGAAAATAAAAAATGCCGGTTTACTGGAAGTGCAAATGGGTACTACACTGAGAGAAATAATATTTGATATTGGTAAAGGAATCAGGGATGAGAAGAAGTTTAAGGCACTCCAGATTGGAGGACCTAGTGGCTATTGTCTTTCAGCTGACCATCTCGATTTAAAAGTTGATTTTGATGAATTAAAAGAAAAAGGATTCAGCATAGGCTCCGGTGGCATCACCGTTTTTGATGAATCTACATGCATGGTTGATGTAACGAAATATTTCATGGATTTCATGCAAAAACAATCCTGTGGGAAATGTATTCCCTGCAGGGAAGGCTCAAAAAGAATGCTTGAAATCCTGGACTCCATAAGCAAGAAGCCTGTTGACTCCAATGGCCACGCGGCACTTGAAAGATTTAAGGGAGTAATGCAACTCGAGACCATCGCCGAAGTGATGAAAGACACATCGCTTTGTGGATTGGGGCAAAACGCTCCCAACCCCGTGATGACTGCCCTGAAGTGGTTCAGGGATGAATTTGAGGAGCACATTTTTGATCGTAAATGCCGGGCTAACATGTGCAAGGAATTGCGGACATATTACATTGACGTGGACAGTTGCACCGGATGCACCATGTGTGCTAAAAAATGCCCCGTGAACGCGATCATTGGTACTGAACGGCATCCTTTCTTTATCGTACAGGAAAAATGCATATCATGCGGTATTTGCATGGATGCCTGCAAATTCGAAGCGATATCCATTGATTAATCAAAAAAGGTGGAAAATGAATTTTGAGATAGAGGTTAACAAGACAAACATACCCGCTAAAAAAGGAGAAACCATTCTATCTGCTCTTGAAAAAGCCGGTATAAAGGTACCTACCATCTGTAGCATGAAAGATTTTTCGCCTACAGGTGCCTGCCGCATGTGCGTGGTAGAGATTGAAGGACGGCCAAACCTGGTTCCTGCCTGTTCCTACCCTGTAGAAGAGTGGATGAAAATAAAAACACATAGCCCACGGGTTATCAAGGCACGGAAAACTATCGTTGAACTCCTCCTGGCCAACCATCCTGATGACTGCCTTTATTGTGAGCGCAACGGAAACTGTGAATTACAGGACCTCGCGGAAGAATTGAACGTGCGGGAAAGACGTATCCCCGGAAAAAAAACAAAATACAAGATAGACAAGTCAAGTGCCTCGATTATTAAAGAACCTTCCAAGTGTATTCTCTGCGGAAGGTGCGTGAGAGTTTGCGAGGAGCTGCAATCTGTGTCAACACTCGATTTTATTAATCGTGGCAGTAACACGCTGATCGCTACGGCTTTTAATAAAGATCTGAACTTTTCCAATTGCATTAATTGTGGCCAGTGCGTGATGGTTTGCCCTACGGGCGCCCTGGTTGAAAAAATCAATTTTCAGGAACTGGAATCACAATTGCATGATCCGGCCAAAACGGTTGTCGTGCAACATTCTCCCACCGTTAGTGTATCGCTCGCTGAAGAATTTGGCCTGAAGCCAGGAAAAGATATCAACGGACTGATTAATGCTGCCTTGAGAAAAATAGGTTTCAGCAAAGTATTTGAGACAGCCTTTGGAACAGACCTCACGATACTGGAAGAATGTGAGGAATTACTGGAGAGAATTGATAAAAAGGAAAATCTGCCAATGTTTAGCAGTTGCTGCCCCGGCTGGATAAAATACATGGAGGAATTTGAACCATCTCTCCTGCCCCTGCTTGCCTCAACGAAATCTCCACAACAAGTTCTGGGAACTATCATAAAAAACTGGCTGTCTGAAAGGGAAAACCTGAAGCCAACAGACATATTCTCCGTTTCAATTATGCCATGCACTGCCAAAAAGTTCGAGGCCCAAAGAGTGGAAATGACCAGTAAGGGAATTTCTGATATCGACGCGGTAATTACTACCCGCGAATTGGCCCGCCTGATCAGGCTTCACGGTATTGACCTGAACAGCCTGGAGCCCGAGTTGCCCGACAATCCAATGCAAACAGCCAGTTCTGCCGGTAAAATCGTGGGTACTTCTGGTGGTTTAATGGAGTCCGTCATTCGCACTCTTCATTTCAGGTTAGCAGGCAAAGAAATGAAGGATTACAAAATACAGGAAGTAAGGGGAGCAAAGGAATACAAAGAATATCAGATCAAAATAAAAAATGAGATATATCATTTCGCGGTAATTAATTCCCTGAAAAACATACGCGATGTTTTACAACGAATAAAAAATAAAGAAATGAACCTGCATTTTATAGAAGTAATGGCATGCGAAAACGGGTGCATCAACGGCGGGGGGCAACCCATCAGGAAAGGAGAAAATGGAGTGAAATACAGGATGAAAGCCCTCTACGATGCCGATGAAAAGGAGATGATAAGAGTAGCTCACAAGAATCCCCAGGTTCAGCAACTATATCAGGAATTCCTGGGTAAACCTCTCGGTGAAAAATGTAAGAAGTTATTGCATACAACTTATGTTTCAAGAAAGGTACCCTTATGAATTTCAAACAGAATTGAAAAGTTTAAATGGAAAATCAGGGTAATACAAAAAAATTAGTTTACACTATTCAGGATAAGTGCCGGGTATGTTATACCTGCGTGAGAGAATGCCCCGTGAAAGCCATTAAAATTATCAATGGCCAGGCAATGGTTATAACGGAAAGATGCATCGCGTGCGGAAACTGCACCAAAGTCTGCCGGCAGGATGCCAAGGCATTTCTCAGGGGAATTGACAGGGTGAAAGAGATTATAAACACACCTGGCAAGAAAACAGTCGCCCTGGTAGCGCCAAGTTTCCCTGCAGAATTTGAAGAAATCGAAGATTATCACCGGATCATTGGAATGATTCGCAAAATCGGATTCGACTACGTGCTTGAAGTGGCATTTGGAGCGGATCTTGTAGCCATGGAATACAAGAACCTTCTTGAAGACAACAAGGAAAATGCCTTTATTTCATCTGATTGCCCGGCCATTGTCAGCTATATTGAACACTACCATCCCGATCTGGTGGATTCCCTGGCTCCTATTGTTTCCCCGATGGTTGCGATGGCAAGGGTTGCACGAAAAAAATACGGGAACGACATTCAGGTAGTTTTTATCGGGCCCTGCATTGCCAAGAAAGATGAATCAACTGAAATCAATGAAGCTTTGACTTTCAGAGAATTAAGAAATATATTCAGCGAATATAATATTGATCCTGAATCAGTCACCCCCTCTGAGTTCAATCCTCCACTAGCTGGAAAAGGTGCAATATTCCCACTGAGCCGGGGTATGTTGCAAACCGCGGGATTGAGAGATAACCTGGTAGAAGGCAATATTATCGTCGCTGACGGAAGAGTGAATTTTCAGGATGCCGTTAAAGAATTCAAGGAAGGTTTTATTGAGCCACAACACCTGGAATTGCTCTGCTGCGAGGGTTGTATCATGGGACCGGGCATGTCTAAAGGAGGAAAACATTATACCCGGCGATCACTTGTTTCAAAATATGCCCGACAAAAAAGTGAATCGATCGACACTTTCCAGTGGAAAAAAAATATCGAAGAATTTCGTTCTATAAACATGAAGCGGTCTTTTTCATCCAGGGAAATAAAAACCTTCTCTCCCCCCGGTGAGGAAATCGAAAATGTGCTACATTCCATGGGTAAGTATTCTTCTAAAGATTTACTGGATTGCGGGGCCTGCGGGTACGACACGTGTCTGAATCACGCGATCGCGATCGTGAATGGTCTGGCAGAAAATGAAATGTGCCTGCCCTTTACCATAGAAAAACTACACAACAGCGTGAAAGAGCTGGCTATATCCAACGAGAAGATGGCAAGCATGCAACAGGCCCTGAAACAATCTGAAAAACTTGCTCACATGGGACAGTTATCCGCGGGAATCGCTCATGAGCTGAATAATCCCCTGGGAGTAATTATCATGTATTCCAATATCTTACTTGAAGAATGTGAAACCAACTCCCAGATGAAAGAAGACCTTGAACTGATTGTCGACCAATCGGCACGTTGTAAGAAAATCGTGGGCGGACTTCTGAATTTCGCGAGAAAAAACCAGGTGAACCATTCAGAATCAAATATCAGGGATTTTATCAAAAACTGTATCTCCAGTATCATTGTTCCTGATAATATTTCATTAATCATGGAAGATAACCTGACCGATCCCCTCGCCTATTTCGATCCCGAGCAAATGATTCAGGTGATCTCCAACCTGCTAAAAAATGCTGTAGAAGCAATGCCTTCCGGGGGTGAACTTAAAATTATGCTTGAAGATTCAAGAAACCTGGTTAAATTTGTAATTTCTGATTCCGGAACCGGTATAAAGCAGGAAGACCTGGACAAGGTATTTGAACCCTTCTTCACAACAAAAGAGATTGGTAAAGGTACCGGTCTGGGCCTGGCTACAGCTTATGGAATTGTTAAAATGCATAAAGGACAAATATCAGTTTCTTCGAATACAGATCCGGGAAAAGGCGATACCGGAACAAAATTCACAATTGAGCTGCCACGGAATAAAGAAGATGTGGTACTAAAAAACTAAGATTATGAGCAAAAAAAGCACGATATTACTTGTTGATGATGACATGGATTACCTGTTCCAGTTAAAATTTCATCTTGAGAAAGAAGGTTACCAGATTATCCCGGCCGAAAGCCAAAAAGAAGGAGAAAAAATACTGGAAACTGTTAAACCTGATCTCGCCATCGTTGACTTGATGATGGAAAATGAGGACAGCGGGTTTATTCTCTGCAGGAAAATAAAAAACAAGTACCCGGATGTTCCTGTTATTATCGCGACTGCCGTGGCCTCCGAAACAGGCATATCTTTCAGCATTAACACCGAGGAAGAAAGAAAGTGGATAAAAGCAGACATGTACCTGGAAAAAGGAATACGACCGGTACAAATGAAAAAAGAAATTGAAAAATTGTTAAAATAATAATGGAGACCTTAAAAATACTGGTTGTAGATGATGAACCGGGAATTAGATCGGGCGTGGTCCGCATTCTCAAAAACCACCGGATTAGCTATCCCTTCATGGATGATGATTTTGAACTAATACTTTTTGAAGCAGCGTCAGGAGAAGAAGCCATCGAGATCATAGAACAGGAAATGCCCGATATCACCCTGCTGGATAATAAACTTCCCGGTATCCAGGGAATCGAGGTTCTGGAATATATCAAAAATAAGCAATATGATATCACCGTGGCCATGATAACCTCCTACGCTTCCCTGGATGTTGCCGTGAAAGCCACGGGATACGGTGCCAAGGACTTCATTCCCAAGCCATTTACACCTCAGGAACTGAAAGCATCAATTGACAACATTGGAAAGCAACTTTTTCTAAAACGCATTACGCGTAAACTCAAGAAAGAAGGGAAAAGAATCCGCTATCAGTTTCTCTCGGTACTTTCTCACGAGCTAAAAGCACCCCTGAATGCTATAGAAGGATACCTTAAAATGATTCAAGACCGGGAGGCAGGTGATGACCTTGATAACTATGATAAACTGGTAGAAAGAGCACTTAACAGGGTAAACGGGATGCGGACACTTATCATGGACCTGTTGGATTTCACCAAAATAAGATTCGAAAAGAAAAAAGACAAACTAAAACAAGTTGATATCAGGAAAGTTGCCAAAATATCAATTAGTACAATACAGCCTTACGCCATTCAAAAAAATATCCATATATTTCTTAACTCCCCGGAGCCGGTTATCATGGAAGTTGATCCGGAAGATTTCGAGATTATCTTCAATAATCTAATATCGAACGCGGTAAAATATAACATAGAAAATGGACGGGTAGATGTAAAAATTAAGGAAGATGAAAAAAATATCAAAATCAGCGTGAAAGATACCGGTATTGGAATGGAAGAAAGCGAGATATCCCAGCTTTTCAGGGAATTCGTGCGCATAAAAAATGAAAAAACCAAAAATATAGTGGGTAGTGGTCTAGGGCTCTCTATTGTAAAAAGAGTTTCAGAACTATATGATGGAACCATAAAGGTTAAAAGTATTCCCGAAGAGGGTACCACGTTTTCAATCAAGTTCCCGAAAAAAGAGGTGGGAATCAAGTCTGAACAAAATCAACAATTATCATAAAAGGTAGATGACAATTAAAAAATTACCGGAGAAAACAATCGAGCGGTTGAGCATGTATCGCCGCACACTCCTGGATTGCCTCAACGCGGGTAAAACACACATATACTCTCACGAGTTGGCCGGATTGCAAAATATCACGGCTGTTCAGGTAAGAAGAGATATCATGTTTATTGGTTATTCCAGCTTTCAACGAAAGGGATACGATGTAAAAGAACTGATAAACGTGATTGGCAAAATAATAGATGCACGCAATGGTCACAACGTGGCGGTGCTTGGCATGGGAAACCTGGGTCGGGCAATCACGGCATACTTCACCGGGAAACGTCCGAAACTTAACATCGTTTCAGCTTTTGATATCGATCAGGATAAAATTAACCGGGTAATTGCCGGGGTAAGATGTTATCATGTTAATGATCTTAAAAAAATTACAAGTGAAAAAAACCTTTCCATCGCGATATTAACTGTTCCCCCGGACAATGCAGTGGAAGTAGCAGAAGAAATTGTTATGGCAGGAATAAAAGGAATCCTTAATTTTACATCTGTTCCCCTCACGGTTCCGGCAAATGTTTATCTCGAAGAATATGATATGATCACATCGCTGGAAAAAGTTGCCTATTTCGTGAGCCGGCAAAATGGTTTTAAGTGAATAAAAAATACACGAATGAAACCTTCATCCGCCAGTTGTCGGACAAAGTCGGGGAATTTAGTACTAAATTTAATCCTTTTGCAAAAGGAAATATTTGAAATCAACAACATAACTATATCTTAAACACGTGAAAGTATACAGGAGTTTTGAGGAGGTGGAACACATCCCGTATCCCGTGGTAACTACCGGTTCATTCGATGGGGTACACGTGGGACACAAGGTAATCATCAACAGGTTAAATCAACTGGCCAGTGAAATTGGTGGTGAATCGGTTCTGATTACTTTCTATCCTCATCCCCGCAAAGTATTATACCCGGATACTGCAGGGAAAAACCTGAAACTACTAACCAGTGAGAACGAGAAAATTGATTTATTACGATCCACGGGTCTTGACAACCTGATAATCATCAATTTCACACTTGAGTTTTCAAAAACTTCGCCCGGGGAATTTGTTGAAAAATACCTGCTGAAAAAACTGAATGCAAGTATTATCGTGGTTGGATTTAATCATTTTTTTGGCCACAACCGCCAGGGAAACTATGATTACCTGCTGCAACTTCAGGAAAAATACGGGTTCAGGGTTGAAGAAATACCGGAACAGGATATTCAGCATGAATGCGTGAGTTCTACAAGAGTCCGAAAAGCCCTCAACGAGGGAGATATTCAACGGGCAAGCGCTTACATGGAGCATTTTTATATCATGCGGGGAAAATTATCACGCGGGCATGGATTGCTTGACGAGGAAGGAATTATTACCCTGAAAATTTCGCTGGAAGAAGAAATGAAACTAATCCCAGTGCAGGGGGTATACGCTATCCGGCTGGAAACGGGAAGTCATTCCCTCAAAGGGATCCTGAATATCAAGGATAACACGCTCGACAAACCTGAAAAATACCGGTTCCCACTGGTCGAATTTATACTCGTTGATGATTGTATTGAAAACATCGAGGGAAAACAAGGTACCATATACTTTCACAAGAGAATCAGGGAATGCAGGCATTTTGACTCTCCACAAAAACTGAAAAAACAGATAAAATCAGATATCAGACTGACAGAAGAATTGATTTACTAAGCTTGTTGCGCGCGTTCATCCATTGAATACCCGCGAGTTCTGCAGACTCTTGCAAGAAATGATTAACCAAGATTCTCTTTCAAATCCTCCGTGAGTTTTTCCTTACTCTCCAAGGCCGAAAATTTTGTTTTTATGGTAGCGGGTAAAGAAGTCAGAACGAAGATTTCATGGCTCAGCTTAACCGCTTCTTCTACATCGTGGGTAACAAAAACGACCGTTCGCCTGTCACTTTCCCAGGTTTTAAGAAATGCATCCATCACCGCTTTTTTCAATTTTAGATCGAGCCCCCGGAATGGTTCGTCCATGAGAATAATATCCGATGGCCAGGAGAAAGCCCGGGCAATAGCAACACGCTGTTTCATGCCACCACTTAACTGGTGGGGAAAAAAGTTTTGAAATGCCGTGAGCTCTACCATGGAAAGATATCTTTCCACTATGATTTCTGCTTCTTTTCTTGTTATAATGTTTTCAAGCACCAGGAAAATATTCTCTTTCACTTTTTTCCAGGGTAACAAACGGGGTTCCTGAAATATATTGGAGATCTTTTTATGCTCAATTCCGTCAATGGTGCCTGAATCCGGTTTATCAAAGCCATTGATCAGGTTCATGATGGTGGTTTTCCCACATCCGGAAGGTCCCAGAAGACAGGATATTTTTCCCCGTGGAAAAGAAACCGAAAAATCCCGGAATACTTCCAAGTCACCATAGCGCTTCCTTATATGTTTCAAGGATATTTCCATTTATTTCTATCTATTATCTGTTTTAGTTTATTTCCAGTCTACGACCTTTCTCTCGATTATCCTTATAATTTCATCAAACAGGAAACTGATAAGAACAGCAAATACTGTCCACGCGATCAATTCTTTCACTAACAGGTAAATTTGAGACAATTGCATCTGAGTTCCTATCCCGTACCTGGGTTGACTCAGCACTTCTCCGATAATAATAGCCCTCCACCCGAAACCCATGGCAGTAGAAATACCAGAGAACAGAAACGGTAGGGTTGAAGGAATATAAACATGCCGGATTATAGATAAAAAGGGCATATTATAAGACCTGGCCATTTGTACAAGTTCACGATCGGTTTCCTGAATACCCGTGACCAGGTTACCGCAAATAATCGGATACATGGTTAAAAGGGCAATAAAAACCGGCACCTGGGGTGGATGAAACCAAATTAAAGCCAATAAGATAAAGGTAATCACGGGTACTGAACGGATAGTCACCAGGAACGGTGTGAAAAAAATCCGGAAATTATGACTTACACCGGCAGGTATACCGGTAATGAATGCAACTGCCATGGCGAGAGCAAACCCTATGAGTCCCCGGAAAACAGTACTGCCCGCGTTCATCCAGAAGGAACCGGTGGAGACAACTTCCACCAGCGATACAAGGACAGTGCCGGGTCCAGGCAAAATCAAAGGATTATCCACCCGTAAAGCAACCAGTTCCCAGATTACCAACATGGTGAGGACGGATAGTACCATTAAGATTATTTTAACCTGCTTTTTCAAGATGTTTAACCTATTTTAATCACTTGCAAAGAAGATGAAAACCGTTTATTTTTTTTCCTGGTTCAAAGATAGGGAATTTTGTACGGTAAATGAACAATCGGACCCGAACGCCGGGTATTCAGCCAGGGGATCATACCGATCCTCATTCAAAAGCCATGTAAAATTCATCTCCCGGCATTGCACCACCAATGAGAGCAGGATCATAACGAAATAATAAAGAGTAGAAATTATTCACTGGTAATTTTGCTTCAACGGCCGGAATATATCTGATATTACAGCGGGGAATACTCTCTTTTGCCACGTGTATATCCGGCAAAATTTCCTGCTCAACTACCAGCTTTGCAGCTTCTGCTACACTGTCATTTACCCAGGCCGCGCTCTGTTGTATTGCTTTCAGGGCGGCCTCAATATATTCTCTCTTTTGCCCATAAGTTGATTCATTAACCAGAAGGGCTGTCATGGGTAAATTTTCATGGGTTTTTTCTAATTGACGATATGCTTTATTCAAATCGATCAGTATTTCAACATCATTATTCTTGTGCATGGCCAGACTCACGAGCGGTTCTGACACGACACCCATACCTGTTTTACCCCCGGCAATGCTATTGGTCAATTCAATATGCCCTGGAAAACTGTAGTCAATAATAACATCTTCTCCCGGAACAAGTCCATTCTCTTCCAGCAGGTATCGAAATATCACGTCGGGTGTCATGCCCCTGGCCATCATGTATACCCTTTTGCCTTTTAAATTATTCCACGCGTGCACTGATGTATCAGTGCCGAATAAATAAAGCGTTCCCCAAACGGGAACCGCTGCCAACTTGTATTTCACGCCGCGGTTATATAATACAGAACCCAGGGTAACCGGTACCATGGCAATATCAACATCCTCTTTCAGGATTAATGCTTTAACCTGGGCTGGTTCATTTTTCATGATAATTTCAAAGCGATCATCAGACTTCATCAATTTAACAACACTTATAGCAGAAGGCCCTTTTAAAACTGCAATTTTAATAGTATTACCGGATGTATTCTTTTTATTCATCCTGCAGGAGAACACAATGAATAAACAAACCAAAATAACTATTGCAAAAATAATTTTACGAGAGATAAGTTTATGAAAACGTATGTCTTTCACTTTTATATATTCTAATTCTTTATGCATGAGGGTTTCATCCGGGATTATTCATATAACAATTAAACATCTAACAATAACGTGGGTGTCATAAAAATAATTATTAATTTAGAAACAAAAAACATTTTATCATGGCACTTATTCAATGGTCTGAAAAATACGCGGTTAATATTGAAGAAATTGACACGCAACATCAAAAATTAGTCGCCATTTTAAATGATTTGCTCGATGCGATGGGCAGAGGACAAGGAAAAACGGTTTTGGATAAAACATTCAATGAACTGGAAGCATATACTAAAACTCATTTTTTTGCCGAAGAAAAGCTGATGATTGTATATGGATATTCAGATTACAACCGACACCGATCAGAACACGGAAAACTGATTAATGATCTCAAGAATTACAAGAAGGATTTCGAAACAGGCAAAAGTAAACTTACCCTTGAAATACTCGATTTTTTAAAAAACTGGTTGATTAACCATATTACATTAACAGATAAAGAGCTTGGTAAATATCTTACTTCAAAAGGATTAACATAAAAAAAATAAAATGAAATTAGTTACCTGGAAAAGGATCTATTCGGTAGGCATTGCCAGGATTGATAATGAGCACAAGGAATTAATACGTATTTTTAATGATTTACTCGGGGCCATGGCCGTGGGTAAAGGATTTACAGTTGTGGAATCCATTATCTCCTCGTTAATGCACTATGCTGAAACTCATTTTGCAACAGAACAAGAATTAATGGAATCTTACAATTACCCGGGATTGGCAAAACACCTGGATGAACACGAGAAATTCAGAGAAAAAGTACAGAAATATAAAAATGAATTTAATAGCGGGAATCTTAACGTTTCCATTCACTTGATCAATTTCATCAAAGAATGGCTGGTTGAACACTGGGAAGGAGAGGATAATTCCCTTGGAGAGTTTTTACAAGATCAGGGCATGGATTAAATCAAATCCTCTTTATCTATCAATGCACTTTTTATATAGTTTTACATCAATGGTTGAATCAAAAAAATTAAATAATATAAGATATGAACAAGATGGATACCGGATTATTGCACCCGCGTGAACAGATTATCCGGATTATTGAAATGATATACAAGGGAGGGCTGACAACTACATCGGGTGGAAATGTATCCGTGATTGATGAATACGGGGATATATGGGTTACTCCAACTGCTGTTGACAAGGGATCGCTCACTCCCAAAGATATCATGCGTGTAAAAAAATCCGGGGAAATTGAAGGTATACATAAACCATCTTCAGAATTTCCTTTTCATCGTGCCATATACAAGTCGAGGCCTGACGTGGGGGCAATTATTCACGCGCATCCACCCGCCTTGGTTTCGTTCAGTATCGTCCGGAAAATTCCCAACACGAATGTAATTCCACAGGCACGTCATGTTTGTGGGCCTATTGGATACGCCATTTATGAATTGCCGGGAAGTGAAGCATTAGGAACTTCCATTGCAAACGAGTTCATGAAAAAATTCGATGCAGTTATCATGGAGAATCATGGGGTGGTGGTATCGGGCAGCGACCTGATTGATGCTTACGAGCGCTTTGAAACACTGGAATTTTGTGCCCGTACTATTATCAATGCCAGTACCATAGGCATACCCACATATCTCACCAACGAAATGATCGCTGAATTTGAAAACCAGATTCCACATGATCTCCCTGAACTGGAGATAGTTGAATATCCCTCGGACGAAAGAGAAATAAGAAATGATATCTGCAGGATGGTACACCGTGCCACGAAGCAGGGACTAATGAGAAGCACTTACGGTACCGTATCGGTAAGATGGAGGAACAATGATTTTCTGATAACACCCACCAACGTTGCCCGGTGGAATATTCAATTGGAAGACGTGGTGCAGATCAAGGATGGTAAAAGAGAACCGGGAAAAATTCCCAGTCGCTCGGTACTTCTGCATCAGGAAATTTACAAACAAAATCCCGCTATTAATTCAATCATTCTTACCCAACCTCCATATCTTATGGCATATGGAGTTTCCGGGGTTCATCTTGATGTTAGAACCATTCCCGAGAGTTGGATCTTTTTACAGGATGTACCAACAGTACCCTTTGGTTCACACTTCGCGGGAAATAATACCATCCCGGGAAAAGTATCTGAAAATATCCCGGCCATTCTCATCGCGAACGATTCAATCCTTGTAACCGGGGACAAATTATTACATACATTCGACAGGCTGGAAGTAGCCGAATTCAGTGCCCGGTCATTAATTATGTCGACCCCCCTGGGAAGCATGATCCCCATCAACGAGCAACAGGTTAGTGATTTAAGAAATAAGTTCTTATCCTGATAATGGCATACCATGATGCCCGGAATTCACCACTATTCTTCCCTTACAAAATATAACCTGTCATCTCCTATCAAATACATCATCGGAGCAACAATTACGTTCGGGTATTTTAATCTTAACCGTTTAGCCTCACTCAAAACAAAATCTTTTTCATTATTAATCTCAAAAGAAGAAATATTGCATTCAAAATGTTCCCGCGCGGATTCCCTGTCCCAACCCGCGTTTTGAACCAACCCTTCAATGAAAACACCCTTCTTGGCGTTCAGGTTCACCATACCACATTGATCATGACCAATCAACACGATGTGCTTCACCCCATGTACCGCGATAACAAGAGAAACCTGAAGTTCATTATACCGAAGATTGCCCCCACCTGTCCTGATAATATAAGCGAAATTTTTAGGTACTTTCAATTGCTTGCGGTTATCCATGCACATTCCAACGAGCAACCGCGCCGAATGATATTCATCATCGTGGATAATATTATGATTATGATAATCATATAACAATTCAATGGGTGTTCCACTATATGCCCCTGGCAATTCGTTAGACAGGAATGGTTTCATGTTTTTGAAATAAAGTTATATTGATGATTTTAAACATGTCCTTTTGCAGAAGGATTAAATGCCTCGACTGTGTCCGACAACTGGCGAATGGTCTGTTTCATTTTTATTATTTCCAAAGGAATGATTGCCTTTTTTGCCTTACCGGGATAACCTGAAAAATCGATTATATAAAACCCGGGGACTATCAAAAAATAATCTTCTCACAAGGAATACAAGCAAATCCGGGAAAATATCATAGATAAAATATATTACTATAAATAATCAATGGTATCCGATTAAAATCGGATTGTTTATTTTGCCCTCATGCCGGGCGGGCATTTACTTTTTTCCTTCAGGTGAAAAAAGTAAACCAAAAAACCCGTTGCTACCGGAAAATTCCCTAAAACTTTTATATTTATTCTTCAAAGCCAATAATAATACAGCGTTTTTAATTTCATT
>CAYRRV010000052.1:0-22558 GCA_964426725.1 uncultured Bacteroidales bacterium | reverse complement strand
TTGTTTTTCATGAAACTCGACTGAACATCTTATGAGGGATCCTTCAATGGAGCAATGGATTCCCATAATACGCCATATGAGCAATCAGATATATCAATATTTACAGGCAGTACAGGCATATATCAGTCCGCCGGTTACTGCCGTGTTTTTGGTAGGTATTTTTTGGAAAAGAGCTACGGGTAAAGCCGCAATTACAACATTAATCGCGGGAGGGGTTTTGGGGGCAATTCGATTTATCCTCGATTTAGTCTCCCGGAACCACGATTTGGGGGTATTCAATCATTTTGTTGCAATACCTTTTTTGTATTACTGCATTTATGCATTTATTCTATGTTGTTTTATTTTAATTACAGTGAGTATTTTTTCCAAAGAATCTACAGAGAAAATGTTGCAGGTGGAAAGTATTGTTATTTCAAGGGGAACATTCAGAAAAACAAAATTTTCCACTCCATTGATCCTTAATATTATATTCTCTTTATTTGTAGCCATAACAACAGTAGTTCTATGGAGCCATTTTTCCTGATTTAATATAACTTGAATATAATATAAAACCATATTATTATGAAGTACAAGACTCTGATCTATCAATTTATATCATGTGGGATTATCACTTATGTTTCGTGTTTTTTGCAACCGGCTTATTCGCAAGATTTACCTTTACATGGGTTTTATCAAAACCTTAATGAAATGGTCCAAAAGGACCATGTAAGTCCTCTTGGGATTGCTGAAAGGCAAACTCCTGCTGTTCATGCATTTAATTTAGAAAAAACCAAGGATAAAATAAAGATCCATCAGGACGGTAGTGTTATAGAAGTATTATTAAATCCCGTAGGACTTTCCTATGGAGAAGGGAAAAAGTTAGAGGAGATATTCTATTCAATAAATCTTTACTCCAAAATGGGATGCTGAAGATTTATAAATTGAAATCCCCGGATTTATTGGGAGATACAATTATTTTTTCTACGAATGTGCCCAATGTTGATATGAAAGTTATTCCATACAAAAGTTTTACAAAGTGGGAAATCGTAACAGCCTATAATCTGGATTACGACTCTATTAGCGTCACTATAAATACCCGGGGGCCCTTTTATGGAGGGGGTGAAAGATTTCTTGCTTCAAACCTTAATGGTCGTACTATTTCAAATCAGCCCCAAAATCCCCCTTTTTTGCATAGAAATATCGGGAAAATGAGCAAAGATGAATACGAAACTTCTTATTTAAGAAGGAATGCCCATGACCGCAATTTGGCTTTTTGATTTTGATGAACCTGTTACCTCAACAGGATGGCCTTTTGGGAGCAATGGTCTCATTAAAGATTACCGAAAGGTAACAGGTTCAATTCATTCATTGGGATTCAAAGCGTTGACTTATCTTCGTCATTTTTCATTTAAAAATTTGTTATATTACAAGTTTGATAATCCGATGTACGAAATGTATGATTCTTTGGGCGTATTATTGCATAATCAGGCTGACCTAAGTGGTTCACGATATTATAAATTCTTAGATCGTGGACAATATGATTTCTTCAATCCTGCGATGGGAAAAATTTGGGAAGATGTAATTCGTGAAATCCTTCTTGTGGATAATTTTGATGGTTGGATGGAAGATTTTGGCGACATTGGGTATTATTATGATAATGAATTAAATAACTGGAATGCATTTGATTACGGTCTTGAATATCCCTTATCGAATGAAGAATATGTAAACTTATATTCTCTTGTTTATCATAAACTCACCTATTTACTTTCAGATGCAGCCAAATCTGATGTAACTACTTTTTCGAGGAGCGGGTTTGCCGGTTCAGCGCCCTTTACAAGATTTGTATGGGCGGGCGATCAGCATGCCAATTGGCGGAAAGATGTGGGATACCCATCGGCAATAGCTGCAGGTATTTCAATCGGATTATCCGGTTATATCGATTGGGTGGTACGCCCATTTTCGGTATATGATGCTGGAATTCCCATATGACAAGGAGTCTTGTAATCGTGAATACCCGTACATGTTCGGTACTGATTATCTTGTCGCACCGGTTGTTGAAGAAGGCGTTACATCCAATAAGGTGTATTTTCCTGAATGAGAATAGAAGAAATGTGAAGCGTCACAGGACCTCATTCTTAAGAAAAAGTACTTGTATAAAACTGTTACTTTTCATAGTAATAATTCCTTAAAAGGTAAAACGCCTTTTTCTTTTCACCTCTTTCCGAATATAATCCCTTTTTATTATAATAATCCTGAATAAACGGGAATAATCTTCTTGGCGATTTGAAATCAACAAGAAGCCAGGGCGAAATCCCCCGTAATTTATCTACACGATCCAGCATTTCCAATGTCTCGCGATAGTAATATTCCTGGTATTCTTCACTCCAGCGGGTAAGCGAATCGCCATGATACCCTTGGAGCGCACCTGCTCCGAATTCAGAAAAGAAGAAAGGCTTGTCAAATTCTATTTTCCAGTTAATCTTGTCAATAATGTCAGGAAGTCCCTGGTACCAACCATAATATTGGTTAACCGAAATAATATCCACGATATCTCCCAGGTTGTCATTCACTACTTTTGTATATTTATCTGAATTTTTATGGTCAATTAGCAATGCAGCACTTATAAGCCGGGTATTATCTAATTGTCGTGTATGTTCGATTAGTTTACCCAGGAAAATATTCCGATCTGTATTGTTCCCGGTTTCATTTGCAACGGACCAAATAATAATACTGGATCTGTTTTTATCGCGGGTGATCATTTCCGTGGCCATCTGTTCTGCCAGCATGTATGTTTGATCGTTGTCCCAATCCACGGCCCAATATAAAGGGAGTTCTTCCCATATCATTATGCCCATTTCGTCTGCCAGCTTAACCATGTGCTCGTTATGCGGGTAATGCGCGAGACGTACAAAATTGCAATTTAATTCCTTTGCCCTCTCCAATAAAACCCGTGCATGTTCTTCAGACCAGGCACGACCTTTTCCCAGTGGGTTCTCTTCATGAACGCAGATACCCTTGAGAAAAACAGGCTGCCCGTTTAACAGAATTTCACTCCCCATGGTTTTTATTGTCCGGAAACCTATCTTGTCAGTTATAACTTCCATGTCCGATTTAATTTGCACTTTATATAGTTTTGGACTGCCTGGGCTCCATAGTTCAATTCCTTCTGCTTTTTTGTTGAAAAGGAGACGGCCATTTTTGTTTGTTTTTCCTTCAACTATTAAAGAAAGTTCAGGTATTTCAATCGTTACAAGTTTTTCTGAAATGTTAGGCGAAACCTCAACATATCCTTCAATGGTGTTCCTGTCTTCTTTTTTTAGAGAAACAAGATAATCCCTGATAAATACCTCGGGTGTTTCAACTAGAAAAACTTCCCTGGTAATTCCTCCATAATTCCACCAATCAGTCTCGAAAGGTGGTATTCCACTGCTTTCGCGGGTATTGTCAACTGCTACCACGATTGAATTTTGATCCGACAGTAACGTGTCGCTGATTTCAAAATTGAATGGAGTAAACCCGCCCTCGTGTTGACCAATCAACGTGCCGTTTATAAAAACTTCCGTTTTGTAGTTCGCGGCACCGAAATATATAAAAAGCCGTCTTTTCTCAGGTAATTTGTAAGTAAAATATTTTTGGTACCAAAGTTTGCCCTCGTATAAATTCAATTCATCGCGTTGGCTGTTCCAATCTCCCGGCACATATAACCAATCTGAACCTGGAAAATTATGCTCATGGATGTCCCACTTGTTAACAGGAATTTTTGTATGTTCAAATCCCATGCTTTTCTTGTTTATATCAAGTAAATAGCGCCATTTGCCGCTTAAACTCGTTATATCGCGGTCTCTGATGTTTGTAATAAGGTTCGGGTGTTGGGCAAATAACCCTGATGACAAAACAGCAAAAATACAAATGGTTAAAAATTTCATGATGACTGGATTTTATTTTAAAAAATCGAAATTAGGATAATTCTTGGCAAGAATATATTAAAATTTTCTATTCAGGTATATCTATTAATTCATTTTATATAATATTTTTTGAATTCCAGGATAGTTTTAATGTGCTTGTTTTACATTTGGTTGGTAAACAAAGCGCGCGTGTGATTGTTATGGTATACTGGAGCGAAATAAAAAAAGGAGACCGGGTGAAGGGTTTGGACACGAGGTTGCATTTCATGACCTTCAGTAAACCATTATCAAATGCCAGTTACTACAGGCTTGGTGTTTAATGGGAAGCAATGATAGAAGTTGCTGCCCGTTTTGATTATCAAGGAAAAACTTACGCGTTATATCGTACGGCGGATAAATAGCTATACGCCACAGATGGTATCTGCACTCATGGGAAAACACATTTGGTACTCAAGCCGCTCAATTGATCGTTTTCATATCTTACCGGGCAATATGTTTAAATGGAAATTACTGTCCTGGTCTCGTTTTGAATAAATAGTTATATAAGTTTAGACAATAACCCTACTCCCGTACTTTTTTCATCTCTATTTTTAGACTTTCATTTTTTTTGATCAAGTCAAATGATTAAATATATGAGACGCTTAATTGATCTTAGGTAAGATCGATGTTGATTATTTTTTATTTAAAATGCTTATAAATGAAATTTTTGTTTTTTTCTTTTATCCTTATTTTTATTTCGGGTTTCTCGTATACCGGGTTAGCAATTAATTATTATGTTTCTTCTGCCGGTAATGATAAAAATAGTGGAAAGAGTGAGAATGATGCGTGGAAGAGCATCGATCGGGTAAACAGGCAGAATTTATCACCCGGGGATACTGTTTTTTTTCTTAGTGGTGATGTTTTTAAAGGAGAATTGATCATCCAATATTCAGGATCGAAAGAAAATCCGATTGTTTTTACCGCTTTCGGGAAAGGAAAAAAGCCCGTTTTAAAGGGTTCCCAAACCATAACAGGTTTTACAAGTAGCGGGGATAATATCTACACGGCAAAAACCATACACCAGGTTAAAAATCTCTACCATGATAATAAATCAATGATCCTGGCCAGGCAACCCAACAAGGGATTTCTTTCCATGGATGGGGGAGGTGCCGATTATTTAATAGACGCGGAGAATTCCTATACCGCCAATGATCTGGTTGGAGCAGGGATAATAATAAGGCCACTTAACTGGATTTACGAGATTAGGACAATAACCGGAGTTGATGATAAAAAGATAATTTACGATCGGAATTTATTCATGACATCAACACATCAAACAGAATGTCAAAACGGTTGGGGATACTACCTGCAAAATAGCTTCGAATTTCTGGATAGTGAAGGAGAATGGTATTATGACCCCGGTAATCAACAAATTTATTTATATAGTTCTCAGCCTTTACCCGAAAACTTTTCTGTTGAAGCCTCAAACCTTGATGTGGCTGTTTTACTGAAAAAGGATGTATCACATATCGTTATTAAGGATATGCACTTTACCTATTTTCATGAAAGAGGAATCAAAGCTCTTGGAAATAATAAAGACGTGAGAGTGAAAAATTCTTCCTTGGAACATATTTTTGGTATAGCAATAGATGGAGGACTTCACGCGTCAAGGTTTAATATTTCCGGGAATCGGATAAATGACATAAATGGACGAGGTATTTCTTTTCTTGAAGCCACGGATTGCAGGGTAGAAAATAATACTTTGCAAAGAATAGGGATTATCCCGGGATATGGAATCTCGGGTTTAAATGGCGGGGTCGGTGTTCTCTTTACCAGCCGGGAGAAAATACCTGCCAACGAAAGGGTAAATTCAAATAATAACTATATTGGTTATAATGTTGTTGACAGTACCGGGTACATCTCTATCAGGATGGATGGAACAAATAGCATCTGTGAATATAACAATGTTTCGAATGCCCTTCTTACCCTTAATGACGGGGCATTAATATACTGCTGGGGAGGTGATACCCTTTTTACCAGGAATAATATTATTCGAAATAATATTGCAAGATACGCGCATGGCAACACGGAAGGTACTCCTTCTGATCATAAAATGAATATCGGGATATACATTGACAACAGGGCCAATCATATTCAGGTTTTAAATAATTATGTTGAAGGTGTTAACTCGGGTATCCATGTGAACGATGGAGCTTTTGATAATATATTGAAAAATAACACTTTGTACGGAAACAAGACAGGAATTTCATTTGCTGAATTTAGCAAAAATAATGGTGTGCTTTGCGAGGGTAATACTTGTACCAATAACATTCTTTTTAATACCTATAATCTTGGTCATACAATGACTCTTAAACATACCTATGAAAGCGATTTTACACCTGGTATTATTGATAGCAACGTGTACGTGAGCCCGAATGAAATGTACCATATAAAAAAAGAAACCATGGAAAATGGTTGCAAAATAACGCGTGAATTTACATTTGAAGCCTGGATTGATACAGTGAAGCATGATCAGCAATCGCGGTTTGTTGAAACACCATTTGGTACAAAATCAGTATCTTTTGTAAATACACAAGACAAAGAACTTGAAATTATACTTGATGAAAATATTATATACAAGGATATGAATGGTAATAGTGTGGCTGGCAAGATAAAGCTAGCCCCCTTTTCCTCAAAAATTCTCATGTATATTTTATAATTTAAAATGACGTTTCAACATTTATTTTAGTTTTTTTTCTGAATCTCCCGGGACTCATTCCATTCCATTTGTTAAAAGTATCGGCAAAATGCCGTGAAGAATAGAAACTGCAGTCATGCGCAATACAGGTAATAATGTATGATTCCTTGGGCGTATTATTGCATGACCAGGATGAACTAGGTGGTTCACGAAGGCACGCCCATTATCCGGCATATGATGCTGGAATTTCCGGAGGACAAGGAGACTTATAACTGTGAATACCAGTATATGTTCGGTGCAGATTATCTTGTTGCGCCTGTTGTTGAAGAAGGAGAAACCATCAAAAATGTATATTTCCCGGAAGGGGCGTGGAATGACTTCTGGAGCGAAAAAACTATAACATCGGAAGGTGAATGGATCGAAGTGCCGGCTTTTTTGGATTTGATACCGGTATTTCAAAGAGATTTGAGTGTTTGTCCATGAAATCGATTGGTTATTCTAAAAAATTCAATATTTTCATAGACTCCAAATTTTTAAGCGCCTTGATCTCGAACATTATTATTCAGACTAAATATCAATTTTTATTAATTCGTGATGATCTGATTGCTTGATGCTTTCCTGAATATTACCTGAATCTTATCATATCGGTCAATTGCATAAAATAATCTGATGACCAGATTGATAAGGTATCAGGGTCTTCAATGAAGGGTAGCACATCTGCCTTTACCATTTCAATATTGGTCTTTCTAATCCTGTCTTTCAGGAGTGAAATAAAAATTTCCCTGGTAAATGCAGTATTATTAATGTTGCCGGATTGAAGGGCTCTTTCTTTCAGGTGATTGAAATCCAGGGGATGATTGTTCCTCACGTACCATTCAAAATCGTACCAGTCGCGCCCTTTTACCCTGTTT
Source organism: uncultured Bacteroidales bacterium (assembly GCA_964426725.1). Classification (GTDB taxonomy): domain Bacteria; phylum Bacteroidota; class Bacteroidia; order Bacteroidales; family CAYRRV01; genus CAYRRV01. Next base: position 15,086 of record CAYRRV010000052.1, on the reverse strand, counting down.
TTCCATTTTCTGAAAAGAAAAGCGTGCATTTTCCCGGCATAAAGACAGGGTATGGAAAAACACCTTGTCATAAATGAAAAGGGTAATAACAACAAACGATGTTCTGTATCAAAATGCAGGGGAGGGTTTTTGTCAATTTCAATTTTCACCTTTACGGTTTTTTCTGTTTTAAATGCCAGGTCATATACTTCAGTATTATCTTTCAGGAAAGCAGATTCAATGGCGGAAAAGTGTTTTTTATCTTTTTTTTCTATATCTACCCTCCTTCCTATTGCCGCAAATTCCTTGATGATGGAATCAAAATAAGATTCGAGTGTAAATGATTCATCATTCCTGAGAAGTGAAAAGTCCATGTCTTCTGAAAAACGTTTTATTCCATGAAATACTCGTAAACATGTCCCCCCGTAAAAGGCGGCATGATTGAAGAATCCCTCCCTGTACATTGCAGCCAGTGTTACTTCCTGCATGATTTCGTGGATGGCGTTTCGTTCGTCATCCCTGGTATTTATCGTGTACCTGTTGTACATTTGATCAAATATGGTACTCATTTTATCTTAATGCAATTTGTTTAAGAACTTGATTACATTTTGCATATCCGTGCCCTTGTATCCCTTGGCAGCACATTCCTCTATAATGCTAACATCAAGCATGATAACGGCATCTTCATCAAAACGTAAATCGCTGATTATGTATTCACCGGCTGCCTTGGCCGACTGTAAGCGTAAGCCTGAGGTGCTAAGGATGAGATCGCAAAGTGCCTTTTCTGGGCCTGCAACAATATAAGCGTGTGAATTTTCAATTATTTCCAACTTTAAACCAATAGGATAATACGCTTCAGGAATATGTATATATTGATAATAACCAAGTGGTGTATCATACATCTTCTTTCTCTTCAGGGTAGCTGACTTTGTTACATAAACTCTCTCCGGAATCATCCCATGATAGGATAATGCACTTTCGAAAGATACGTAGGATGGCCCATAAAGATGATTGGCGATTAATTCCCTGGATAAACTCTGCCCTGTTACCGACCTGGGTACTGAATATAATCCTCTCTTGAGTCGTAAGAGCATTCCCTCGTTGGTAAGGCTGCTTATCTTGTCTTTTGGGGAACTGTATTCATTAATTGCCTCGCGGAGCACACCCTGTGTTACAGGTATTATATTATATGACTTTAATCTATCCACACAACAAATATATCATATTTTGCGCGGAAAATCAAAAAAAAACGAATAAATATGTAAAATATGTTAATTGTAGAGATTGTAAGGTTGCGGTATGAAGCCTTCCTCTATTAATGCCATCATTCCTAGTAAGCCCCCCCAGTGGTAAACACTTGCTGAATAGTTTGCTTCGTCGCCGCTGCCAGTGTAAGGATCGTAGTTTTCGCGTACAAAATGGTATTTTTGCCAATCTTGTAACAGTAGTTCACGGGAATTGCTTACTAAATAATCTTTTGCCTGCTTCGCGATAGGATTATCATATTGTTTTAAGCCTAAATAGGTTAGGAAATTTACCGGGGGCCATACCCTGCCATCCCAATACCGGTCTTCCTGAAAAACCGGGTTACTCTTGGGTACGGTTGGTATAATATATGGTGTTTTGAACTCCTCGGGATTAAGCAAATGGTTACTAATTACACTTTCCAATTGACGCTCGTCCAGTTTTCCGGAGAGTAGTGCCAGGAAACCGTTTATGGCCTTAAAATCAGGAAATTCTCCTGTTTCCCAGTTTTTATTTTTAAAAAACCCGGTTTTTTCATCCCAAAGCCGATCTACCATGGTCGCTGCATATTTATCGGCCCTGGCTCTCAGTGTTTCTGCATCTTCATTCTTTTCAAGGATTTCAGCAATATCAGCCAGCGCCCTGCAATCTTGCACATATAACCCGTTTAAAGACACATCCCATAACTTCAAAATGGAACGTTCTTTATCAAAATCCTGGTTCTCGTAAATTACTGAACCATCCCATCCCGATTCCATGGATGCCCCGAACCAATCGTGTACCTGGCCGGCAAAGGTGTGTTCCCAGGGATAACCGTTAACTGGTTCATAAAGGTTCGACCCATAGCAGAGTAACCCATTATAATCCCGCTTTTTCAACCACCATTCATTCCATTCCTTTAAATCATCATATACCAATTCAAGAAACCACTTATCACCAAATATTTTATAGATATCCCTCGTGCAAAAGGAACCCACGGGTGGCTGAGAGCGATCCCTTGTTTTTGCACCATTCGATTTCCGCACGTTTGGAACGAAGCCGTCCACAGTTTTTTCACGGGTCATTTCAACTACATTGGCATAGGCCACGGCTTTATTACCGGTTGCTGCTGCCTGGTAGGCGCCAAAGTACGTGTCCCAGCAGTAGATCACGTAACCCTTGTTATTATAGTTCCAACGACGGCTTACAGGGGTAATAAGGCGGTCGTCCTGTGGATCGTACATCATATTCCACGCGAGACAAGTTTGAATGGCATCGTATACCTCGGCATTTTTCCCGTATTTATTCTTTTCGCCCTCATGCTTTTCTTTTTGTTTTTGTACGATTTCTTTAATTTCATCCAAGGGTCTTTCCCGCGAGGTAGAAATGCCCGTTTCTTCAAAACCATTTACGGTTAAATAAGGTGTTTTTATTGATCCTACATAGTACTCATCAATTATTTCTCCCGTGGTATAGATACTGAAATCCTCATTTTTAAGATCAACTTTTAAGGTGTGTCCTTCTTTTTGAATCATCCCTGGCCTGTTCCAAAGCATTCCGGCTTCAATAATAATCAGGGGAGGTTTTATACGTTGCACAAATTCGGGATGCTTTTTCCCGGAAGCATGATGCAAGGCGATGAAATATTCCGGTACTTTTACCTTGTCTACTTCGAGAGGAGTTACCAGGATAACCAGGCCTTCATCAACATGTGCCGATTCAATCCTGTACTTCATTCCCGACCAGTTTAATTCCTGGCAGGTATAGGAACCATCATAAGCATGGGCCCCAAGGAATATATCTTCATGATCAAAACCGGGGATTGTTTCCGTGAGTACTTCTTTATTTGTATAATCTTTGAATCCTATGTTTACGGAAAAGCACGAGGGCATTTTTACAAAAGACAGGGTACTTCTGGTATTATACGTGTTCCAGCCCTTTAATTGATTGTTTATTAATTCTTTATACTTTTCCTCGCCAGGAACATCTTCTGTTTTGTTGTTTATTGTTTTATTGCAGGAAATTAACAACATGGCCAATGCAAGCATAAAACTGCTTATGTATTTATTTCGGTACATTTTTATTCAATAATTATTTTGTTCGTATATACTTTTCTTTCACAAGTAACTTTCACGAGATATATTCCAGGGGGAAGAAAATCCATTTTGATAGTTCCCATGTGCTTCTTATTGGGTTCATGCATTTTCAGGCTGCCATCAATGCCATAAACAGAAAACCTGTAATCTTCATCAGGAACAGGATTGATACCTATTTCCTGGTTGGCACGAGCGGGATTTGGAAATATTGATATCTTTTTTGCATTGGTATCCTGAGCAATCCCTGTTGTATTTTTGTTGGTATTGTATTTGAAAACCCTTACATAATCGACTTCAAGTGTTTGAGGAAATACAGTTGTTTCATCAGGGTTTCCAGGCCAGTTGCCACCCACGGCCACATTTAAAATGAAGTGAAAATCCTGGTAAAAGGGCCAGTGATATTTGGTTTTGCTTGCAGAGGCTTTATGAAACAATTTGTTATTAAAATACCATCGAAATTCATTTGGTTCCCATTCTAACGCATAGCTATGAAAACCCTCATTGCGTTTTGCATGTAAATCATAAAAAGCACCGTGCTGCTGTTCATGAAGTGGGCCAAGGCCGTCTCCATAGTGCACCGCTCCATGGTTATAATGCACCTGGTGACCAAGAAACTCCATGATATCAATTTCCCCACTCGAAGGCCAGCTACCGTATTTATCTTCAGTTGGCATCATCCAGAAAGCGGGCCATATGCCTTTACCCTCGGGCATTTTCATTTTTGCTTCAATTCTTCCATACCTGAAATCAGCATGATACCTGCTTACTATCCTGGCTGAAGTGTAATTTCTTATACCATATTTTTCCTCCCTGGCAGTGATTTTCAATATGCCGTTTTCACAGTAGGAATTCGCGGGGGAAGTCGTGTATGCCTGCAATTCGTTGTTGAACCAGTATTCACCTTCAAGCCGGGTCCAGGTTGTGGTATCGAGATGATCGTTGTTAAACTCATCGGCCCAAACCAGGATGGTATCTTTTCCTGTAGCATTGGCAACTTCAATGGGAAGCTGATTTTTCAATGGCCATCCTTCCTTTGATTCTATATTTCCATTTTCATACTGAAGGATGATATTGTCCTGGGGAAGTATTTCATCATCTGTCTTTAATGCTATCATTTTCTCAAAACTATCCACCACGGCAATGGAGGTTAGGTTTAGCTGAATATCGTTCACATATGCTGAAAAACCCGTGAGTCCCGTTTTGCTTTTAATGAATTTGTTGCATTTTATGATTATCTCCTGTCCATCAAATGATGTTCTGGCATAGATTATTTTTGCCGTATCAACATATGCAGGGCCTTTAACTACATCAAAGTAAAATTTTTCCCGGGTTTTAACAGAAGTATCTATCTCAATAACAAGTTTATCCAGGTCTGTTCGTGAACTAAAACCGGAAAAATCGAAGTTGACTTCTTCCCAGGTTCCTGTTTCTTTAATTTCATGACTTTTCACGATTTCGGTCAAATGCGCCATGTAATTCAGATCGTTATGTTGCAGCTTCATGTTTATTTTCGTCCCCTTATTTCCATGTACCAGCAAGCTGAATAATCCATCTGCTGAAAGATCAAAAGGTTTTTCCAGAAAGAAAAAAACTTCTGCAGTGGCTCCTTCGGGTTTCACGAATTTTGCAACCCTATCAGAATTATTAACCAGATCTTTGGAAGGGTTCGGATGTTCCGGATTAAACTCTCCCCCAAGGTTATTGTCAATGAATATCCAATTTGCAACCCCGGTAATGTCGAAGGAATCGTAAGTGAAGGTTTGTGCTTCGGATGTTTGTGTTATTCCACTTATGATAATTACTAATATGATGATTCTATTCATTAGTATTTAGGTTTATGTTTATGGCTTAATTTATTTATTATATGGACAAGAAGATGTTACTATTGATTCATTTTATGAATCTAAGGCTATTTCCGCGTGTAGAATCTTACATGATCTACCCACATTTTTTTTGGAAATACCGTGTTTTCATCCGGGTAGCCTGCTGTTCCTCCACCAACTGCCAGGTTAAGCACGGCATAAAATTCCTCGTTAAAAGGGTAATGGTGCGGGTAACAAAGCTCTTTCGACACGTGAAAACAAGGTTTTCCATCAAAATACCACCACATGTTGTCTTTTTCCCTGATCAGGGTATAGGTATGAAAATCATCATCGAACCCTTCTTCCCGGAATAGTTTTCCTCCACGGGTCCGGTGGTCATTTCTGTCTTTTCCGAAATGGGCGGTCATATGTTGAGTGAGAGAGTCTGCTCCAAATATCTCCAACACATCAATTTCACCACTCGTGGGCCAAGGTCCGAATTTATCATCATTGGGCAACAACCATGCTGCAGGCCAGATCCCGTTACCGGCTTCAACCTTTACGCGAAAATCAATCCTTCCAAATTTGAAAGTGGCTTTATCTTTTGTTATCAGGCGGGCCGAGGTATATTCCCGAATCGACTCAACATGGTCTGGTGTATACATTGCATTTATAACCAGTTTACCATCTTCGATGTAAGAATTTGTCGGATCATTGGTGTACGCCTGTATTTCGTCATTCCACCAGCAGTCTCCAGTTTCATGAGTCCAGTTTTCTGCTGAGAGGGAATCGCCAGTGAACTCGTCATTCCATGCTAAATTCCCGTAGCTTTCCGGATCCGGAAAGCTAATATTGTCGTTCGTGTAGAAATCATCATGAGTGTTTTTTTCATATACGCTCACGTAATCAATCTCCATTTTTTGAGGGAATGAAGTAAGCAGAGGATCCGGTTCTCCAGACCAAATTCCACCGACAGAAACGTGGAAGCACAAAGAATACTGTTCCTCAAATGGAAAAGTGTTGGGATAAAGCAGGGCTTCGGAAACATGATGAAACATTTTTCCGTCAACATAAAACCAAATGTTCTTCCCTTCACGGACTAATGAATAGGTATGAAGGCCGCGGGCATAATCCTTTTCATCTCCCGTTATATTCCAGTCTGCCATGTGTCTTTCTTTTTGTCCATTTTCCATGTACCTGATGATGGAAATTGTTTTATTGGTCTGGTTACCGTTTACCACTGCCAGTTCAATGGCATTTGCCATGGCATCATTTGCAGTGTCCGTTAATGGTTTCATGGTAATCGCGGACATTACTCCTTTTCCAAAAGCCATTTTTGCCCTCACATCTATTCTGCCCGATTTTGGTAAATTGATTTTATCTGTTGATATACAGGCAGATGTATACTCCGGGGTGTTTGTGGGGGAATCAATTTCCTTCGTGCATATTACTTCAAGAATGCCATTATTGATATTTATATTTTCATATGTTGTCAAAAATTTTTCTTTTTCACCATGATTCCAATAATGGGATTCAAGTAACTTCCAGGTTGAGGTATCTGGTTTTGTTCCACCAAAATCTTCTTTCCACTTAAGTTGATTATAATCTTCAAGCCGGGGTATATTTACTTCTTCTTTTTGTTTATTAACGCATCCAGATGAAACCAGATGTGAAATAACTACCACAAGTACAAGTCCGGGCATTGTTCTATTTTTTGTTTTCAACGTCATCACTATTCATTTATTCGATTATTATTTTTTGCCATCTGGTATTTTCCAGGGTTTTAACATGTAGTATATATATACCGGATTCAAGATCCGTGATATTAATCTTATGTTCAGTACTTCCTGGATATACTGAGGCTATTAATTTCAATTTTCCACTCAAATCAAAAATTTGTAATTTGTTATAGGTTCCCTTAATTAACCCTTCAACCATTATGTATTCATTGGCAGGTTGCGGGTAAACTTTTAACTTATTGTTTCCTCTGTTGTTGAATATGGAAAGCGCATCATCATAAACAATAATGGCATCTATGGCCATATTGCCACTTGCCCCTGTGTTGACTACTTTGAGTTTGTGGTTCCCGGCAGAAAGTCCCCCGTAAACAAATACCGTATCGGATGTAACACGTTGATTGTTATATAGGCTAATGGTTAACAATGTTTTATCGTCAAGTGTAATTTCTGCAGATTTCGTTTTGTCGGTATTTTTCTCCGTAATTATCGCAAAGGCCTTTCCGCTGAAGTCAAATTCGAAAAAAGAGCCTTGGTTGTAGGTAATATGGATATCATCATTAAAATCACCAAGTCCCCTGTTTGTTTTGTGCGCCCAGTAATGCTCAGACCAGGTGAATAGTGAAGAAGTATCATTAAAAACGATTCCGTTTCCCGGGTCATTGAATTGAATTTTATAGGTATTTGAATTAATTTCACTCTGGAAAACTCCAGGTGCGTATGCTATGGCCGCAATTGTAGCGGAAGAATCCATGTAGAAAGGTCCCTCGTACAGGTACCCTGTTGCATTATTGGGTTTTCGCCCGTTCAGGCTGTAATATATAGTTGCTCCAGGGGTTGGGCATGAGAAGCTAATGATCTGGGGAACAGCATAGTTATTTTCACCAGGATTTATCTCAACTAGCGCTGCCCTGTTATGTACAATCTCGTAAAATTTTTCATTGACAACACTGCTGATTTGATTTTGCTGTATAGCGACAGCTTTTACAAGTGTTGGTTGGGTTAGCGTAAATGGTCCAGTGTATTGAATCCCGTTTGTTGAAGATGGTTTTGTTCCGTCAGTTGTGTAATAAATATCAGCGCCCGTATTCACGTTCGAAATCAGGATATTTTGATTTCCCAAATATGTTCCCGGCGGCAGTTCAAAATTTGGTGCAGCGAGCCTTGCAGGAGAAGTGCCGTTTAGTTCGTATGCTCCAAGATCAGGAGCCGATCCGGCGAACCCCAATGTATATTCATTTAAATTCAGACCCTTATCAATTACCGCCGATGCGGTTGATGAGGGTTGGTACCACTCTGCCGGACGCGCCCCTTCAAGCCTGAAGCCGGGTTCAGAACCGGTGTAGGTATTGGAAAATATTGCCGAGTTATTGTTTTGCAGTTTTAAATGATTATGCGCGAGATTATTATCAAAAATTATGTTATTACATGCTTCTTCCGAAATGTGTTGCCAAACCCCTCCCGTGAGGTTACAAAAAACATTGTTTTTAATGTCGAAATTCTCTGTTTTACCATGCGGGTTATAGATGGCATACTGATAATTGTCGAAGACGTTATTGTATATGTTAAAATTCCTGTACACGGAATGATTGGCGGGATCGTTGTAAGATGTTCCACCCATGGTAAGATGAATGGCATATCCTTTTTCAGCACCTCTGAAAACATTATGGTGGATATCTACATTGGTTACCGTGTCATTCCCGTGCCATGAGGTAATGCAATGAAAAAAATTCTCAAAATAGTTATTGTATATTTCAGCATAATCAACATACAATTCAATTGCCTGTATACCTACGCTGTTTGGATGTGTTCCGATAAACCGGTTGTTAAATATCAGGATATTGGGTACCCCGGGTATATTCATTTTCTCATATGGCACCCTGTTTTCACAAGAAATTCCGCTGTTTACCTCGTTGTTGAAGAATTCTAAACCTTCCGTGTAGCCTGTTACAGCAGAAAAAATACCGCCCCAATGGTTTTTTTCGAATACATTTATCATGATTCTGTTATCATGTACCTTGGTTCTGCTGAGCCCCATCATTCCGATTCCACTGCCATCCATATCCTGTGCAGTATCGATAACGGTGCAATTGTGCAGGCTTCCGCCTTCCCAGCCGCCAATAGAAATATTGCTGGCGTAGGAAAAGTTACCGGTGGGTTCCAGGCTGCCGTTTTCAAATAACTGGCAATGTGATATTTCGCAGCCCTTGATTTTAGCGGCCTCGTAATTGTTGACAAAATATTCTTTATAGGCCGACAACTGAAGGCCTCCCATAATGAAGTCTTTTATGATAAGATTGGATATTTTTACATTGTTTCTTCCGGTAACAACGATTCCTTTGTTAACACATTTTTTCCCGAGCAGCGTAAAATTGCTAATGGTTTGATTACCATCGATAAACTGGTCTTTATTTAGATTGGCATCTTTATCTCTTTGCAGATCAAGAACAATATCAATTGTATTCCCTGAATCTTCATCAGGCATAGCTGCTGGTTGAATAATGATTCCGGAAGGGTCATCCGTGATGCCGATAAGACTTATCCCGGGGTAAATGTAGAGAGACGAGGTTAAATCATAGGTTCCCGGTAAAAGAAATAGAGTGTCACCCGATTCAGGTTCAATTTTTGACAGCGCATAATGAATGGATGCAAACGCGGTTTCTTTTGTTTTACCATTATTCATGTCCGATCCTGACGGAGATACATAGTAATGCCCGGCATGTATATTCGGGTGAATAAGAATTGAGAAAGCAAAAATGACGCATTGTAACCTATTCATTATTTGTTCGTTAAGTACATATCTATTTATACAGGAATTCAATTACTTTAGCCTGAAAAATTAATCAGCTGTAATTAAATCAAGACCAGGGAAAATATCTCTGGTCTTGATTTATTCTTAAGAAAATATTTGAAGTTATTGTACTATGACACGTTCAACAGCATGAACTCCATCAGCCTCAATTTTAACAAAATACAAACCATTTCTCAGTGAAACCGGGATTTCGATTGTACCCGACTGATTATTAAATGTTCTGTTCATTACATTTTTGCCGGTTACATCATATACACTAAGTTGAATATTACCGGCAATGGCTTTATTTAACCGTACATTCATCATGCCTGCATTTACAGGATTTGGATAAATCTCAACTGTTCTATGTTCGTCGTGGTTCTCCACTGATTGCACACATCCTGAGGCAGGAATGAATTCAAGCGTTTCAAAATTCCATGCTCTACCCAGATGTGTCACTCGGATTACCTGTCTTCCAGCAGGAATATACACTTGCTGAGCCACGTTCACGGCACTATAATCACAAGCCTGGTCCCATGTATCACAATTTTGTTCGAATTCAACACTGTCAACAAGCGTGCTCTGCACTTCATTCATATCATCTACTATCTGTACCCTTATGGCAGCAGTATTTCCTGGTGATGGGGCTCTCTTGTATAATACATTGAGATTATAGCAGGTAATGTCGTTTGGAACCATAACCGTATATTCCATCCATTGACCATCACTTGGGCTACCTAAACCGCCACCGTTCATAGCACAATCATCACCCGTAACTCCATTTATTTCGGCGTTGTCGCTTCTGCAATCCTGGAGCGTTGACCAGCTAGCCTGGCTGGCAGTGGTCTGGTAAGCTACATTGGGCCCGCCAAGGTCAAATGCCACGGCATAAACTGTAGCCGGTAATTCAACAGGTGAACCACTATAGGGTTTTTGATCTGCTACCGCAAAATCGCCTGTAGTTTCTTCACTTCTGGCACCATCTTTAATTGTAACAGCACGAACGGTTGTCAGTCCCATGTCTGCTGTAATGTTTATAGGTGCAGTATACAATGTTGAAGAGGAAGTAGGTGCGGTACCATCAATCGTGTAATATATTTCAGCCCCTTCTGCTTCTGTACTGAGTGTTACCGAGAAATCCTCAATAAATATCCCGGGAGCGGGATCAAATGTTGGAGCAGGTATGGTATTATCAATTTGATAAAACAAATCAAGCGAGCTTCCCCCGGCCCATACCCAGGCCCTGATTGAATCATCTGCAGAAAAAGTTTCATATTTAGCTTTAAGGGCCAACGTAATCTCTGTTATACCATCTTTGATCGAATTGTTAATGTAACTGGAAAATGCAGAAGAATTAGCAATTTGTTTAGGACCACTCAACATATTTACCGTTGCGAGTGCATCTCCAGTGAGTGCAGGCCTTGTTTGCCAAACCAATGCATCTTCTGTCCAGGCCTTGTCTTCACATGCATACAATTCAACCATAAAGCTGTCTTTTACCATGTAACCACTGCCCTGTTGGCCACCGGTAATGGATAATAGGGCTTCATCTGCTTGCGAAAGACCGGATAAATCAAACTTGAAATAGGCAATACGGTGTTTACCATTGGCTAATGCAACATGCATATCTCCCTGGGCATCGTAATTGCTGAAGGGATTCGCTTCATCAACGTAAACATTATCTCCAACCCCAACCGAAGCACCTCTTATTTTTCCAGATGCCATTAATTTAGCAGCTTGCCAGTTGTTCTCCGAAATCCATGCCCTTGATGAATCGCTCTCGTTTTTTGCCTTCAGGACGAAACTGATATTTGTAGAACCCGTGTGAGCCATTCTTCTGTTATAAAAGTTTGTCAATGCTTCACTGTTTGCAAAATATGTCATGGGTTTATTATTGGCCTGAAATACTATTTCTGCCAATGGGATTAAAGAGGTGCCCGGTTGCTTGCTGCTCCAGGTAAGGGTTGTTTCATCCCAACTGTTACCGGCATTATGATCATGTACACCAAATACTTCTACCACGAATTCGGGTTGCCCCTTGTAATCATACCCGTCAATTCCGTCAGTGCCTTGTTTTTGTGTGCCAAATACCTGCAAGACAACATCATCCGCGAAATCAGGCATTTCTTCTTTCAGGAAACTAACATAAGCATGTCTCGATTTGCCAGAGGAATTTAATATTCCCATGTCTGTTTTTTCATTGTAATTGGTATCTGGCTCTGCTTCATTAATAAATACATCTTTTATCGCGAAGGTGGTTGCGTCAACATCTTTTGAATGAATAGTCAAAACAGGTGTCATATTTTCCCAACCAAGGCCGCTTGTGATCCAGGCTCTTGAATGTGTATAGGGATCACTTGCCTTAAAGATAAAAGTGATATTCGATTTACCGGCTCCAACCATACCTTTCACGTAATCAACAACCCTTGCATTGTTTAATTCAAACGAGACAGAACCATCTGGTGGAACATTAAATGTATCAATGGGAAATTTATCAGCCGGGAGCTTGTTGTTCCATGTTAATTCTTCCTGTGTCCAATCGTTGTCCTTGTTAACACATGCATATACCTCAACATAGAAATCATCCACTGCCACGTATTCCTTTTCGGTATAGTTCTGGTCCAGTCCCTTCTTCTGACCGGCTCTTACCATAAGGCTTACATCAGCGACAATTCCATTTACTTCCGAAAGATCAAACTGCAAATACGCTTCACGGGAATCATTATCATCCGGAGAATACTGAACAGGAATATCGCCGAAATTCAATGTTTCGTTAAAATTAGCGCTGTCAGGATATCTTTCCCAGGCAAAGCCGGATTTCGTTGGGTTAAGCTCCAGAACCTGCCCGGAGAGACTTGCTGAGAGAATTCCAAAGAATCCAATTAGCAGGACAGATTTTACAATTTTACGTAGTTTTGTTTTCATAATACATCTTTTTTTAATTAGTAAAAATTTCAGTTAGACATTGATTATTTATTGTTTTTAATATCCTTCATTTTGCTTGAGGTTCGGAGCTAAATCTATTTCTGTCTGCGGAATGGGTAGCAGTCCATTTGTTTCACTCCTGTAGCCATAATCCCCAAGAACTTCTTCCAGTAAACCCCATCGCTTTAAATCCTGGAACCTGTGCCCCTCGAAGGCAAGTTCAATCCTGCGTTCATGAATGAGTTTTTCCATGAAATCTTCAGAGCCGTCCAGCGGATCGAGCCCTGCACGTTCCCTTATTTTATTCAGTTGCGTGAAGGATTCTCCTGTTTTACCGTTTTTGTAAAGTGATTCAGCATATATCAGTAAAACTTCGGCATATCTTATCACCGGGATGTTATTATCTGCATCAAGCATCCGGTTTATGTCCTGAGCCACTGAAAGAATATCATTTCGCAACACGTATTTTGAAATTGTGTACCCGTTCGGATGCTTGTCATTCGTAAGATAGTAGGGGCGGTCCGGGTTGAAATCGTAAGTGTCTCCTACCCGGAAAATTGTAAATTTTCTTCGTTTATCTTCTTCTCCAAGACTGTTTTTCTCGAAAAGATCATTCACGTGCGGGGCAGCTATATAGTTGTTCCAACCCATTCCACCCGGTGCAAAGGCCTGGTTGGCAGTATTACCATTAATCTGGTTGCCAGGCCACATGCCCCAGGTGTATCCGGTTTGACCTGCCCTGTACTGAATTTCGAAAATGGATTCGATGCCGTTTTCCATCATATTGTCCCAGTTCGCGCCAAAATCAGGGTTTAAATCATACCTGCCCAGGTCAATTACTTTTTTAGCCATGATTTCTGCCTTGTCATATTTTTCCTGATAAAGGAATACTCTTGCCAGAAAAGCATAAGCAGCACCTTCTGTTACCCTGCCTAACTCGTATTTTCCTTTAGGTGGCAGGGGAGTGCCTGACGGGTTGAGATTGTTATCAAGACCGGCAGCTTTTAGCAAATCTTTCTCTACCTGCTGCCATACCAGGTTTGCCGGTGTACGTTCTGCTGATGTTGCCTCATCAGGACCGATAAGGTGTGTAAAAAGCGGAACATCACCGAAATAGATAACCAGGTTGAAATAAGCAACTGCCCTGAAAAAGTGCGCTTCATTGATGGACCTTGTCTTTATCTCTTCACTTATTTTCTCAACCTTATCAATGTTTTCCAAAACCCAGTTCGCCCTGTAAACTGTATTGAACCAAACGCCCCATAGGCCATAGCTATCATTGGACCCGTTAATGTGTGCCGATCCGGGGTTAAAGCTGAAGTCGTCCAACGGCAAAAAACTGGAAGCCGCCGCTCCTATTGTCATATCATCAGCAATCATATCCCCAAGGAGAATATGACCACAATTGTAGGCATTATCCATTCTGAAAGTCTGATATAATGAATTCACTGCCATTATGGCTTCTTCCTCGTTATGCCAGTAATTTCCAGAGGTAGGTGCATTTAAAGGTGGCTGAACAAGGAAGTCTTCTGAACAGCCTGTACATATTATACTAACAGTGATTATCTTGATAATTGTTTTCATAACATTTATTATTTTAGAAGTTCAGTGATATACCAGCCATAAACGTTCGCGACTGGGGATAAAATGAATTATCAAAACCCATGATAAGTCCCGTGTTGTCGGTACGTAAATCTTTACCTATATCCGGGTCATATCCGGTATAATTTGTTATGGTTAGCAGATTCTGTGCTGAAATAAATATCCTTGCATTGGATAATCCGGTTTTTCTTACCCATTCTCCCCTCAAAGCATAGCCCATTTCAATATTTCTTAGCTTTAGATAAGAGCCATCTTCTATAAACCTGTCAGAGTTTCTTGCATTCAGGTTTTGATCGGATGCAACGGCCCTCGGTAATGAGCCGGTAGGATTGGTTTCAGACCAGCGGTTTTCCATTACCGATAGTTTATTGCTTTGATCTGTTGATGCCTCAAGGTAAACCCTGTTACCATTAAAGAGCTCATTTCCATATACACCACTCCACGACATGGCGAAATCAAATCCTTTATATTCTGCAGAGAAACTCGCACCGTAAACAAAATCGGGGATGGGACTTCCAATAAAGGTTCTGTCGGCATCATCTACGCGCCCATCTGGAATCGGGATAACAGCACCCGTGGAATCACGTCCTGCAATATCTTTGAAACGAACATCACCAACGCGGGTCCCTGCCACCTGGTAATAACCGGTTGGGGAAGCAGCGTTAAGCGCGTCCAGTTCCTCTTCTGATGTAAAAATACCGTCAGATAGATAACCATAAAACTGAGAAACCGGGTATCCCTCTTCGATTCTCACAAGATTTCCACCATTAAAGCTTAACATTGTCAGAGGGATATCCAGCTTCGTGATTTTGTTTTGATACGTGCTGAAATTCACACTTATATTGTATTTGAAAGCAGATGAAGCCTGTTTATAGGTAACCATCAGTTCGAATCCTTTATTCAGGGCTTCAGCGCTGTTGATTGCCTGTGT
>CAYRRV010000051.1:0-23698 GCA_964426725.1 uncultured Bacteroidales bacterium | reverse complement strand
GATTATTTCATGAAGTTTTGCAAACAAGATGTTTGCAATTGCTACGACGAAGCGAGGACGCTTCGCCGAACGATATACATCAAAGCAACCCATGATATCCCGCCATGTCATTTAAAATTTAAATATCTTTCGTGCCCTGGCAATAATTTCAGCATGATCAAACGCCAGTTCAGGCAGGTTGTCAATATCAAACCACTCTGTTTCACTGGCATCCGAGGCAGCTTTTGGTTTTTGTTGTAACTTTCTTATGCTGGAAAAATAGGCTACAGAAACTGTTCGCCCCCGTGGATCTCTTCCTGGTTTATCAAATACTCCAAACTGTTTCAGTGCCAGGTTTTCCAACCCGGTCTCTTCTTCAGCTCCCTTGCAGCTGCTTGATCCAATGTTTCATCAATCTCCATGAAACCACCAGGCAACGCCCACTGATTCACAAAAGGTTTATCACCCCTTTTGATAAGAAGTATTTTCCGGGAATCTTCTTCCTCCCAAAGAAGCAATACATCTGCTGTTAATGCAGGCATCGGGTAATCATATGTATATTTCATATTTATTCTGTTATTTTTCGGACAGAGTGCATGCGGTGGGTATATTCACCTTTCTGTTCATCAAAGATGCCTCTATCGTCAAGAAAATCGATTCTGACATATCCTGATGAATGCAATATCTGTTTGTTATTCAATAATATGCCAACATGGGTTATTTTTTGTTCCTGGTTTTCAAAAAATGCAAGGTCTCCTGGCTCGCCATATTTAAGGTCAATTAAATCACCCTTTTTAGCCTGATCTCCTGAATCCCGCGGCAGTTTTATACCGGATATTTTGAAAGCAATCTGAACCAGTGCAGAGCAGTCTATACTCCCTGGTATTCTTCCTCCCCATAAATAGGAGCTGTTCAGGTATTGCCGCGCGTTAATAGCAATTGTTTTTCTTTGACTTTTTGTTGCGCGGGGATTTTGAATTTCCTGATTAAGAGTGTATTCTAATGAACCGAATCTAAATTTTTTATCTTTTAATGCCACAAGTGGAAGTTCACTACCAGGGAATACCTGCATGTTCCCGGACCACGGCGTTTGAATGGAAATTGTCTTGTCAATTACCCGGGAAGATTCTCCCTTCTCGCTTTCATGAAACAGCTTCTTGTCTATCCACGCCTTGTATTGATCAAATTTTGTAATTACTTGTATCCATTCCCTTTGTTCTTCTTTAACAGTGTATTCCTCTCCAAACAAAAGCATGGAAACCAATTCACTTCTTTCCGAGGGTTCTTTTCTCATTGGTATCATGGACAGGTGACATATGCCGCTTTTTTCTTTCATTTATTATGCTTTTCTGCAAATGTAAATGATTATTTTAATTTTTTATTGCACTGGCACCGAACAGTGTCAATCCTTTTTTGTTTGACCAGATTACTGGCAATAATGGTAAATGATTGTCGTTTTTACTATTTTGCGTAAGTGATAAAAAATATGTTAATTTTAGCATTTGATTTAATTCAAAATAAGTAGATGGAATTTATCAGGAAAAGATTTGATATATTATTCAGGGGATTTATTTTTATCCTTACTACCCTGTTGGTTGCCTACCTTTTTCCCCGTGAAGGAAAATTCAGGTACGAATTTCAAAAAGGAAAACCATGGATGCACGAGATTTTAATTGCTCCCTTTGATTTTCCAATTTACAAATCGGAAGAGGAAATTGCTGCTGAAAGGGACAGTACCCTTAAGTATTTGAAGCCTTATTTCAATTACGACAGTGTGGTGTGGGTTGATCAATTGCAAAAGTTCACGGGTGAATTCAACGGACGTTGGGAGTCTCTCGACATGTCCGTCTACGTTAAAACGTTCCCGGCTTTCAGGCAGAACAGAGTCTTAAAAAAGTTATCTGATAACAGAAAGCAATTTAATGATATAATCGTTTCGGTACTTTCCTCGGCATATTCCCGGGGAATTATTGCTGAAACTGATGTGTTGAATCAATACAGGGAAAACGGGAAGGAATTAATTATTCTCCGGAATAATTTTGCTGAAGTTTCCACCTTCGATCAGGTTTTTTTACAAAAAGAAGCATACGAGTTCGTGATTGATGATGCTACCAGGTTACTCATGGAGGGTAATGACCTGGGGGATATTAATCGTGAAATATTGATCGATTTGGATTTGAATGATTATCTCAGCCCGAATTTAGTTTTCGATCAGCAAAAAACAAATCAGGCCCGGGCTGAATTACTTAATGAAATTTCATTGACCCGGGGAATGATCCAGGCCGGGGAGCGCATTATTTCCCGTGGAGAGGTTGTCGATAATTATAATTTCCGCGTCTTACAATCCCTTAAACGAGAATATGAATCACAATTGGGAATGTCAGGAAATTTCTACCTTGTAGTTTTTGGCCAGATTATACTTGCTTTTATTTTTACCTTGGTGATATTCCTGTTTTTGAATAATTTCAGGAAGGAAATCCTCCAAAGTAAGCTGAAAATATTGTTTATATTCTTTTTGGTTATTTTATTCCTGTTCCTGGCCCGAATGACTATTGATTACAGTATCATCAGTATCTATGTAATTCCTTTTGCTATTGTACCCATAATTATTAAAACTTTTTATGACAGTCGGTTGGCGTTGTTCATCCATATCATCACTATTTTGATTGTTGGTTTTTGGGCGCCCAATAGCTTTGAGTTTGTTTTCCTGAATTACGTGGCCGGTATCGCGGCAATTTTTAGTTTAACCAATCAGTATCGCCGGGGAAAACTATTTCTCACTTCCGTGCTGATAATGTTTACCTATTGTTTTGTTTACCTGGGTTTAGGAGTAATCCAGGAAGGAAATTTTGCTAATATTGATTGGAGGAGGCTATTGTGGTTTGGAGGAAATGGTCTTCTTGTTCTTACCTCGTATCCACTGATTTATATTTTTGAAAAAGCATTCGGGTTCCTGTCAGATGCTACCTTAATGGAATTATCCGATACCAATCAACCGTTGTTGAGAAAACTGGCAGAGATAGCTCCCGGCACTTTTCAACATTCCATGCAGGTAGCCAACCTGTCGGAGGAGGCCATATTCCGTATTGGAGGTAATCCGCTTTTGGTGCGTACCGGTGCTTTATATCATGATATCGGGAAAACCAAAAACCCGATATATTTTATCGAGAACCAGTCATCGCAGGTGAATCCACACGATACTTTAGAGTTTGATGAAAGTGCCAGGATTATTATCAGTCACGTGAAAGATGGAGTTGAAATTGCCCGCAAGCATAATTTACCGGAACAGATTATCGACTTTATCAGAACTCATCACGGGACAACCACGGTGCAGTTTTTTTACAAGTCTTATTTGAATAAATATCCGGAAAGGACGAATGAGCTCAATAAATTTCAGTATCCTGGGCCTGTTCCTTTTTCAAAAGAGACAGCAGTACTGATGATGGCAGATTCCGTGGAGGCTGCATCCCGCAGTCTAAAATCAATTAGTAATGAAACCATTGATGATTTGGTAGAAAATATCATCAACCATCAGATTTTTCAGGATCAGTTCATTCAGGCAGATATAACTTTCAAGGATATTACCTTGATAAAGGAAATTTTCAAGAAAAAACTAAAAAATATATATCACGCCCGCGTAGAGTATCCAAAGTAGCAACTAAAACCGCATATCATTGATCATAACATCAGGATAATTGGCTGGATCAAAAGTTACGTCTTCTTCGGAATAATCCATATCGGTTTGGTATGAGAAGAGGGTGACCTTAAAGACCTCTCCTTTTTTTCCAAGAGCCTCAGCCTGGTAAATACGCGTTTCTTCTTTATCTACCTTGAGTTTAATGGTATGGTACAGGTTATCCCTGTTGAACGGATACAAGGCTAGCTCATAATACTGACCTGTTTCTTCAAGGAACCTGTATTTGAAATCACTCTTGTAGATATTAAACAGGTTTAGCGGGTTGCTCATGAAGAAATTACCGGTTTCTTCATCGGGATCGGTAATATTTACCTCGTTTACATCTGGCAGGTAGGTGAAGAGAGCTTCTCCATCATAAAAAATAACCATTTCCGGTAAGGTTATCCTGTACTTTTCACCCGCGATAAGAATATTTCCTTCCTGGTTATACTCGTCTCCACTTTTTTTATCACTATAATCGTAATCAAAGGTCGCGTAAATATTTTTCGCGGTTTTGGTTTTCCGGGCTAACTTATCCAGTACTTCTCCCGCGCGGGGATCCTGTACTTCTGGTTCCTGCTGTTGGCCGGTCAATGGTTGCAAAAACGGGATAAACAGGAGAAGAAAAGCAATATTTTTCATGGTTAAATTTTTTTGATTTACATCAAGTTATTGATCTCGTTCAAAATCTGTTCCAAAGAATACTCATCTTGAATCAATACCTGCCGGGCCTTGCTTCCTTCAAAGGGGCCAACAATACCAGCGGCTTCTAACTGGTCTATAATCCGGCCTGCCCTGTTATAACCAATGGAAAATTTTCGTTGAATCAGGGAGGTACTTCCCTGCTGGTGCAAAACAATCAGGCGAGCTGCTTCTTCAAAAAGATCATCTCTTTTTCGCAAATCAACCTCTCCCGTTTCCTGGTCGTTTTCATCCTGTACTTCAGGAAGGTACAAGGCAGAAATGTATCCTTTTTGGGCGCCAATAAAATCAGTGATTTTTTCAGTTTCGGGTGTGTCCAGAAATGCACACTGGATACGGGTAATATCCCCGCCTGTAGTAATCAGCATATCGCCCCTGCCAATTAACTGGTTGGCTCCGGGGGTATCGAGAATAGTTCTGGAATCGATCATTGATGTAACCCTGAATGCAATTCTGGCTGGAAAATTAGCCTTTATCACACCGGTAATAATGTTTGTTGTCGGTCTTTGTGTCGCGATAATCAAGTGTATGCCAACGGCCCTGGCCAATTGGGCTAATCGTGCAATAGGGCCTTCAATTTCCCGGCCGGCAGTCATTATCATATCGGCAAATTCATCGATTACTACCACGATATAGGGCATGAACCGGTGACCTTTTTCCGGGTTTAATCTTCTTGCCACGAACTTGCTGTTATACTCCTTCAGGT
The DNA here is from genome assembly GCA_964426725.1 of uncultured Bacteroidales bacterium. Lineage (GTDB taxonomy): Bacteria > Bacteroidota > Bacteroidia > Bacteroidales > CAYRRV01 > CAYRRV01. Next base: position 18,635 of record CAYRRV010000051.1, on the reverse strand, counting down.
TTCTCACGTGTGCTGCCTTCAGCAGATTGTAGCGTTCGTCCATCTCAATAGTAAGAGAATTCAGCGTGTGGATTACTTTTTGCGTATTTGTAACAATGGCCTCATCTGCATCGGGGAGTTTGGCAAGGAAATGCTTTTCAATCTTGGAGTAGGGTGTGAGTTCCACTTTCTTGGGGTCTACAAGCACGAATTTCAGTTGAGAAGGGTGCTTTTTGTAAAGCAGTGATGTGAGGATCGCGTTAAGACCAACGGATTTTCCCTGCCCGGTTGCTCCTGCTACCAATAGGTGTGGCATTTTCGTGAGGTCAACCACGTAGGTTTCATTGGATATGGTTTTTCCCAACCCGATGGGTAAATCAAATTTTGATTCCTGAAATTTTTTGGAAGTAATAATACTTCGCATTGACACTATCTCGGGATGCTGATTGGGTACTTCTATCCCGATAGTTCCCTTTCCGGGTATGGGCGCGATTATCCTGATGCCCAGTGCCGCAAGACTTAGCGCGATATCATCTTCGAGATTTTTGATTTTTGATATTCTTATTCCTGCCGCGGGTACAATTTCATACAGGGTTACAGTCGGACCAATTGTAGCCTTTATCTTATCAATTTTAATGTTGTAGTTGCCCAGCGTTTCAACAATCTTATCTTTATTGCGAATTAACTCCTCGTCGCTTACTTCCGAGTTTTCAGATTTATGCTCGTCTAAAAGTTGAGGACTCGGCAACTGGTAACCAGGCAGATCGGCCGTGGGATCATATTCTTTTAATGATTCATTTTCGTCATCTTCATCCGGGATATCCTCGGTTTTTTCTTCTTTTATTAATTCAATTTCTTCTTCTTCGATCTGTTGTTCAGTTTCGAATTCAGGTTGCGTTTTATCATTTCTTTTGCTTTTCTTCAGCGATTCTGTCGGGTCGTGTTCAAAGACAAGCCCGACCTTATCATCTTCGATTTCCCGGGTAATGTCTTCCTTGTAGCCGGCTGTTTCCAAATCCTGGTCTATCTCATGAAATGTACTGTCTTTTACCCGGGAAGGATTAATAATAAACAGCAATTTCTCGTATGCTCCTGGAAATGAAAAGATCATAAAACTTGCTATCGCTATAAAAAGCAATAGCCCGGTACCGGTCATCCCCAGTAAACTCACGAGATACCTGCTTACATAATAGCCATGCCCTCCACCCAATCCGCTTCCCAAGTATGTTATTCGTTCACCCCCGATGTAGCCTAGCAGAACGGAAAGAATTATCATTCCGATAAGAGAGATACGTATGGTTCTTCTTAAAGGAAGAAACCGGATTCCCAATAATCGTATCCCTGTAACAATTATAAGAAGTGGAAGGATGAATGAAGCAAGTCCAAACCAGTGATTGATACATGAGTTGGCAAATCGAGCTCCTGTTTTACCAGACCAGTTTTCAACACTCACCCCAGGTTCACTTATAACACGAGACCATTCAAAACTCTGGTCGGTTTTCCATGTAAACAGGAATGAAATAAAGGCGAGTGTCAGGAAAAATCCAAAACCAATTAAAAATAAACCAATACTCAACCTGAATCTTCCATCTTTATAAAAAGGTGTTTTCTTTTTTTTTTTGTTTTTTTTTGCCATAGAAGTGAAAATACCTGATAATTACATTAGTAAACGTGCCAAATTGCTGTTATCGTATAACATATAATAATTAACAACTTGTTTAGCGTGAACCGGGTAAAATTAACATGGGATAAAGAAAGAAAAAATTAAATAGCACTTCATTTATCAACAATATTACTCGAGTAACATGAAAACTACTTCTTCCATTTTTTCGCGGTTAATAGGGGTGTATCCCTTTGGAATAGAAAATTCTTTCTGAGGAACGTCTCCAAAAGTTACTTTTTCGGCCATGAGATTCATTTTAATAGAGCTGATGTTTAAGTTGAATTGCATCAAGACCCCGTCAATCTCCTGAAAAGGATTAATAATATTGGGATTCTCGACATTAAAAGAATCACAGTAATAAATTTCAAAATTTTCTGATTCATTACCCGGGAACACTGCCAATGCTTTTTTACAATTAATACCTGCAATTATTTTTCTTTCTTCTGTTGGAATGATGGACATGTTTTCATAATTGTGAAAACAACAACCTGGCTCGCTTCTCTTTCCCTCGTACAAATATTTATTGTCAAGTACTTTGAGCAGTGTAGTGTTTGTTTTTTTCTTGGTATCAGAAATGTTACAAATTTGAAAAAAACCCATGAACCCCTCGATGGTATTTGATGACATATGATTTTTGTACTTCATGATCATTGTTTTGGGCAAAAGGTTGGGAGGAAAGGATTCAAGATTTGACTGAATGTAAGTGATTTTATATTCAATTACACCCTCTTTCGAGTCCTTTATGCCTTCCTTTTTACCACACGAAAGAATAATCCAAATGATGCCTGCGATTACCAGTATGCTCCTCATTCTGTCCCCGGGTATTATTTCTGATTTTAACAATTGTAAATATAAAGATTAATTTAGAATGATGACAAAAATCGTGATAAAACCTAACCAGGAAAATGATAATTCATTCGGTTTTTTTGACCATGTAATAATTTGTCTTTTTGTTTTCTGCTTTATAACAATATATTCCATCCCGGGGCTGTCAGCGCTTTTTCATAGCTTTGTATCTCTTTTCCTTTAGTATAAAAATATAATCAGGATGAGATGAATAAAATTGCAGTAGTTGCATTAGGTGGGAATGCTCTTCTCAGGGATAATCAGGCAGGTACTATCGATGAACAGGAGCAAAATACCATGGATACCCTGGAAAATCTGGTTTTTCTTTTGAAAGATGGTTACAACCTTGTGATAACGCATGGAAACGGCCCCCAGGTGGGTAATATTTTGCTCAGGAACGATGCCGGGGAATCGATATATAATTTACCACAAATGCCGGTTGATGTTTGCGTGGCCGATTCACAAGGTGGTATTGGGTACATGATTGAAAGAATGTTAAGGAATCTGCTTAACAAGCATGGTCTAAAAAAAGATGTGGTATCCATGATTACTCAGGTTGTCGTGAATAAAGACGATAATGCTTTTTCGAATCCAACAAAGAGAATAGGGAAAATATACTCGAAAGAAGAAGCAGATGATCTACACGCGACCAAAGGCTGGGTCTTTAAAGAAGAGCAAAAAACAAAAGGGGGCTGGAGACGAGTGGTACCGTCACCCGTTCCTGTATCCATTATGAATGTTTCCCTAATTGAAAAATTATGTCGTGAAGGTTCTATTGTAATAGCAGCGGGTGGTGGAGGTATACCTGTTTATATTGATGAAAATAACGATGTGAGGCCATCAGAAGCTGTTATCGACAAGGATTTGGCATCATCTCTGCTTGCTTCTCAAATCAAGGCAGATGAATTTTATATTCTCACGGATGTTCCTTTTGTTTATCTTAATTTTAACACACCGCAGCAGGAAATCGTGGAATTCCTTAATTACAAGGATACAGTGAAATACATGGAGCATGGAATGTTCGGGGAGGGAAACATGTTGCCAAAGATCCGGGCTTGTCTCAATTTTATTGAAAATGGAGGCAGTAAAAGCGTAATTACAGAAGCTTTTAAACTGGAAGATAAAAATTACGGGACAAAAATTACCATGGAATATGAAGATTAATTTAAAAAACAATAATTTCGTCTTTCGTAATAAAATATAGTAACCTTAAAAAATCAGGAAATGGCCTTTAATCTAAAAAACAGGAATTTTTTAAAATTGTTGGATTTTACTCCAGCGGAGATTAAGTTTTTACTTAAATTATCTGCCGACTTGAAAGCGGCAAAGTACGCGGGAATTGAACAACCTATGCTAAAAGGTAAAAATATAGCTCTTATATTCGAGAAAACATCTACCCGTACCAGGTGTGCTTTCGAAGTCGCGGCTTTCGATCAGGGAGGTCATGTTACTTATCTCGGTCCCTCGGGTACTCAAATTGGACATAAAGAATCCATGAAAGATACTGCCAGGGTACTCGGGAGAATGTACGACGGAATAGAATACCGGGGATACGGCCAGGTAATAGTGGAAGAATTGGCTCAATACGCGGGTGTTCCTGTTTGGAACGGGTTAACCGATGAATTTCATCCCACCCAGGTATTGGCTGATCTATTGACCATGATGGAGCATTGCGATAAGCCATTGTCTCAGATGAAATTATGCTACATGGGCGATGCACGCAATAACATGGGCAATTCACTAATGGTTGGATCTGCAAAGATGGGTATAGATTTTCGTGCTGCTGCCCCAAAACAGAGCCAACCTGCTGCCTCTCTTGTAAAGCAATGTCAGGATGTTGCCAAAGAAACCGGTGCAAAAATTACCCTTACCGAGAGCGTGGAAGAAGCCGTTAAAGACGCAGATTTCCTCTATACCGATGTTTGGGTCTCCATGGGAGAACCAGCCGGGGTTTGGGAAGAAAGAATAAAATTGTTAAAGCCATACCAGATTAATAGCCAGGTCATGGAACTAACAGGAAATCCTGAAGTGAAATTTATGCATTGCCTTCCTGCTTTCCATAACAGGGAAACAAAAATGGGAGAAGAAATTTATCAGAAGTTCGGTCTGGATGCAATGGAGGTAACAGAGGATGTATTTGAATCTCCCGCTTCTGTTGTTTTCGATGAGTCAGAAAACCGTGTTCATACAATAAAAGCAGTAATGGTAGCCACCTTGGCTTAATTTTTTTCTTGATGCAAACATTTTCACGGCTATTGCCTTTTGGTTGATAGCCGTTTTTTTTAATTATAGGTGTAATGTTTTTCATTTTCGAACGTCTGTTCTTAAAAACCAATGAAAATTCAACAACGCGAAAGGATAAACTCGATGCATAATGTGGTTTCTCGTCACGGTATAGTTTCCCTATTTGTCTTTATTATTCCACATTTCCGCATTTTTTAGGATACAATTTGTATTAGGCATGATTATGGTATAACTTTATGGGTGAATTATAATTTATAAATTTATAAAAACTTTATCATGTCAAAAGTTGAAAAAGGAAATACCGTAAAAGTAAATTACACGGGTAAATTAAATGACGGAACTGTTTTTGATACATCAAAAGATCGTGAACCCCTTACTTTTAAAGTGGGAGAAGGTCAACTAATCCCGGGTTTCGAACAAGCAGTTCTGGGAATGGAAGAAAACGAAACAAAGACCGTGGAAATACCACCCGATCAGGCTTATGGCAAAAGAAGCGATGAACTCGTGAAACATATTCCTAAAGAACGGTTACCAGAAAATCTGGACCCGAAGATCGGAGAACAATTGATTTCTTCTCATCCTGATGGCACCAAAATTACCCTGAATGTAATTGATAAATCAGATACCGGAATAACCGTGGATGCAAATCATGCTCTGGCCGGAGAAAATCTGATTTTCGAAATAACAGTAGAAGAAATCAAGTAGCATTCTTCATTATTTTTATAGAAACACCAAAGTGTAAACATGGTTATATCATGATCTATGAAGATTTTTAATTGTAGAATTTTTATATATCAATGGTATTCACTATATTGCATTGAAAATTTAAAAACTAAACCTATGAAAACACTCGGGAAAATTGTATTCGCGTTGCCTTTCATGGTTTTTGGAATCAATCATTTTATGAATGCCGGTGCCATGGGTGGCATGGTACCCTCTTTTTTTCCCGCCCCGGTATTTTGGGTATATCTTACAGGAGCTGCCTTAATCCTGGCCTCAATTAGCATGATAATTAACAGGTATGCTAAAATAGGCGCTGTTTTATTGGCTGCAATGCTCCTGATCTTTGTTTTGACAATTCACATCCCGGGTATAGCCAATGCCCCGGACCAGGGAGCAATGATGCAAAGCATGTCACAAATGTTGAAAGACCTGGCAATGGCCGGGGGAGCATTGGTAGTGAGTTCAATTTCCAAAAATTAGTTATATAGACCCTGAACATTGAACCCTCGAACCTCAATTATACATCGAAGACCCGGCAAATGTCGGGTTTTTCTTTTTATTTTTCTACCTTAGCCAAAAAAATAAATGTTATGATACGTTATATTCCTATATTACTGATAGTATGCCTACAGCTAAACGCTCAACCCGATTGGGTAGATGGATATCCCGACGGATGCACTACTATAACTGTTGGAAAGGAAGCTTCCTCGGATGGCTCTGTTTATACCAGTCATACCGATGACAGTCATCGTACCCGTTCATGGTTTGACGTGGTGCCTGCAAAAAAGCACGCTAAAGATGCCACCGTTCCCATGTACAAGCGCGTGGCTTGCGATTCTCTGGCAATGCCTACTTACCGGCATATTGAAATTGGTTCTCTTCCCCAGGTTCGTGAAACTCACGGTTATATTAATACCGCGTACCCGTGTATGAATACCCGTCAACTGGGAATTGGAGAAAGTACTTTCGGTGGAAGAGAGGAACTGAAATCCGACAAGGGATTGATCGATTGTCAGCGTTTATGCAAATTAATGCTCGAGCGCTGTACAACGGCAAGGCAGGCCATTAAATTGGCTGATGAATTATTGAAAAAATATGGATGGAACGATTATGGTGAAGCTCTTACCATAGCTGATAAAAATGAAGTGTGGCACCTGGAGATTGTAGGTCCGGGTAAAGGTGAAATTGGCGCGGTTTGGGTGGCACAACGCGTGCCCGATGACCATATTTCTGTTAATGCAAACGCCAGCACGATTAAAGAAATTGACCTGAAAGACAAGGAGCATTTCATGGCCTCATCTAATATTTTCGAAGTAGCCAAAGAAAACAGATGGTGGAATGAAAACGAGACCTTCCGTTTCTGTTACGCGTATGCACCGGAAAGCAGGACTTCATTTGCATCAAGAAGAAGAGAGTGGAGGGTTTTCGACTTGGTTGCCCCATCACTTGAACTGGATCCCCGGGCAGAAAACTATCCTTTTTCTGTTAAACCCGACTCGCTCGTTACCATGGCAAAACTCATTGCAATTTTTAAGGATTATTACGAGGGAACTGAATTCGACATGGTGAAAAATATCACGGTTGCTGATGAAGATGGTAAATGTGTAATTTCTCCACTTGCCAACCCCTTTATGCCTTATGATGAAAACAAGCTTTTTAATATAAACGGCGGATGGGGATGGAGAGGAGAAAGAACCATTGCTCGTTGGTATACCATGTATGCTACAATTATCCAGTGTCGCGACTGGTTACCCGATGAGATTGGCGGGGTAGTATGGATGGCCATGGATAATGTTGCCAGTTCCGTATATGTCCCGGTGTACGCGTCTTCGACCGATGTGTCGGCTCCTTACAAGGTGCCGGGGCGCCCCGATGGATTTACCCGTGAATCGGCATGGTGGGCCTTCAACAGGTTGGGTACGTTAGCTGCCCAAAGATGGGGAGATATGCGTCATGATTTGGACGCGGTCTGGATTCCAATGCAAGAAGAACTTATTATTAATCAAGATAAGATGGAGCAGCAAGCCCTGGAATTATATGATCCTAAGAATCCGGGAAAAACGGTTGATTACCTTACAAGATACTCGATTGAAAAGGGCAATGAAGCTATTTATAAAGCCTGGGAACTGGGTGATTTCCTGTGGACCAAATATGATGAGTTATTTTAAGTTGACCGTAAATGATGAATAAGCGCGGATTTGCTTCTGATAATAATGCCCCTGTACACGAGGATGTCTTAAAGGCTATCTTGGATGCCAACACGGGGCACGAGGTTGCCTACGGAGATGATCCCTATACAAGAAAAGCATCAAAATTAATCAGGAGTATTTTTGGAGAAAAAACTATTTTTTATCCTGTTTTCACGGGAACGGCTGCCAATGTGTTGGGATTATCCGCTGTAACCAGATCTTACAATGCAATAATTTGTGCAGAATCAGCTCACGTGAACGTGGACGAGTGTGGAGCACCAGAGAAATTCTCGGGATGTAAGCTGCTTACCCTGAAAACACCCGATGGAAAACTTACCCCGGAATTAATAAAGCAACATCTGCACGGTTTTGGTTTTGAACATCATGTTCAACCATCGGTTATTACTATCACCCAGGCAACTGAGTTGGGTACGGTATATACCATCGATGAAATTAAGGCTATCACATCTTTTGCTCATGAACATGACATGCTTGTTCATCTTGATGGCGCCAGACTGGCCAATGCAGCGGCATCACTAAAATGCACCCTCGCTGATATTACCACAAATGCCGGTGTGGACATTGTTTCTTTCGGGGGAACAAAAAACGGTATGATGTACGGAGAAGCTGTACTTTTCATGAGGGAAGAACTGGCTCCTGACTTTAAATACATCAGGAAACAGGGAATGCAATTAGCTTCCAAGATGCGTTACATCAGCGCCCAGTTTATTGCTTATCTTCAAAATGACTTGTGGTTGAAGAATGCTGATCATGCCAACAATATGGCTCGACTACTATATGAGGAGGTTCGTGAAATTAAAGGGGTAAAGGTAACCAGGAAACCGCGGGCTAATGGCGTTTTTGCTGTTATTCCTCATGAAATAATTGAACCATTGCAGGAGGAATTCTTTTTTTACGTTTGGGATGAAACTTTGCCGGAAGTTCGCTGGATGACATCATTTGATACCACCAGGGAAGATGTTGTGAATTTTTCAACCTTGTTAAAAAAAATCATGAAGCAGATACCAAAATGATGAATCTAATTAAAATAAGAATATCGGGCTGTCTCCTGGTACTTTTCTTGTTTATAACATGTTGTGAGGATTTTATCGATTGTGAAAGCCAGGATGATATTAAACTAAAAATGAGTTTTTACAAGGAAAGTGAGAATGATTTTATTCCTGATACCTTAAGAGATGTTACAGTTTTAACAATTGCTAGCGGACCAGATACAATATTCACCGGTATAAATATTATTTCTGTTGGCCTGCCACTGAATCCTGCATCCGATACCACGGTATTCGTGTTTTCTTCTCCTTCCATGCAAGATACGCTATATTTTTTTTATGAACGGATGGTGCATCTTGTTTCGCCTAAATGCGGGGGGGTCGTTTATTTCGAGTTAAAAAACCTGATTAGTCCTTATAATGATACAATAATTAATAAAGATGTTGATATTGAGACAGATCAAAATATTCAGGTTTTCTTTTAGCCTGTGCCTTTTGTTATTGTTACCGGCTTTTTTAAAGGGACAAACCGATACAAGCCGTTTTTATTTGAGAACAGGTATTGATATCGGGAGGTTTGTGACGCTTGGGTTAAATCCTGGCAACAGGGGACTGGAATTCTCGTTGGATAGCAAAATTTCAAAGGATATCCACCTTGTCGCTGAATTTGGCCTGAATAATTATACCCAGGAAGAAGATTTCGTGGATTATCACGCTAATGGATATTTTGTTCGTGCCGGTTTGAATTACAACATGCTGGATAATGAAAAATTCAGAAACAATGATATTGTTTTTTTGGGAATCAGGCCGGCCTGGTGTAGTTTTACTCATTCTGCCAATGATGTGATTATTCGCGATTCTCATTGGGGAAACACGAGGACACAGATTGCTGAACAAGATTTAAATGTATTTTGGCTTGAAGCCTTGGCAGGTATCAAGGTTGAAGTTTTGCAAAACCTGTACCTTGGATGGTCAATACGCGGTAAAGTTGTTATAGCCGTGAATGGGGATGATGATTCAAATCCAGCGTATATCCCTGGTTTTGGGAAATCCGTGAATAAATCGGTTATCGGTATAAACTACAATGTAGCATACATGTTTATGTTATGATAAGGGTGATGAATGTCACCATGTCTACTTTCCTTTATAACATGCCTTTTCAGAAAATTCTTGATTTTATGTGATAAAAATTTTTGGAGAATTCAGGTTTTTTAACTTATTTCAAACCCAACTTTAACCTGGTAAAGAAATAAGGAGTATACCCTTAATAGTTAAAACACAAAAAACCTGATAAAAATGAGAAAAACCCACTTGTTGGGGATGGTATTGATATTCTTGTTATTCTCACCATCCCGGATTCATGCACAGGACGAAATGTTCAAAGCATTATTCATGTACAATTTTACCAAAGAAATTGGTTGGCCGGATAGTTACAAGTCCGGTAATTTTATTATTGGCATACTAGGTTCTAACCCGATTACTCAAGAACTTGAAAAAATCGCTCAAAAGAAAAAGGTTGGAAAGCAGGCCATATCGGTAGTAGAATTTCAAAATGTCAACAGTATAACCAAGTGTCATATACTGTTTATTCCATCTAATCGCACCAATGATTTTTATGCTGCCAGTGAAAAATTGAAGAACAATCATACCGCAATTCTAACAGACAGGCCCGGCTATGCCAGGAAGGGAGCAGCAATTAATTACGTTAAGATAGATGGTAAGCAAAAGTTTGAAATTAATACAAAAACCCTTGCTGATCGTGGATTGAATTATACCACATTTCTAACTTCGCTCGGGATAGTTGTTGAATAAATAAAAGGAGTGTAGAACGTAAAAAAAAATGAAAAAAATGAAAATAATAACCATAATAAAATACGTTTTTGTTGTACTTATCCTTACCGGCGCCGGGAATCTAAGTGCACAACAACCTGTTCAAAAACCAATTGAAGAAATGACCCGGGAGGATGTCCTGGATTTATCATATGAAGAGTTACTGGAAATGCCCCTTGATGATTTGATGATGCTTGCTGAAATAGTAGGTGTATCCATGGATGAATTATTGGAACTGGCACTGAATAAAAGTGTGACCACGGCTTCAAAAAGAAAAGAAACAGTGTTTGAGTCTCCTCTCTCTACCACGGTTTTAACAAGCAAGGAAATAGAGATGGCTGGTGCAACATCCATCGAGGAGGCGCTGCGCCTGGTACCTGGCATGATAGTTCGGGAAAAAACAAACGGTATATACGATGTACACATGCGCGGTTTGGATAATGTGCCACCTGATAATTTTAGTCATTTCTCGGAAAACATGATATCTCTTGTAATGATAGATGGAGTGCCCGTGTATAATAACGTTGCCGGTGGAACTTTCTGGGAAACACTTCCCGTGGGTTTGAGCCAGATCGAGAGAATCGACGTGGTAAGAGGACCATCAACTGCTCTTTACGGACCTAACGCGGTATCGGGCGTGATTAATATTGTTACTAAAAATGATAGTGAAAAAAATTTCAACATTGATGGAACTGCCAGGGGAGGTAATTATGCTACATTAATTGGCGATATCCACGGGTTTTACAAGTTCAGTGATAAAATAAAACTGTCGGTAACCGGTAAGTACGATGTGAGGAATCGTTTTGACGATGTTCAATACCAGTATTTTACAGGTACATACGAGCCCTTTGAAGATAGTATATTGAATATCACGGGAATTGATTATTTTGGAGGACCCGCGCAACAATCTATTCCGCTTGACAGGGCCCGGGAGGTATATGCCAGTAATGCCAGTCTCTTTCTTCAACCCATGGATGAATTGTCAGTAAATCTTAATGGCGGATACCAAAGCTCTACTGTTCAAACCGTGTTCTTCGAGAATATCGCGACCCCGTTTTCAGCAAGATCATCTAGGACCACTTTTGGAAACATGCACCTTAATTTTAAAGGTTTGAGTGGTTATGTATCCTACCAGGGAGGTACGCAAAATCTTAGCGAGGGTATGATTCGCCCGGTAATAAAATATGATATGCAAAATATTACCTCGAATCTCGAGTATGATTTTGATTTCGGTAAACTCTCCGTGCGCCCGGGTATCAATTATCAATACGCGGCTTATAATGATGCACCATACGAGATTGAGAGCAGGGAGAAACATGGAGATCCAAATATTAATGGTCTTTTCCATGGCGAAAAATATACCGCGCTTATCGGGGGAAGTGTAAGGGGAGATTACTCACCTCTCGATAATTTAAGATTAATTGCTGCTTTGCGCCTTGACAAGTATGATTTCGTGGAAGATCCATACATGTCATACCAGTTCGTGGGTTCATTTAAGATAAATGAAGATAATATTATTCGGGCCCTCTATTCAAAAGCTAACAGGGGGGCTTTCCTGGGTGACTTACATGCTAATTTTAAAAACCCTATCTTGATAAATGAACCTGTTGGTGTAATTCCCGAGGCAGATTACAATATGTTCAAAGCTTATTTAAACATTGATCCCAATACGGCTCCTCTGGTTCCCTTGTTGCCAGAACAAGTGGTTGTTTTTTCGACATTTAACCAATATTATATTGGCACGACAAATAGTAACCGGAACTTGGATCTAATGAGCATGCAACAGGCTGAAATTGGATGGCGCGGAAAACTTACCAGCAATATACAGGTTGACGTGGAAGCATTTCATTCTGTCTCTGATGATTTTGACGCGTTGGTATCTTACGCTTATTCAGATACTTCTTATTATTCTTTAACTGATTTGACCGGTATCGCGGGAATGGAAAACCAAATGACACCCTTTCCCAGTCACCTGCAGTTTGAAGATTCTTTATTCTATGAAAATTTATCGCTTAGAGCCAGGCAATTTGGTATATCGGCTACATTAAATATTTCAGTAAACGATAAGATGCTGGTAAAAGCATTTGGTACTTACCAACAAACCAACCTGGAAAAACATAAATTATTGACCGGTGATTTAGTTGACAGGGAACATGAAAATACTCCTTCCTTTTTCGGTGGACTTTCCGCGATGTACGTTCCAACCAGCAAACTGGATTTGTTTCTTGGCAGTTATATTTATACATCACAGGTTTACAATCGTTATTGGAGAGCATTATCGAGTGCTCCTGAAGCGGTAGAAGAGGCCATGGGCAATGCTGAAGATAAGATTGATGCTAAAGTCATTCTCAATGCCCGGGTGGCTTACGAGGTATTTTCCGGGAGTAAAATATTTGTAGAGGGTAAAAATTTGTTATTCAATGACAGTCGTGAATTCGGATTCGCTGATCGTCCAGGAACTTTGATCATGGGAGGCATTCAGGTTGATTTCTAATACCTTGTATAAGTATAAAATAAAGAAAGGCGTGGGTAATTCCGCGCCTTTCTTCATGAGGTAAGGCATGTCTATCTCTAAAATCATTTTGTACGGCTTCAATCATCCTACACCCACCTTACACGCTTAATAAACTATCAATAACTCCTAATAGCTTGCCCGGCGGTCGGGAAGCCTTCTTCCCGTACGGAATTCGCGTTTGGCGAAACACTCCCCTTGTCTACTCAACTTGCCAACCGTTCAGGCGCAACCTGTAATAAAAATCAAATTTCCGTGCCTTGAAGGAATCTTTGGAATCCTTATTAGATAGGCCTGTTGATCTATTGGAAAATAAAGCCATTAAGAATCCTTATCAAAGAAAATCGATTGATTCTTCAAAAAGAAAAATATATGGATAGAGAAATTAAAAAATTGTTATTTTCTGGTTACATAAAGAATCCGGTGGAGGTGGAGACAGTCACAGATCAATGACTTCGTTCTTTAGCACCTTCAGGGAATTCTTCTTACCGGATGCTCTATCTACGATGGCTTCTCACTTGATGAAAGCTTTCAAAGCTGCCCAGTCCAGGGTACTCCATAAAGCATCAGGCATTGTTCCCTCTCCTGAAGGAAGTCTGAGCTGGTGATATCCGGAATATTCAATTCCCAGGATCCCTATTGATGCATCAGAATTGCCAAAATTAAAAAAGTCGGGATCCAGACAAACCAGGGCCCTGGCACCTTCAGCATTGGAATCAACTAATCCGGATGGACGTTTTGCTTCAAATTGCATAGCAACTACATTTCGATGAGTTCCCAGAGGATTCCATGGTGGCAGTTCGAATCCATATGCCGGAGCTTTTCGCTCTGCGGGGGATAATCCGCTTAACTCGGCCTCAAGTTTGGGAATAGCCCTCCCTGCATCGGCAAGATAAATGAGTTTCTCAATGTTGTGTTCCCTTCCTGTTTCCTCCAGGGCATCCCAGTCTCCTCCGCTTATTAAATCATCTGCGCCGGTCCATACATCTTCCCTTTTTAATAGGGCATTAATCAACTTGTTTTCATACTCTTCCAGCTCTGCTCTGCTTTTTTCCGCCTGATCAAGTTGTATCTGAAGATTTTCATCCGAACCTTCTATGGTTTTAAGGTAGTATTTTTCCGCTTCCTCAGGATTTGTACTTTTCATCATATTATAAAAAGACATTGCTTGTTCAACTGAGCTGGCATGTCTCTCCATAATTTCTTCTTCTTCAAACAATGACCTGACCCTTTTCAGGTAATTTTTTAACTGATCTATTTGTTCACTAGTTACATCCGACTGCTGCGCCGCTACAACACCAGACCTGAAGTCTTCAAGATCATTTTTCGCTTTTTCGATCATCGCCTTTATCCATCTTTCCTGGCTAACAGTTTTCCAGAAAGGCTTTCCTCCTGTAGTGAACATGGTAGTCACAGTGCCTTTAGCCAGTTTAAAGCTTGGCCTGACCACCCCCCTGAGAAAAGGTTCAATATTATGGGCCCATAAGGGAAACATGCTTTGTGAAGGATATTTTTCTTCATAACCTGCAGGATGGGCTGTGCGGGAATAAATGCTTTGCCCGGCCAAATGACCGGTTAAGGGAGGAAGCATGAATATTTCACCGGAATTGTCTTTGAGTACAGGATCGCCAAGGAGAAACAGCGGATCATTTATCCATACATTTATAGTTGCGGCAGTACGATTCGCATCCGGTGGTATTTTGATTCCAAGGTGCAGTGAAATCCGTTCCGGACTCTTATTATTTTCCGCCAATGTAATACTTTTATGAAATTCACCTAAAGGAACTATCCTCATACCTCGTGGTGGATTGAAAACAGCAGCCTTCTGAAAAATCTGAATAATATCTTCGGCTTTGGATTTCATTGCTTCAACCGAAGTTTGGGAGCGGGAACTTTTATTGAGCCATCGCAAATCATTCCATGATCCTTCAACAAAAATATAATAGGATGCTGTTAAACCGGACATCAATAAAATTACCAACAAAAGAATTAAGGTTCTTGTAAAAACCGAAATCCTTGAGAAATTGATTAACCTGAGGATTTTTTTAATATAATTCTTCATAATATAAGGTTATTGATTAGTATTTGCCGGTTCATACTTACCAATGTAAAAAGCCCAGTACCTACCAAGTATTTCAAATCGCAATAAGCAGCGCTACGAATACTAAAAGCATTAGACCAATCCCCCGCTGATAGAATCCAAGCCCGAAGACACCTGTAATTACCCCAATCGTAGCTGTTGCCCTGCTAAAAGCAGTACTCCGCAACATCACCATACCATCATGATGTACGCGGCCTAGTCCCCTGTAAATCGGACTTTTGTATAGATGATTAAACAAACATATTATTTTCTTTTTAAATTTGCAACAGCAAGGAACAACCGACGGCAATTTTTATACCAACGGTTGAGGAAATGTTCCTGATAACCTTCCCTTAATCTCATATCCAGATTTTTGAAACTTTAATCTTTTTTCGTAAAGTTTATATTTTTCAGCTTAATATAAAACACTATTTCGTTGGGTGCAAGGCTAACAAAACCTCGCACATATTAACTACTTTTGTATTTAAATTTGAAAATGTGATTTAATTATGATATCGACTATATTACAAATACAGCTCCCGTTAACAGACCCGGTATTAAAGTTCTTAATAATACTGCTGATTATTTTAATCATACCAATTCTGTCAGACAAGTTAAAAATACCCGAATTGCTTGGAATGATTATAGCTGGCGTTTTAATCGGCCCTTATGGTTTTAATCTTTTAGAACGTGATAGTAGTATTATTTTATCAGGAACTGCAGGACTTCTATATATCATGTTTCTTGCAGGATTAGAGATTAACATGAACGATTTTAAGAAAAATGCAGGAAAAAGCACACTCCTTGGTTTATATGGCTTTTTTATACCTATGATTTTAGGAACAATTGTTGGTATTTATTTTCTTGATTTCTCTATCCCTACATCCGTTTTATTGGCAAGTATGTTTGCATCTCACACCTTGATAACATATCCAATCGTTAGTAAACTTGGGATTTCAAAAAACAGGGCAGTAAATATATCAGTTGGCAGCACACTGATAACAAATATTTTAGCCCTCTTGGTTTTGGCAATTATTGTTGGAATGTCCAACGGGGAAATAAATAGTTATTTCTGGATAAAATTGGTTGTTTCTTTCATAATTTTTACGCTACTGATTATTTTCTTATTTCCAATTATTGCCCGTTGGTTCTTTAAACGTTATAATGATAATGTTTCTCAATATATTTTTGTATTGGTAATTGTTTTTTCAGGCGCAGTATTATCACAAGTTGCTGGCATTGAAGCAATAATTGGTGCTTTTATGGCTGGCTTAGCTTTGAACCGGCTTATTCCCCGAACATCGTCACTAATGAATAGAATTGATTTTGTAGGGAATGCCATTTTTATCCCGTTTTTTCTGATAGGTGTAGGTATGCTTATTGATTACAGGGCTTTTAGTGATATTAACACTATTGGTGTTGCTATTACCATGTCTATTGTTGCAACAGGTAGCAAATATATAGCAGCCTGGTTAACGCAGAAAAATATCAGGTTTAACAAAGATGAACGATTATTAATTTTTGGTTTAACAAATTCACAAGCTGCTGCAACTTTAGCTGCTGTTTTGGTAGGTTATAACATAATTCTTGGCTATGACACCAATAATGAACCTATAAGATTATTGAATGACAGCATTTTGAATGGCACAATTATAATGATTTTGGTTACTTGTACTATTGCTTCATTTGCCACTCAGAAAAGTGCTGGTAAAATTGCTATAAAAGACCATACCGAAGAAGAAACTAATGATAATTATGAAAAAATTCTTATTCCAATTAGTAACCAAAATACTATTGATGAATTAATTAACTTGAGTAACATTATTAAATCGAAGAACAACAAAAATGAATTATATGCATTAAATATTATAAATAGCGACAATACATCGCCTGAGGTTGATAAAAATGCAAATAAAATATTGGATAAAGCTAAAATTGCAGCATCGGCAAATGATATAGATTTAAAAACACTTTTACGATATGATTTAAATTTGGTTCATGGGATTACCAATATAATTAAAGAAAATAATATTACAGATTTAATACTGGGGCTTCATGTTAAAAAAAGCATTTCAGATACTTTTTTAGGCCGTATGACAGAAGAAATTTTATCAAAAATCAATGTTTCAACATATATATACAGACCATTTCAACCGATTTCAACTATTAAACGGCATCTTATCATAATCCCGGAAAATGCAGAGTACGAAATTGGTTTTTCTTTTTGGTTGGCAAAGATTTGGAACATTGCAGTAAATACAGGTTCAAAAATTATTTTTTACGCGTCGGAACACACAATTGAGATAATTAAGAATATATGTTTAAAACATCCAATCGAAGTTGAGTTTAATGTATTTACTGAATGGGACAACATTTTAATATTATCAAAAAATATTAAGATAAATGACAATATTATAATTGTAATGAGCAGAAAGAATTTATTGTCTTACCATTCGTCAATGACTAAAATACCTGAATATTTAGATAAATATTTCCAAGAGCGAAGTTTTTTATTAATATATCCATCACAAAATATTAACATAGGCAGTGAACAGATAGATTTAACAAATCCTTCTTTATTAGAAACCATTGAAAAAATAGATACAATTGGAAAAACGATTGCAAATATCTTTAGGAAAGCCAAATAGTGCTTGCTTTGAAGGTCAGCAAACCCTGTTTAAATCCTTGTGAATTATTGGGAATATTGTTTTGAGGCTTAAAAATGGGTCCGTGCTTAAAAGAAATTCAAATATTTGATAATAAGAAAAATATTAAAAAGATACCGCCTATAATAATTATGAGCGTTATCAATAGCGATAGCATCGAGGAGGAAACAAAGAAATCTCTTTTTAGCTGCCTGTAATTCATTATGTACTGAGCAAAAGCCAAGATAACCATTATCACACCAATCGCAACCATTATTACCCCAATAATTGCCGAATATCCTTCTGTTGATACATCACCTGTTTCTAAAAGTAATGAGAGTTGTTTAAGAAATAAGGTAAACTTCACAATTACAAAGCCGAAGCCCATCAATGCAATACTAGTCCGGATCCAGGCAAGAAAAGTTCTTTCATTGGCAAGATGTTCCCTAGATCTTTCTATTGAATTATTTTCTTTGAAATTTGTCATAATTTCTGACTTTTTTTCTGATGTGACATTTGTCTAATTAATATTTGCGCTAAACGGTCGGCAATATAAAACGTAGCGGATTGCATGGTTTCGAACTTATGAACCATTACTGACCTTGGCAGCGGGAGCTAAACTTGCAAATTGTAATGAAAACGCTATGTTTTATGACCGCGTGTCTGTGGCGTTGTGTGTCCTGCGTTACCATAGGATACAAATATACAAATTTACTTAAAGTTCTTTGAAAAAGGTAACACAACTTTATCAGATATGATAAGCTTAAATCCCCATTAACTACCCGACTTATTTCAGGCACCCCGGAAGCATTTCTAAAAATCTATTGCATTTGTCATAATTTAGCTCATAAAAATTCACATAAAGATTAATTGTCTCGTAATATCTTGCCTGGTTGTTTTTGTAATATTCTTCTGAA
>CAYRRV010000050.1:0-24457 GCA_964426725.1 uncultured Bacteroidales bacterium | reverse complement strand
TTAAGTGGGAGAAGATGGTCCTACTCCGTTTTTCTTCAGCAGCCTATTTAAAATCCTTCCCTGTAAAGTTGTATAACTGATTCTTTTTGGTATCTATTGTTCTGGATGAATCTCCATATTTAAGGGTACATGGCAAGCCTTTCTCTGAAAACACGTGTACTTCCTCAAGACTTCCATCTTTCCATGAAAGGTCAATGATAAAGCCTCCACGAGCTTTAAGACCCGTTATTTTGCCAGTTGGCCAATCTTTTGGCAATGCCGGTAAAAGTTCAATTACATCGGTATGGCTCTGGAGAAGCATTTCTGCTATTCCGGCGGTACCTCCAAAATTTCCGTCTATCTGAAAAGGAGGGTGAGTATCGAACAAATTTGGCAAGGTTGAAAGTTGAAGTAATTTTATCAGGTGATTATATGCTTCCTGGCTATCTTTCAGCCGGGCATAAAAATTTATTGTCCACGCCCGGCTCCAGCCTGTTCCTGCCCCTCCATATTTCAAACGTTTTTCAATTGTTCGACGGGCAGCATCAAAAAGTTCGGGATTATTTTCATTTATGGTCGTTCCGGGATGCAATCCCACCAGATGTGAAATATGCCGGTGTCCGGGTTCGTATTCCTGATAATCCTTTATCCATTCCTGAATTGTACTGTCTGCTCCTATCTGAACAGGAGGAAGTTTTTCAAGTACTTCTTCAACTTTCTCTTTCAGAGCTGCATCTGTTTGTAATACTTCCATGGCTTCAGTGGCATAATTAAAAAGTTCCTTAATGATCATAACATCCATGGTGGGACCGTAAGTTAATCGCATGGGTTCACCCGATCCGGGTAAGATAAAGGTATTTTCAGGGGAATAAGAAGGAGATGTTACCAGGTAGCCTTCAGGACTTTCAATCAGAAAATCAAGAATGAATTCTACCGCTCCCTTCATAACCGGCCAGGCTTGATCACGCAAGTAGGATGTATCCTTGTTAAATTGATAATGCCTCCAAATTGGGAAACAAACCCATGAAGCTCCCACAGGAAACATCCCCCATTCAATTCCGGCATTAACAGCTGTATAACCAAAAACATCCGTTACATGATGCATTGTCCAACCATTTGCTCCATACATTTCTCTGGCAGTGACCCTTCCCGGCTCCATAATTTTATTAAAAAAATGAACATAAGGATGGAAAGTTTCTGATAAATTACAAACCTCTGCAGGCCAGTAATTCATTTGAAGATTAATATTTGTATGATAATCGGAACTCCAGGGTGCATTGTAATGATGGTTCCAAACTCCCTGTAAATTGGCCGGCAGCCGGCCAAAAAATCCGGAACTACCCATTAGCAGATATCGGCCATATTGAAAATATAAAGTGACAAGCTCCGGATCTGGATGGCCGTTCTTTACCAAATCTAACCTTACATCCGTTGGAATTGTATCCTGCTGGAAATCACCGAGGTGAAAATCAACACGTTCAAAAATGGGACCGTGTTTTTTAATATGTCGGTTTTCCAGTTCACCATAGGAGAATTTTTCAACTTTCGCAATGTTGTTCCTACAAAGTTCCAATGGTTCGATTTCCCTGTCAAAATTTAGTTTATCAAGTGAATAATCTGTGTTAGCTGCTATAACGATTGTTGCACGGGAACCTTTCTCAATTATTATATTATCATTCTCCGTACGTACCTCTCCGTTTGTGTTTAATACATGAAGAATTGATGCAAACCGCATATGTTTACCTGCAGGTCCTTTTAGTGGATCCTCCTTGTCAATAACCTGTCCCTCCATGATCAGCATTCTGTTTTCAGCCGCCTGTACCGTGGCATCCCGGGATCTTTCCAACATTATGGTAACATTTAACGATTCCGGCGCATCGGATTCCAGATTGATTACAATCAGATCATCTGCAGCAGATGCAAAAATTCTTTTTTGACAGGAATGTCCATTAATCGTGTATCTCTCTGATGCTATGCCTGTATTCAGGAATAAATCTCTTTCATAATCAGCAAATGAATTTTTCTCTGAACGATTCTGAATAATAATGTTGCCAAAAGTTTGATAAGAACGTATTCTAGGGGGAGTGCCAAGCAGGTTTTGCCGGGCTAATTCAAAAGCTTCTTTATTTTGATCATTAAAGAGTAAAGCTCTGATTTCATCAAGTGCATGTAAAGCCCCAGGGTTATTGGGATTAACTTTTACTCCTGACCATAGAGATTCTTCATTAAATTGAATAGTATCTGAATAGGGATGGCCATATACCATTGCCCCTAAACGACCGTTTCCTACAGGAAGTGCATGATCCCATTGTTTTGCTGGATTTTGGTACCATAGCCGGTATTCACGAGTTAATCCATCCGGATCCGGATTACATGCGTTTAAAAGTAAAACAAGAAAAAAAACCGCATAAAAAAATTGTTTTGTTTTCATAATATGCATCATGACATTACAGTAAACTGATCAGACATATTCTTCTAAATATATTTCAGTAATTCTATCTTCTCTGGAATTTAGAGCCTGGTCACTTCCAACCGAAGGAATGAAATTTTCTCAATTGACATGACACTAGTATGGGAAAAGGAAATATTGCTATTTCCTCCGTAATCATCATGGAAATTTTAAAATAAACTCATATTAAAATCCTTCTTTCCCATACGTGCATAATAAAACAATATTCTAACAGTTTTAAATTTCTGTGGTAAGAGGACTTTTTCTAAAACATTTCCATCTTATCAATCTTTTGTCTGTCTTTATTCATTACCAGTCCGATTTCCGAAAAAGGAATTTCCTCAAAACCTGGTATTCTGGTATAAACAGGTGCATCATCCTTGAGTTCAAAATTTTCGTCATTAATATTTTTAAACCCCGGATCCTGATCTGTTATCCAGTTTTTCTCCCAGATCTCAAACCGGGTAGAATCAAATCCATGTTTACTGATCATATATGGAGTTCTGTAAAATACATTTCGCACAACTCTATTTCGTTTAAGAAATGGAGTTTCCCATTCAAAAATATTAGCGAAATCAGGATACTTGTCCTTCCATACTTTGCTGGTAATATCCAGGTCTTCACGCATTCTTTGCCAATATAGACCACCCGTATCTAATCCATTATTTACCATATAGAAAGGTGTTTTTGCAATCACGGGATCTTCAAGCCATATCCCATGGGCCCCTTCAATAAAAATGTTATTTGAAACAAGGTTATCGGAGCCCCCATTAATAACAACATCTCCAAAATCCATTTTTGAAGCACGGTTAAAAATGTTACCATGAACTGTTATTTTTGAAGAACCATCGTCAAGGTGTAAAGCAGTATTTTTAAATCCGTCAGATCCAAGTTCCGCAAAATAATTATACATAATTTTATTACCCCTTTCAGATGGATTTCTGCCCATTCCAATTGCTCCAGCATCATGGATATCCTGTACCAGCCTTTCGAAACGTGAATATTCTATTAAATGTTCATTCCCAAAGATCGCTATGGCCAAATGGGGTGCATCATGGAAATAACAATGACTGATTTTGTTTCCTACCCCATATAAGGTAATTTGGGCACAGTAGGTTTTATTTCTTCTGTTCACATTATAAAACTCACTATTAACTACATAATTACCTCCTTCTTCTAAGGTAGTTCTGTTTCCGCCGCTTAATACCAGACCTCCGGAACCGGTGTTGTATATATTGCAACTAATTATTCCGTGGTTTTTTCCGGCTTCATTATAAAAATCTGTATTTTCATAATGATGTGCCTTTAAATTGCCAACTGTTCTCGATGTTAATGTGCCGGTAAACTCATGAATTGGATAATCAACTCCGCTAACACCTTTTCCAAACATGACAGCAATGGTACCAAAATTTCGAAAAATACAGGATCGGAAAATATTATTATTTCCTCTTTCGAGATATACGCCCATTCCCTTACCGTATTCAAAAATAATTCCTTCGAATACTAAATTTGAAACGCCTTCAAGAGCAAGGAGTGGATCTTCGATTACACTTACAACAATTTCCGATTTAGATAAATCCTCTTTGGGATAATAATAAAGTATTCCTTTTTCTCTGTCAATATAATACTCACCAGGCATATCAATTTCTTCCAACACATTAAATACATGATACCCGGCATTTCTTCCTGTCCATTCATGTTCACGATCAGTTTTAGCCATGCCAAACATATGGGGATGTTTAAACTTTATAGTCTTTTTGATGGTATCAATACTTTCTATTCCAATATTGTCATCGGCATATCCAGCTTTAAAAAATCCCCAAATCCAGATTTCATCAGGATTATGCCATAAATTATGTCTTTCATCAGTGTATCTTATTGTTCCGCCCCTGCCACTAAAATCGTTTTCTATAGGCAGTGAACCTTCATCGATTAATTCCGGAATATTTATTCTGCCTTCATTAGGCCATCTTGCAAGAGTTTGAGGTTCTGAATTGACAAACAGTTCCATCTGTGCAGGTAAAATTGCAACGGAAAATCCATGTTGTTTAATAGTTCCGTAATTGCTTATGCCTAAATCTTTAAGATTTACCTGAACGATTTTGCTTTTTGCCTCCTCATCTATTATTTTGTCTAATACATGCTTTTCTGTTAATGGTTTAAATGCTTCAGAAGGAACAGTTTTACCACCTGAAAAAACAACCTTTTCATCATTATAGTTTTTATAGATGACAGGATTATCAGAATTGCCTGAATCTGATTCATTAAACTCAATTGTTTGTTCAACATCGTATACGCCTTCCCTGAAATAAACTATAATTTTATTGCCGGGTGATTCATTTTTGAGCTTTCGAACCATGTCCCTGGCACCGGAAATACTTTGGAGTGGTTTATCTAAGGTTCCGGGTGAATTATCACTTCCTCCCGGAGAAACAAATAAACTCATTTCTTCCGGCTGACATGATGAAAAAACCAAAAAGATTCCCAGGCACATTAACTTTAAACTGAACATTATATGGTAATTCTTAAAAATATTTTTCATGATTTTTTTTGATTTTTTGTTTTTATTCAACTAAAAGAACTCTTGCTGATAGCGGTTCAATACGAATTTCATCCTTTATTGGAGTTCCATCAGTTAACCTGTATTCTTTATCTTTACACAGTTGCACAAGTTCCGGGAGGTTTTTTTCATTAACCAATACTTTACAGCTTCTTGAATTTTCTTTATTCTGAATTATACTTTTAGAATTAGGATCCTGCCTTGTAAGTAATTTCCATCCTTCAAAGGAACATTCGTCAGTTCTTTTGATGTGACCACTCTGCAAGGATACAGACTTCAGATGAAATCTCTCTTTTAGACTGATGTAAGTATTGCTGTCTATTACACCAGGATAAAAATCAGGTACAGCAACCGATGAAAT
This sequence comes from uncultured Bacteroidales bacterium, assembly GCA_964426725.1. Classification (GTDB taxonomy): domain Bacteria; phylum Bacteroidota; class Bacteroidia; order Bacteroidales; family CAYRRV01; genus CAYRRV01. Next base: position 19,108 of record CAYRRV010000050.1, on the reverse strand, counting down.
GGTTAATGTTTGTTTTCGGTAATCAGGGGAAATAAAAGTATTTTGGGTGATGGTATTATTTCTGGTCACACCCGGAACCCACCATTCGGAAATAATTATACCATTCGCATTATTATAACTGATGTTATTTCTCACTATTATGTTATTTGTATTATCATTGAGAACTATACCGTTATGAGCTCCTGTTATTACATTATTTTCAGCCAATATATGATTTACCCTGTTATCAATATACAAACCATTGCACATGGGTTCACCCCCAGGCGTGCCGTCAATATTTCCGTGACTGTAAAGAAGAATATTGTTCCGGACAATATTATGATGTGTAAAAGTTGAATCCTGAGCCCAGCAATAGAAAATACCCCCATCATTAAGAGTGTACATTACATTTTTAACTACATTGTATTCACATACACTGTTGTATCCATCCATACGAATTCCGTTATATCCGGTTGAATCTACCCTGTTATGGCGTATGACATTATTGAATGGCCGCATAGGATCTCCAGGCAATTTAAGTTCATCGCCGGTAATTAAGATGCCTGTTGCACCATTTACTCCGCTGATGCCAATACCGGGTTTCAGACCTATTCTATGAATAAAGTTGCCTTCAAGTACAGAATTATTGGCTTCGAGAAGTGAAATGCCCTGTCCATAACAATCTGCAATCTCATTATCTTTGACAGTGCAAAAAGACGCACCTGGCATAAGATTTATTCCACGCTCAACGCAATTGCTAATCTTGCAATTTTGAATGGTCACATGACGATTATTATTGTTTATCAGGATTCCATCCTTTGCATATTTTTCGATATGGATATTTTCAATAATTATATTAGAAATTTCTTTATCCAGATAAATACCATAATCAATATCACATCCTTCAATTTTTATATTTTCGGGATCATCTGAAATAATTGAAAGAGTATTATTTACTCTGTCAAAATGCCATTCTCCATCATGATCAAGATATTCAGACTTACCCTCCAGATAGAATCCCCAATCTTTTTGGCACAAATAGTTAATCGAATCATTAAAGATCAGATTATCGTTTTGAACTTCTGTTATTTGCCTGGTGTAAAAACTCCAGTTCACAGGTCGTAACCTGATAATTGAATTCTGTATAACTTCGGCAGGAAAATCAAGATTACCCTTTTTACAAAAATGATATCCTCCCCCATCCATTTTAAGAAAACCTGAATTAGGATATCGGGCAGGAACCAAAAGGCGGTTATCCTGAAAAACATGTTTAATAGTTCTATTCGTCCGGGTCGTATATAAGTTCTTTTTTAAATTACGAAATCCTTCAATTCTGTAAGCACCAGAAATAATTGGTTTTTCTGCTCCACCATAAGAGGTATATACAATAGGTTTATTTTCCTTTCCCGAACGGAAAATTCTTAATGACCCGGTAAAATGGTGAGCCGCATGAAAAAAAACAGTATCCCCGGGTTTCAAATTGACAGTATTTAATTGAATTAAAGATTTCCAGGCCTTTTCTGGTGATTTCCCATCATTTTGATCCGTGCCATTTTCAGACAAATAATAATTTGTACCAAACAGATAGCTCGCTGGAAAAAGAAATAAGCAAAGCATTAAAACTACATTTCGTTGCAAATTCATTATTATATATTTAAGATTCAGACACATTTGTTAGCTATCCTTTATGAGGGTAAAGAATAAATGTTTAGCCTCAAAGGAGGTCGGAAATAAATTTAGACACCCTCATTTTTATGACGTTTTTTTAATAATATCCTTCATTTTGAGGGATTCCATCAGGATTATCCACATTTTGATCGATAGCAGATTGCGGTATGGGCCAGAATCTGTTATACTCCTGAAATTCAGGTCCGTCCTGATGATTATATTTTTGCATTCGTTCAATATAGGTACCAGTCCGCACCAATGTTTTTCTCCTGTGCTCTTCAATGGAGAGTTCTCTTGCCCTTTCATCCAGTATATACTCCAGAGTAACATCACTAGCCGTAATTTGTGTAGCATTGACACGCTCACGCACCCTGTTAATATCATTTGCAGCTTTTTGTGGTTCACCATTTAAAAGGTAAGCTTCTGCCCTTAACAACAGAACCTCAGAAAATCGCAGTCTGTACATGTCAAGAGCAATAGATTCAATTCCAGGATCGCCATTGTTGCTGGCATAATCGAACTTGCGTATCATCGGGTAATAATCGTATGTAGTATCCAGATGCTGGTGATATTCTATTTTCTGACCAAAGTAGCTGGATTCAGGATTGTTATAATACCATTCTCTCCTGATATTGTGCCTGGAATTTCTGGTATCATTATCCCAATCGGATTGCCAGATTTCATATTTCCAGTAGTTTGTTGGATTTACCCATCCGGGGCCGTGGGCAAGGCTGTCAGATTGTTCCAGCATGCCGGCATTTCCATCGGGATCTTCTATTCTAAACCATCCAGGGCAAAAAACCCTGGGCCATCCATTTCCCGGGAACATCAGAATATCATCACCTCTAAGGATAAACCCTCCACCAGGCGTGCCGTAAGTAAACTGAAGCGCCCATATGCATTCACGATTACCATTTGATCTGTTTTGGTTTCCTTCCCTGAACAAATCAGTAAAAACATCACCGGGTTCATTTTTTCCAACGCCAAACCGCTCTGTCATCAATTGATATTGACCCGATTCAATCACTTTAGATGTAGCAGTGATGGCCGAATCAACATAATTCTCCAATTCGGGATTTTCCACTACCAGAGAAAGATAGGTTTCAGCCAGTAAGTGCAGTGCAGCCCCTTTAGGTATTCTGCCATCGTAGGCTACATCATCCGCCTGTGGCAACCATTTGGAAGCATATTTCAGATCATTAAGAGCAAAATCCAACACCTGTTCTCTTGAAGAACTTTCAAAATCATATCGGGGTTCAACAACATGTTTGTCAGCTATGGGAACATTCTTAAAAAAGGTGGTTAGAAGTATGTGCCCGTATGCCCTGAAGAATTTAGCCTCTGCGATATATTCATTTTTTTGTTCTTCTGTAAGAAAAATATCGCTGTTTTTTTCCGCAAAATAAATAACAATGTTTGCCCGAGGTATTAATTCTCCATATGCCCATTCCCAATGTCTTACTATATTTGATTCAGTCGGTGTAAGAGTCTGAGGTGAAAGCCGGGAGGCAATATCCGGTGCCCCGGCCCAAAAACAATCGGTGCGGTAATATCCTGCCCATTCTGTAACATGATGATCATGATTTGTTTCCCTCCTTACAGCCTCATGACAGGCAGCAATTCCTGCTTCAAATCCTTCAACGGTGGAATACACACTTTCAGGACCAAGAAAATCTTTTGGAACTTCTTTCAGGAATTCATCTTCATTGCATGAGACCATGGCACATAGAAGCATTATTCCGGTTACATATTTATTTATTGATTTCATGATATCCTTGCATATTTTTATTAAAAACTTACATTTATTCCCATCACAATGGTTCTGGGTAAGGGAAATCCACTCCTTCCACCGTGTACCTGTTGAGCCTGATCGGGAAGCCAGGGCACATCTCCGCGGCCATCTTGCTCAACTCTGTTGGTATTGGCCCACACAGATACATTCTGATTTTCCGGATCCCAGTCATGAAAATCATCATCGATGGTTATCAGGTTTTTACCGCTAAGATAAATCTTCGCGTTACTCATTTTAAGACTGTTTGTCCATTTTAAGGGTAAACGGTAAGATAGCGTAACATCCTGTAGTCGTCCGAAACTCCTGCTGTCGTACTCGCCCACGTTAAATGGATTGGTATATGTTAACCGGGGGTATTTCGCGTCCGGGTTATCCGGCATCCACCAGTCCATGTCTAATGTATTGGTCCTGTCAGGAAGTACACCGATATTTGCATCCTGGTAGAAATTAATCCTTTCATTGCGGATAATTCCACCGATTACGATGTTTACCAGAAAAGAAAGTGAAATATTCTTGTAGGTAATGGTATTCTGAATACCGGCCATAAAGTCTGGCTGGGTTGTACCAATGTATTGGCGATCATCAACCGTAACTGCCGAATCACCGGTTAAATCCTCTAACCTGTAGCTCCCGGGTGCCCAAAGCGGGCCTCCATCCATGTAAATCTCATCCTCCTGGACGATGCCGTCTTTCACGTAATCATAATAGGCGAATACCGGGTATCCTACCTGCAACGCGTATTCCGTCCTTGGATTATCGGGTGTTAACAAGTCCTCGTTTGGCAAAAGTGAAGTAACCACATTATTGTTGTTAAAATAAGTAAGGGTTGATTTCCATTCAAAATCTGATAATTTGATGTTCACCGTATTAAGTGTAATTTCGATCCCGCTATTTTCCGTTTCCCCGATATTCTGGAAAGAGGTATTAAATCCAGAGACAATTGGAACCGGACGATTCATGAGAATATCATAGGTTCTTCCCTTGTAATATTCTATGGTACCACTAAACCTGTTGTTAAATAATGCAAAATCAATTCCGATATTTGAAGCAAGGGTTGATTCCCATCTTAGATTTTCATTCTGAAGTTCGGAGGGATAATTCTCCTGATTCCACATTGATGAGAAAATAGCTGCCTGGTCATTTCCATTCGCGTACTCGTAACGTCGTGTATACATCTTAGGTTGGGTTCGGTAAGGTGGTATACCATTGTATCCATTTTTCCCGAATGAAAATCTCAATTTCAGAAAATCTACAGCCTTAATATTTTTAATAAAACTTTCCTGTGATAATACCCATCCAACAGCCACGGAGGGGAAATAGGCGAACTTGTTGTTTTTCCCGAATTTCGATGATCCGTCTCTTCTGATTGTGGCAGTAAACAAATACCTGTTTAACAACTTGTAATTGATTCTCCCAAGTGCAGATACCAGAGACTCTTCTGCAGCTCTTGTTAGGGGTATCGTGCTATTACCGGAAGAAAGGCCATTATAACTCATGCCATCAGTGGTAAATCCTGAACCGGTTAACGCGTTATAAGTATAATCTGTTTGTTCGGCACCGTACATCGCTGTAAAGCTTAAAGAGTGGTTTCTTCCTATTTCAGTCTTGTAATTAAGAATATTTTCAAGCAACCAGTAATTTGTTTCTGACACCACTCTTTCACCGACTCCTCCTAAATCTTGCCCGATTTCAGTATCCCTTCCATAGTAGTAGGATCTGTGATCAACCAGGTAATTATTTGAATAATTGATGCGATAGCTTAATCCTTTTATAAATGGTAAATCCAGAACACTATATGCCATGATAGATCGGTTATCTGATTTATCCAGATCGTCTACATTCAACGTGTATAATGGATTTTCGACATAAGAACCGTAAGGATATAGCCTGAGTGCACCCGTGGTGTCCCTGAGCTGGCTGAAAGGACTCAACCTGAGGGCACCATCAAAATCGACTGCTCCACCAGATCTATCGCTATGCGTTAATGATGTATTCACACCAAGCTTCAACCATTCTGTTACTTCAGTCTCCAGGTTAACCCTTGCCGTGAGACGTTTGAAATCATCTCCTTTTATTAACCCTTTGTCGTTTGTATATGAAGTGGACATAAAATAGCTGGATCGCTCCGAAGTACCCGAGATGCTTAGATCATAGTTTTGGATTGATGCATCATCGTTGGTTATAGCATCGTATGGGTCTAAAACAATTCCGTTTTGATAATTTTCTCTTTCAAATGGTTCAAACCGGGTAGATAGTACGATTGAATCAGGAACATCCATTCTCAGTATCAACGACAGGTAATCCTGTTTTTTCTCGAAATACCTTTCAGGGCCACATACATTTAGTTTCTTTCCGTATTGATGTATGCCATAATAGGAATTGAAACTAATGGTTGGTTTTTCGGATTCTCCTCTCTTGGTAGTTACAAGAATAACACCGTTGGTAGCCCTGGATCCATATATCGCGGCCGAGCTGGCATCTTTCAATACATCAATAGATTCAATATCATTCATATTTAGATCGGACATTTGCCCCTGGTAGGGTACTCCATCCAGTATAATGAGCGGGTCACTGCTCCCGAAAAAAGTTGTAACCCCGCGTATAACAATATTACCCGATTCGCCGGCCCGGGATCCCGTGGTCACGTATACACCGGAGGTATTGCCTCTCAGCGCCTGTAAAACATCTGTATTCGGGCGCTCATCCGCGTTACCCAAGTCAACCCGCGCGATGGCGCCGGTTAAATCTTCTTTCCGTTGGGTTCCATATCCTACAACCACGATTTCATCCAGGGTAGTTATATCCGGTACCAACTGTATATCAATTGTGGATTGTCCCGTGTAGGGTATCTCCTCGTTCACGTATCCTATATAAGAAAAAACGAGTACATCTCCTTCCTGCGCACTGATGGTATATTCACCATCGGGATTGGTTATTGTTCCTTTAGTGGTATTTTGAATCACCACGTTAACTCCTGGTAAGGGTTCATTATTACTAATGTCAGTAACTCTGCCCCTTACAGTTTTTAAATCCTGCGCCCCAACCTCTGCTTTTACAAAAAGCGATAAGATAAAGAACGACAACAGGTTGAGAATCATTTTATTAAACACCTTATGCTTCATGGAGATTATTTTTAGTTATAATCATGTTACCTGGTTATATTTTTATAAATTGTTTGATATCAATTATTAAACAAAATCCGAAGTGGTTATGAAATTAATTGATAATGTACACTACGCGCTTTTGCACCTTTAAGTGGAATGAAAATTTAACGAACTATTAAATGAGCAACAGATTCATTAATCCAAATCTGGAAATTATTCTTATAATTATTTATATAATCTGCAAGTTTAAAGTTATTCATTTAAAAAAAGTCAATTTATCCGAAAAAAACAACTAAAAAAATGCCCGGGGCCACCGGGCATTTTAGTCCAGTATTAGCCCCCCTAAAGGTGGCTGTATTCTATCTAATTTATCTTGCTAATTCTGTTAGAAGAAACAATAACACCTTCTTTATAAATATTAACAATGTAAATACCTTTTGCTAATCTGCTAACATTAACCTGATTGTTCAGCACTTTAGCAGACATAATTTCTTTACCCAAAATATCCATAATTTTCACAGCATCCACATTGGCATTTATTCTTAGTATGTCGATCACAGGATTAGGGTAGACAGAAATTTGGTTATTTACCGTTAAGCCCTTTATACTGGTTAACATATCTCCCAGGGTAACAACACCAAGACTCAAGGGTTGGTAAGTTCTTGTACTTGGATCCCTGTTGCTTATGTTTCTGTTATCTGACCAAAGAACAGGTGAATGCGGTGTGTCTGGCAATGAGCCATCTTCATTTAATTCATTATCATTATCCCTTACATTCACATCAAAAATAAAATTTGAGCCATTTTCAGGTACAAATGCAGCATCATTTTCATCTTCCAGGATACTCCAGCTAACAAATACTTCCATATTATATCCATCCAATGTTTGTGCAAATCCAACCTGGATATTGTCTGTTTGCCAGTTGTAAAATTCATCAAAGGTTGGAACCCTTGGTGCATCAGTAAAGTAGACTATAGAAGGCTCACCTGCCCAGATCACAAGTTGATAGTAGCCGTTTTCTGTAGCACTATTTCCGTCAGCATTATCAGGGACAGATGGATCTCCCATTTTGAAATACAATTCAATTTTGTCAGCATCAAATGCAAATCCATCACTTTGATGACTAAACCCACAATATTTGCCATCATTACATAGCGTGGTGTCCAATGTTCTTGATCCATGTGTGATCTTTTCATCTACTACAGTAAATAACAAGTATAATCCATCATCATTATAAACTGATTTGAATTGGCCTGTAAAATCTGTTGGCCCGGTTGGAGGATCAAAATCACCAGGATCACCCCAGCTAAAGGATCCCCAGTTAGAGCTTACTGTATCCCCGGGATTGTCTATTACATTAGCATCAACATTGGCCCAGAAAGTTTCATCATCAAAGCCATCAATTGTAACATCTGCGCTGATTTTATGAATGGTGAGTTGTTCTCCCGTAGGTTCGCCAAGAATTGTGATGGTTCCTAAATCCATAGGCAGATAAGTATGTGTTTCACCATCTCTGTTGCTAATATTCCGATTGTCAGACCATAAAACAGGTGAATGCGGTGTGTCTGGCAATGAGCCATCTTCATTTAATTCATTATCATTATCCCTTACATTCACATCAAAAATAAAATTTGAGCCATTTTCAGGTACAAATGCAGCATCATTTTCATCTTCCAGGATACTCCAGCTAACAAATACTTCCATATTATATCCATCCAATGTTTGTGCAAATCCAACCTGGATATTGTCTGTTTGCCAGTTGTAAAATTCATCAAAGGTTGGAACCCTTGGTGCATCAGTAAAGTAGACTATAGAAGGCTCACCTGCCCAGATCACAAGTTGATAGTAGCCGTTTTCTGTAGCACTATTTCCGTCAGCATTATCAGGGACAGATGGATCTCCCATTTTGAAATACAATTCAATTTTGTCAGCATCAAATGCAAATCCATCACTTTGATGACTAAACCCACAATATTTGCCATCATTACATAGCGTGGTGTCCAATGTTCTTGATCCATGTGTGATCTTATCATCAGTTATTGTAAACAGGAAATATATACCATTTTCATCATATCCTGACTTGAATGACCCGGTAAAGTCATTCGGTCCGGTAGGGGGATCGAAATCGCCAGGATCACCCCAACTAAACGAATTTGCATTAGCAGAAACCGTATCCCCGGGATTGTCAATAACATTTTCTTCAACAGTACCCCAGAAGGCTTCATCAGCCTGCCCATCTATTGTAATGGCACCATCAACTTTCTTTAAGGATAATTTTTCGTCCTGTGCAAACAGTATGGTCGAACCAATAAATGCACAAAATAAAAGTAAGTAAATCTTTTTCATAATAGGTGGTTTTAAATTAAACAAATAGTTTAAAAATTCTATCCCAAATATATTTGATACCACTATATCACAGCTTTCATATCTTCCCAAATAATAGTAGTAAAATAGCAAAAACGGGTTGTTGGAACATCATGACTAAAATGTGGAACAATATTGCTCTTTCCTCATTATGAATATTACGAATTTTACAAATATCATCAAAAACTTTTTTATTATATTTACAAAAATGAAATACCAGTTAGGAAACTTTTAAGCTATATATGATAAGGTATTTTCAAATAGTAATTCTCCAGATATTTTTTTCCTTTGTAATGATAGTGGACACCAGTGCTCAGGAAGGATGGGATTTTAGGGAAATCACTGTTGATGACGGTCTATCTGCCAACAACGTAAGATATATATATAAGGACAGTTACGGTTTTATATGGGTAGGGACAAGCAATGGATTGAACCGTTACGACGGTTATGAGTTTAAAGTTTATAATCATATACCAGGCGATACTACAACTATCAGTAGTGGTACGATCACAGCTATCACGGAAGACGAAAACGGAGACCTCTGGATTGGCACTACAAATGGGCTCAATATTTTTATAAGAAAGAAAGGAATTTTCAGGTCTTTTCTTCATGATCCAAATGATACCGGAAGCATTTCGAGCAGTAAAATAACCTGTTTGCTGAAGGATAAAAAAAACAATTTATGGATTGGCACCCATCTTGGTATTAACAAAATCACCAAAACAAAAAAAAACTATCATTTCAAAAAGTTCTTTCCTGAAACAAAGAAAGGTAACAGAATGCCTGAAAATGAAATATCCTTTCTTTTTGAGGATAGCAAATCAAGAATATGGACTGCCATAAGAGGTCATGGACTAATTCAGTTTATACCTGAATCTGGTGAATATATACATTATTACCACGATGCTACCAATCCATTCAGCATAAGCGGCAATAATATTGATTGCATTGAAGAATCAGAACGGGGTGAATTATGGCTTTATGACAGGTATTCAGGAGTAAACAAATTTATTCCTGAAACAGGGATGTTTTATCATTATGGCAACTCTCCCAAAATGAAAAAAGTTCTGGAACCCATGGACAGGGTTCTTTCTATTGAACGAGACAGGGAAGGCAAGCTTTGGTTTGGAACAATTAACACTTTTTATGTTTACAATCATCAGGAAAACAAGATTATTTACTCAGGGATTAAAAATGTTATTCCTGATTATAAACCTGTTAAGGATCAGGCGATTTATATATACGAAGATCCAACTGGTATTGTTTGGATCGCTTATGGTGACGTTGGAATTGACATTTATGATCCAAATCAGGACAAATTCTCGAAATGGTATACCTTTTTAAAAACAGATGATAAATACAGGGACTATATCACTTCGATGATTTTTTTAAGTGAAGATGATATATGGTTTGGCACATGGGAAGGCGGACTATTGCATACCAACATAAGAGGCGAAATTTATAAACGGTATATTAACACAAGTACATTACCTGAACTTTCAAGCAATAACATTATCGCTATTACCAGGGATAATAAGGGAAAAATATGGATAGGCACAGAAAACGGCTTGAATGTATTCGATCCTTTGGCAGAAAAAATAATTACTCATTATTTTCATGACCCGAAAGATGCAAACAGTCTTAAAAATAGTTACATAATTAAACTCTACAGGGACAATCATGATCTGATCTGGATAATCACCGAAGAGGGCCTCAATGTCATTAATCCTGTAACCGGTGCATTTGTCAGGAATTCTATTCAGGATTTTCCTGAATTAATTAAGACACGGGACATATATCATGATGAAGAAAATAATTATTGGTTTGCCACCGAAGATGGTGTAGTTAAGTATTCGACAAGCAAAAAGAAAATTGAAACTTTCTGCACGGATCTCACCGATAAAAAAAGTATATGCAGCAATCATGTTACCGACATATTTTTGGATTCAAGAGGATTTTACTGGTTCGGGACAAAAAATGGAATATCGCGTTTCGATAAGTCATCGGGAGTTTTCAAAAGCTATTTTGAAAAAGACGGGCTGCTAAGCAATGAGATCCTGATGACTCAGGAGGATGAGAAGGGAAACATCTGGACTTTAACTTCGCTTGGTATATCAACATTTGATGCTCAAAACGAAACATTTGTTAATTATGATAAAAAAGACGGTTTGCGGAGAAAGTCGTTTTACCTTTATAAATGTTACGATGATGAATTCGTGATAACCAACGAAAGAGGCTTTTACAAATTTGAACCTCAAGATATTAAGTCAAATCAGCACATTCCCCCTGTGGTTTTTACCGACTTTTACCTGAACGGGAAAGCCATACCTGAAGGCACCCGGCCTCTTGACAACGGCTCCTTGTTACACACGTCGAAAATTGTTTTAAAGTATAATGAAAGATCTTTTGGTATAAGGTTCAGTGCCCTGAATTACACTTCAACAGAAAAGAATCAGTATGCCTACATGTTGGATGACTATCATGAAGAATGGCAACCACTCGGTACCCGGAGAGAAATTGACCTGCTCAATATCAAGCCTGGTAAATACATACTCCGGGTAATTGGTTCAAATAATGATAATATTTGGAATAATGAAGGAAGCAGCATAGACCTAATAATAAAACCACCCTGGTGGCAGACATGGTGGGCCTTTCTTTTTTACGGTATTATTATATTTTCAATCCTTACAGCATACAGGTTCTTTACTATACGATCAGAACGTATAAAAAATCAGATGGAATTTGAAAAAATGAAAGCACGTAAGGTGCATGAGATTGACGAGATGAAAATTGCTTTCTTTTCAAATATTTCACACGAATTGCGTACACCCCTCACTCTAATGCTGGCCCCATTGAATAACTACCTGGAGAATCCTTCAAAAGGTTTACCTCATGATAAGATTTCTCTCATCCACAGGAGTGCTGAAAGATTGCATTTTCTTATTGATCAATTGCTTGACTTGCGAAAAATTGAGGTGGGAAAACTCTATCCGAAAGTAGCCCAAAGCGATTTGATTCGTTTTATTACAGACATTTTGCCTTCCTATGAATCATACGCGAAACAACTTAAACTTGATTTTAAATTCCAATGTAATGAAACAGAAAAGTTTTGTTATTTCGACAAGGATAAAACAGAAAAGATCATTTCCAATCTCATTTCAAATGCATTGAAATATACGCCTGAAGGAGGTAGTATAAATGTAAGCCTTGATATCAGGGGACGGGATTATACTTCTGGAATTCTTGACAAATCTGAATCTGATACATATATCGTGGATGATGAAAATGAATTATCGCAAGGTGAGTTATTTGCTCTTTTTTCGGTTTCAGATACAGGAAATGGAATAAGCAACACGGAGTTACCCAGGATTTTTGACAGGTTCTATCAATCAGAGAATATTAAATTCAATTTTTACAATGGATCGGGAATCGGGCTAGCACTTACAAAAGACCTTGTAAAAATTCTCAGGGGGCACATTATTGTAAAAAGCAAAGTAGGAAAAGGAAGTGTTTTTACCATCATTTTGCCCGTTGACAAGTTCAGTTTCCAGATAAATGAGATAACAGGTCATACAGTGGAACCTGATAATATAATAAGTGAGCAAAGCTATACAGAAACCGGTGTACCGGAACCTTCAGAAAGTCAGGAGCCAAATAACTCCGTGAAAAAAGACCGGACTGTATTAATTGTGGAAGATAATGAGGAACTTAATAATTACCTGGATGAGGTTTTATCAGGTGAATACATAATTAAAACAGCCCGAAATGGAGCTGAAGGGCTCCAGGTTGCCCTTAATGAGAACCTCGATTTAATCTTATCCGATCTCATGATGCCGGAGATGGATGGGATCGAATTTTGTGCAAAAATTAAAAATGACGTGCGTACCAGTCATATTCCCTTCATCTTATTAACGGCCAGAAAAAGCATTACGAGCGAACTGAAAGGATTGGGGTCAGGAGCGGATGATTACATTATTAAACCTTTTAATAACTCCGTGCTGTTAATGAAAATTAGGAATACTCTTAATTTAAGGCAGGAACTGCGTGAAAGATTCATGAATGACCTTAACATCATTCCTGAAGGTATTAAACTAACCAACCGTGATGAAGAATTCCTTAAAAGAATAATCGAGATCGTAGAAACAGATATATCAAATACCGAATTGGACAAGGAGCAATTTTACAGAAAGGTAGGGATGAGCAGGACGCAGGTATACAGGAAATTGAATTCATTAACAAATCAATCGGTTAACGAATTTATACGAAATATACGACTTAAAAAAGCCGCAGAAATACTAAAATGCAGCAATAACATATCCATAGCTGAACTGGCATATACGGTTGGCTTTTCGAATCCAAATTATTTTACCCGTGTTTTCCGTGAGCATTTTGGGCTTACTCCCACTCAATATAACAACAAACACTTCCAGGTAAATAAATGCTGATAGCCTCCTGCCAGTAATAAAGTTGAGAAAATGATATATACAAGTTTAATACTCATATGCTATTTTCTTATTTGTTCATTTGATTTAATATAATTTAGCAGCTACTCTTCCCTTCGCAATCCCTTACGATTACAATAGTGCTATTATTTGGCATAATAGGAACGCACCATAGAAAAAATAATTATGATTTTTGTTTCATGCTACAAGAGTGTAATTATAATGATAAAATATGCTGAAGAAAAAAATTAAGGAATTGTTGTCATACCGGAAAAGTTATTTCCTGCCTCTTTTTTTGGAAATTGTTATAGTCTGCATTATCCTATTTTTTATATATCTAATCATGGCATAATAAATCCTCGCTTAAGCCAGAGTTACAAGCATGCTAAATCATAAAATAAAATGTATAGCATCGCCTCCAATGTTCTGACCATTTTACTGTCTTTTTCATATCCAGGCGAATCACTTCACCAGCCAGATTCCTGCATTCCCTAATTCCTCCCAGGGATTATTAACAAAAAGTTTATTTAATGATAATCAGCACTTTATTCCTTCACCACCCTGTAAGTATATGAATCCTCCTTGTTTGTTACCTTCAGGAAGTACAATCCTTTAACCAGATCAGAAACATTGATTTGATTGATACTTTTATGTGTATCATATACCTTTCCATTGAGAAGTGTTTCTCCAACAACATTAATGATTTCGTATGTATACTCACCTTCGGAAACTATATGCAGTACTTCTTTAAATGGATTGGGGTATACTTTAAGCGCTTCCTGCATATTGTCATCAATACCTACCTCTACCTCAAAAACCGCTGTAACGCTTTTTGCTTTATCCATAACAAGGGTAATACCTGCAAGGTTTCCTGTTACATCTCCTTTCCAAAAACCAAAAGCATAACCCTCCGCTGGAACTGCAGTTAAACTAACTGTTTCACCCTGAATAAAGCTCGTTTTATCCGGATCCCTTGAAATAGTTCCACTGCCCAGGGGGGAAATACTGGTTGTTAAATCATACTCAATCCTGGAAAATTCAGCAGAAATATTCACATCCTTTATCATTGAAATGGTATATGGATTAACATTCGCTGTTTTATCCCCACTCCATGAATCAAATTGATATCCCTCAGCAGGAATAGCTTTAAGTACAACATCCGTTTGATATAAATAAAGATTTTCGGCAGGATCCATTGCTATTGTTCCACCTTCTGCCGGAAGTGATTGGGTTGTTAGGGTAAATTCAGGAATGCTATCAGGGTCATAGATAAAAACATAATCAATGTTATGACCGTCACTTAATGGATTTGATTTCATAACCTGCTCTCCTTCTTCCAGATAAATACCAGTAACGGTAATTCTATTACAGGTATTCCATCCTCCTGTTGGTGGTAGTTCTACGATGCCGGTTGAGGCATTGTTTTTATTGAAAACAAGTTCCATGCTACCACCAAAGTCATTATCTGCAGCGTAACTAATATCTATATTATAGGTTCCCGATTTTGCTACATTGATTGTATATTCTTTCCATTCACCTTTAGCCTGCCAGCCAATTAAAAAGTCCGAACAACATCCCGTTGGAGAGGCAATCTGAATATCGACACTATCATTCCTGAAACTCGGTTGGTAACCGGTATTCTCCGAACCTGGAGAGTTGTCATAATATGCCACATTCATTCCCCCTTCATCATATAATTCAGCTTCAATTAATCCGGGTACCGGCCATGGAACTCCACCATAAGGTTCTTGTGGCTGAAGCATAAAATTGGCTGTTACAATTTTATCGCTATCCATAGTGATTGTAGTACTATCATCATTCCCGGAAATATCGCCGTCCCAGTTCACAAAAGAGTATCCGCCATCAGGTTCAGCTTTAAGAGTAACAACGGTACCTGCATCGAAAAATATATCTACAGGTTCTGTAAATATTCGCCCATTCTCGTCATACAACTCCAGATGGTATTTTGGAATTACTGATTCGGCAACGAGTTCAAGAAAATTCAGATTAATACCTCCATTTAAAAATTGAATCTTCATCACATGTTTTCCACTGCTCAAATTGAGACCTGATGCTGGAAAATCTGCCCAGTTATTGAGGCTTCCTGTTGATGAATAATCGATTTCTCCGTAAACAGAATCATTGAACATATATCTGATTTTTCCGCTCTGCTCTGATGCAAGTCTGGATTTTAGCGTATAAACTCCGGAATTAGAAAGGTAGATAGAATATTCAAGCCACTCTCCTTCTTCAATATTGGTTATCATAAACCCGCCTTCTCCATCATAAGTGGTATCAATATCCACTCCATCCATTCTGTATTTTCCGGGTGAATTTAGCTCATCACTATCATAATATGAGATTTGTGTTCCCCCCATATCATAATTTTCCGCTTCTATTTTACCAGGCATGCTTAATGCTGTACCTGAATACGATGCCTGCAGGGGTTGAAGTTCAGCTCCAGCTTTCCAGGTAGTTTTACCATATTCATAGGCTCCAATATCAGGAAGTCCGGTTAACGAATCGTTCCAGGGAGCTACATTTACACCTTCGTTAATAACATTAACTGCCTGTTCGGTTAATGAGAAATCTCCACTTGCAGTATCCGAAAAATATGTCTCCCATTCCTCTGCTTCAGGTATATAATTAGCTTCAAGAACAGCGTTACCATAACTTCCACTGTATCCATTGTGAATATTGTTCTTAATTTCGAGATCAACTCCCAACCTGTCGACTCCGTAAAATGAAAATCCTGCATAAGCGTCATTGTATTTTGTTGCAGAAAAAGTATTATTGTAAACCTTCAACCCATTCAAATGGTTTATTGTAATTCCTCTTTCTACATTAAATACCAGATTATGATCTACAATATACAAAGATTGGTTATTATGTCTACTACTCCCAAAGTCAAAATATAAGCCTGACCTTGCCTGTCCGTAATCAAAAACCTTATCGTTATGAATAACATTGTGATCTATCCTTACCCACTGAGCATATTGTCCAACGCCTTTAATTGCACCTAAATCAAAATAACGGGTCATTGAGTTACGAATATGATTATGATGGATTCTGGCCACACCAGGCTTATCTGGATCAGAATTTACCAGTTCCATATAGGAAATGGCAGCATGCGGAGTATAATATATATTATTATATCCTATTTCGTGATCTTCTGAAATGGCATTTTGGGTACCAGTATTAATTACTGAAGCTTCAGTGCCCATATAATTACAATACAAAAAGGTGTTGTTTAATACTTTGTTTTTTCTTCCATAAACAGTTGCTCCTGAGGCAGCACTATACAATATTGTACTGTTGGTTAATTCACAATTTGTTCCGGAAAGAATAATTCCAGAGTTACTGGTCCATTGCCATTGAAAGTTTCCATCGAGATCCATCGTATGCATCAGATATTTAGCATTCAGCTTATCTATTTTTACATTATTGGCTTCTGATACATTCGTTCTCTGGTTATAATTATCATCAGTTGTTATTGAGGTTGCGAATAAATGAAATCCTCTTATGGTAGTATGTTTTAATACACCCCCCTTTTCAGGTCTGATACAAAAAGGATACCTCTTGGCTTCTACAAAATTAGATTCCCCGGGTTGCTCAGCAGGATTCATTCCATCGAAAGTTTTAATAAACAAAGTATCGCCGTTTTTCCACCATTCACCTTCGGCAAGTAAGGATGTTACGCCTCCGGTTGCATACACACCTTCTGGCAAAGGATTATAAAGATAATACTCAGATCCCTTTTCGGCACCCCAATCATCATCCTCCCTTCCAACTTTCATATTTCTGGTCGTCAAGGTATTACCCTCTATAGCATAAATAAAATTTGACCAGCCTGCTCCATCCAGCCGGTAAATGGTAGAGGAAGGATTTATACTCACCTGTGCACCCAACCACCGGATAGCCGGTTCGTCAAATTCATTATCTTCGAACTTGACATCTTCACCAGATTTATAAATACGGTCAATTAGTGCTGTTGTAGGGTCCAGAAAGAAATCATTGCTGATGTTTTTTGGCCAACGGGCGATATTCATCATCTTTCCATCAATAAAGATCTGATTGGTATAATCAGATTCAGTAACATCCCAATTCATAATGGTTTTATAAACACCATTTCCTAAAGATTCCCAGTTGTATAATGGTTCGCATCCATTAAAAACAACCGTGTCCATTCCATAGTTTTGCAATGTAATTCCTGAGGTACCAATTCTCACCTCTTCGCGATAGGTTCCTTTCATTATATATATGAAATCCCCCGGCATTGCAACGTTAATTGCAGCTTGCACTGATTTGTATGGCTGCTGTAGGGTTCCGGTTTCATCATTACCTGAATAGCTGCCATTCACATAATATCTGTTTTGAGCTAAGGTATAAGAACATAACATTAACAGAAGAAAAAATGTAGTAGAGTATTTCATGTTTTAAGTATTAGAATTATTTGGACTTTAATCTTATAAAACTACATCCATTTATTGCAAAACAAGTTCAATACTTTTCCAAAATCTATACCTATTGTACACGATATACATGAATTTTCTCTAAATGCATCAATTAAGGATTTTTCTTCACTTCCTGAGGTATTGGAGATTAGAATATCCATTGGATAAATATTAAAGCCGGTAAAAGAATTACAAAGTCCAGGACACAAAATATTTGCGAAATTAATGGTTTCCAGAAATATAAGATTTGAATATTGAGATCCTGGATCCTGGCTGGCATATTCCTTAATACCTCATCGTCTTTTTATGTTCTTTTATTTCCAGACTTTTAAAGTATTCAAATAACACATCTGCTGCTTTTACAGGATCAAACGCAGGTTCTGCTGTTTCTTGATGATCAAAAACATACCAATTCTCCTCAAAAGAATAACTTTCGCCAGGCTGCAATATTACCGCCGGAGAAACGGGTTCCATCTCTATAAACTGGTTTATTCCGGAATTCGCTGCGTAAAATATCTGTATATGATTATTGTCTTCCAGATAGGGCTCGCCCTCAAAGTAAGCAAAAGTCTTCGCAAAAATCATTCCCTCGTATCCATAGGCCATCCATCCGGTTTTGGCATCGGTTCCATATTTTGAATTTTCGGCTAACCCGGGAATCAGAGTGAATAAAGAATCGACAATTTCAACACCATGATCATTGGGATCACTGGCAAATGTTACAGGATCACCCCAAATATACCTTGTCCACTTATCGGGATAATTACTATCCGGATTTAATGGAGCAAATAATTTTCCTCCATTTTTAAGCAGGGTTCTACCCCAAAACCAGTATTGTTTTTCATCACTGGTAATATTTTCCATGTTAAGTGAAATAGTGAGAAAGGGATAAACAGTATCCAGTATAAATTTCCTGGTTGACAATAACCCTAACTCCTCATCAGTGTTTGAGATTTGTAATGTATAATCATCTATAATTTCAGCATCCCAGGGGCCTGCCCACGACATTTTGTGAATTGAAGAAGTTACTTCTCCTGGTCCATAGTCAAATCGCCCGGCATCCGGATGAAATGATTCTACCTGGTAATCATCATAATCTTTACCATCAATAGAATTATCCTCCCACATGAAATTTATTCCGTGCTTTTTAACTACAAGTATCCTTCCTCCTGATGATGCATTGATAATAATCTTCAAAGAATCATTTGTAATTTCATAACAATTGTCCCATCCCCTGTAGGATATCCTGGTTATTTTGGCATGAATGCCTGTTGATATCATAAACAACAATAAGCCAACTACATA
>CAYRRV010000049.1:0-25773 GCA_964426725.1 uncultured Bacteroidales bacterium | reverse complement strand
TGACGCGCCGTCCCAGCCATCGAAGTTGTAGCCGGTGTTGGCCGTGGCAATCACCTCAACATCCGTATCCTCGTCATAATCGTTCGAGCCCGATGGGCTTACGGAACCCCCGTCAGTCGGGTCGGCAGAAGTGGTGAGGGTGTACTGGGTAACAACGGATGCCTCGGGCTTCGCGTTTTTCTCCCCTGAATTTCCACTCTCACAGGCGCCATCGGTTGCAGTAACCACGAAATAATATGTAGTTCCGTTGGTAAGTTCTGTTATGGTTGTACTTGTAGAAGAACCCCCGCTAACCGTTTCGGTAGTCCCGTACGAACCACTTGAAGTACCGTACTTCACATTGTAGCCATCGGCGCCCGATACCGTGTTCCAGTTGACAGTTACCTGGCCGTCGCCTGCTGTCGGTTCGTTTTGTGTTGGTGCGTCGGGATCTGTACATGCCGCTTCTTCATAAGTAGCTGTTACAGCTATAGCTTGAGCAGGCATGGTAACCGTGGTTGTTGCACTGTTTACATCGGCCACGTGCGATACATCGCCTGTCCATTCTGTGAAAGTTTTGCCACTGATGCTGTTCGCGCTGATAGCCACGTTGGCATCCTCCTCGTAGCTGCCCGTTCCGCTACCGCTTGTAACAACAAGGTTGTATTTCACAACATCGTCGTCTGTTTTGCCGGCCTTGAATTTGGGCATGCCATATTCATACGCGCCAATATCTGGTGCAGAACCAGCTATTAGGTCGTTGTAGGCCTTGATCGTGGTACCTTCCCTTGTTATCTCATCGATCAGAATTCCCTGGTCAATCAACTTGGTTGATGTGGAAACAGGTGACAGATCTGTTGGGTAATCAGCAAAATTCACCACGTTGCCCAACGTGTCTTCCTGGTTGTGGGATACAGCCCCTTCATCAAATTTATCAGCAAACTGTATGGCCCTGTAGTTGGTGTAGTTTTCGGTACTGAGCGACATGATATTGTTCCTTAATATTGCACCGTCCTGGTCGCCAAGGGTTGGAATATTAAAAGGACCGTTTCCGAATGTTTCCACGATGTCCCTGCACAGGAGGGTATTGTTGTAAATAATGAAGTTACTAACCCCCGCGTCATCCAATGACTTGGTAAGCATAACGCTTCCCCATACATCCTTGATGACATTGTGGTCGGTTACATAGTTTTTGGAATAGTCATAGTAGACACCGCCTACCAACCATGCTTTGCTGCCGTTGTGGATATAGTTGTGGTCCACACGTGCAAATTTACCGTCCATGCTCACGATATAGATAGCGGCACCATCTCCGTCCTGGAGCATGAAATGCGAAATATCGTTGTGGTGTATCCTTGCAACCGGGTTATTGGCATCTGAGTTGGCAAAGTTCCTGCCGAGTATGCCGGACCTGCCACACCTTGTTATCGTGTTGTAACCATATTCCTGGTCTGCTGCTGTCTGAGCGAACTTGTTCCCACTGCCTATGGCTGCATAGTCCCTTCCGTAGTAAGCTACATCGGCAATATAGTTGTTCAGGATTTTGTGCCCGTAACCGATGCAGGATATACCATTGTCGGAAGCATATTGTATACTACAGTTTTTCACTACATGGTCGTAACCGGCCAGCACGATACCACTGTGCATACCATGCTGGGTAAAAAAATGGAATTCCTGGTTCAACGAGTGTGTTGGGTATTTCACGTCAAGCCCGTCCAACACGTTGTTGCTTGCAGTGGCTACCGGGTCATCATCTGTTTTCCATGGAGAACCACTCGCGTTATGCGTGCCGTCCAGGTTATAGGTACCGTTGTACGTACCCGCCTTGTTGTCCATGGTAACCGTGGTGGCAAATATATTCAGCCCTTTGATTGTAATATAATTCTTGTTGCTCAGGTCAAAACCAAAGTTGCGTTTTTTTGCCTCAACAGTGGCGGTAGAAGGATCTCCCCCACCTGGTATCCAAATATATAGCTCGTTGTTTACCGTATCGTGGTACCATTCGCCTTCGGTATCAAGCAGGTTACGCGATCCGAAGAGGAAGTAGCGCGCATCGGAAGTATAATCGGTACCGTTGTTTTCCGTGCTACCGTTCGTGCTTTCAAATATTACCTCATTACCTGATACACTTTGTACCCTTCCGGTAAAACTCCATGTCCATTTGCCGCTGTCGGGCCAGAAGAAGATACCTGCAGTGGAATAATCCCCTGAAGGGGGCGTTAGTTTGGAGTCAATTGTCCCGGTATAAGGCCCTGAACCGCTTCTTGAAGCTGAATTCACCTGCGCTTTTTTCGGGTAGGAAACATCCAGGCTGGTATTTGGCCAGCGCGCGATGTTGATCATCTGCCCGTTAACGAATACCTGGTCGGTAAAGCCCTGGTCGTACTCGATAAAATCCTTCGCCATGGCCGTTTTGTAAATATTGCCTTCCACGTGGGTCCATCCGGTCATTTCCTCGGCACCCGATACGGTTACCTCGTCGCTGCCATAAGCAAGGTACGTGATGGGTTGGCCGTTCAAACCTGAAGTAACAGGAACTATGGTTTCCCTATAGGTACCTGCCTTGATGTACACGTACTGTCCGGGTTGTGCCACGTTGGCCGCCCTTTGTATGGTAAGGAACGGTTCGTCTTCCGTACCGGATTGATCGGAAGCGTCAGAAGCATCCGCGTGGTTTTGGTCAACGAACAGCATCATGTCCTCGGGTATCGCCTCGTAATTTGCCGTTACGCTTATGGATACATCGGGCATGGTTACGGTTGTTAACGCGCTGTTCACGTCCTCGACAAAGGCCACGTCGCCCGTCCATTTGCTAAACCGGTATTTCGCGGGGGCATCGTCGGCGTTGATCGTCACTTCCTCACCTTCGGCAAGGCCTATATCACTGCCGCTTCCGCTGTTTACGGTAAGCTCTATCACGGGTGAGGTACCCGGTTCGAAGTTCGCGGTGAGGTTTTTCACGGCATCCATTTCAACAATTATTTGTTCATTGCTGTTGGTTACCGATCCTGTCCATCCATCAAAATCGTTGCCCGCATCGGGTTTTGCCGTTACCAATACCATGGTTCCCGCGTTGTAAGGCCCGCTGGCAGGGTCAACTTCAATGCTTCCACTTCCGCTTCCGCCTGTGGACGTGTTTATACTATAGGTAGAAACCGCTATATAGTTCGCTGTAATGCTCTTGTCCGCGTCCATGGTTATGGCCACGGGGTTGTCGTTCTCGTTTGCAGCAGCTACATTACCTGTCCAATGGTCAAAACCATACCCGCTATTACCGATCACGGATGCATGCACCACCTCGTCATCGGCATACGAACCGCCGGCAGGGCTAAGGCTTATGCTTCCGTTGGTGTTGTTGTCAAAACTAAGCGTCCATGGCAAAGGTGCGCCTTTTAATTTCGCGTCTGCTAAGGTAGAAGGGTCTTCGTAAGCAACATCTTCCGTATTGTACCATGCTTTTTTGCCATCGATGCTTGTTCCTGCATCATCGTGGTCCACAAGGTTGATATCGAAACCAAACATGGTAAACTCGTCGGGAGTAGTCCCCAATGTTGACCATGGTATGGAAACCTCTATCACGTAGCTCCCGGTGATGCTTGATGCGGCCCAGGTTACACCTGATTCAGCACTATTTTTATATTCTATCATGCCGGTACCGTCCCTTTCGAAACCGTATTGGTAATCATCCGTTCCGTAAGATGTTGCTTTATCGTTTCCAATGTCTATGAAGAATTCTATTCCATCATCCTTCCAGGGCTTCTCATCATCGCCTCCCTCGTCATCGTCGTTGCTGGCGATATCATCGGTAACCTCGGCCAGCAGGTAGAAGTTGTCATCGTCCCACATTACCTTGAAGGTGCCCGAAAGGTCATCGTCGTTGCTTACCGTTCCGGTTGTAACATTGCTGCAGGATACGGCCGTGGCAATATCCCATGCACCCTCAATACTGGCATCAATGGTGGGTGCCGTTGCTGTTTTTTCTATTTCCAGGTCAGCGCTTGGTGGATCTGTAATGGTATACGTCGCTGAAACGACTTTACTGTTCTCTTTACCGTCTTTATAGGCAATGGCCTTGATGGTTTCACTTGCCCTTACAGAAACTTTATTACCACTGGTATATTCAATACCTGTTGTTGGGGTAGGAATGCTTCCATTGGTGGTATAACGTATGGATGCGCCTGGTGTGGCACTTGAAATTTCCACGTTTGTACCTCCGGAATAAGATCCGCCCGCGGGATCAAGTACCGGGTCAAGCACCTTGTTCGATTCAACGATGATGGTCCCCCAATCTTTTGGGGATTTTGCCGAATTGTTGCTGAAGTTGTACCACGACATTTTCGATTCGGCGTAATCTCCGCCATCGTCATCGTCTATAAGGGTAGCATCAAATCCAATGGCCTTGCCCTTGGCATCGGTTATCCCCAAGGCAAGGAACGGGATCTTGATCTCCATGTTGTACCCGCCCGTAACAGTTGAAACGGCATATTCAACACCGTTTACCGAGCCTTTTTGGTATTCGGTGAAGTCATCGCCGGAAGCCTTAAAGCCATAGTAGAAATCATCGGATCCAAAATCACTGTCCTTATCATTCCCCTTGTCGAAGAACAGTTCCAGGCCGTCGTCCTGGTAAGTCTCGTCAGAATCATCTTTTATATTGTCGTCCTTCACTTCCGCGAAGATGTAAAGGTTATCATCGTCTGCAGTAACGTAGATCGTGCCCGAAAGGTCATTGTCGTCGTCCCATTGGCTGGCCCCGAAAACAAGGTTTTGTACCGGGCTGCCGCTGGTAAACAGGTCATCTTTCGTGCCATCAATAGTTGGCGCGGTTGCTACCTCCGCAACGGCCAGTGTCTGGTAATACTCTGCTTCGGCCGGTGGGTACTCATAGTAACCGTTGTCATCATCTATACCGGCCGCCTTAACTATGGCGTGTGGCCCGTTGATGTTGAACGTCCCCGTGTACAATGTACTGCTTGATGTAGGCTCCGAGCCATCAAGTGTATAATATATGTCCAATCCTGTAACAGTGGATGAAAGGGTAACCTCTTCTTCCCCGTCATACTCGCCTCCCTCGGGATTAATGGTCACGGTGGTTGGTTCGGCGTCGCCCAACCATATTTCGGCCTCGGCAATACTGTTCCACGTGCTGCTTGAGTTGCCGTGCCCGTTGTATCGCAGGTAGCGGCCTGATGCCTCAACAAGGAACTCCTCGTAATCAAGTGTCTCGCCGCTTGATTCCACGCTGGATTTGACGGTGGTCCATGTGCTTCCGTCATCGGATACCTGGATGTCAAATTTTGCCTTTCTTTGGTCGCCACGTATAAAGGCAATATAAATGGAATAGATGTCCTCCACCTGTCCCAGGTCGAACTGCAGCCATTGGTCGCCGTCGGCCGACCAGCGCGAGAAGAAGTCGCCGTCAACGGCATTGGCCGCCACGTTGGGCGATTGCGCATCGCTCGCGCTGACTGACTGTATGTTGGCTTTCGTGGTGAACGAAGGAGCTAGTTTGTACTCGCGTTTTGTTACCATACTGGTGGGAAGCCCGTCCTTGTAGGCTACTGCTCTTATTTCAAGGTCTTCGCTAACGGAGAACGGACCGGAATATACCTCTCCGTACTCGCTGTTGGGGTCTGTGCCATCGGTAGTGTACCTAATCTGTGCACCGGTGGTTTCAGAAGTCAGGGTTACCTGGAAATCACCCGGTTGAACGATGCCCTCGGGCTGTATATCCGGGGAGGCAGCGCCTGTCAGTATCTCGTATGTCATTACCTTGGCCTTATCGCCTGTACGTTGGTAGAACCGGAGTTTGTTGTCGGTGCGTAAAAATTGCCTGTCCACGGAAAGTACTGTATTGCTGGTGGGCAGTAACTGGTACGAGATTTCGGAGGCCATGTTGTCGCTGCTGATATTGAACACACCACCAAAACCGAAGGAGTAAGTCTCGTCGCGATCGAATGACGTGTGGGCATTGGTCAAATCGTCAAATACAATATCGTTGCTCACGTCTGCCCACTGACTGCCGTCCCATTTGAAGAATTTTTCGGAGGCCAGGTTGCCCGCGCTGAAAACCGTTTGGTTGATCGCGGGGTCGCCATTGGCATCAATGACAATATAGATACCATTGGACATGTTATAATGAGGTGCCAAATCAGGATAGGTATACCCGTCGGGGTACCTGCTATATACCAAATCGCCGTCGTCAATTCCCATCGGGAAGTGGGTGATCTGGGTTCCGTCTGCCTTGTACCAGGTGTCGCCCAAGTCGGGTGAATAGGCATAGAACACGTGGGTCATCATCTTGGAAGGGTCGTTGTTGGCCAGGTCGTTGTAATCGCTATTGATGTTATAAGCCATGTTGTAGGTAACATGCATGCCATTGTCCTCGTCAAAGGCTACCTTTAGCTGATATCCCTGGTAGTGACCGGTAGAGGGACAGGTGGTGCCATCGCCGACGCCGGTGTTTTCCCATACAAATGCATTCATCTGTATATCCTCTTCTCCTGTCGTTGGATCATTACATGTAGATGAATTAATATAGGTCAGCTCATAGTCAAGCCCGCCAAAGAAGGTCCACTTTTCCGTGTTTACATCATACCTCCCAAGGAATATGGAGCGCATGCCCATGTAGGAAAATTGGTCTAAAAAATTGTTCCTGTAAGCCACGAAAAGCGTGCCGTCGTTAGCACGGAAAAAGTTCTGGTAAGTAATACGGTCGCCCTGCATACCGCCGTTGGCAAGGTCGTTGCCATAAAAATCCCAGGAGGTAATGTCCTCGGGGTTAGACGAGCGGTAATAGTTGGGCGAGCTGTTGTGGTGCCCCCCCATCCAGTGGAGGTAGCCCTCGCTGTCGATGCTGAGGCATACCTCTGCATGGTTGTTATTATCAGGGATACTGCCCACATCTTCCAACACATGGCTGGTGGTGGTACCGCCCGGTTCTATTTTCACTATGACCGCGTCAAAATTGGAAGCGATGTAGGTCCAATAGATATTCCCGGTAGTCGGGGACGTTACAATGGCATCGGCCCAGCCGACACCGTCAATACTATTAACGGTAACCGGCTGTATGTTGTCGGTAGCCTTGATCACCGTGGTTCGTTGCGCACTTGTCCCAAATGTTATGAATAGCAAGGGGAACAATACATACAAGAATTTTTTTCTCATAATAAATAGTTTTTAGTTAGTAAAAAAGTTTATTAGATGCACCTGCATTCTCGGCTAACTGAACTCAGGGCTTCACCAAAAGCATCTTGATGCCGGGCAGAGGCTGCCATGACATAAAAACACTTTATATTTTAAATCCGATAGTCAAAGTCTGTAATCTTTTCCTCTCATCCTTCATGTTACAATCCGTACCATTAATTTATACTTGATAAATAATATATAGCAAGATGAGTGGTAATAACAGTAGAGATACCAAAAAGAAAAACCCGATCCTTTCAAGTATTTTAAGCAGTCGTATTTTCTTTATGAGTTCTTTAATTGTATGTTGGTAATCTTGTTCCATTACGCGCTACTTTTTTCAGGCTATAAAAGTAGTATTGGAACAAGTAAATCAATAACAAATTTGACCCAGGTTACAACAGATTTACGCGGATGCAATATATATGTTTAACTGTGGGGTAAATATATTGTATGGGTTGTTTTTTTTTAAACAATTCTAATGATAGTGCTGTTTTTTAGTACATGAAAACCAACGTAGTTACTATTTCCTTTTTTGTAACTATTCAGGTTATTGATCATGCTTTTTTCAAAAATACAAATTAAAAGGGTAGTTATTAACAATTTTCAAGTATTGTTTCGCGATTTTTCGAAAAAACCAACACTTTATTAACAGTTGTTTAACCTTTAGCTGACAAGTAGAAGGGGTTTTTATGTTGTTTTTCAGATTATTTGGCTTGTTTTGTCAAAAAAAGAAAATTGAACCCGGATAAGAGACGCATAATATCAGAAACATAAAAGTCAAGCAGAAAGTATCGGGACATTTTAAATCTGTAAGAGGAGCCCAAATCTATGCAATTATCCGATCGGTAACCGACACCTGCATTAAAAATGGGCAGAATATATTGTCAGCTTTTAATACTATTGCTAAATTGCAACCTGAATAGTTACTTGTATTTTTCTCCCCCGCACAAAGACAAAAGAAATCCATCTTACAAAATAGCTCTTCCCGCAAAAACGCACTTTCCTGCGCACAAAATCACTTTTTGCGGGAAGAGTTGTTCTAACCAAAATTGTAATTCAATAATAATAAACAATAAAACTCAACATTATGATTTTTAAACAACTAAATCGTTTACAGCAAATTGACCAATTAAACAGGCAAAAACGAACCGGAAATGCAGAAGAATTAGCAGCAAAATTAAACATGTTTCCTAAACTTATTTTTTCAAGTCAATAATAAGTTTTCCCCCCAATTCACCTTCAGCAATTACAATTCCTTCATTTGTGTATAGTTGAACGGTTAGTTGCACGTTAGGTAACTCGAAATCCCCATCCTTAGTGGAAGTCAATTCGACTTTGTCATCCTTTAAGTCCGCTTTAAAAGTTACCAGAGCATAGTTGTTATGTTTATATCCATAGCCATCTCCATCGTCGTGGTATAAACCACCCCTGGCTTCTCCTTTTTCGTTGAGGTTAACCAATAAAGTGAGCTTATCAATAGAATATTCGGTCGTGTTCTGGATCACCTTGCCCAAAGGAACTATTGCGCCAGGCCTAATCCTTACTTCTGGCAAGTACTCGTGTACATCTTTTTGGTTTTCCAATAAGGTGACAAGTCTCCAATTCCCTTTGGGTAATCTAGGTTCTTCTGCCCAATTGGGTACGATGTATAAATCGCTACCAAATAAAAAAGCTTCTTGTTCTTCTCGTAAACGGGGGTTGATATGATCAGCAAAAAAAGCGGGTTGCATTACCGGTTCACCTGTATTGGAAGCATTGTAAAAGTTGGTATATAAATAGGGCATAAGCCGGTATCTTCTTTCTAATGCCATACGTGAAACTTCTTCCACTTCTTCACCAAAACACCAGGGTTCTTGGTTTTTCGACCCTTTCATGGTATGCGCCCTGGCAAAAGGATAAAACGTACCCAAACCCATCCAATGACCAAAGAGTTCTGGAGAGGCATTTCCACCAAACCCTCCAATATCCGGTCCGCTAAAGGATTGGCCAGATAGCCCCAAGTTCAAGCTCATGGGTATGGAAAGTTTTAAATGTTCCCAGGTTGCCGCGTTGTCACCCGTCCAGGTAGCTCCATATCTATGCCCTCCCAAAAAGTTGGAACGGGTTAAAATAAAAGGGCGTTTATCGGGTACTGCCTTCATAATTCCCTCTCTTGATGATTTAATCATCATCATTCCATACACATTATGATATCTTGCATGCGTATCTTTGGGATATATTGAGTCTCCCCTATGAACCGCTTCTTCAGGAATGGTTTTTTCAGGAGAGTCAAAGACGGAAGGTTCGTTCATGTCATTCCATACGCCATCAATCTCTTTGTCCATGAAGTCTTCGTATAAACCTGCCCACCACTTTCTGGTTGTAGATTGGGTAAAATCGGGAAAAACACAATCCCCAGGCCAAACCTTACCAATAAAATTTGATCCATCGGGTTTTTTAACCCACACATTATTCTCCTGTCCGGAGTCATAAACATCATATCCATTCTCAACCTTTATCCCGGGGTCAATCATCCAAACCGCTTTGTATCCCATGTCGTGAAGGTAATTGTTCAATTTCTCTGGATTTGGGAATCGTTCCGGATCAAACGTAAAAACCTTATAATCATCCATGTAATGGATGTCTATCCAAATGACATCGCAAGGGAGTTTTTTCAATCGAAAAGTATCCGCTATTTCCCGTACCCTGCTATCTGGATAGTAAGACCATCTGCTTTGTTGAAAGCCTAAGCTCCAAAGGGGTGGCATAGGCATGTATCCAGTTAGCTCAGCAAGCGCTTTCATTACTTCTTGTGGCGTTTCGCGCTCAAGATAGATGACTCGAAAAGCAGGTCCCTCAGTACTAAATTCAATATATTCGCCTAATGAAAGCTCCATTTTATACGTGTTGTCAGCAAGTACACCAAAACAGTTGCCGTCTTCACGTACTCCCAATACCCAAGGGTGTGACTGGTATAACCTACGTCCATGGAAATTGGCATAAACAACATTGTCCGTATTCCATAATTTTATGGTAGTGCCGTTTCTAACCAATTTACCTGTTACTTCTCCAGTGCCATATAAATCCGTTTTTTCATCAATTTTCACCGAGGCCAGGTTTCGCCCCATCAATTTCGAAAATACCACTTTATCTTTCCACTCTTTAGAAACTTCACCTGTTTCTTGTGGCTCCTTTTGTAAGGCAAACGATGGTAAAGTGGCTTTTGGGATAAAGTTATCGGGATAAAAGACAGCCGTGTTTTTCCCTATTAAAACTTGTCTCTCCTGGGCATTCATGGGAATAATAAAGAATGTAAACAATACAATAACCGACAGTTTTAGATTTTTCATTTCGAAAGGTATAAATTATTTAAAAAACAATTAAAAATAACATCCGCTTCTGTATTTCTGTTTAGAGATGTCAAAAATTGGCAAAAAATAAATAATATCAAAAAATGTTCAAATATTTATTTTATCCAGGGATTCGTGTTGATGGGATGTATAATTTTGTAGAGTACAACAAGGTGGATTTATCCCATGATGAATTTGACGGATGGGGCTGGGATATACAGTTATAAGCACACACAAAAAAGTGTATTTAGGAATAATATAGTTACAAATTCAATTGGGAATAACAAGAGTACCGCCAATAGCCATCATGTAATTGCTTTGGGTATGTATATGGATGGTTCAAAAGAATGTGAATTGATAAATAACACGCTTGCATATAATACCGCTGGCATGGTTTTGAATGCTGGCTCGGAAAAGCATGTCGTTAAAAACAATTTGTTTTTTGGCAATCAAAGAAACCAACTCACATTGCCCACCCAGCATTCGAAATTTGATGAAAACCACATAATAATAGGTAATGTGTTATTTAGCAAAGAAGAAAACCAATACTGCATGATTCAAATGTTCAGGGTAAAGGATTTTGATTGGGGAATTATGGATAGCAATTATTACTTTGCACCTTATTCAGATTATGTGATCGAACAACGTTGGGAAGTCGTGGATACCCTAAGCCTAAAAGCATGGCAAACCTTATCGGGGAAAGACCAACATAGCAAAGAATGTTTTTACGATGAATGGGATGGGTATTCTGCTGAATTAAAAATAAATGAATCGAAAACCGAAAAAACGATTGAACTGGAAGGAGATTATGTAGATATAGATAATAAGCCCATAGAAACAATTAGGCTTAAGCCTTATAGTTCGATGGTGGTTGTTAAAAAGAAAAAATATTAAAGTTTAAAATCATGGAATCGCATATATTTATTCAGAAGGGTTTTTACCGAATTTTTCTTTATAGCTTCTCGAAAAATGCGAGATGCTTTTGAAACCGCATAAATAAACGACCTCACTAACCGTTAAAAGTTTGTTTGAATGTATTAGCTCATGGGCTTTGTTCAGTCTAAATTCTTTTATAAAATCACTAGGGGAAATACCGGTGAGGGCAGAAAATTTCCTGTGTAGATGTTGACGAGTAATTAGAGCCGTCTTGGCCAAACTTTCCGTGTTAAATGTTTCCTTATGGTAGTTTTGGCTTACTATGTCTTTTATTTGATTAATGAATCGGTCATTTTTAGGGATGCTGAAATTAAGGGGATCTTGTTTGATATTTTCAGTTTCCAGAAAGGAACTATCTTGATTTTCTTTGTTTTGTAAAAGATTCTCTTGGTATTTTTTCTGTAAGATTTCCCTGTTTTTAATCAGGTTTTCCATTTGTGAAATTAATTCCCTTTTTTCAAAAGGTTTGCTCATGTATGCATCTGCCCCTGTTTCTATTCCTGTAACCCGTGATAAGGTGTCTGCTTTAGCTGTCAATAAAAGGATAGGGATATGCGAAGTAAGTTCGTGTTCTTTGCACCTTTTGCATAGTTCATACCCATTCATTTCGGGCATCATGATGTCACTAATGATTATGTCAGGGATAATTTCAAGGGCTTTCTCCAATCCTATTTTTCCATTTTCAGCCTCAACGGTTTTGTAGCTGTTTGGTAAAAGCGAAATGATCATTTTTCTTAACTCTTTGTTATCCTCTACTATAAGTATTAGTTTTTTGTTAGCTAAAGTAGCGTCCTCTTCTTCTATTTCTGGCAATGAGATTTCTTCCATTATTGACAAAGCCTCTTTCTTAAAGGATGTTTTGGAAGTTACATCTTTTGTAGCCATACTGATGCTAGATGGTTCTTCTAATGGGATTGAAAGATGAAAGGAAGTGGTATTTCCAGGGGTGCTCTCTGCCCAAATTTCTCCTTTCAAAAGTGCTACATATTCTTTTACTAGCGAAAGTCCTATGCCATAGCCAGCAGGGTTGATTTGGTCACTATCCGATACTTGGTAAAAACGTTCGAAAACCTTGTTTATATGCACTTTTGGTATTCCTTTGCCAGTATTTATTACAGATAATTTTAAAACATTTTTTTGTTCTTCGCTTTTTACCTTGCTGGATTCTTCCTCAATGTTCACATGCAATTCTATTTTCCCATTTGCCGGGGTGTTTTTAAACGCATTTGAAACCAGGTTAAACACTATCTTGTCCAGCAAGTTGACATCCAGGTAAACGAGATATTCTTCTTTGTTTGAATGGTAAGTATACGTTATACCTTGTTTTTCAAAATTAGGACTAAAAACATCCATTACAGACTGGATAAAACCAACAATCTCAATTCGTTTTGGGATCAATGTCAATTTACCCTTGGTTACTTTTCGGTAATCAAGTAGTTGGTTAATAAGGTTTTGTAAACGAACAATGTTTTTATTTGCCAGATTTAACCTTTTGCGGTCTTCTTGTTCTAGCCTGTTGCTGGACAAGACATCTCCAATCGAGAGGGAAATAAGCGACAAGGGGGTTCTTATTTCATGGGAAATATCGGTGAAATACCTTAGTTTTAACTCACTGACTTCATATTCTAGTCTGGATTGTTTAATTGAGTTCATCAGGCAGCTCCTTCTATTTCTAAGGTAAACAATCATGAGCGCCAGTAGTATAATAACAATAATAAAAGAGAACATCGCTAACTTTGTTCTCCACCAAGGGGGAAGTATTGTTATCACTAGCGTGTCATTATGGTTATCCTGAATACTATTGTCCTCTGCCCCAAATACTCTGAATACATATTCCCCGGGGTTAAGGTTGCTGTATATGGCTTCCCTGTTGGTGGAAGTAGTGAAAACAGGATTTTTATCATATCCTAATAGTTGATATGCAAAGCGGTAAGGTTCTCCAAAGTCATAAGTTAGGGCCGTGAATTTGATTTTAAAACTATTGTTTTTGAAAGGGATAGTCAGTTTTTTTGAATTGGGAGGGGGGGTGTATTGAGAAGCATTAATACCTATTCCGGTAATGTATACAGGTGCCCCCTTATTATGTTTAACAAGACTGTCTAATGGAAGTACATAAAACCCTGATTTTTTGTTTCCGACATATAAATTATCCCTTTCGTCAAGGAATGAATTGTTGCTAAAATCTGGATTATTAAGAATGTCCATGCTACTAACATCAAAATTAGAGGGGCTGATTTTGGAAATCCCGGTGGGGCCGTGTGCCCAAATATTACCAAGTCTATCTAAATGCAGGTTATGTATGATGTTGTACACAAGACCATCCGTCTCAAAATAGTGGGTAAACATCCGCTTCTTATAGTTGTATTTGTTCAACCCGTTACTGGTGCCTACCCACATGTTTTGTAATGTGTCGACACAAAAAGAAGTGATGTAAACATCCGAAAGGCCGGCTTCATTTTTTGTGATTTTGCCATAGTTCAAATAGCTTTTTTTTGAAGGATCATATATGGATACCCCTTTTGGCGTACCTATCCAAATATTATCAAGTTTATCCTTTGCCAAAACATTTGGTTTGTAATATATAAGTCCGTCCTTTTGGGTTACCCCGACGATTTTTTTGCTCCTTTTATCCAATTTGTTTAGTCCTTCCTGTGTTGCTATCCACATGTTTCCCTTTCTATCATCCAGTACGTCAATGATGTTGTTATGAAACAGGCCATCTTTAATTGTGTAGTGATTTATAGATTGAAAGGTGATTGGATCGATTTTATATAACCCGTTTTGAGTTCCCACCCAAATATTGCTATCAATATCTTCCTTGATTACTGTAATATGTCTGATTTGATAATTCTTAAAACCCGAGAAGTGAGTTGCATTTTGTCGTAGATTGTTGTATATCCATATGCCGTTTTCAAAGGTCCCAATCCATGTGTTTTCTTGTTTATCAATATAAAACGACTTGATATAATTGATTTTTGTAGTGTCGGGGTTGAAATATTTAAGTATTTTTTTACTTTTTTTGATAATATCTATCCCGGAAGTTCCGGTTGCTAGCCAAATGTTAGTTAAACTGTCGCGGTATATATCTTTAATACGCCCAAAGGAGATGCTATTTTTTTGCTTTTTATCATGAGAAAAAGTATTCTTTACAAGAAAATCCTCGTTTAATTCGTATAATGTATAATTGATTGATACCCAATAGTTGTTGTTTATACCCAAAGCGGTTTTGTAACAAGTGCCCTCTAATATTTGATTAACCTTCCCGTTTGTTAAGTTATACGTTAGGAGTGCCTTTTTCCCAGTGCTTATCAATGCATTTTTGTTTTCGTCAAATAAGATATCATTTACTTGTCCTATTTCTGAAACACCAATATTTATGGGTTTGATGGAATGTTCGTTGATGTCATATTCAAAAATCCCTTCAGAAAAACTCCCAAGCCATAATTTGTCTTGACCAGGTAATTGAGCAATGCATTGAATTGCAATTCTTTTTGACAGGGGTGCGATTATTATTCTTTTAAATTTGTTTTCATTTTCCGAAAACCGGTAAAAACCATCCCTGGTTCCCATGTATAGGTTTTTTTTCTTATCGCAATATAATGCATGGACGTAATTACCTTCGGTATTTACCATATAGTTATTCAAGAAATTATCATCGGAAGGAATATATTTGTTAATCCCGTTTTCTGTACCAATCCATATGTTTTTATCAGCATCTTCAATTATACAGGTAATCCTATTGTCAGAAATACTTCCATGTTTCAGGGGTGTATGTTTCCATACTTTAAATTCATAAGCATCATAGCGGTTTAGTCCATTGTTGGTGCCAAACCACATAAACCCTTTATGATCTTTGAACACACAGTTTACCTCGTTGAATGAAAGTCCATCTTTTACATTTAGGTTTATTATTTCGTATCCCGGTTCAGCAGAACGGGAAGCTCCATTCCCCAAATGGAAAACCAGCAAGATAACAATAAAGACAAATGATAAGGAAGTAGTTCGCATTGTAGTAAATCTTCTTTTTACAAATATAGTGGATTTTAATGAGGTTATGTATTAATGTGCTGATCCCGCTAAAGAAGAACAGGTTGTGGTGATTTGCTAATTAATTGATTCCGTAAGCGGGACAGGTTGTGCTGATGTACCCAACTGGCACAAGTGTAAAACACTTGCGCCAGTTAGCATGGTTCAAAGGTTTTAAAGATCAGTTCAAAAAGCAAAATCCTGCATCGATCTCGAATATTATCTATTCCAGTTCTTTCAATATGTTCTCCGCGGCATGTAAAAGCAGGTAATGCTCGTTTTCGTTGATCCACTTGACTTTCTCTCTTAATTGCAACGCGATTTCTTTGCTGTCGACCAAATAGTTTAAGGCAAGCAATTTTGCATACATTATTTGGTCAGAATCTGGTTTGTCTTTGTATTCTATATCCAATAACGAGTTGTACAATTCTTTGGATTCACGCTCGTTTCCTGTCCTATCAAATGCCCAGGCCAGTGCTGCCAATACCGAATAACAAGGGTCGTTTTCAAGTGCTTTTAACGCATGGTTGTATTTTGCACCTTCCTTGCCGAGCCTTCCAATGCCCCGTATTGCCCAGTAGCGAACAGCAGGGATGGTATCATTTAGCGCCTCAAAAAGGTTTTCGCTGTTTTCATTGGGGTTCAACGACCAGTTGGCCGTATTATAGATTTTCCGGTAATATTCCGGGTTTTGATCCAGAAAATCTGCGACGGGCATGTTGTATCCGGCCTGCATAGCATAAACTTCTCCTTCCGGTATCAGGCATACATCCGGTATGTTTTGTTGCCAATCCAAAAGTTTATTTCTCAATTCATCGAGTTTTTCAGCATATTCAGGATTGTTGGCCAGATTTATCACTTCGTCCCTATCATTTTGAGTGTCATACAATTCTTCAATAGGCTTGCTTTCTTCAAACCAAGCTTTTGCATATCCTTGCAGACTATCCAGTTTATGCAGTCTGAATAATTCTTTTGTAGTACGAATCTGGTAATCATACCATCCAAATTTATATACCCTGATTTCCGGATAATAATTACGCATGTATCTGTATCGTCCGTCGGATATTGTGCGTGATAAGTCATACCCTGCATCGGAGCGGCTACGTGCTCCAACAATATAATCGCGGGGTTTTTCTTTATACTTTCCGGCAATAGCTTTTGCCTGCATATATTCAGGTTTCTTAATACCCACTAATGATAGCATGGTAGGTCCTAAATCCATAAGGCTTACAAGTTCATCTATTCTTGTTCCTGCCATAAGTTTATGGGGAAACCTGATAATCATCGGTACTTTTAGGCCTGATGTATATGCCTCTCTTTTCTGGCGTGGTAACTGCCCTCCGTGGTCGCTCCAGAACACTATGATAGTGCTATCTAATATTCCCTGATCTTCCAGCATTTTTATTTTTTGCCCCACATATAAATCCATCAGTTCAATGTTGGCATATTTTCGGGCAATATCCTTTTTTATAATATCATTGTTCTGAGGGTAATATAAAGGCACCCTTACCGAATCGGGCTCCACGGTAAGGTGCTCCCATGCATTGCCCCAAATTTGCGATTCGTGGCTGGCCAAAATATTGTACACGCCAAAAAAGGGTTGGTTTTTATTTTTCCGGTGGCGGTAATGCGCCTTAAAACCCGATTCATCCCAAGCTTCTTCGGGGGTGGTGAAATTGTAATCTTCTTTTGGATTGTTGGTGCAGTAGTATCCTGCCTCCCTGAGGTATTCCGTGAAAGGCCTTACGGCAGAAGGAATATCCACACCGTATGTGCGGTGGTTTGCCGTACCCATATAGGTAGGGTACATGGCTGTAATTACAGACGACCTGCTGGGCGAACATACACCTGCTACCGAGTAGGCGTTCTCAAACAGCACGCCTTCCTTGGCGAGCCGCCCAATATTGGGTGTTTTAACCGTTGAGTCGCCATAGCATTCCAAACTACAATCGATATCCTCCACGCTGATCCACAGGATGTTTGGCCGGTAGTCAAATTCGATATCCTCCAGGCCGTCGATTTCCGAATATTTTGGGGATTTACAGGTTATGGATGTTAAAACAACAGAAAAATAAAAAACATTGTACCATTTCATGTTTCAGAAAATTTAATTTATTGTTTAAAGCTAGTATAATTTTTTAAAACATCTTGTTTCAGAAGGGGTTTTATGTTACCCCTTCTACCACCAAAACCCCTGACGAAACTTCTTTTGTCAGGGGTAGTGTGAAATAACCAAACCTGCCAGGTTTTTAAAACCTAGCAGGTTGGTTATTGGCTAAAAGCAAGGGGTTTACGTACATTATTTCGTAAACCCTTTGCTTTTAATTAGGAGACGCAAAATTTTGCGTCTTTACCCAGAGACGCATGGCAATGCGCCTCTACAGTATTACCTGACAATCAACCGTTGGTTGATCACCTTGTTATTGCCGCGTACAGATACCATGTACATGCCCGCGGATACTCCATCAAGAGATATCGATACCCGTTGAGACGCAATATCTTGCGTCTGTACATTTTTACTGTAAGCTATCCTACCACTGATATCCATGATACTGATGGTAGCTTCGGTTTCGTTCTCGAAACCTTTTAGCTCTACATGCAACCCGGCATTGCTGCTGGTTGGGTTGGGGTATAGTTTAACTGAAGAAGCAGATCCCATTGACAATTCCGCCTCAGCACTCTTAGGATCTGTTACACTGATATTGTCTATTTTCCAGGCTTCGCTCCATCCGTTCACGTTTAGCATTTTCACGATCACTTCAAGGGTATTTCCTGAAATACCGGTAGCTGATAATTGATAAGGTGAACTTGGTAAATCATCGGACACCTCATCAGCTAGTGTTTCGCTACCGCCATCTACTTTATAATACAATTTCACATAGTCATCGCCTTCCATTCCCCCGTTTTGGGTAATATCCAGTGAAATGTCAACAGAAGTTGCTGAACTGATATCTATTGTGGCAGAGTTAAAGCTTACTTCTTCCTGCAGGTTTTGTGCTATGAGTTGTTCGCTGCTTACTTCAAACAGGTAGTTTCCACCACCATTGGCTGTACCAGTCAATGACCAGTCTGAACTTGTACCGGACTCGGAAGTGGTTCCATCAGATAATCCAGAGAAATCTTCGAGCCATGGTATTTCATTATCTGTGCCAGGTGCAGCAACATTTACTGTAATGTCATCTGTATAACCTCCATCGTTGGTGGTTACAGTTATTGTAGCCGTGCCGTCAGCCTCGCCCGTTACAACTCCATTTGCATCCACTGTGGCAATGGCATCATCACTTGACGCCCAGCTTACACTTTGGTCTGTTGCATCGCTTGGCGAAACAGTTGCCGAAAGTGTGGTTGTATTGCCTTCGGTTAATGCAATAGGGCCACTTTGGTCGATGCTTACCCCGGTAACAGGTGTTGAACTTGTAGATTGAACACTAATGTTATCAACAATCCAGCTTTCACCCCATCCATCGTTGTTCATTTTTATGATTACCTCAAGGGTGCTGCCTGCAATATTGGAAACTGATAATTGATAAGGTGAACTTGACAAGTCATCAGATACCTCGTCAGCAAGTACTTCACTTCCACCATCAACTTTGTAATACAGTTTTACATAATCATCGCCTTCCATTCCACCGCCCTGAGTAAGGTCGAGAGAAATTTCTACGGCCGTGGCACTGCTGATGTCGATAGCGGCAGATTGAAAGCTAACCTCTTCAGTTAAGTGGCGGGCTTCCAGTTTTTCACTGCTTACTTCAAACAGGTAGTTTCCGCCACCGTTTGTGGTACCGTTCAATGACCAGTCTGATGAAGTTTCTGATTCGGAAGTAGTACCGTCTGGTAAACCAGTGAAGTTTTCAAGCCATGGAATCACGTCATCACTTGGAACAGGAGCGCTAACATCAATTGTAATATTATCTGTAAAACCACCATCGTTAGTAGTTACCGTGATGGTTGCAGAGCCTTCTGCCTCGGCTGTTACAGTACCGTTGGACGTGACAGTGGCAATCGCATCATCACTGGATGACCAACTCACGCCTTGGTCTGTTGCATCGCTTGGCGAAACAGTTGCCGAAAGTGTGGTTGTATTGCCTTCGGTTAATGCAATAGGACCTGTTTGGTCAATGCTTACCCCTGTTACAGGTACATCTGGTACTTCGGTAACATCAACTGTAATGTTATCGGTATATCCACCGTCGTTCGTGGTTACGGTGATTGTTGCCGAACCTACCGCCACACCGGTTACTGTGCCGCTGGAATTAACTGTAGCAATAGCCTCGTCACCGGATGACCAACTGATGCTTTGATCAAGCGCATCGCCTGGGCTTACGGTAGCCGACAGCGTGGTAGTGCTGCCTTCAGTTACAGAGACAGGGCCGGTTTGGTCTATACTTACTCCTGTAACCGCAATCGGGCTAAAGTTGGCCGTGAGCGACTTGTTACCATCCATAATTATATCCACCGGGTTGTTGGTTCCATCATAGGCACCGTCCCAGTCAGAGAATTCATAACCTTCATCAGCACTTGCCGATGCAGATACGGTTGCGTTTTCAGCATACGTGCCACCTGAAGGGTCAAGTGTAATATCGCCATTTGTGGCTAAAGTTGTAAGAGTGAAATATGTAGTGCCATCATCCCCGGCTAGTTGAGCAAACCCCAACGTACTGGGGTCGTTGTGCGAGGTTGGGTTTTCGTTGTAATACGATTTTTTTGAATCGAAACTGTCACCCCCTGTATCATCGTCAACCAGGTTTATGTCAAATCCCATAAGTACATCCACTGCCGCGGTTTCGCCCAGCGTGCTCCATGGTATTTGTGCTTCTATAACATAACCACCGGTAACGCTTGCAGCGGAATATGAAACACCTGTTGTTGAATCATGTTTATACTCTGTAAAGTTACTACCACCTGCTTCAAAACCGTATTGGTAATCATCATCACCATAAGAATCAGCTTTATCGTTACCAATATCTATAAATATTTCAATACCGTCGTCCTGCCATGGAGAATCGGAGTCGTCTTTTATGATGTCGTCGGTTACTTCGGCAAGAATATATAAGTTGTTGGCATCCCAAAGCATGCGGAAAGAACCGCTAAGGTCGTTATCATCGGTAATTTCCGATGCGCCATTGGGTACATTCTCACAGTTGTAGGAAACGGCATTACTCCATACGCTTTCTATAGTACCGTCAATGGTTACGGCTGTTGATGTTTGTGTAATGGAAACCGGCACCTCTTCGGTAAATGTGGCTGAAACCACATTGCTGTTATCCAAATCACTTCTTAATCCAATGGCTTTTATAGTGGTTGTTTCTGTTATTGAGAATGCACCACTATAAAGTGTGCCATTAGAAGATGATGGCGTGGAACCATCCGTTGTGTAATAGATATCAGCATCGGGCGTATTTGTTGAAATTTCTACGCTTTGTGAGCCAAAGAAACCACCTCCGTTAGGTGAAATTACCGGGTCGGCAACAACAGTAGGTTCAGCATCAAGCAATACGGCTATATAGGCTATTTTAGGATTGTCGGTTCCTTTTATGAAATCGATATCCAGATTGCCATCACCAACAGTGATGGATTGAGTTGTAACTACATATGCCGCATCGTGACCAACTTCTTTATGTATATCCAAATCATCAATTACCAAAGAGCCTTCTACATTTACATCAAATACCCTGTTTCCGTTAGATGTAAAATAAAGTTCTGAAAAGCCGAATTCAACTTTGTAATTTCCATCAGGTACCGCGAAATCATAACTAAGGTCTGATTTATATCTTTCGGACTGGAACAAAAAGTCTTCCTCCGTGCCGCTTATTGCATCGCTTACCGTGTAAGTGCTGGTTCCATCAATAACATAGTCTTCGCCGGAAGTGAATACCCTTCCGGAAGCATCGGTGTAGGTTTCCGAACCAGACAGCCCGGAAGCTACCGCGTACACTGCACCACCTACTTCCACTTCAACAAAGTTGGCCGTAATTGATTTATCAGCATCCATGGTAATGGTAAGCGGGTTGTCGGTTTCGTTTGCCGTGGCCACGTCGCCGGTCCACTTTTCAAAGTTGTACAAAACATCTGCATCCGGGCTCAATTCAACAGATGTGCCGGTGTTGTATTCAAAATTATCATCGTTTGGCGATACATCTACCGAGCCGTTTCCATCATCTGAAACAGTAAGCGTGTAAGTTGTTACAGAAGAGTAAGCGGCCGTGATGGATTTGTTGGCATCCATGGTAAGGGCAAGTGGGTTGTCACTTTGCTTATCAGCCGGTACATCGCCTGACCAACTGGTAAATTCGTACCCTACTTCGGGGTCGGCCTCAATGCCTGCTATATCACCATCCCCGTATTGTCCGTTTGTACTGCTTTGGGTTACGGTACCCTTGTTATTGTCGTTTACAATTGTAAGGGTGTAGTCATAGTCGAATCCATCGGGATCGTAACCGGCCGTCCAGGGAGTCACGCCGTATTCAAAAGCGCCAATATCAGGTGCTGAGCCACTAATCGGGTCGTCCCAATCGGTTGTTATACCGGCATCTATAAGTCCATTAGCATTTTCCGTTAGGGTATAATCTCCGTTTTGCCAATCTGTAAAGTAAGTATCCCTTGTATTCCCATAAATATCCTTGTTATTTGATTTGGTATCTGCATTCAAACCAACTTTGGCAACATTATTAACAATTAGGGCATCTGTACCTATACCGTCTTTACCTTGAATATCGCGCCAAAAATCGCGTATGTAAGCAGTATTGTTTATTATCTTAAATTCTGAAGCATGATTAACACCAATTGGAAAATAGAACAAGTGGGCTACATTATGGTCAATAATATACCTTGCTGGATAGTGGTCTTCACCACCATATCCCCAATCAATATAAATAGCATATTGTATGGCATTATTTTCACCGTTGTATGTATCATTGCCAATAATTATATTGTGGTCAATCCGTAGCCAGTTTCCATATTCACCGGCTTCATCAATACAGCCAACATCCCATGAACGTGCAAGCGCGTTATAAATGTGGTTATGATGTACCCGTGCCACACCCGGGGTGTTTTCATTGGAGTTTCTAACGTTCCTGATACTTATTGCTGCATGCGTGGTATTGTATATGGTGTTAAAGCCAATATTATGGTCTTCGGTTGTCCAGTCCTTACCACCTTGGTTCAGGGCACCACATTCGCCAACCATATAGTTAACATCCCAAATCTTGTTGTTCAGCACCTTGTTCCTTTTACCGGATACGGAAATTACGGAAGCAGCGCTGTATTGGATTTCACTATTCTTGATCTCGCAATCCATACCTGCCAATACAATCCCTGTACGTCCATTGTACATATTTTGCCAATCGCCATAAGCATCATCGGTATGATACACGTATTTGGCCTTAATGCCATCAATAACTACATTTTGCGCGCTATGATTGGTCTTGCCACCTGTTCCGGTAGGAGATTTGGTCAAATCGTTCCTGTAATAGTCATAGTCATTATCGGTGGTAATGGCTGTAGCAAAAAGGGTAAGGTCTTTGATGGTTACATTCTTTAGTACCCCCTCATCACCTACCGGCCTGAAAGCAAAAGGGTATTTTTTGGCTTCAACCAGGTTTGATCCCGAAGTTGATGTAGCTGGTGCGCTACTACCAGGCAGTTTTACGTACAGCGTGTTGCCATCTTTCCACCATTCGCCTTCGCCAAGCAGGGCTGTAACACCGCCAGTAGCAGCTACGGCTTCAGGGGTAGGTGAAAAAACATAGTACCATGAATCTTCATCAACTCCCCAGTTATCATCACCTGTGAATTTAATGCCTTTATATGCTCCCTGAGTCCTAACATTTATTTTATTTCCCGTTTTAGAATATACCAGTCCGGTCCATCCCTGACCGTCTTTTTGATGTACCTGGTTTGAAAGATTCACGTAAATTTTAGCGCCTTCCCAACGTGCATCGGGTTCAGAATCAATATCATCATCAATAAGGTTGCGGTTGTAATTGCTTTCATTAATGGTTTCAATATCTTCTAATTCTCCCTGAGTTGGGTTCATTACAATATTATCGTTAATGGGCTGCTTGGGCCAGCGTGCCTCGTGCATCATCACGCCATCAAGGAAAATCTGGTTGCTTTGGATGCTCTCGTCAATGTCCCAGTCCATGGTAGTGCTGTAGACGCCACTACCTTCGCTGGTCCAGCTCAAAAGCGGTTCGCAACCGTTCATAATTACTTCATCGCTGCCGTTGGGCTGTATGGTAAGCCCGTCAACATCAATGTTTACTTCTTCGCGGTAGGTTCCGGCATGGATGATGATCACATCACCGGACGATGCCGCATCTACTGCTGCCTGAACCGTGGCATACGTTTGGCCGGGGCCAACATGCCTGTTCGCGGCGTTAGCTACTATGCCCACTATAAAAAGCAGACAAAAAATCGAAAGAATTTTTCTCATAGTATATGTAGTTTTTAGCCTGCCAATGGGCAGGCAAGTTTATAAATAAATACCTTGCCATTTCAATCTAAGCAAGAGAATTTTCGGAATTTGGTTAAATTAATAGGAAAAGAGCAAGATGAATGGAATTGCAATAATAGCTATAGAAATGAAACTAAGTACCATTTCTATTCTTTTCAATACTTTTATTCGATGTTGTAATTCATCAATAGTATAATTTGTTCTCATGCCACGTTCGTTTTAACCGTTTTAATTTAAGATCAAATATAAAGGGTGGCATCAGATTGTGTTTGCCTATAAGTAACCTTGTTTTTACGTGGCGTAACCCAGGTTACCAAAGGGCAACAAATATTACAATTTAGGCATATACATGTTATTACAAATCACTTAAGCCACATGATTTTGGTCAAATAAAAACCCCGTTCCTCCAATGGAAGAACGGGGTTGGTATTTAGAAAAAAACCTTTCAGGTTTTTTGTTATCTAATAATCAACCGTTGGTTGATTACCTTGTTGCTGCCGCGTACAACTACCATGTACATGCCGCCGGATAGGCCGTTGGTGTTGAGCGTTTGCTCAACAACGCTTCTGTCCATTGTCTGCACATTGGTGCTGTAGGCTATCCTACCACTTATATCCATGATACTGATGGTAGCTTCGGTTTCGTTTTCGAAACCTTTTAGCACTATGTTCAACCCTGCATTGCTGCTGGTTGGGTTGGGGTATAGTTTTATGGTTGCTTCTTGCCCACTGGCCAACAGGGTATTTATGGATTTGTTATCTCCACCCACTTCAAAATCATCGATCCAAAGTGTATTCGTGTGACTGGTTTGGTCACCGTAATACAATTGAACCTCTTGAACCGAGTTGGTGTTGAAATTGTACACATCACCTACCGTAACCTTGTACTCTTTGTAAGCACCACCATTTGGCTCAATGGTAACCGTGTAGGTAGCAAAACTATTGTCCCCGTTGCTATCTTCCAGTCTTAACTCGTAAGTTATATTTTGGGTAGCATCCGTTTTGGCTTTAAAAGAGACAATTGGGTTACCGCTAATATCAACAGAGGTACCTGTAGCAAAGGTATTAGTTATCCTCGACCATGTTTTACCGGCATTGGTAATGATAAGCTCATCATTGGAAGCGAAGGTAATACCTGTCCATTCTGAACCATCGGCATGCCATGTAAAATCGGTACTGTTTACTGTGGTACCGGTAAAGTAGTTACCGTAGTACGTGGCTGTCAGATCGTACCATGGGTCTGTATCTCCTTCCGTTACCGTCACCTCAATACTAGCACTGGCTCCACTGCCATCGTTTGCCATGGCCGTAATGTTGGCCGTTCCGGCTGCTATTACTGAAACCATGCCACCCGATGTTACCGTGGCAACGCTTTCGTTGTCGGAAGCCCAGCTTACAGTTTTATCCAGAGCATCGCTTGGCGATACATCAACGGTAAGCGTGAAGTCGGCATCGCCAACAGTTTTGCTTTGGTCACCTTCAGGTATGGTAATACTGCTCACCAATATTGGGCTGAAGTTGGCCGTGAGCGACTTGTCGGCATCCATGGTTACCGTGATGGTATCGTTGGTTTCCGTTGACGCGCCGTCCCAGTCATCGAAGTTGTAGCCCGTGTTGGCCGTGGCAATCACCTCAACATCCGTATCCTCGTCAAAATCGTTCGAGCCCGAGGGGCTTACCGTACCGCCTGCTGTTGGATCGGCTGATGTGGTGAGGGTGTATTGAACCGTTTCAGCACTGAAGTTCGCCGTAATGGACTTGTCACTGTCCATGGTAATGGTAATCGTATCATTCGTCTCGCTCGATCCTGTCCAGTCATCAAACTGGTAACCGCTGGCCGGTGTGGCAATAACGGTCACTT
>CAYRRV010000048.1:0-26445 GCA_964426725.1 uncultured Bacteroidales bacterium | reverse complement strand
ATGAAAATTCATACAATTATA
The DNA here is from genome assembly GCA_964426725.1 of uncultured Bacteroidales bacterium. Lineage (GTDB taxonomy): Bacteria > Bacteroidota > Bacteroidia > Bacteroidales > CAYRRV01 > CAYRRV01. The sequence goes on along the minus strand of CAYRRV010000048.1, from coordinate 26,424 downwards.
ATTGCATTTCTTGTTTTTACCTTTTTGCCTAACCAAACACAAGGTCAGGAATATGATGTGAAAATTAAAAGAAGTGAATTCAAGGTTTCCGAATCTGGTTTTAAAAATGCATGGAAAGAAGTAAAAAAAGGAAATGAGTACTTTGGGTTGGGAGAAGCTTTTTATCTCAAAGCCAGGCAACATTATCTAAAGGCAAATGAATATAATTCAAATAACGCGGCTTTAAATTTCAGGATAGGTATTTGCTATCTTTTCACTGATAACAAGTTCGAGGCAATTAAATACATGAAAAAAGCTTACGCTCTTGATAATGATATTACAGATGATATCCATTTTTTATTGGGAAAGGCACATCACCTGACTATGAATTTTGACACGGCCATTCATGAGTATAGTCTTTTTAGAAAAAACTTACACCCGAAAGAAGTAGTTGAATACACTCCCAGGATAGACAAGCTCATCCAGGAGTGTGAGAATGGTAAAAAGCTAGTTGAAAACCCCGTGAGAGTTATTGTTAAAAACCCGGGTGAAGCGATTAATAGTGAGTACGATGATTATTATGCTATTCCGGACAAAAATGATTCAGTTCTTTTTTATACCTCCAGGAGACCATTGGATGAAAAAAGCAAAAGGAGCAAGTATGATAACAAATATTTTGAAAATATACACAAGACCAAAAGGAGAGACAATGACTGGGATAAGGGAGTTGTCCTGGATAAACCCCTGAACAGCAGGGGTAACGAGGCCGCTCTTGATTTGTCGATGGATGGGAGACGATTGTATATATATAATGGCGACAAAAACAGGGGGGATTTTTATAAAGCCGAATTCAAAAAAGGTAAATGGAGAAAGCCAAAGTCACTTTCATCCAGATTTAATTCCCGTTACCAGGAAACTTCCCTGGATGCTTCAGAAGGAGATTCCCTTATTTTTTTTGTAAGTGGTAATGAGAAAGATTCCCGGGGAGGAAAAGATATTTATTATGCAACCCTGAAAATAAATGGGCGTTATAATAAGCCTGTTAACCTGGGCAGCGTTATCAATACACGATATAACGAGGAAGGAGTTTTTTACGATGCTGACAATAAAACATTGTATTTTAGTTCGAAAGGACATAATACCATGGGAGGTTATGATGTTTTTAAATCCAAACGTGATGAAAATGGCAATTGGTCAGAACCGGTTAATCTTGGATATCCCGCGAATACTCCTGACGATGATTTATTTTTCAGGATATCACCGGTGAACCCGAAATATGCTTATTATACGGCTAACAGGGAGGGTACATTAGGCAGAAGAGATATCTTTCAATTGATTTTCCTGGGTGAAGAAAAAGAGATGCTTATGTCACTTGATGACGAGTTGATAGCTTATTTCAATCAGCCTGTTCCGTCAATATTTTTCGAAAAACCTGAACAAATCGAAATTGATACATCCCTTGTTTTAAAGGGGATGATATATGATACAATATCTAACGAGCCAGTGGTTGCTAAACTTGAGTTAATTGATATTGAACGAAGTATGACCGTGGCAACTGCTGTTTCTAACGAGAATGGACAATACAAGATCAAGATCAAACAGAAGAAAGAGTATGGGGTAGAGATCATGGCACGGGGGTATCTTTTCTTTCTCGAAACCATCGATCTATCCCGTTTGCCAGGTGAGATTGTTATTGAAAGAGACTTTGGACTGACCAAGGTTGAAGTAGGTTCTAAAGTTATCCTGAAGAATATTTTCTTTGAAACAAATAAAGCAACATTAAAACCAGAGTCATACCAGGAACTGCAAAACGTGGTTAAATTTCTTGATAATAATCCCAGTATTCACCTCGAGATTTCGGGTCATACCGATAATATCGGGTCCCTTAAAGCCAACATGAAATTGTCGGAAGAAAGAGCGAAATCGGTTGTGGAATATCTCGTGGCCCAGAAAATTTCAAGGAACAGGCTTGAAGCCAAGGGATACGCGTTTACACAACCTGTTGCCCCTAATAATACACCGGAAGGAAGGGCTCAAAACAGGCGGGTAGAGTTCAAGGTTATAAGTAAATGATGTAAAAAAGAAATAAAAATTTTAAAAGCGGTCAATTATTTTTTGACCGCTTTTTCCTGTAACTTGCACATGGGATCATGATTACATTTTCATTATGTCTTTTAATTCTTTCCTGAATAACCATTCTTTTCCCCGTGAGACATTAGATATACCGGAACTTAACATAGCATCCATTTCATCAGGTGAAACGATTTTTTCCTGAACTGATGTATCTTCAATTTCCGGAAAACAAACCACGTGTTTATGACAATCGCGGATGTAAGTCAGCACTTTAGTGATAAAATGCCAGTTTTCCCCTGGTTGTTTTATTCTCCTTTCGGGATAAACTTCGGGTATTTCTGTGATTCTATCCATATAAAAATAATTTTATCATGGGATGATTAGACACGGATTTAATTAATCTTTTTTTACACCTGTATTTTTTATCCATGGTTTGGTGATGAGAACTGTGTTTTAGCATGGTTGTAATTTCTGCTATCGGGACCTTGTTAAAATGCAAGTGAAGGATTCTCTTGCATTCATTACTCAAATTATTGAATAATTTGAAATAAGCCCGGACACATTTTTGTTCACTTTCAGATAAATTATCTGTATCCATGATATCATATTTTACTTTCTCGTCAACGATTAGGCGTCTTTTGCTTTTTTTTGCAAGTTCCTTTAACCATAAAAAACGTGCAACCGAGTAAAGATAAGTCGAAAAGGCGCATGTAAGATAAAAATCAGGATCAAAGGTTTTCCTGTAAATTCTTATCATGGCTTCCTGGAAGATTTCCTGGGCATCTTCGTAAGTGCCCGAATTTTTTCTGATAAGTACCTGCACTGTCTTGAAGTATTTTTCGTAGACGTGACAAAGTACCAAATTATTGCAATTCCTTATCCCTGCAATAATTTCCTCGTCTGAGTAATTTTGCATAACAATTTGTTAGTAGTGTTTATAATTAAACCCTGAGTTTAGGATTAATTATAAAAATAGTATTATTTTTTTTACCTGCAAAAAATACGTGTATAAATTTACACCTATGAAAGTATAATTATAGAAAATGAGATAGTTGGCAATGTATAATTGTATAATTATTCACTAGAGCGATGAGTTTTAATATAGAATGGAGGGTGAAAAAGTAGAATTTGAAGAGAAACTTTCCAACATGAGTTTATCTGATAAAAAGTACCTTATTGATGAGGTTAAAAACGGTTAAGCCACCGGTATCTCCTTGCATTTTCTCCAAAACGGACTGCGGCCATGAACTCGTGACTCCCGAATGTATGCCTCATGATACTGCTTATGGTATAATCAAATGCATAGCCAAAGTAGAAATTTTCAACTTTGACTCCCATGAGAAACGACAGTGAGTTCCCTGTTCTATAAGAAATACCGCCCCAATATTCGTTATCAAATGAAACAGTCACTCCTAAATCGGCTTGAAGGGCACCTGCCTGAGAGGCTTTGATTAATGCAGAGGGTTCTATGATAAAATAACGACGATATTCATATTTGTAACCACCAATTAGGTAATAATGGCGGTACATCTGGTAATCATAATTAATATTTTGTTTGAACAATTTCTGTGATGATTGAGCCAATTCGTTAGCTGAAAAGCCAAGGTAGAATTCCTTTGACATCCAAAGTGCTCCAAAACTCGCGTCAGGAATATATACTGCATTTCTGTTTCCATCGACAGTTATATCACCCTGATCTTGCAAGATCATCTTGTCCTGATTAATTTTGAACTGGTATGCATTTACTGAAAGACCGAAAGATAGCTGGGAATCATCGTACAACCTGATGTGGTAGGCATATGTAAATTGCATACCTGTTCGGTCTATTAATCCTGTTCTGTCATTGAATATATATCCTCCAATACCAACCCTGCCATCACGGCTCATGGGCCGTTTCTTTTTTCTAATGTTGAAACGATTGTTAATATAACTATTAGGAAGTATCCTTGTTTGAGCGCTAATCGAGTGGGTTTTGGGTGAATTGGGAAGACCAATCCATTGTTCACGGGCCATGAGATTGACAGATGTATAGCCATTACTACCAGCAAAGGCAGGATTCAGGAGGAATCCATTCATCGTGTATTGCGTGTATAATGGTAATTGCTGTGTCCATCCCTCGTGAGTAATAATTCCCAGTACGAAAATCAAAACTATTTTATATATTCTCACTTTTGCTTTCATTATTCTTCTTGCTTGTTCTAATTACCTTAACGGAATGTATTTCATATAGTTTCGGCATGCCAGCTCATTTCCATAAACACGTCAAAGTTAGAAATAAATGGGTTGTCTGAATGGATGAACGAAAGTTATTTATGAACATTTATGTGAATCAGGTTTATTATTCAATTAAATATCGTTTTGTTATGATGAAATACTTTTTTTATATGAATAAAATTGATTAATTATCATTTGAATACCTTCCTAATCATCTATTGGGTACATTATACATGTTTCCGGTCTCAGGTGTAGGTTGAACAGTTACAGCAACAGGATCAGAGAAAGCGCTCCAGCAACCATTATTATGTTGTACTCTTACCTTGTAGTCTCCGGTTGTTAAAATCTTGTTGGTTTCCATCGTCTCACCATCTGACCAATTATAATCATTATAACCGGAAGGCGCAGAAAGAATCACGCTATCACCCTCGCAAAAGGTAGTAGTACCTCCGGCAGAAATTTCGGGTTTCCGGGGATAAAGGGTAAATGGAAAATGCTTTTTAATGATAGTATTGCCATTGCTGAGAACTTCAAGAATGATATTTCCAGTTCCTTCTTCCAGGGTTGTGAAATCCGCGAATGCCCTGGTGTGATCTCCGGGATCTACATTTATTCCTGCAAGATGATTACTATCTACAGACCAGGTATAATCATCGGCTTCCGGTAGGGTGGATGCCTGGTAAAGAATTGTTGAATCACCCGGGCATCTTACTTTTGGTGTCGAAATTGATCCGAATGTAACACGGTTGTCAAGTTCTGAAAAGCCCGTACCCGTTAGTGATCCTGAATTAAAACTACCGTTGATACTTGCTGAAGCCGATGATACTCTCCAGTTATTGCCATCCCAGTATGCTAAACGTAGGTTATTAATATCATTAATCACGGGAATTTCATTTCCATTGCTCCATGATAGCGTGATATCGGGCTCTGAACTGCCTGAGATCCTGTTTACCTGCCAATGTTCAAAATCACTGGTACGGTTCAACGGTGATGTCAATGCATTCTGATTATAGGCTGAATTGAAATATTCAACCCGGAAATCATCACTGAATCCTGATAATGACAGAGGGTGGTAATAATTGTTTTTCCCGACCGGGAAGCTAAAAATACCTCCATTACCTGTCTTACTAACTGGTCCTTCCACGTGTGATGATTGGGAAGCCCCTGCATGTGTAGCACTATTACCAAAGTTAAGCACATTCATGTTATTACTGATGATCTTTCCATTACTGAATGTCAATCTGTCTGTTATGTTCAGTGGTGCACTCAATTCTATATCTTCTGCCGGTTTATTTACAACCATCCTGTATAATGAGCTCGTTGTGGTACCACTCACAATCTGTCGACTAGTGCCATTAAAAGATATTGTTGAATTACCTGAAATGTACGCGTCATTATTGGTAAAATCACCGTTCAGGATGATTTGTTGGCTGGTTGCAGAAAGGATACCCGATTCAATCGTTAAGTCACCATTTATAGTAATTTGTGAGATCATGGGTAGCTGGAGTGTTCCTGAACTGGCAATAACAAGATTATTATAGGTAGAGAACATGGAACTAATCGTGTAAGCGCTTCCCGTGTATTTAATGGTTCCTCCCGTTGAGGCAGTAAAGGAAGTGTATTCTCCTGATGGTGGGTTAGCGTTTCCGATGGTTAGCATCCCTGTACCATCTATGGTGCCAAAATCATGGCCAAAAGTATTTTGCACGTTAAGTTCAGCGTTCGCGTCAATGGTCAGGGTAAATACTTTCTTGAAATTCGCGTTGACGGTAACAACATGATTTGAATTGATCCTGGTAATGCCGTTCGACGGGGGTACGATATTCCCCACCCAGGTAGACGGTGTGTCCCAATCACCCGATTGGGCCGTTTCATAATAATTGATAATCGTGCCAAATTCATTTGTTTCGCCAGCGGTATAATCACCGTCAATAAAAGAAGCATCTGAAAGTATAATTTGATTGGACGCACTGTTGACGTTCCCGTGTAATTCCCAGGCACTGGTTCCATAATTATACCTGGCGCACGCGTAATTAGCCTCGGTACCTCTTCCAAGAACATCTGCATCAACGTATTGGTAAGTGTGTGTTAGAGTTGTTCCTGTTAATCCACCTGAAGTCACGTTCCAGTAATATTTCAGTTCTCTTGGATCCCCGTCTGTCGTGAGTGGATGTTCACTATTTATTGGTTTTACATCAATATATCCTGCATTTACATTTGTGGCCGAGGAATAAGTAACAGGAGTGTATTTATTAGAAGATCCAATGGGTAGGGTATAATTAAACGGGGTTGAAGGTATCATCAACCTTACTCCTTGATCGCTGATCGAACCCGAAGTTTTTATCATCGAGGTTCCGGAAGGCATGCCGTCAAAAGAAAAGTCTGCACTTACGGTTAGCCTGTGATTTTCAAGGCTTATCAACCCGTCAGTGAATGTTATTTTATTGTTAACTTGCTGATTACAAGAGAGGGTTACTCCCTGCGCGTTATCAATTTCGATGCTGCCAAAGTACCCGGTTCCATCACCCGAGAGGGTTTGAGGAAGCGAACCATTGAGCAATAACCTACCGTTGCTACTGCTGGAATGTCCGGCATTGTTTACAACTTGGCCGGTTGTGGTGATTATATTGCCATTATCATTCAGAATGCCTTTATCAAGGATAAGAATGCCATTAACCTGAATATTATCATTAAGTATTACGTTTCCTGTACCTGATGTATTTGAAATCACCAGGTTGTTAAAGGTGAGATTGCCTGAAACGGATTGATTTGAAGTGGTTCCGTTAAATGTTGTGGTATTGGCCCCAGGCGTGTACGTGCCGTTATTTGTCATGTCCCCGGAGATATTCACATCCAGGTCAGATGATATGAAAGAGGCATTGTTATTAATAATTAAATTGTTTCCAACAGAAAGGTTGTTTACTTCCAGGGTGAGGGAAGTCCCGAATCCCGAGCTATTATTGATGTTTAAATTCCAAAGTTTAATATTGGAATTAAGATACATGTCATCGCGGTTCGATGGGGTAGAAGAATGTCCAAAGGTGATGGTTCCACCTGTAACCGAGTAACTTTCAGGTTGGAGTAAAATCGTTTGAGTAACCGGGTTATTTTGCCGGCGAACAATAAAAATTTCCCCTCCCGACATGGTAAAATTACTACCCGTGTTTAGTACTTCAAATACCGCCCGCGCGTTTGCCGGGGCATTTTGTGTACCTATTATAACGGTACCTCCTGTTTGTTTGTAATTGAGAGAACCCGTTATGGTAGAAGTCAAACGGCGAAGTTGTGAACCAATGGTTAAAGTGCCACCCTGCATTTCAAGTTCAGGATAACCTACACCCGAGTATTCGAGGTAATTATCATTACTTCCCGAACTTTGAATATCGACATTTCCATTGCCTGATATCGTTAAGTTTCCTGCCAGAAACATGCCGGCATTTGTTCCCGTGGCATTTATTCTTGCAGTTCCGTTATCAATCCAAAGTTTAGCCGTGGATGGAATTCTGAAGTTTGAACCATTATTATTTCCCGAGCTTAAAACAATCATGTGGTTGGCTGATAGTTTGAAGGCCCCGTTTACCAGTTCTAAAGATTTATCAGTTCCTGATGCTGAGCCTGAAAGGGTAAAAGCCGAGGATGTTACCTCAACCAGGTAGGTAAAATCATTGCCTTTATCTATTATCAAACGGTTAAAATCTGTTGTACTGCCCGTGCCCTCTATCGTGGCATTTGCAGCACCAGTAAAAGTTACATCTACATTGAAACCACCTGGTTTATAGAGATCTATGATATTATAATTTTTAAGGTCTCCCCGGAGAATTATCATGTTATCAACTGCTGTTCCGGAATTAGAAACTTCAAAAGTGCCATCGTCTTCAATCAATATATTTCCATTTACCCTGATATCCCGAGGATTGTTATTTCCGAATTGCAGGAATGCATTACCGTTTACAACAAGATTGCTGTCGACGATGATATCGCCACTATTACCTGTAGAAAACATGGCAACAGAACTACTTCCTGCCGTGGTTGTTATGTTAAGGTTCTTAAATATTCTCAGATCGAGATTTGGAAAATAAATATTACCCCCGTTGGGATCAACAGTCAGGTTCGCGTAGGTTGTCAAGTCAAGATTCGTGGGGGCTATCGAGCTTGATGGCAGGGTAAAATCAGTCGAAACCCGGTAATATTCTACTTTTCCACCATTTGTTCCTATAAAATCACCAAAATCGCCCGCGGGAAATCTTGCATTTGCCCCGGTTGAAGATAAACGGATAGTTCCATTTCCCGAGATACCTTCACCCACGAGTGTTCCGAAATTATGGTCGAGAGTTGAAATTGTTGTACCCAGGTCGAGAACACCGAGTGAACTAATTTCGAGACTACCGCATGATACAGCCCCTGAAGAACCCGTGATTGTAATTGTATGGCCATCATTAATTCTTACGGGATTAAGTGCACCAGGAGTAGTCAGTGCCGGATTTTCTATGTCCACGCCATTTTTTACACGTTTCCAGGTACCCGGGTTTTCCCAATTACCTGATGCAATGCTTTCGTATACTGCCACGTCACCAAATGCAGCAATATTCCCGCACGTGTATTCTCCACTCACGGTGTTGCTTGACTGATAATGAAATGAGTTGGCAACAACATCCACACCATTTTGTGTATCCCATGCAGAAAGGGATTCATCATATTTTGCTGACACGTATGCTGCATCGTCAACCGGAACATCCGCGGGATCGTAATAAAAAGTCCCTTCAAATGAAGAAATACCTGAAAATCCGGACGAGTTAACATCCCAGTAGTAGTTGAGCGCATCGTTGGTTGTAGCCGGGGGTATGGTTATCAGGGGGTGTTGCAGGTTAACCGGGCGGAGGTTTACTGATCCGTGGGTACCGGAGCTCACCTCTATTTCAGCAGGGGTATAGCTGGTCGAGGAACCAACCGGGTAAAGGAATAGTCCGGTGGTTCCCGTGAATTGTTTTGTTATTCCTCCATCCGATCTACTCCCGGTAGTTCGGATCATTTTTGAAGCGGACGGGTTACTCACGTTGATGTTTCCTCCGGAAGTGAAAAACAGGGTTTTATTTCCAATATCCAAAATCCCGTCTGTTAGCATAAGCGTGCCAGTAATTTCCTGAACGGCAGCCATTATTACACCATCCGAATCATCAATCTCGAGGTTTGAGAAGGTGCCTGAGCCATCACCGGAAATGGTTGAAACAGTTGATACGCTATTTTTCATGATTAACCTTCCGGTTCCTTCATGGATCGCGTCATTGGTAAGGTTTCCGTTTACAGTTACGTTCTTTCCACCATCGTTAAAAATGCCATTTTCAATGTGCAGGTTCGAATTGATATTAGTTGTTCCGCTTCCCGCGAGAGTAACAGTTTTTCCTGTAGATGAATTATTAACAACAAGGTTGTTGAAACTTACATTCGCGTCAAAATTCAAAATTTGATTGTCTGCAATTCCACTAATATAGCTTGTATTATTACCCGGTGTGTAAGAAGAGCCGTTTTGAATTGTAAAATCACCCATGACGGTAATGTCATATCCATTCGCGTTGAATACTGCCGGAGTTGTTTGGTTGGTAATGGTAAAATCATTAATTACCCGGAGCGGGTAGGCGTGAACCGTTCCATATTGAAAGTTAATGTCTCTCAGTAAAGCTTCACCACTGCCTCCTGCATTTTTATACACGTTTAAATTATAGAAAGGTACAGATGAGGCGATTCCAAAATCGGTACTTGAACCGGGTATAGTGATATTAACCGTACCCCCTGTTATCATGTAATTTCCCTCCGCGGAACCAAGTTGAATTCCGCCATTGGCAGCCATACCTGATGATTCTGCTGTCATAATATTCAGTTCACCACCAGTCATAATAAAAATATTGGAGGGATGGGGAAGGCAAAATTGCGCGTATCTGTCATTACTTGATCCTTCTCCGGTAATGTTAACCGTACCTCCAAATTGTTTCCATGATCCCCTGTGTTCTGCCGCGGTCGCTGAAATCCTGAATTTACCCATGTTCACCGTGGCATTTTCCTCGATCATGATTTCACCTGTTTCACGAATCACGGCACATTCTCTTTTTACCGCGTTAAAAGTACTATTGCCCCCTATTCTTAAACGTCCGTATACTACCATGGCATTTCCATCTATTGTTACCAGGGAGTTGTCTGTCATCCAGATTTGTGCGTCCGAATCCAAATCGTAATTGGGATTTACTGTTAAGCGGGGAATTTCAATATTACTACCCAGTTTGATGGTTCCCGATTCTACAGCAAGGGCATTTCTGGCTGTCCGGTTTGGTGGGCTACCTGAAGAATTTAAATCAGCCGGACCGAAGAGTTCGAAACTGGATACCGCATCGGCTGAAACTGAAAGAATGTAGGTTTGATCACTACCTTTACGCACAACCAACCGGTAAAAATCAGTATTATTATTTAAATCAACCGTGTTATTTGATAAACCCGAAAAGATGGTATTGGCAGCACCTACCGTTGAGGGATTGTAATAATCCGGGGATGCCTGATTGGTAAATCGTGTATTTCCGTTGTTTTCGAAGTCACCGTAAAAATAAATATCATGAATCCGGTTGAAATTACCCACCCCGAAATTCGCTGATGAAGCAATATTAAAATCTCCATGAATATAGAGATTGATCTTGTTGGTATTGTTTCCCAGGATTACTGTTCCATTGTTCAAGATAAAATCTCCGTTTACCGTGTAGGCCGTTGTAGCATTTGCGCCAAATTTTTTAGTACCTGTTCCCGAGAAAATCAGATGATTATAGGTAAGGAACGAATCATCCAGTTCACCGTCAAAGTTATAATACTCGATGGTACCACCCCCAGGTGCCACGAAGGCTGTATAATTGGCAACAGGCATATCGTTGGTGGATAATTTAAGAGTCCCTGTACCGCTAACAATACTGAACGAATGCTGCGTGGTGGTGGCAAGATCGAGTGTTCCGCCATTTCTGATTTCAACCCCGGTAACTTCAGCCTGGTCGATGTTCATCGTTACTGTTCTTCCATTAAGGATTACCACGTTATCGATACTCGTGGGACCCGCGGCAGGTTGTCCGGTCAGGCTAATCCCGGTTGGATCGGTGGTCCATGTATTTGGATCATTCCAGTTACCGCTTTGGTAACTATAATAGGTGACGGGAATAGATGCCGCGCTAACAAAACGCCATTGCCCGTCAAGAGAAGTATTTCCGGAGCCGGCTCCAAAATAATTGTTCAAAAAGTCGGCCTGGGGATCATCAACATCATAATTTGTACCACTTTCCGTTCTAATTGGACGGGTAGGCGTTCCTTCTTCCTCCGCGTCGGTATACTCGAATTTTATTTCAGCGGAAGTTATAGAGGAAATATTAGCAGATTCTATTTCCCAGTATTTTTTTACAATATCAGTTGCAACCGTGGTAAAGGGAACAGCGTTAACCGCGATGGTGCCTGTTCCTGTAACCGTGGCAGTCAGGGGACCAATGTGTGCCGGACTATAATTGGATCCTGTTCCAATCGGAAAGACAAAGTAGAAATTGGAGGCAGCGTTAAGTTCTTTTATAACCCTTCCCGAGGTAGGAGAGCCAGATAATTGGATCATGCGGTTCGCGTCAAAATCTGAAGTGGATGAATTAACAGCCGTTACATTTGTGCCAAGGATGAGATCGCTTGTCCCCGGTTGTATAATACCTTCACCCTCGAAATTAAGGTTGTCAATGATTTTAATGTCAGTGGAAAGAGCTATACTGGCTGATGCAGATTTATTTACCCTGAGGGTCTGGAATTCCGTGTACCCAGATATGGTTTGGTTATTTATAGCGTTCGCGAATTCCACGTGAGTGATTTTCCCGTTAAAATCGTAGGTACCATTATTTATCCAGTTTCCATAAATTGAAATATTATTACCTGTATTACCAACGCGCAGGGTAGTACCAGATCCAATAGTAATATCTCCCCGGGTTTTAATGGAGTTATTAATTGTTTTCGTGCCTGATTGAGAGAGTTGTAAGTGGTAATACTCGTAAGGTGAAATTTCCTGGTCGCCATTTAAATTATAATCAATGATCCCCCCTGATAATGTAATGTTTTCAAAATCGATGAGGTAATCGGAAATATTTGTCGTGATGTTCAGTTTCCCACCAGTCATTTTGAATTGGTTATCATCACCGGTTGCAGTAAGATAATTACCATTTAAGTTAATAACACCATCATCTACAATCAAAATACTATCTTTCACGCATGGGAGGTCGAGACCGGCATCGATATTGAGCGTTGCAGCAAGGCCGGAATTATCACCTACTTTTATACCTCTCGCTGTAATATCTCCTGAAATGGTTACTGTATGCCCATTTTCAATCACGTAATAACTATTAATTGCCATGGCCGGGTCATATGTATAATTACCGGTTCCACCCGAAGTAGTGCTCCACAGGTTGGCATCCGTAAAATCTCCTGATGCCACACTATAATATATCGCGGGTTGCAGGTGAATATTTAAAGAAGTATCATTTGTACTGCCACAAGAATTATAAGGTTCAGCAGTAATTAATCCGTTTTCTGCATTATTGTCAAAATCAACGATAATAGAGTTGGAATTTGCTCCCCCGGTTATGGTTGCACCCATGGGAAGGGTCCAGTTATACCCGGTGGCATTGGGAACTACACCCACCGTGAACACGATACCTGAAGAGCCCGGGCAGAGCATTGTATCAAATGCAGTGAAACCTCCGACAGGGTCAGGTAATGGATTAACAGTAATGGTAGAATCAGTCGCTGCACCGGGAGTACAACCATTTCCGTCAGTATAGGTTACTGTTACATGGCCGGTTCCGTCCACGGGCCAGTCTACTGTAATCGTGTTGGTACCTAAACCGGAAGTGATACTCCCGTTTACAATGCCCCAATTATAGCCAGTCATTCCGGCTTCTGTAAAATAGGTTAAACTTGTCTGTTTCTCGCAGGCCATGGTAACCCCGGTAATGGAAGGATCTGGAAGCGGGTAAATAGTGGTGTATACCGTGTCGGAATCCATGCATCCTTTGCTATCGGTATACTGGTATATGATCTCGTAAGGGCCTCCACTGCCTGCTGCAGGAGGACTGAAAGTGGCCGTTCCGTCAAAATTATCGTTGATGCCTGTACCCATGAAGGTGCCTCCTCCGTCTTGAGGGTTTCCCGTGAGTGAAACATCGGGTGCATCCGCGCAATAAAATGCATCAAGTCCGGTGAAAGAAACAACCGGTAAGGGATGTATAGTCACTGATGAATCAGTGGGAGAGGGGGGTGTACACCCGTTGACACCGGTGTAAATAACGGAAACAGAGCCTGCACCGGTTGTTCCCCATTCAATGGTAATTGTTTCGGAAGACTGACCCGATTTGATTGTGCCTCCAGTGATGGCCCAGTTATAGTCAGACATGCCCGCTTCTGTAGTATATATTTGTTCTTCACTTGCTTCACATACTTCAAGATTTCCTGTAATGGAGGGTTGTTGTGGTTGCAACACGTTAATGGTAACAGGAGTTAAGGAATAGTTGGTTGCATCTTTTTCAAAGTCAACACGGTAATTGCCACTTTCCTTCACGTAAAAAATGCTGTCAGTGGCATTGGCAATGAGCGTGTCATTTTTGTACCATTGATAATTGTCAGCATCATTTATGGTGAATAATTTGGTGCTGTCGCCGGCACAAAAAGTTGCTGGACCATCGACATTTATTGTATAGCCACCGGAACTAAACAGAGCAAATACGTCAGGATCATTTACCATATCCAGCGAATCACCGTATCCGCAGGTATCTGCATCGCATCTTAAATCTTCAAATGAATCACCGCCGCCACCACTCTCGGGTAAATCCGGGGGATTGAAGAGATAAACTTTACCGGAATTATCGAATCCACCATGTTGCGATGAACCTTTCGCGTCATATATTCCAGTAACAATTATGGTTCCCCCATTTTCCGCGTGTACTTTGTTTTTCGCGTAGAAATCACCATAAACGATTAAGATTCCTCCCGAGAGAACACGCAACCGGGCCTCATTTTTAAAATCAAGATTGCCGTTGACTACTAAAGTATCTTTTATTTCAAGCAGTCCATCAGATCCCCCGCCACGATTGAAGCTTAATGATCCGCTTCTTCTGATGAATCCATTAACGGTTACCTGTTCTGTGATATTGTTAGTGTCGTTGAAAGATACCGGATTGAACAGGTCATCGTACCATGTTCCCGGATCTGTCCAGGTTGCATTGCAATTATCACACGATTGGACCTGGGCTTGAGAGCTATTGAAAAAGGAATATCCCAGAAAGAAGAAAAAGAAAAGCAGCAAATGTGCCAGTTTTCTTTTAAGATGTGCACGAGATTTGAGGATACTTGCAACCGCGGAATTCATTTCCAGCTTTTTTATTAATTACTTACTCACTGGTGTTTTTTTGTATATAAAATAGCACAAACAGATTCGAACATTTATTACCTGATTATTGAAACATGGCCGGCAACAGGTTCTTTGCCATCTTCCAGTGTAATCACGTAATAGTAGCTGTCCATGGGTAATTGTCTTCCTCTTTGATCGGTACCATTCCAATCATTGGCGTAACCATTTTCAGCACTGTAAACAAGCCGGCCCCAGCGATCATAAATATTCACGTTTGCATCAGGATAGGATTCAATTTTCTCGATGATCCACGTGTCATTTTTACCATCCTCATTCGGGGTAAAGGCATTAGGTATTGTTCCCAGGCGCAGGTCTTTCGTGCAGGCAAAAATCTGAATGGTATCAGACCCAACACAACCATTAACATCGGTTACCTGTACCCAGATTGTTTTTTCTCCCTCGGCTACAACAAGCGTGTTCCCGGTAAAATTACTGATTGTTTCGTCTTCCCTTACAGACCATAAATACGAGACGCCCTGGTTTCCGGCAAACAGGCCAAGCCGGTCATCATCGCACAAGGCTGTATCCTGGCCAAGATTAATTCTCGGGGGATTATGAATAGTCAACGTGGCTGAATCACGAATAGTACAACCTTGCTCCGTGGTAACTTCCACCCATACTTCTTCTCCTGTACCGCTCACGTAAAAGCGATTGTTAGAGCCGTCATGCCAGAGGTAAGATGTAAATCCTGAACCGGCGTCAAACTCGTAGATATCACCACTACAGGTTTCTCCATCCTGGATGATATTCTGGGTTGGCGAATAAACGGTTATATCAGCGGAAACCATTTCGCCGCGGCAGCCATGTTCTGAAACTTCAAAAACAGAAATTTGATAGTTGGAAGCGTCAGCGTACCATTCGATTTCTACAGAATCATTATAGTTGTTGATAATTTCTCCTCCTTCAACGCTCCACATGAAGAGTGAATTTGGCAGGCCCCTGGTACCATAACGTACAACATTGCCGCTACAGGCATCCGGTACTGATTGTCCGGATACCTGTATAGCAGCTATTAGTGTTGCAATTATGATGGTTAATATGTTAGGCCTGATTATCATTTTTACGTGTCAATAACAATATACTTATTCATTCAGTTCAACATTTAACCTACACTATCAATACACGTTTTCGAGATGTTCGATTGGTGAAGTAGCAGGAGTCGGGTAAATGTAAAGCTTGTATGAATTCGTTGAAGGCAGATCTGCTGCTTGTGCTGCAACCAGGGATGCATCAAGTGACTTGTTTGAAATCCTGTCGATTACATTGGTAATTACAACTTCATATTCACCTGTGCCATTTGCCAGTTGTGCGGAGGGAATGCTAAGGTTATAATCAGTAGCTGTTGTACCCACTCTATCAGCTATGGAGCCAATCGTCGTGCTATAGGGCACGGGGGCTCCACCATCAAAAGAAATAGTGTAGGTTACATCCCAAGGGCCATAACCAGTCAGGCTGATAGGAATGTCATAATCCTCAGCCGAACAGGCACCATCCAGGTACTCGGTTACATTAAAGTCAATGGTAGGTCTGGGCAATACAGTAATTGTCATGGTTTGCGTATTGCCCTCGCAGCCGGCACCTACTTTAGGCTGACTTTTCTCGGTGGCACTTACGGTGATATCGCCAATTGTTGTACCCATGATCACGCTGACAGCATTTTCTTCAAAAAAATCTGGTTCACCGGCAACAGCAGTTGCATTATTGCTGCCATCTTCAAGTAATACCGTACTCCCGTCTGAGAATTCCCATTTAAAGATAGAGGGATCCATTAAGGTAGTCATACCGGCGATGGTAGCATCCGGTTCTACACGATATGGCATATGGCTACCAACAGTCACAGAATCAGTTCCCTCTCCGGCAACGGTAGAAGCAACGTAGGTTGGCTGTGCGCTAATTACCGCGGAAATTAACATCAAGGCAGAAATAAGGCCTATTGATTTAAAAACATTTACTTTTTTCATTTTTTTATGTATTAAAGATAAGTTCAATTTTTATTTTTTAGAAATTTAATTATTGATTTTACCTGTTGGGAACATGGTAAATCGTTCCTGTTTCGGGTATCCTGTTAATCGTGAAGGTAAACATATCTGCACCCGCGTTTATGGTTCCGCTTACATTCGATTTTGTCGCGATACGGTCTGTAACTGCACCGATTGTAATAACGTGCTCACCATATTCTGTAAATGCATCAAATGTTAATTCCGTGTCTGTTTTGTCCAGGGTTACTTGAGCATTTGTTACCACCTCTGTTGATGTAGTATTGTTATATACACTATAAGTAATAGTTACATCACCATCAGCAACATCCGTGGTTAAGGCAACAGGAAAATTAAAACTAACCGTGGCAGGATCATCGTCACAAACCGCGTCCGTGTATGTCGCGTGATCAAATCCACCCGTTGGAACACCAATTACATTAACCGGGATAGAGGTTGGGGTTGCATCTGCACAACTTCCAGCCGTTGCTGTTTCTGTTACTTCCAAGGTGTACGAGCCTGTTCCGTTTGTTTCATCCCATACTACTTCAACATAGTTTGATGCTTCAACATCATTAATGGTGTGTCCTGCATCTGTAGACCATGTAAATGTTGAATTAAGGTCAGCCTGAGGGTCGGTAGCGAAATCGTAATCCGGACTCACGTTTATATCCGGCATAACAAAATACTCCATTGTACTACCAACAGTAACAGAGTCTGCCTCGGTATGGGCAGCCATATCACCGGGATAAGTACCCTGAGCATGGGCAGAAACTCCAAGGAACATTACCATTCCAAGTAAAAGAAGAGGTTTAAATAGTTTTCTTGTTTTCATGACATTAGGTTTTTATAAATAATAATTTTTCATTTGATTTTCACTGTAGATTGAACAAAAAGAAAGGAAGCTCGTACCAAAAGTTGAATTTTGAAGCCTCGCTTCCTGGTTTCTGATTTCTGTTGTTAATATTAAGTCCCTACTTTTCATTCTATTATCTCCTGCAAATTAATACTATCTTTTTATTGTTTAAAAAAATACTTATCAACATTTCAGACAGCATTATTAAATCTAACCATGCGAGTTTACGAATTATTCCGGTGTTGGTTACTATCATATTCAGCTATTTACATTAATGGTAATATTTTGGGTATGAAAGGTAAATGGAATAGGATAAAATTAGTTTTAATTTTTCACTCTCTTGACGAACAGCCATGTGTTTTAGATAAAAATATTTATATATAAGTATGTGGATACATTTAGATGATCTGTGATTTACAAAAAAAAACCCGGGTTTGTCCGGGTTTTTCTTGTATTGAAGTTTTCAGTTGTCATGCTCTGCTTATAGATTTTTGATTTCGGTTACCAGTTTTTGGAGTGAATCTTTCGCGTTCCCAAATAGCATCCTGGTTTTATCGTCGTAGAAAAGATAATTTTCAATAGCTGCATATCCTTTACCCATTCCTCGTTTCATCACGATAATATTCTTTGCATCGTGTGCTTTAATGATCGGCATCCCGTAAATAGGACTCGATGGGTCATCCTCGGCAGCCGGGTTAACCACGTCGTTCGCGCCTATTACAACGGCTACATCGGTATTTTTCATTCCAGGGTTAATTTCTTCCATTTCAACCAGTTTCTCGTAAGGAACATCAGCCTCGGCCAGCAATACATTCATGTGTCCTGGCATTCTTCCCGCCACCGGGTGGATTGCATATTTAACTTCCACCCCGTTTTCTTCCAAAAGCTTCACCAGCTCGTTACAGATATGTTGTGCCTGGGCAACCGCGAGGCCGTAACCCGGAATTATGACAACCTTCTGCGTGTAGGCAAGTAGTACGGACGCGTCACTCAGGGAAATTTCCTTGATAGTGCCAACTTCCTTATCGCCAGCAGCGCCTCCACCACCAAAGGCTCCCACGATAACATTGAGGAGGGAACGGTTCATGGCACGGCACATCAATACAGTGAGTATCATTCCGGCAGCTCCCACGAAGATTCCCCCGAGGATCATTGCCTGGTTGTTATAAATAAAACCGGCCATGGCTGCTGCTATACCCGTGAAAGCATTCAGCAGGGAAATAACAACCGGCATATCAGCGCCACCAATGGGCATCACGAACATTACCCCGTAGAACAAGGATACCCCGAATAAAACATATACCAATACCTGGTTAACCTCGAAAGTTGCAGTTCCTGTTAAAATATATACAAATATTCCCAAAACAACGAGTAACAGGATAATATTCACCCATGTCATAAACCCTGCAAATATATCACCGACCTTTCCGTCAAGTTTTCCATAGGCGATTAAACTACCACTAAAGGCAATGCTACCAATAATTAAACCCAGCAGTGTTACCAGCGTCGACTGATTTGCCGGGTTTGAATATTCGATTAACGCAACCAGCGCGGAAGCGGCACCTCCAGTCGCGTTGAAAAAAGATACCAGTTGAGGCATGGCTGTCATTTTTACCTTACGGGCAACTATTGTACCCAGGATGGTAGCCGCGGCAATTGATACAATTACCACGATGGCATTTGACATGCCAATGGTTTGACCATGTTCGTCGCGGTGAAGAAGGAGAGTGGTAATCATTGCCAGTCCCATACCCGCGCCTGCCCATAAATTACCCTTGCGGGCTGTATCCGGGTGGCTAAGCATTTTAAGTCCTATCACGAACAATATTGCAGAAACCAGGTAACTAAATTCTAGGATTATCTCACCCCTGGTTACACCTAACGATTCAATAATTGTATTCATCATAATTTTTTGTTTTCAAAGCAATTAATTATCATCTGAGAATTCTGATTATTTTTTCTTTTTCTTCCTGAACATGTCCAGCATCCTGTCTGTAACAATAAACCCCCCTGCCACGTTAAGCGTGCCAAAAAGGACGGCCAGGATACCGAGTACAAGGTTCAGGGAAATCGTGTCGAGGCTGGCATGGCCAACCAGGATGATTCCACCGATGATGATAACACCACTAATGGCATTAGCTCCCGACATGAGCGGGGTATGTAGCACCGAAGGGACATTGGAAATAACCTCAATTCCCAGAAAAACAGAAAGGGCAATGATAAAAATTACCTCTTTATTCTCGTAGAAGAAAACAAGTATATTATCCATAATTAAAATTTATTGCTGATTGTAGAAATTTTTTATTCTTTCCTGTACTATCTCTCCATCGTGCGTGAGGCAGGTTCCTCTTACAACTTCATCCTCGAAATCGAGTTTCAGTTTTCCTTCCTCATCTGTAAGTAACTTGAAGAAGTTCAGAACATTTTTGCCAAACATCCTGGAAGCATCCACTGGCATTTCTGATGGAAAGTTCGATTTACCAACAACGGTTACGCCCTCGTGGCTGATTATTTCATTGTTCTTCGTTACTTCACAATTCCCACCTGTAGATGCGGCAAGATCAATAATCACGGACCCGGGTTGCATGGCATCAACTGTCTCTTTTTTAATAAGAAGAGGAGCTGGTTTCCCGGGTATTTGGGCGGTACAAACCACCACGTCCGATTTTACAGCATGATCGTGAATGAGTTGTTGCTGCTTTTCTTTGAAGTCGTCTGTTTGTTCAACAGCATAACCACCTGCTGCTGCATCCTCGCGGGCGCCTTCTACTTCGATAAACTTACCTCCCAGGCTCATTACTTCTTCCTTCACGGCAGAACGAACATCGAAAACCTCAACCACGGCCCCTAACTTTCGGGAAGTAGCAATGGCCTGCAGGCCGGCAACTCCCGCACCTAGTATTAATATTTTCGCTGGTTTAATGGTTCCGGCTGCCGACATGAACATCGGGAAAAAAGCAGGCAATAGCCGGGCTGCTTCCAGTACCGCTTTATATCCTGCTATCGTGGCCATCGAGGAAAGAATGTCCATGGACTGGGCCCTGGTAATTCTCGGAACAGAGTCGAGACTGAAGGAAGTAATTTTCTTACTGACTAATTTCTCAACAATTTCCTTGTTAAAGAATGGATTAAAGGCAGCCAAAACAACCTGGCCTTCTTTCATTTTTTCGATTTCTTCTTTTTCAAGAGGATTGATTTTAAAGATCACATCGCACCCGGAAATGATTTCATCTTCTTTCTTGATTTCCGCTCCATCTTTCGTGTAAGCCTGGTCTTTTATGAAGGCTTTCTCCCCGGCTTTTTCTTCGACCCATACTTCACATTTCAAATCCTGAAATGATGGCACGATCTCCGGCAACAAAACAACCCGTTTTTCATCCGGAATACTTTCCCGTAGAATACCTATTTTCACTTTACTTGGTTTTAAGTTACTAATCTATATATGTATATTGATAAAATTCAGGTGCATTAAAATAATGCATATATATTTAACGCTCAATATGCTGTTAAACATCAATAATCTCTCTTTGCTTGCCTGATAATAACCCATGCTGTGATGCCAGTTTATAACATACATTGGCATATTGTCTAAATGGTCACAAAAATAAGATTTTTTATGGAACCCTGAAAAAAACATGTGATTAATGAACCATTTTTGAATGAAAAAGTTTACTATTTTTGAAGACAGCTTTCATTGAGCGGGAAAGAGAAATATTTTTATGAATAAATATACTTTTTTAGGGAACGCGGGTATTCAAACTATCGAGAGGATGTACATCCTTTACCAGAAAGATCCGGATTCGGTGGATGAAACATGGCGTAACTTTTTCAGCGGGTTTGAATTTGCCCTTTCCAATTATGCAGGTCACGATTTAAAACCCGAGATATTTGATAAAGAATTCAAGGTTATCAATTTAATTGATGCCTACCGGAAAAGGGGACACCTGTTTACCCAAACCAACCCGGTAAGGATGCGTAGGAAGTACTTTCCCACGCTCGATCTGGAGAATTACGGGCTTTCAGATGATGACCTCGATACCGAGTTTCACGCGGGAAAAGAAATCGGAATTGGTACCGCGTCTCTCAGGCAGATCGAGGATCATCTTAAAACAACTTATTGTCAGTCGATAGGGGCAGAATTCATGTATATTCGAAGTCCTCAAAAAGTATCGTGGCTAAAACAAAAGATGGAATCCAGCAGGAACAGCCCGGATTATTCACCGGAAGACAAAAAGGAAATGTATAATCACCTTAAACAGGCTGTTGGTTTTGAAAACTTTATTCATAAAAAATTCGTGGCGCAAAAGCGGTTTTCACTTGAAGGAACAGAGACATTAATTCCTTCTTTACATGCTGTAATGAACAGGGGAGCCGAGCTGGGTATAGAAGAGTTCATCATTGGAATGTCCCACCGCGGACGCCTCAACGTGTTGGCCAACGTGCTGCGGAAACCTTATGAAAATATTTTTACTGAATTCCTGGGTAACGAGTACGAGGAAAGTATTGCCCTTGGCGACGTGAAGTACCATCTTGGATTTGGGAATGATGTGAAAACCGCGGGTGGTAAACAAGTAAAGTTAAACCTGGCGCCTAATCCGTCTCATCTTGAGGCCGTTGGGCCTGTGATTGAGGGTATTGCAAGGGCCAAGATTGATCGCAAGTACAACGGTGATTTTAAAAAACTGGCGCCTATTATAATTCATGGAGATGCTGCAATTGCTGCCCAGGGAGTCGTATACGAGATTTTGCAGATGGTAGATCTGAAGGGATACAAGACAGGAGGAACTATTCATCTGGTGGTTAACAATCAGGTTGGTTTTACCACCAACTACCTGGATGGCCGGTCAAGTACCTATTGCACTGATATCGCGAAAGTTACCAAATCGCCTGTTTTTCACGTGAATGGTGATGACGTGGAGGCACTCGTGTTTACCATTCAAATGGCCATGGAATACAGGCAGGAGTTTCATTCTGATGTGTTCATCGACATACTGAGTTACAGGAAATACGGTCATAACGAGGGCGACGAGCCAAGGTTTACACAACCATTATTATATAATGCCATTGCAAAGCATCCAAATCCAAGAGATATATACAGCCGGAAGCTTATAGAACAAGGTCTGTTTTCGGAGGATGTTATCAGGGAAATTGAATCCGATTTTGACAAAATACTGGAAGACAAGCTTGAATTAGCAAAAAAAGACAGGAGGGTAGAAATAAAGCAATTTCTGAAAGAAGACTGGACTGGTTTTAAATATCCTGAAAAAACCGACTTCCTAAAGATACCTGATACTTCGGTTGATGAAAAATTTTTATTGGATATTGCCAGAATAATTACCACCTTGCCAAAAGATAAACCATTCTTCAGGAAAACCCTGAAACTGGTTGAGGAGAGAAAAAAAATGGTGTCCGGTGACCGGCTCGACTGGGCCATGGCCGAATTACTGGCTTATGGCACCTTACTAAAGGAGGGGCATCCCGTGCGGGTAAGTGGTCAGGATACTGTTCGGGGCACTTTTTCTCATCGTCATGCCGCTCATATTATAGAAGATAGTGATGAGCAATACATCCCTTTGGAACACGTGGATAAGAACCAGGCTCATTTCTCGGTGTATAATTCTCCTTTGTCGGAATATGGCGTTCTTGGCTTCGAGTACGGTTACGCTTTGGCTACCCCTGGAGGACTGACCATATGGGAAGCCCAGTTTGGCGATTTTTATAACGTGGCACAGGTAATCATTGATCAATATTTATCGAGCGCGGAGGAAAAATGGGGATTAATGAACGGGTTGGTATTATTGCTTCCGCATGGGTTCGAGGGACAAGGACCCGAGCACTCGAGTGCTCGCGTAGAACGTTTCCTGACTCTTTCGGGTAATAATAACATGCAACTGGTGAATTGTACCACACCTGCCAATTTTTTTCATGTTTTACGCGGGCAGTTGAAAAAAGATTTCAGGGTTCCCCTCGTCGTGTTCACGCCGAAGAGTCTTTTGCGACACCCTAAATGCGTGAGCAGCAAAGATGAATTTACGAAAGGCAGGTTTCAACCCGTGATAGATGATGCTGACGTGGATATTAACGAGGTAAGAAGAGTTGTTTTTTGTTCGGGAAAGATTTATTACGATTTGCTGGAAAAGAAAGAGGAGTTTGCTGCCAGGGATATTGCTCTTGTAAGAATTGAACAATTGTATCCCATCCCCCGCGAGGAGATGAAGTCTGTTATTCATAAATATAAAAATGCATTATTGCACCTTTGGGTGCAAGAAGAACCGGAAAACATGGGGCCCTGGATGTTCTATCATTATAATTTCAGGGAAGTTGAAATGATACCTGTTACAAGACTGCCAAGCGGGAGTCCGGCAGTAGGCTTGTATAATCTCCATAAGATCGGGCAGGATGAAATCATCGATAAAGTGTTCAGAAGATGCGATTGCTGGTTAAATAACAAGTATTGCGGGCTGCAATGTGTGGTTGGTAAATCAAGAAAAGAAATCTTAAAACAGCATAAATATTTAAATAAAATCACAACAATATAAAATGGCCATTGAAATAAAAGTGCCCAGCCCCGGAGAGTCAATAACAGAAGTTGAAATCTCGGAATGGTTTGTCGCGAATGGCGATGAAGTTGAAAAAGATCAGGAAATCGGGGAGATGGAATCTGAAAAAGCCACTTTACCCATACTGGCAACAGAATCAGGAAAAATTGAGATCCTAAAAGATGCTGGCAGTACGGTTAAGGTAGGTGCTGTAATTGCCCTGGTTGATCCTGCTGCTGCCGGGAAAAAGAAAGCCCAACTACCCAAAACATCCGGGAAAGAAACTGAAACCAGGGAACCAAAATCACCGTCTCACGGGGAGGTTACAAGAAAAGAACCTGAAACGGGAGAAGAGAAGCCTGTTCAACCCGAGAAGGCAAAACAGGAAACGGGGAAGGAAGATAAGCCCGGGAAGATAAAAACTACTCCCGTGGCCGATAAAATGATGGAGGAATATAATTTTTCTGTTGAAGACATCATTAAAGGGTTAAAAAAGATTACCTCCCGGGAAGTTTCCATGGTTAAAGATTTGAGAGATATTTCTGCCGACAGGGGATTAATATTAGCTGGAACACGCGATACCAAGAGAAAAAAAATCTCTCAGTTGCGAAAAAAACTGAGTCAGCGGTTAGTGGCAGTGAAAAATGACACCGCGATGCTCACCACCTTTAACGAGGCAGACATGAGTGGTATTATTGAGTTAAGAAGAAAATACCAATCGTTTTTCGTGGAGAAACACGGTTTAAAGCTGGGTTACATGTCATTCTTTACCAAGGCAGCGACCCTGGCGCTGCAAATTTTTCCTAACGTAAATTCTTTCCTTGATGGTGAGGAAATAGTAACACCAGCGTTTCAGGATATTGGTATCGCGGTTCAAACAGAAAAGGGCTTAATGGTTCCGGTAATACGGAATACCGAAGCCATGGGGCTTGCTGAAATTGAAAAGAATATTTTCGATCTTGCTGGGAAAGCCAGAAAAAACAGGCTTTCAATTGATGAGATGCAGGGAGGAACCTTTACTATCACTAATGGGGGAGTATTTGGCTCGATGCTGTCTACACCTATTTTGAATCCGCCGCAATCGGCCATTCTGGGTATGCACAATGTTCTCGAGCGGCCCATGGCAATTAATGGAAAAGTGGAAATACGACCCATGATGTACCTGGCCCTCTCCTACGATCACCGGTTAATTGACGGGAAGGAATCTGTAAGTTTCCTGATGAAGCTCAAGGAAATGGTTGAGAATCCGGTAAATATGCTATTGGGTGGTCAGGATCCGGAAAAAAGCTTACTGGAGATTTAACCTGAATAAAAAAAGGGGAAACATGTTACTGTCTCCCCTTTCAAACTCTTTTTTATTACTTCTTCTTAGTTAACCGCATCTGCTAATTCACTACCAGCTTTAAATTTAACGACGCTTTTTGCAGGAATTTTAATTTCTTTACCAGTCTGAGGATTTCTTCCGGTCCTTGCATTTCTTTTAGCAACTGAGAAAGAACCAAAACCAACGAGTGCTACACGATCACCTTGTTTAAGGGCGTCACCAGTTGTTTTAATGAAAGCATCAAGAGCTCTTTTGGCATCAGCTTTAGTTAAACTAGCTTCAGCAGCGATTGCATCAATAAGTTGTGCCTTGTTCATAATAAAAAAATTTTAGGGTTAGTAATACATTAAAGTGTCATTTTATATACAAATATAGGGTATTTCTGGGCTTTCGCAAATTTAAAGGTAAAAAAAAGCCCCTGAATTGACGAAAAACGACATTTTCTAAACGAAGAGCCAATGTGAAGTGTTAAACGAATCATAGGAACAGCAAGGGTTTTGGCGTAAATTGGTGAAGAAATTAACATTTTTGTCTAAATTATCAACATCCTGTACTTCCCGTGTGGTATAAGTTTCAGGAAATTTATAAAAATGGATTTAGTGATATGAAATAAATCATATGGACAAAAAGGAGTAATTTTTTTTTAAAATATAAAATATATATTACTTTTGCGCCCGGAGGAATGGCAGAGTGGTCGAATGCGGCGGTCTTGAAAACCGTTGTACCGCAAGGTACCGGGGGTTCGAATCCCTCTTCCTCCGCCTTCAACGAGAGAACCCGGCGTTATAGCCGGGTTTTTTGTTTAATAGCCCTGGCTGCTTTCAGAGGGATGAGAACCGGAGGGATGGAGGGGTCGAACTTAGCGAAGCGATCTCACGAGTGGTCGAGGAACGAGACCAGGAGTAACTTAGCGAAGCGATCTCACGAGTGGTCGAGGAACGAGACCAGGAGTAACTTAGCGAAGCGATCTCACGAGTGGTCGAGGAACGAGAACAAGAGAAACAGGC
>CAYRRV010000047.1:19716-26862 GCA_964426725.1 uncultured Bacteroidales bacterium | reverse complement strand
TAACGTCCTCAAACAGCTTTGGTTTTATAACGCTTCATTTCATAGATTTTCTTAATGGAATTTTCCGGAGGCGAAAATCTACCCACTACTTTTATATTTATTCTTCAAAGCCAATAATGATAAAGCGTATTTAATTTTATTTAAAATTTACCCGGTTAGTAGTGATTTCTTTTACAATAAAAAATAAACCGGTACCGACAATTGCCGGTCCCGGTTATTAAATAAAAAAGGAGTGTTTGTTTAAAACGGGTTTTCTTTCAATAAGTTTTACTTCACCGTGAAAATAGTTTCAACTGGTACAGATGCACCCAGTTCAACTCCTCTTTCGCCCGGTGAAGCGCCTCCCACAATAACCTTGAATTCACCTGGTTCAACATATCGCTGCCCCTCTTCATCAACCAGCTTGAGCAAGTCGGGTGTAATATCGAAAACTATCTTTTTTGATTCACCGGGTTGCAATGTAACCCGCTTGATGCCTTTCAGTGAATGTTTTGGAACACGCACGGAGGCTTCCAGGTCAGAAATATAAAGCTGAACGACTTCATCACCAGCAACATTACCGGTATTGTTAACCGTAACTTCTGCCTTCAGGCTACCATCCACGGAAATTTCATTTTTATCAAGATTGATGTTTTCAAAGCTAAACGAAGTATAGCTTAACCCAAATCCAAACGGGTACATGGGTGTTCCTTCCATGTAACGATAGGTTCTGTTCACCATCGAGTAATCCTCGTAAGGGGGTAATTGGTCCATTGACATTGGAAAGGTAATGGGCAGCCTCCCTGATGGGTTGTAATCGCCGTATATAACATCGGCAACAGCATTTCCGCCCTCTTCACCGGGATACCAAACGAAGAGAACAGCATCGGCAAGTTCATGTACCTCTTTGAGCAAAATTGGGCTTCCTCCGGTGAGAACAACGATGATGGGTTTATCATTGTCTTTTCTAATTTTCTTTAGAAAATCAATTTGATTTTGAGGCAGGCTGATATCAAACCTGTCACCCTTGGTTGGTGATGCAATGGCCTCTCCTTCCTCACCTTCAAGCAGTGGAGAAATGCCCAGGAAAGCAACTGTTACATCAGCAGCCTGGGCCTCGCCTGTAGTCCAGTCGATTGGATTAACATTCTCACGATCAATCATTAATCCCTTCCGGTATTGCAAAAAGTTTCCCGGCTCAATTTTTCCAGCCAGCCCTTCAAGAAAGGTCGACATGTTGGCAGTAACACCATAATAATTGCCAAGCAGCACATCTCCATCTGCAGCCATTGGACCGGTAACAAACATGTACCGCAAATCGTTTGAGAGAGGTAAAACATTGTTTTTATTTTTCAGTAAAACTACAGATTTCCGGGCGGCTTCCCGGGCCAATGCACGGTGTTCTTCATTATTAATTACATCATTTGATATGGACGTGTAGGGATTGTCCTGGGGAGGATCAAACATTCCAAGACGGAAACGGGTTTTAAGCAAGGTAGTGAGCCTTTCGTTAATCAATTCTTCTGAAACCAAACCCTGTTCAACAGCTTGTATCAGGTAAGGATCAAAAGTGTTTCCACAATTCAGGTTAACACCACTTTTCACGGCCAGGGCGGCAGCATCAACGGCATTTTCAGACACGTTGTGTCCCGAGTGAAAATCGACAATTGCCCAGCAATCGGATACGATGTGACCATCAAAATTCCATTGGTTTCGTAAAATCTCAGTTAAAAGATCAGAACTGCCACAGCAGGGTTCATCATTGGTCCGGTTATAAGCACACATCACGGCTTCTACATCTGCCTCTGTAACAAGAGCCTCGAAGGCAGGCAGGTAAGTTTCATACATGTCTTTTAATGTTGACTCCGCGTTGAATTCATGGCGTAAACCTTCTGGCCCACTGTGTACCACGTAATGTTTCGCGCAGGCAGCAGCTTTCATGTAATCCGGATTATCACCCTGCAGGCCTTTCACGAAGTTCACACCCAGCCGGCTGGTAAGGAAAGGATCCTCACCATAAGTTTCCTGACCTCTTCCCCACCTTGGATCGCGAAAAATATTGATGTTGGGTGTCCAGAAAGTAAGACCGCCATAGCGAAGAAAATGACCTTTTCCAACCGCGGCGTGATAAAGAGCCCTGCCTTCATCACTAATAGCTGTTCCAATCCTGTGCATTAAATCTTCATCGAAAGCGGCTGCCATACCAATGGCCTGGGGAAATACCGTAGCTCTACCAGAACGGGCTACTCCATGCAAACATTCATTCCACCAGTTGTAAGGATCAATGCCAAGGCGTTCAATTCCGGGAGCTTCATGCATCATCTGTTGTACTTTTTCCTCAAGGGTTAATCTTGAAACCAGATCAGCAACACGTTCATCAATAGAAAGTGAAGTGTTCAAAAAAGCGAGTGTATCAGCACCAGGTAGAGAACCCGTTGCTTGTTTTCCATTTTTTTCAACCTGGCCACAACCACCCAGAATGATCAAAGTCAAAATAAATAGTGAAAGATTTTTTTTCATCTTCATCAAGTTTAATTAGTTCAGGTTCCAAAAATAAAGAATATCGTGTACTTAAAAAACAAACGAATCAACTTTGTCACGATTTGTCACGAGTTTGGATGTGTAATAATATCAATGACTTGTCAAACTTTTTAAAATTAACCCGGTGATGCGCGACACTAAATGTGCCAAAAGAGATGTCCTTTTATTTAAATTATAAACTAATGTTTCGCACTTGTTTAGTCTTTTAATATTCAACCCTTTTAGGGTTATCTCTCTTGTCATTTTTCACACCGGGGCATACCCCGGTGCTATTCATATTAAAGCCTTTCTGGCTTTTGACCAGGAATGTGGTTGAATTTGAAAAGCCACGAATGGAATTCGTGGTTAAATTGAATGTAAACTAAGCGAAATCCGCGCTTTTTGGGCGGAATCGCTCAAGTTGGAATAAAATTGGAATAAAAATCAACTTGTCAGGCTGCCTGGAAGAAAAATTCCTTCCTAACGGAGGATGATTATTTTGATTTTATTCCTGTAAAAACAATGTAATCTCTCCTCCTGGAGAATAGAAAAATATTTATATAGACGTTAATCAGGGTGAAGATTTTAAGTGCCTGGTAATGAAAAAAACCAACAATTCTTTTTTTCGGGAACCAGTTTTTGTACTGTTTAAATCCTTTGATTACCGGTTGTGTAATATCTTCTTTCTCTTTTAATTCAAGACCATGACGTTTAAAGGCTTCCATGTAAGTATTTTCTGACCAGTGAAAAAGGCTCATCCCCTTTCTCCATTTTTTGGGAGATAAATTTGCATCATCTTTTTTATTTAAAATATCTGCAATAAGAAAAAGCCCCCCGGGTTTTAATACCCTGTGTATTTCTGATAAAAATTTATCTTTATCGGGATAATGAAAAGCACTTTCAATATTGATAACCATATCCATGGATTCGGACTCAACTTTTGTCAATTCCTGCGCGTTATCGACATGGAACGTGGCATTTTGAATATTACCTTCTACCACGCGTGCTTTGGCAATATTGATACTATATTCATTAATATCAATACCTGTAACAGAACCAGGCTTAAACTTATCCAGAATGTATAAACTCTGAAAGCCGTTACCACAACCTATTTCAAGGATATTTTTACCTTTTAGTTCTGGCAAGCGAGAAATACAATGTTCGGTAAGATTAATCTGTCCCTGAAATAAATCATCATCGGGATGTTTAAAATAGGAAAAATGCAACATTCCATATTTGCCAAACATTTGCATGAAAGAATCATTCATTGCCCGGTAAAAGTCTCCCGTTGAAAAAGATGATTTCAATAACGTTCTTAGTCCACTCGATTCAGTCATTCTTTAATTCACTTTGATTCGCGTCAAAGATTAGCAAAAAAAAGGAGAATAAAAAGAAATATCGAAAACAGAAATTATCCCATGAATACAACTACTTGATTATCTGAACCCCTTTCGAGTGCAGGAATAATATTGGCTTCAATATTATTTCCGTTCACGGTTATTTCCCTAACCGTATCTCAATCTTTGATGTAAAAATAACGCCCCCCGGAATCGAGTGGCACATTATTATAACGGTACCTGGTTAACCTTCGCAGGCGGGCATCCTTGTAAAAAGCATATCCACCTGCAGTATTAGATATAATAGAGAAGAATTCCTCGTTCCCAAGATAATTGATCCATGGATAGGGTGTGGCGGGATCTTCAATTACATACTCCCGTCTGTCATCGTCGAAATGTCCGAATTTCATGGTTTCTCGTGTATTAATTGATTAAAGTAAAACAATTGGTAAAGATGTGAAAAACTACGGGGTCAATGAAATTTTTTTGAGAAAAGTATTATCTTGCCATAAAAATTTTAAACATGAAAAAGCACTTTGTATTCACTTTCATTCTAACAGGTCTTCTGGCTATTACTTTTCAAATCTCCGCTCAGGAACTGAAAGGGAAAACAGTATCCACGTTAAAAGTAATTGATCCCGACAACAACCCAAAGGACATCCCTTACCTGGGAGAAAAAGTTGTAATGATATTGTATACCGATCCAGACGAAAAGGATGTAAATGATCCTTTGTCCAATGCCGTGAAGGCAAAAAAATTTCCTGATGCAGCATACCAGGGTATTGGTATTGCCAATTGCAAGGATACCTGGATTCCGGACGCGGCCATTCGCATGAAAGCAAGACAAAAACAGGAACAGTTCCCGGGATCGGTAATTCTTCTTGATGAGAAAAAGGTAGTTTCTAAAAACTGGGGACTCGGAGATTGCAATAATTGCGGTGCAGTTATTGTAATTGGAAAAGATAAAAAAGTGAAATACTTTAAAAAAGTTTGGAGCCAGGATGAGAGCAAGGCTGCTTCGGTAGAGGTGCTCAGGGTGATTGAGGAAGAAATAAAGAAGATTTAGATCTTCTCCCACGACCTTTTCACGTTGTTATAATCCAGGTATAATATAAAATTTTGATAGAAAAAGTGTTTAACTGTGACGCCCCTTACGGCCGCCAGACTTGGAATTTTGATGGATATCGTTGGATGTTCAAAAGTCTTAAAGCAGGAAAAAACCACACCGATAAGCGGGTTCGGGAAAATCCGAACCTGTTTACCGATGATGTGGTTAAAAACTACATGGGACGAAATTTCGCTGAGCTGGCTCTTCTGGGTTATTCAGCCATTCTTCAAAAGTGAGAATGCCTGAAATTATTTAAATATGTATCACTTCATCATATGCTGCTGCCGCGGCCTCCATGATGGCTTCCGACATGGTAGGGTGCGGGTGAATAGACTTGATTAGCTCGTGGCCGGTAGTCTCAAGTGTTTTAGAAACAACAAGTTCGGCAATCATTTCAGTTACATTGGCCCCGATAAGATGTGCCCCAATCAATTCGCCGTATTTTTCATCGAAAATCAACTTGACAAATCCTTCTTTTGCACCGGCCGCTGCTGCTTTACCAGATGCAGTATAAGGAAATTTCCCAACCCTGATGGCAATATCTTTTTCACGGGCATGCCTCTCGGTGTATCCCACTGAGGCTACCTCGGGATTCGTGTAGGTACAAGCCGGAACATTCTTGTAATCAATTGGCAAGGGGTTCAAACCGGCAATTTTTTCCACGCAAGCGATTCCTTCTGCCGAGGCAACATGCGCGAGCGCCTGGCCCGCAACGATATCCCCGATAGCATAGATTCCTTCAACATTTGTCCGGTAAAATTCATCTACCTTTACTTTACCGTTCTCAACCACTACCCCAACTTCTTCCAGGCCTATATTTTCGATATTAGGAGTAATACCAACCGCTGATAAAACTATATCTGCATCCACGGTTTCTTCACCATTCTTGGTGGTTATTTTTACTTTACAGCCTTTCCCGGAAATATCAACCGACTCTACAGTTGAACCGGTCATTACTTTCATCCCGGATTTCTTGAAAGTTCTCTCCAATGCCTTGGAAATTTCCTCATCCTCGAGTGGAACAATATTGGGCATGAACTCAACAAGAGTAACTTTCGTGCCCATGGAATTATAAAAATAAGCGAATTCGCTGCCTATAGCACCCGATCCCACTACTACCATTGACTCGGGTAGTTTTTCCAGTGTCATTGCTTCACGATAGCCAATTATTTTTTTCCCGTCTTGTTTCAGGTTAGGTAATTCCTTTGACCGTGCACCCGTGGCAAGCATGATATGTTTCGCTGTAATTTTCAACTTTTTCTTATCATTACCGGTAACCTCTATCGTTTTATTATCGATAAGCTTTCCAAATCCCTGAACGTGTTCTATTTTGTTTTTTTTGAAAAGAAACTGAACTCCCTTACTCATATTATTGGCCACTTCCCGGCTTCTTTCAACCACTTTTTTGAAATCGGGTTTTACTTCTCCATCCAGTGCAATTCCATAATCCCCAGCATGTTTAAAATAATCATACACCTGGGCGCTTTTTAACAATGATTTCGTGGGAATACATCCCCAGTTCAAACAAACACCTCCTATTTCAGCTTTTTCAACAACACCTGTCTTCATTCCAAGTTGAGCAGCTCTAATGCCGGCAACATAACCTCCAGGTCCGCTACCAATAACAATAAGATCAAATTCCATCGTTTTTGTATTTTTATTTTTACTAATAAACATATAACTACCCGTGGTGTTCAATACAAATTAGTTACCCGTGAAATAATACGCAACCAGACCTGCAACTATCCCTATAATCATATTTATTAATTTCATGAGAAAAAAGCTTCTCTTCGACTCGGCAAAAAGTGGTAATGCACCGTGTCCATCCTGAACAATCGAGTTAGCGAGTAAAATACTGAAAGGTATGGCTCCTTTGAAAAACAATGTCACAAATATCAGATGAGGGCCGGATTCGGGGATAAGCCCAACTAAAACAGCTATAAACAGGACAATAAGAAAATTTCTGTCCAGCCATCCTTCAAGGTTCAAATCGTCGAGTAGAAAATGAATTACCAAAAGCGCACCGAATGTCCAAAGCAATATTTTGAGAAAATGCTTTTTGATAATATGTCCCCACAAATGTTCTCTTAAAAAATGATCAGGAACAATAAGCACTATAACCAGTGATGCCAGTGAAGTCAAAAGGAAAGTGGTTTGAATCCAGTTCCATTCACCATGCCCGTGGTCATGCCCGTGTTCATG
>CAYRRV010000047.1:0-19616 GCA_964426725.1 uncultured Bacteroidales bacterium | reverse complement strand
AAGTGGTTTGAATCCAGTTCCATTCACCATGCCCGTGGTCATGCCCGTGTTCATGTCCATGTTCGAGTAACCCACTGAATATCCCGAAAATAAAAAGTGCCAACCCTGCAATTAAAATGGCTCTTTCAAATGAAATATGCTTTAACTGTTGCCAAATTCTACGCGCCTCGGGAATTGTACACTCCACCATCTCCTCATGTACCACGAGATGTCTGTTGCTTTTCACGAGAGTAAATCGTTTCCCGAAAATCCAGTTCGTAAGGTATCCTGAAAAAACAGCAATCACGAAAATAATACCAGTTATAATAAATGCTGTCTCGGGTATCATCGAAAACATAAAAAAAGCCTCATCTCCTGAAGTAGCTATCATGTTAGCAACCAGGGCCCCAAAACTGAGGATATTATGTGAATACAGGGAAACAACGGCATATGTGCCTAAACAACCTGGTATAATTCCCAGAAGTGAACCCAGAACAATTTGTCCCCCGTGTGATGTTTGTAATTTATTCATCCATTTACCACGCGAACGAACATTGATATATTCAATTAACAACATCATTACCAGCACGAAACTGGTAATCATCACCGTTTGAGAAATTAGCTCGTGTATCATATTAAATTTTAAAAATAAGCAAAATCAGGCGGATTGAGAATAAAAAAGAGACAACTTAACCCGGAAAATGTTTATCCAGGTTGCAAATGTTTGCTTATAAAAACAGAATCAGCGCGAGACATCATCTAAAAACTAACAGGTTAAAACGGTACTTCCTCATCAAACCCGCTATTACGGGGTAAATCCCTGCCACTATTCCCGGGTTCATCCCCTTCTTCATTCATTTTTGAGCTGAATTTTACAACTTGTACGTTATCATCCATGCCATCAATGGAAGCAATGCGATCAAATTCAGAGAATTTCGCCAGGTTTTCAATAAATTTCAATTGAATGTCATCAAGGGCTCCATTACGGTGCTTAGCTATTATTATCTCAGCCAGCCCTTTCGTGGAATTCCCTTCTTCATCCTCCAGCAATCCATATTTCTCGGGCCGGTGAATAAAAAGTACCAGGTCAGCATCTTGTTCAATAGCCCCTGATTCACGCAAATCGGAGAGTTGGGGCCTTTTTGAACCTGATCGCATTTCAACAGAGCGGTTAAGCTGCGATAATGCAATAATAGGTACATCCAGTTCCTTGGCAATCGCTTTCAGTGACCGGGAGATATTACTTACTTCCTGTTCCCTGCTACCTTTCGATTCAACAGGAGAAGTCATCAACTGAAGGTAATCGATAATAACCAGTTGTATGTCGTGCTGTATTTTCAAACGACGGCATTTTGCTCTCAGCTCAAATACGGAGATAGCTGGTGTATCATCTATAAAAACAGGGGCTTCAACCAAACTTTTGATTTTTGTCTCAAGCTGTTGCCATTCTTCATCCCGGAGTTTACCATTCCTTATGCGATCGGATGGAAGTTCACTTTCACTCACGATAAGCCTGTTAACTAACTGCAAAGAAGACATTTCAAGGCTAAACAACGCGATGGGACGTTTGTGTTCAACGGCAATATTCCGGGCCATGGAAAGAACGAAAGCAGTTTTGCCCATGGACGGACGGGCAGCTATAATAACCAGATCAGATTTTTGCCATCCCGAGGTAATCCTGTCAAGGCTGGTAAACCCGGAAGGAACACCGCTCAGGTTGTCTTCACGTTTACCAGCTTCCTCGATCTGCTCAATGGCCTTGCTGATTAGTACATTGATTTTTGCTGACTCTTTCTTTATGTTACCCGTTGCTATGTCAAAAAGTTGCTTTTCAGAATAATCAAGCAGGTCGTTCACGTCAATGGTATCGTCATAAGCCCTGGTCTGTATCTCAGATGATGCCCTGATCAGTTCCCGTTGTATAAATTTCTGGGCAATAATCCGGGCATGAAACTCGATATGAGCTGCTGAAGCCACCCTGTTAGTTAATTGGGCAATGTATAACGGGCCACCAACTTCTTCTAAACGTTTGGTAGCTCGCAATTCTTCTGTTACGGTAAGAATATCGATAGGTTTCTCGCTGGTTGAAAGGTTCACGATGGCCTTGTATATCTTTTGATGAGATTCCTTGTAAAAACTTTCAGGTTTTAAGATATCGAGCACCGTGATAACCGCGTCTTTTTCAAGCATGATAGCACCCAGAACAGCTTCTTCCAAATCAACTGCCTGTGGGGGCAATTTACCATAATCAACCTGTAACTGACTGAAATTTTGGTTAGTTGCTGTTTTTAGGTTCTCCCTTACCGCCATCTTTTTTTATTCCAAAAGTAATGATTCATAACAACCGACACCAAATAAAAAGTGTATTATTTGTGAATAATTACCTGTTAATAAAATGTTCATAAGTTGTAATTTTGCTACCAAAGTTAAAAATGAAATGATTTTATTTCCTAATGCAAAAATTAACCTGGGTTTACATGTTCTTTCAAGAAGAAAAGATGGCTTTCATAATATTGAAACCGTTTTTTACCCGGTTGGGCTTTCAGATATTCTTGAGGTTGAAAATGCTGACAAAATCGATCGGGAACCATCTTTTCATGAAACCGGCATTTCTTCAGGAGTTCCTTATGAAAAGAACTTATGCTACAAGGCCTTTCTGTTACTAAAAGACAAATATGAAATTCCCGGCACATGCATACACCTGCACAAAATAATACCCAATGGTGCTGGTTTGGGTGGAGGTAGTTCTGATGCGGCATACATGCTGATTGGACTTAATAGTTATTATAAATTAGGATTGAGCAAAAAAGAATTACTATCGTATGCAATCAAATTAGGTGCAGACTGCAGTTTTTTTATTATAAATAAACCAGTTTTTGCAGAAGGCAGGGGCGAAAAGTTTTCTGAAATTGAGTTATCACTGAAAAATTATTACTTGTTAATCGTGAAACCGCCTTACTCCATATCCACGCCAGAGGCTTATCAAACATGTAATCCCTCGATACCAAAATATTCACTAAAAGAAATCATCGGGCAACCTGTAGCAGGTTGGAAAGAATTTATTACCAATGATTTTGAAAAGGTAATGTTTAATAAATATCCTGAAAGCATTAAAATAAAGGAGCAATTATATAAAAATGGCGCCCTCTTTGCCCTGATGTCGGGAAGTGGTTCGTCTTTTTATGGAATTTTTAAAAACCATCCGGATGATGATATTTTCAGGAAAAAAGGTTTCTTCACCTGGACTGGTATATTAAAATAAAAACCGGTCAAAAAATCAGGAGAAAACCTGTTTCTTTTAACCGGCAATATTTATCAATTATAAAAACTACGCTATCACGAACATCAGGTGACCCTTGGAGATCTTATCTCCCGCCGCGATATTTACTTTTTTTACCACACCCTCCTGGTGTGATTTTATAATGTTCTCCATTTTCATGGCCTCAAGCAAGAGCAGGTCATCATTTTCTTTCACTTTATCTCCTTCTTTTACATTTACTTTCAGTACAGTACCGGGGATAAAAGAATAAACTTCATTTTTGTCGGGATTGATCCATTTTTTCCTGTTCTCGTACTTTTTCGTGAGAATGGTCCTGTATTTAGTACCTCCTATCTCAAGGTTTTTACAATCTATCGCGCTGCAATCCACGCCTTCACCTTTTGGTTTGGGTTTATTCTGACGATTACTTGTATTTATTCTTCTTGTCATAAATATAATTTATTAAAATGGAGGAATCCCATGCTTTTTCATCGGTCCGCTTACAGCTTTCTGACCCGCTATCTCTATAGCGTGCAAAAGTATTTTCCTTGTTTCAGCAGGTTCAATAACGGAATCGACATAGCCTTTCGCGGCCGCCACATAAGGATTCGCGAATTTTTCCTTGTATTCCTTTACTTTTTGTTTACGCATCTTTTCCGGGTCCTCTGCCGACATGATTTCTTTACGGAAAATAATATTAGCAGCACCTTCCGGACCCATCACCGCGATTTCAGCACCCGGCCATGCAAAAACAAAATCTGCTCTCAGATGACGGGAACTCATGGCAATGTATCCACCACCGTATGCTTTACGCAGGATCACGGTGATTTTTGGCACTGTTGCCTCGCTGTAGGCATACAATACCTTGGCGCCATGCCTGATAACCCCTGCATGTTCCTGATCCACGCCAGGCAGGTAACCGGGTAGATCAACCAGTGTAACAATTGGAATATTAAAGGCATCACAAAACCGGATGAACCTGGCGGCTTTATCTGAGGAATCAACATCAAGCACACCAGCCAGCACCAGGGGCTGATTGGCAACAAATCCAACGGTTTCACCATTCATTCGACCAAACCCGATGACCATGTTGGCTGCCCACATTTCCTGAATTTCAAAGAAATCGGAATCATCGACTATAGCCCTAATTACATCCCTTACATCATAGGGTTTCTTGGGATCTCCGGGTACAATTTCCTCCGTCACAAACTCTGGCTTTGGCGGTTTCGGGGGAAATGGTTTTGCTTTTTGATTATTATTCCATGGAATAAAGGTGACCAGCTTCTTTATCTGCTCGAAACACTCGGCTTCGCTCCCCGAGTAAAAATGAGCATTTCCCGTGGTTTCACTATGCACCCTGGCACCCCCGAGGTCTTCCATTGAAATTTCTTCACCCAACACGGTTTTAATTACTTCAGGTCCGGTAATGAACATCTTGGAGATTTTATCAACCACGAACACGAAATCTGTAAGAGCCGGGGAATAAACTGCCCCTCCCGCGCATGGCCCGAGAATAACAGAAATCTGAGGTATTACCCCGGATGACAATGTATTCCTGAAAAATATTTCACCATATCCAGCCAATGAATTAACACCTTCCTGAATTCTGGCACCACCCGAATCATTAATTCCAATCAAGGGTACTCTTAATTTCAGGGCATGATCCATTATCTTGGTAATTTTGCGGGCATGCATCATCCCCAGGGAACCACCTGCAACGGTAAAATCCTGGGCGAATATACACACGGGAGAACCATAAATAGTCCCGGTGCCGATTATTACACCATCACCGTGAAGCACTTTTTTATCCATGTTGAAATCGCGTGCCTCGTGCTCCACGAACATGTCATATTCATGAAATGAATCCTTATCAAGCAGGGCAATTATTCTCTCGCGAGCCGTGAGTTTACCCATTGCTAACTGTTTTTCAATGGCCTTCTCACCACCGCCCTGGAGTACCTGTTCTCTTCTCTTTTTGAGTTCAAGAATTTTCTTCTTTAAAGGCATATGTTTAAATATTTGGTTATACTATTTAAAAAAAAGAACTGCAACATTACGAAATGATCTTCATTTTACCCAAGAAAGATGAATATTTTTTACTTGGGTGCTAACTTGTAAAGCCCAATCACGATTACCGTGAACAACAGGTTAGGTAACCAGGCGGCAAGCAATGGAGACAATGCCCCGCTAATAGCAAACTGGGAGGAAAACTGTATAAGAAATATATAAGAAAAAGTGAACCCGAGACCAATACCAATATGCATACCGATGCCTCCTTTAATCTTTCGCGACGACAAAGTTACGCCAATAAGGGTAAGAATAAAAGTGGAAAGTGGAAAAGCCAGTCTTTTATCACGCTCAACCTTGTAAAGGTCAATATTATCAGCCCCCTGCATTTCCAGCTTATTAATGAAATTGTTTAATGCTCCAATATCCATGGTTTCAAAAAAAACATCCTCACGCCTGTTAAAATCGGCTGGCAAAATTGACAAGGAAGTATCTATCGATGTTCCTTTTTTTATAGTTTCTGTAAGTTCGTGTATTTCACGAATATAGTAATTCCTTATGGTCCATTTGCTTTTTGTAGAATCCCACCTGATATAATCTGAAATTAGTTTTGACTTTAATTTACCATTCTTGAATTCTTCCATGGAAAATTTATAACCGATGTTTGAAGTATTGGAATAACTTTCCATGTATATAAAAACACCGGGACTAATTTGCTTGTGAATGTTCCTGTTACTATAATTCACGGGACGACTGTGAAAATATTTCTCGGCAAACTCGATCCGGATTTTATTGGCAGGAGGTAAGATATAATTGCTCACGACAAAAGAGAAACCTGCAATTAAAGTAGCCGAAATCATATAAGGTCGCAAAAATCTGTTAAAGCTCACACCACTGGATAAGATCGCGATAATCTCGGTGTTGTATGCCATTTTCGATGTAAAATATATCACCGAGATGAATGTGATCATCGAGCTGAATAAAATAATAAAATATGGAATGAAATTCAGGTAGAAATCGAAAACCACTTCCCTGAAAGTAGCATCATGTTCAAAAAAATCATCGATATGCTCGGAAAGGTCAAATACCACGGCAATCAAGGTAATCAACACGATCGAGTAGATAAAAGTACCGAGAAACTTCCCGATAATATATTTATCCAGTTTTGTAAGCCCGGGCCATTTCATATTCTTCTTGTAAGCTTTTTAACCATCACGTTTTTCCATTCCCTGAAAATACCCTTCGCGATCATTTCCCTCGCTTTGGCGGTCAGCCACGTGTAAAATCCAAGATTATGTACACTGCCAATTTGTGCCCCCAGCATTTCATTTGAAACAAATAAATGACGGAGGTACGCTTTTGAATATTGTGTATCAACAAAAGTATTTCCCTTCTCATCAATTGGAGAAAAGTCATTCTTCCACTTTATATTTTTGATATTGATTATACCCTCGTCTGTAAAAAGCATACCATTCCTGCCATTGCGGGTTGGCATCACACAATCGAACATATCAATTCCCCGGTCGATGGCTTCCAAAATATTCGCGGGAGTTCCCACGCCCATAAGGTATCTCGGTTTTTCTTCAGGCAGAATGGTATTGACCTCCTCTATCATCGTGTACATATCTTCTTCCGGTTCACCAACAGAAAGCCCCCCGATTGCATTACCGGGACAATCGAAGGAAGCAATTGCTTCTGCTGATTTCAAACGTAAATCCCTGTATACACTACCTTGAACGATAGGGAAAAAGAGTTGATAATGACCATAGACAGGCTCGGTTTCCCTGAACCTCTTAACGCCTCGTGCCAGCCAACGGTGGGTAAGTTCCATCGATTCACGGGCATACTTGTAATCACAGGGGTAAGGGGTACACTCGTCAAGAGCCATCATGATATCAGAACCTATATTTCTCTGTATATCAACAACATTCTCGGGTGTAAAAAAGTGCTTTGAACCATCAATGTGAGAACGAAACATGGCGCCTTTCTCTTCAATTTTCCGGATATCGGATAGGGAGAAAATCTGGTAACCCCCGCTATCCGTTAAAATAGGCTTATTCCAGTTAATAAACCCGTGAAGCCCGCCGGCTTTTTGCAAAGTCTCAATGCCTGGCCGTAAATAAAGATGATAGGTATTTCCCAGGATGATTTGTGCTTTGATATCACCGGCTAACTCCCGTTGATGGACTCCTTTTACAGTGCCACCCGTACCCACTGGCATGAATACCGGAGTCTCGATCTCACCACGCGCTGTTTGTAATGTACCTTGTCTCGCCTGGCTGTTCTTATCCCTGTTATGAATTGTAAATTGCATTGTAATTTTTCTGACGCGAAGATAAAAAGATAAAGTATTCATGAAAAACAAAACTTTTTTTTGAATCTTTGCATACACTAAAGTTTTTTATTCTGAGTTTTTATTATATGGTGGAATTTGTTGGTCAACTAAAAGACCTTGAACTTTTTGAGGTGTTAGTATCAGGGATATTTCTGATTTCATTTCTCGTGCAAATGTTTTATTATATTTTTTTTTTCCTGCAGATTAGAAAGAAGAGAAAAAGCCTGCCTGTTAACAGGAAGGATTTACCTAAAGTTTCCGTGATTATTTGTGCCAAAAACGAAGCGGAAAATTTAACCAAAAATTTGCCCGTTGTCCTGGAGCAGGATTATCCTTCTTTTGAAGTAGTGGTTGTAAATGATTGTTCTACAGATAACACGGCAGATATTCTCGCTGATTTCAAAGTAAAATATAAACATCTCAAGGTAACTTATATCAATCCTGATAAGAAATTTACCCATGGAAAGAAACTAGCCGTGACGGTTGGAATAAAAGCGGCCGGGAATGAATACCTGCTTTTTACAGATGCCGATTGCTTCCCGTCATCTGACAAGTGGATTGAAACCATGGCAAGGCACTTCAATGATAAAAAAAGTATCGTCCTGGGTTATGGTGGCTTTGTTCAAAGAAAGTCATTTTTGAACAATATCATCAGGTATGATACCCTGTTCATTGCTTTACAATATCTTACTTTTGCCATGAGAGGTTTACCCTACATGGGAGTTGGCCGGAACCTGGCGTATAAGAAGTCTCTGTTTTTCGAAAACAAGGGATTTGCCAGTCATAATGATTTACCTTCCGGCGATGATGATCTTTTCGTGAATGAAGTGTCGAGTAAACAAAACACTTCCGTGGAAACCAGCCATGAGGCTCATACCCGCTCGGAAGCCAAGCTAAGTTTTGCCGAGTGGTGGTTGCAGAAAAAAAGACACCTTACCACGGGAGGTCGTTACAGGGCCAAGCATAAATTTACACTCGGCATGGAAATCATGAGCCGGGTTCTTTATTATGCTGCTTTTATCTATCTTTTAATAGCGGGAATCCTGATTATACCTGTACTGATTCTTTTTTTCCTTCGAATGGTGATAAATATCATCACAATGAAAATTGCATCGACCCGTTTGAATGAAAAATATTTATTATTAACTTCGCTCGTGTATGATTTTATACTACCTATTTTCT
The DNA here is from genome assembly GCA_964426725.1 of uncultured Bacteroidales bacterium. Classification (GTDB taxonomy): domain Bacteria; phylum Bacteroidota; class Bacteroidia; order Bacteroidales; family CAYRRV01; genus CAYRRV01. The sequence continues at coordinate 10,854 of CAYRRV010000047.1, read as the reverse complement.
ACGCGGGGGTATATTTGTCAAATGCAGTTAACAGAAAGAAATATAAATGGAAGTAGGTTCAAACCTTTCAGATAAGGCACAACATGATTATCAGCTTGTTTTGAAGGCAAAGGACGGCAATCAAAAGGCGTATGCTGAACTGCTTGGCAGATACCGGGATGCCATATATTACATGTTGCTGAAAATGGTAAACAATTCCAGTGATGCTGAAGATCTCACGATAGAAGCTTTTGGTAAGGCTTTTAAAAATATCGGACAATATGCCCCAAATTATGCATTCAGCACCTGGCTTTTCAAGATAGCTACCAATAATTGCATCGATTTTATCCGAAAAAAAAGAGCTAACTATATTTCAATCGATCAGGCAGATGAAGATCCTGATTCTGCACCTGTCGATATACAGGCAACAACTCCCGACCCGGAAGAGTCAATGATCAATGATCAGAAAATCAAGATGATGCGTTCAGTGGTATCGAAACTAAAACCACGCTACAGGCGTTTGATAGAGTTGCGGTATTTTAAAGAACTTTCATACGATGAAATTGCCGTTGAACTGGAATTACCTATTGGAACCGTGAAAGCACAACTATTCAGGGCACGCGAATTATTATTCAATATCCTGAAAAATACCAGCTCAAAAATATAAACTGAAAATTAACCAGAACAGTGCAGCCTGGTATGGATTTACTTTTGGAATACTTTCCCGAACTCAATGAAAACCAAAAAAACCGTTTTCAGCAATTACAGGGTCTCTATTTCCAATGGAACCAACGGGTAAATGTTATCTCGAGAAAAGATATAGATTTTCTTTATGAACGTCATATCCTTCATTCTTTGGCTATTGCAAAATTTACACGCTTTGTGCCGGGCACAATTATCATGGATGCGGGGACTGGCGGGGGTTTTCCCGGCATTCCACTGGCTATCTTTTTCCCGGGAGTTTCATTTGTGCTGGTCGATTCAATTGGTAAAAAAATAAAAGTAGTCCGGGAAATAATTAAAGTACTAAAATTAGATAATGCACGGGCTGTGAAAGCCAGGGCTGAAGATATTCATGATAAATTTCATTTCATTACCGGAAGGGCTGTTACAGCGATGGATACATTCACCGGCTACGTGAAGAATAATATTTCCCGGGAAAACATGAATGAAATTAAAAATGGTATCCTTTACCTCAAGGGGGGAGATATTTCTGAAGATAAATCCCGGTTTGGTAAAAAACTACAGGTAATTGAATTGCAGCAATATTTTAACCGGGAATTTTTTGAAACAAAAAAACTGCTGTATTTAACCTAATTCAAGCACTGAATCATACGAAAAATTGTTTTAACGTGTATATATCCTTATTAAAAGTATGTAAATCAGCATATTTGATTTCATCATGTCATGACATGTGGTATCTGTTGCCTCATTTTTTGTTGCTCCCGGTGAGATAGTAGACTCGGCTCATGCTCTTAGTTAACTTCTGTAGAAGAGGGTATATAGCTCCTATCCGGTAATGTCAATAAATATGATTTTCTCCCCTGGCTACTCTCCCATAGCAGTTACCACTTGATGGTAAACGGCAGTTTTCAGGGATTCGTAATCGTGATTGTCGGGATAAACAGGATTAAGGAAATGAATATTAATTTTCCTGAATAACCTGGGAAACTTTTTCCCTCGCGGCATAATATCATAGGCTCCGTTAATGGCTACCGGGATCACGGGTACATTTAACTCTTGTGCTAAAATCGCGAATGTTTGCTTGAATTCACCCAGTTTCCCGGTTAGCGTACGAGTGCCCTCGGGGAAAATCATGATATTCTTTCCCTTTTTTAATACTTCAGCCATTCTCTGCAGGGAACCCTTGAGATCTTTATTTAAATCCAACAGTATGATATTGTTTCTTCTTGCCAGAAATTTCAGGATTCTTGTTTTGAAATACTTTTCCTTGGCATAAAAGTAGGTTTTTTTCATAAAATTTCTCCTGAAAAAGGTAGAAACCAAGAATCCGTCCAGGAAGCTCTGGTGATTTGGAGCGATAATACAGGGTGTTTCCGGTAAGTTTTTTATTCCTTTAACCTTTACCCGGAAAAACAGGTTAAGTACTACCCTGGAAACATATTTAATGAGATTATGCGTAAACCAGGTTTTAGGAAAATGGAAATGCACCTTTTCCCGGAGAATGGTTGACCAATTAACAGATTCTTCTTCCATTTTAGTTTTTCGCTCGTGCACGTAATCGGTTAACTTTGCAACGGATGAAAATCCGGCTATATCCTTTTCATCGATTTTTACTCCAAAAGTAGTTTCAATATAGGCGGTCAGACTAACTTTGCCTAACGAATCCAATGCCAGGTCAAGTTCCAGGTGATCACCTGGATAAACCTGTTGGCTGATTTCATTTTCAATATAATTTTTAATAAGGCTGTATTCCTCGTAATCAGGTTCATTTTCTTCCTTCCTTACAGCAAGATGGTCAGCCATTAGGGGTAATTCAAAACGCTTGATTTTACCGAGTCTGGTTTTGGGAAGTTCTTCCCTTGAAATCCTGAATCGTAATATCTTTTTATAAGGTGAAACCACTTCATTGTACCTGGCAATTATTTCTTTCCTGAAATAATCTTCAACCGAACCAATTTCAAGGGTCGCTAGTTTCGGGAAATCAGGTAAAATGATGGCCTGCAGGATATTGTCTTTCAAAAATACGCCGGCTTCTTTTATACATTCGGAATAGTCTCCCAGCTTTTTTTCAACTTCCTCCGGATTGATATTCTTCCCGTTGGACAGAATAATAATCTCTTTCTTACGGCCGGTTATGTGTAAATAACCATCCTTATCGAGATATCCCAGGTCGCCCGTGTAGAGCCACCCGTCTTTAATTACATCAGATGTTTCTTCCGGACGGTTATAATATCCCTGCATGACATTCGGACCCCGGGTTATGATTTCATCCTGCTCGATTCTCACCTCGATCCCGGGTACCACTTCACCCGGTGAACCTGCCCTCACCCTTCCCGGTCGACTAAATGTTATCATGGGTGCCGATTCAGTCATCCCGTATCCCTCGAGAATTTCAAACCCAAGATTTTTGAAAAAAATACTGACCTCAGGATCCAGCTTAGCTCCCCCGGAAACCATCCAGCGAATATGGCCACCGAATTTTTTATGCACGGACCCAAAAAGTTTCTTAGATAGTTTCCTGCTTCCTATTAAGCTGCTTAAACCATAAATAATTTTCCCGGGTTTACTGGCATTTATTTTCGCTTTTATACCCTTGTACATGGTTTGAAAAAGTCTCGGTACACCTATCAATAAACTTACCTTGTATTTCCCCATTGTTTCCATGATATCATCAGATGACAAGGAGGGAGAAATGGCAACAGTGCCTCCAGAATAAAACGGGCCAATCACGGTTCCCATTAAAGGAAAAATATGATGAAGGGGTAAAAGAATCAAAACCGTTTCTCTTTCAGTAATAATTGGGACCTTCTCACATACTGCTTCAAGATTGGTAAATAAATTCTGAAATGAAAGCATAACTCCTTTTGGTGATCCGGTTGTTCCTGATGTATATAATATCAGGGCAGTATCAGCAGGTTCAACTGACAATCCTTCAGGGGGAGGCATGGAACCGGGGTCAGTCAACTGATCAAGGTCAATAACAACAGGAGAAATAACAGAAGCATCAATTGCCTTTTGCAAAGAATCCAAAGTTTTTGAGCTACAAATTGCTGTTTCCGGTTTACAATCATCCAGAATATAAGTTAAATCATCCGGAGACGACAGAAAATCGACAGGGACAACAATTCCCTTGTTTTTCCAGGTAGCATAAAGACTAAAAATCCATTCCGGCCTGTTTTCCATAAATATTAAGACCTTTCCCCCGGGATTATTATTAACAAGAAGACTAAACCTATTAACCTGTTCCTTAAATTGCTTGTAGGAGAAGTTGCCATCAAAACCATGAATAGCACATTTATCTTCCTGTCTCGCTAAAATATCTCTCATCATATCTTTCATTTCTGAATAACAGCAAATATAAATCAATAACGAATAATTATAACAAAAATTTTAATAAAGAGGTCAAAATACTTATATTTCAATTTATTAAGAATATATTGCCCTGGTTCTTTTACTTCGAATTAAACTGTATAAAACTTTCAATCGTTTTCACGCAAACCGGGCAGAAGTTATCGACCAGCGCGGAACGCATGGAACAGTCAATAAATGGTCTGAATACTCCCTCTTTCTGGTACAAGGCTCCCTCGAATACACCTACCACGTTGTCATAATGCTCATTTTCAGGAGTAGGAACCGGAATTGTATCATGTACCATATGCTTCCATTTCATTCCAAAATTATCAAGCGTGGTAATGTTAGGTCTTTCAGGTTCTTTGCCTTTAACGTAATAGCCTGAATAATTGAGAGATGGAGCCTCGTACTCATCAGCGAGTGCCGCAAATGCATGAGCGAACTCGTGTCCAACCAGAAATTCAGCATTCTCGTTATCTGAAGTACAAACCGTGTAAAAATTATAGATACCACCTCCGCCGTAGGCATCGGAATTGACAAGCACTATAATTTGATCGTGAGGAACCAGGGAAGCCACATCATGCATGGTTTCAATATCAGTAATCGAAATGTACCTGTTCATGCCAAAGGTTGAAAATGTAGAGCCCAGCAATGTGCTTTTCCATGTATCCTCGTGAGGAATATCGGTACCGCTGTCAATTGACCATGCTTCAATAATGGAAAAGTTAAATTTGGATTTATAATTTTTATATGGAACCCAATTTACAATATAATTCATGAAACGTTTTGCATCATCTCGAAATTTTTTCTTGTCTTTTTTCGTGTAGCCTTCCGGGATAAAGACCACATCAACTTTTTGTGCCGGCTCACCATTTTGCAGGAGGTGTTTAACGGGATAGTTTCTAACCTTTTCCCTTCGCGTGAGAGTTTCTCCCGGTACATAATCAATAGAAAATAATTCCTCGAAAACCATTTCCCGGTTCCTTTTATATATGATAATTCTTACCGGATGCATGGGGAAAGGCAATTTTATCACTTCATAAAAAATATTTTCAATGAAATTTGCCTCGGGAAGTGTCCGCCATTCAGCGAACAATGAGGAAAAACCACGGCTGTAAATAACCTGATCTGATGATTTATCGGTCATTTCAACGAAATATTCCCCGTACCGGAAGGTATCGATAAGATTTACGCGGCTGCCGGCCCAGAATGATTCTTCTTGAAATTCCTTGAATAAAATTCTTTCCATGTCGGCATTGCCGAAATGGTTGAAATCCATTCTCAGTGTTTTGGGATGAAAATTCAAATCAAATAAAGGCTGGGAGGTAACAGTGAATGGTAAAAAAAAAGTAACTATTAAAATGGTTAATATTCGCATTGTTCTTATTTTTGTGTAAAATTGATCATTTTAGTTAATTTTCGCAGATGATGGATGCAAATTTAATGGAAAAATTGCGTGATATTATCGGAAAAGCCGGATTCCCGGAACCCTATCCAGGAGTTATTTCTGCTGTTATAGCACTGATAGTTATATTCTTCCTGGCCTGGCTTCTTGACTACATCACTAAACGCGTTCTGCTTTTTGGTATCACAAGTTATGCCAAAAAAAGTCAGTCAAGATGGGATGATACACTTGTTGAAACCAAATTTTTCAGGCGATTATCGCATATAGCACCGGCCATATTGATCTATTACCTGGTAGAAATTGCTCTTGCCGGATATCCTGATCTCATTGCTGTTTTGAAAGCCGTAGCCCAGGCATACATGGTAATTATTGGTGCGCTGGCGGTTGATTCTCTTTCTTCAAGTTTACACATCATTTACCAGTCGATGCCTATATCCCGCAACAGAAGTATCAAAGGATACGTTCAGGTTTTTAAAATCTTCATTTATTTCATTGCAGGAATTTTTATTCTTCATATTGTATTTAATAAAGAAGTATCATATTTTCTTACCGGGCTGGGTGCTGTAACAGCTGTCCTTTTACTGGTATTTAAAGATACAATTCTCGGCCTGGTTGGCGGTGTTCAACTAGCAGCTTACGACATGGTGAGGATTGGAGACTGGATAGAGATGCCCAGCAGGAACGCGGATGGTAATGTAACAGATATTTCATTGAATACGGTAAAAGTGCAAAACTGGGACAAAACCATAACAACCATTCCAACTTACGCGCTGGTTTCAGAATCATTTTACAATTGGCGCGGCATGGAAGAATCAGGAGGAAGAAGGATAAAACGTTCTCTCAATATTGATGTAAAAAGCATCCGGTTTCTTGATAACGAGTTAATCGACAAGCTTCGAAAAATACAGGTTCTGACAGAATACATTGATACCAGGCTTGAGGATATTAAAAAATACAACAAGGAACATAACATTGATGAATCAATGCCGGTGAATGGCAGACGACTTACCAATATTGGTACTTTCAGGAAATACGTTGAAGAATACCTGAAACGGCATCCGATGATAAAAACAGATATGACATTTTTGGTGCGACATCTTCAACCCACTGAGAAAGGATTACCCCTGGAAATCTATGTTTTTTGCAAAGATCAGAGATGGGCTTATTACGAGGCGATCCAGGCTGATATTTTTGATCACTTACTTGCTATTATCGGGGCATTTGACTTAAAAGTATTCCAGAATCCATCAGGAGATGATTTCAGGGCACTTTCAACCAGTATGTCTCAATCCTGAGAACGCTGCCTTTGTGCTTCATAAAGAAATATTCCTGCCGCGACCGACACGTTGAGGGATGATGTTTTTCCTTTAACAGGCAGTTGTAATTGTTCAGACGCAAGTTCCAGGAGTTCCGGGGATATTCCTGTTTCTTCAGAACCCATGATTATCGCCACGGGCCCTTTTAATAAACCCTTGTAAACCGGTTTATCGGCCTTTTCGGTACTTGCTATTATCTTAATACCCGAGTTCAACATGAATTTCATGGAAGCTGCAAGATTCTTAACCCTGCATACTTTTACATGGTTGAGTGCACCCGCTGAAGTCCTCAGCGCGTCAGAACTTACACGGGCAGCTCCTTTTTCAGGAATCACGATACAATCAACTCCAAAGCATTCTGCCGAACGGGCAATTCCTCCAAAATTTCGAACATCAGTAACCTGATCCAGTATAAGCAACATAGGATCCTTGCCTTCTTCAAATATCGCGGGTATTACATCTTCCAGCCTGTGATAATCAATGGAAGAAACGAAGGCAATAACACCCTGATGATTCTTGCGGGTAACACGGTTTAGTTTTTCCACGGGAACATATTGCATTGGTATATGCAATCTTCTGATTTCTTTCAAAATAAGCGAAAGATTTTCACCAGAGGCCCCTTTTTTTACAAGAATTTTATCAATTGTTTTCCCAGCCTGAATTGCCTCAATTACAGGATGTAAACCGTATACGATATCTTCATTAACGGGGTTTTTTTTCATCATACTTGCTTCTCGTTAATCCATTGAAAATACTTCTCCATCACGCCAACTATCTACTGCCCTCCGCCAAAACGAATTGGCTGATGGATCACGCATCAACACGTATGAATCTGGCGCCAACTTGTTTTCTTCTTTAAGAAACGTAAAGGTAATGGTTATGGCGTCGGGTTTCCTGATATAGACCCATCTTTCCTCAATATCCGATTTATAAATCGAATTGGGAATCCCGTAAACCACGTATACCATTCCCCGGTCGGTTCGCCAGCCTTCCCTGTCAGTAGTAAAATAGAGATTGGCGTATTTTACCCGGTTGTAGTATATCCTGATCAGGTTTTTAGCTATTTGTGATGATCCAGCCGCGTCGAGCCAAAAATTGTCGACAGCAACTTTCTTGTTAAGAGATGATTTAAGCTCTTTCATCTCGGCAGAAGTGGCTATATAGGCAAGAGGTTCTAACAGATCGTCGGGTGTCTTAAGTTCCGGGAAGGTCATGCCGAAATTACACAGGGTAAGTCCATCATTCCCGGAGGTATCCAATCTGAAATGATAAATGCCTTCTTGTTTTAATTTCAGGTTTACCCGCCCTGAAAAACTCATCAGGAAAGTACTATCGGGCAAATCATAGTCCGGGTATATCGCTTCCGGGTAAAAAACGGGTCGTGGCAGCGGTTCTTTATCCTTGTAATAACTGACATGTATTATATCGTAATTTCTGTCACGATGCGTGATTATAACTTCATCTGTTGAATCAAAAACGTGCGTGAAATAGGGATGATTGGAAGGATTAAGAACCCTGAAATTCTGGCCGGACAAAAAAGTTCTTTTTTCAACAGGAAGGAATTGTATATTCGAGTTATTGTTAAACAGGTCATAACTAAAAACCTGCATTTCATAATTATCTTTCTCCGGCGTTTTTATTGGTATCCGGGCGTAAAAGGCATCCTCGAAACCAGATCTATTTACATCAAAAACAAAAGTGCCTGAATCTGCCAAAGAACGTGTATTAAGTGGTCCGGAACGGCGAGTTAAATTATAATGTACCCTGATTCTCGAGATTAACTCCCCTCCCGGGTTGGCGTCACTGAATTTCACGTCGTTTTCAGAAAGCCGCATGTAAAGATGAGAAAGGGAATCAGTTACATGGTGTACCTGAAAATCGGGATGGATTTTCGTGGCGCCGGGATCGTATATAGAGGCAAGATTACTTTTATCCTCACGGCCTCCTCCCACTTTAGAAGTTGAACAGTCCTGCAACAATATACCCGTGAAAAGAGCAATAAAAATTGTCAATAATGCTTTCTTCATACAGCAAATTTACCCGCTTTTTTTGATAGTTTCATAATCCCCGGTCAATTTTTCCCATTCTTCCATTTTTTGAGTCATTATTTCCTCCAGGGAATTATACTTTTTGGAAAGACTATCAAGAGAATTACCTTCCGGCAAGTTTTCCGGGTTGGCCAGTAATCCTGAAATCATTTCCATTTCTGATTCAAGTTTCTCTATTTCTTTCTCACACGCGGTTATTTTATTGGCTGCCTTGCGTAATTCTCTTTCCAATTCTTTTTTTACAAGATATTCCCTCTTAGAGTCAGAAAGCCTCTCCGAGTCATCCGTCCCTTTTTCCTGGCCGGGCTTTTCCTTTCTCTCGAGTTCTTTAAGTGATGCAAGTCGTTTCTTTTGCAGAAACTCGTATATCGTTCCAAGATGTTCTTTTATTTTCCTTTTCCGGAATTCATAATGTTTAGTGGTAAGACCATTCAGGAAGTCCCTGTCGTGAGAAACGATGATTAACGTGCCGTCATAATTCAACAAGGCATTCTTGAGAATATCCTTGGAATGCATGTCAAGATGATTGGTAGGCTCGTCAAGAATCAGTACATTATATGGCTCAAGCAGAAGTCTAGCTAACGCCAGTCTTGATTTTTCGCCTCCCGAGAGTACTTTTACTTTTTTGTCCACATCTTCTCCCCGGAATAGAAATGCACCCAGGATATCGCGAACGCGGGTTCTTATATCCCCGACAGCTACCCGGTCGATGGTTTCAAGCACTGTATAATTTTGATTCAACAATTCATCCTGATTTTGAGCAAAATATCCAATAGACACGTTATGGCCGGTTTTTAAATCACCAGTGTAATCAATGAAACCCGCGAGCACTTTCGACAGGGTGGTCTTACCCTCCCCGTTCCTGCCAATAAAAGCCACCTTTTCACCTCTCTCGATCACGAAGTCTATTTTGTCCAAAACGAGATTATCGTCATATCTTTTAGAAAGATTTTCAGCTTCAAAAATAATGGATCCTGCCCTGGGCGGAGGCTGAAATCGAATATTCATTCTCGAAACGTCTTCTTCTTCTACCTCGATACGCTCCAGCTTTTCCAATTGTTTAATACGCGACTGAACCTGCACGGCCTTGGTAGCCTTGTAACGAAAACGTTCAATGAATTTTTCAGTATCCTCGATCATCTTTTGCTGGTTCTGAAATGCAGCCATTTGATGCGCCCGGCGTTCTTTACTGAGTGTCTCGAATTTCGAGAAAGATACATTGTAATCGAAAATTTTTGCCAAAGCTATCTCGATGGTCCGATTGGTCACCGTATCAAGAAATGTTCTGTCGTGCGAAACCAGAATAATAGCGCCCGGGTAGTCTTTGAGGAAAGTTTCAATCCATTCTATGGATTCTATATCAAGGTGGTTGGTTGGTTCATCAAGCAGCAAAATGTCAGGTTTAAGTAGCAGAAGTTTTGCAATTTCAATACGCATCCGCCATCCACCACTCAATTCATTTACCGGCCTGTCAAAATCCTCCCTGTCGAAACCCAGGCCTTTTAATGTTTGCTCGATAAGGGCCTCGCGATTATCTCCTTCTAAAAAGTGGTAACGTTCTGTAGCCTCTGTTAATCGTGCAATAATATTATGATATTCATCAGACTCATAATCAGTCCGGGTTGCAAGTTCAACATTCAATTTTTCAATCTCCCCCTCAAGATTCAATACTTCTGAGAAAGCCCTTGCTGTTTCCCCGTAAACAGTACCCGCGCCATGATGTTTCATTTCCTGTGGCAGGTAACCGGTAGTTGTTCCGGAAGGAATTACAACCTGGCCGCTGGTGGGTTGTTGCATTCCCATGATGATCTTCATGAGGGTAGATTTACCCGCCCCGTTTTTTCCCACTAACCCAATCCTGTCGTTTTTATTAATAACGAAAGAAATCTCTTTCAACAAGTCGAATCCGCCAAAACTGACCGTTACGTTGTTTACAGTGATCATTGCATTTAGTTTTATCGAATTGCAAAGATAAAACAGAAAAACCAGAAGTTCATCTTTCGTTTACTCCAACACAATGAAACCGGGGATAACATACCGGTTAATCTGACTAAAGACTGGTACCTCCGCG
>CAYRRV010000046.1:22871-28095 GCA_964426725.1 uncultured Bacteroidales bacterium | reverse complement strand
AAAAAATGATTACATAGCAATCTGCCCGTTCCTTCCGTGTTTTTTTCATTTTCCCGTGCAAAAATCAAAAAATATGATTAATTTATAGTCTTGGTATTTGATTATTTTTTAATCTAAAAACAATTGTATAACTGCGTTTTAAATGTTTTTTGAGGGAAAAATGGAACGAAATATCGTGCACCTGGACCTGGACACTTTTTTCGTGTCGGTAGAGCGGCTTATCAACAGCAAGCTGAACGGGATACCCGTGCTCATTGGCGGCACATCCGACCGGGGCGTGGTGGCCAGTTGCAGCTACGAGGCCCGCCGTTTCGGGGTAAGTTCTGCCATGCCCATGCGGATGGCCCGTACTCTTTGCCCGGAAGCCATCGTGATACGGGGCGACATGGAAATGTACAGCAGGTATTCCAACATGGTAACCGACATTATTGCCGAACGGGCTCCTCTTTTCGAGAAAGCATCGGTTGATGAACATTATCTTGACATTAGCGGGATGGACCGCTTCTTCGGGGCCGCGAAATGGACAAAAGAACTGCGACAAACCATTATAAAAGAAACAGGCCTGCCCATATCATTCGGCCTGTCGGTGAACAAAACCGTATCGAAGATAGCCGCCGGCGAGGCCAAGCCTAATGGCGAAATAGAGGTTCCCTCCTCTACAGTTCAGCCGTTCCTTAACCCACTGTCTATAAGAAAAATACCGATGATTGGCGATAAAACCTTTCATTTGTTGCGTTCCATGGGTGTTAGCACCATTGGCACACTTAGCCATATCCCGCTGGATATGATGCAAAAGGTACTGGGTAAAAACGGTATCGTGATTTGGGAAAAGGCCAATGGCATTGATCTCACACCGGTACGCCAGTACTGGGAACAAAAATCGATGAGTACCGAACGTACTTTCGATAAAGATACCACCGACATCGGCTATCTTAACAGCCTGCTGATGGCCATGGTTGAAAAACTCTGCTACGAGTTGCGAACACGGCAGAAACTCACTTCCTGTATCACCGTGAAAATAAGATATTCGAATTTCGATACCCACACGCTGCAGAAACGGATACCATACACCTCATTCGATCATGTTCTGATAGAAGCCGCCAGGGAACTTTTCAAGAAACTGTACCAGCGGCGCATGCTTATCCGGCTGATTGGCGTGCGATTTAGTCACCTGGTAAATGGTGTTCAGCAGCTCAACATGTTCGAGGATACACCCGAGATGATACGGCTTTACATGGCCATGGATAAGATACGTAACCGGTTTGGGAGGAAGTCGTTGCGGCGGGCCGCCGGACTAACGTAGTGTCTGTCCAGACACTTGACTAAATGAACAAATACTGGTGACGCATCACATTTAATATTACGGAAGGTTGTCCCTCTTTATGGAACTTTTGGCACAGGTCAACCGATATTTTTTCATTGACATGACATTAGTGTCCTGTTTGTCCATAAAGTCATCAACAACCAAAAAATATTATTTTTTTTATTCTTTTTCATGGTTATTTCAAAAAATATGATTATATTTTAAGCGTATAATTTGATTATATTTTAATCATTAATAATAGTATATCATGAAAGCACGAAAAGTATTTTTTTCAAAAAAAGGAAAAGGCTGGTTTGAAGCCGAGATTCCTGTTGAATTAATGAATGCCAGTTACGAGGAACTGTTAAACTGGGCAGCCAGGCAAAGAAAAAGACACAGCCTGAAAAGTTTCCTGGTTTCTGAAAACACGCGCCCCTACCCTATTTGCAGGGAAAGCGCGTAACGGGTTGCTGGTTACTGGTTACTGGTTACTGGTTACTGATTGCTGATTGATCGGATGCTGGTTGATCGGATGCATGACAACAAATAACCTAATATCAATTAATTACAATACATTACTATGAAATTACTCCCGACCGAGATACCGGGGGTGGAATGTATGACCATTGAATATTTCCACAGAGACAAGGCATGCCTTGTCTCTACGAAAGAAACGCCGTCCAGGTTGACGCCGGCGGCCGGGATGCATGATAACAAACAATCCAATAACCTAACAAACTAATAACCAATTTACTATCAATAACAATAAATAACAAATTTAACAACAACATAATCAACCCGACATCGTCGGTTATCCCATGTTCCTTAACTGTCATTCATATTACAGTTTGCGGTATGGCACGCTCTCTATTGAGCAGTTGGTGAAGGAAGCTGTAAAACATGGCATTACAACACTGGCACTTACCGACATCAATAACACGATGGGTACCATCGATTTCGTGAAGGCCTGCCGTGAGAACAACCTGCATCCCGTTGCCGGGATCGAGTTCAGGAATGAAGATGAATTGCTCTACACCGGAATTGCCATCAATAACAAGGGATTTCAGGAATTAAACGAGTTTTTGAGTCGCCATAACGAGCAAAAAAAGAAACTACCTGCCACCCCTCCCCTTTTCCATCACGCTGCTATCATCTACCCGTTTGGTAAAAAACTGCCCGAAGAACTCAAAGAAAATGAATATACCGGTATCAGGCCATCCGATGTAAACCGGCTTATCACGTCGAAATACCGCTATAATCAATCAAAATTACTGATTTTTAAACCCGTGACTTTTGTAAAGAAGGAAGAATTCGAGATTCACCGTCACTTGCGGGCCATCGATCACAACACGCTGCTCAGCAAGCTTACACCCGAAGAGATGGCATCACCGGAAGATTTCATGGTCACGGAAAAGCATCTGCTCAGGCATTACGAGACCTATCCCCAGATCATTAAAAACACGAGAGAGTTCATCCAAAAATGTTCGATACAATTCGACTTTCACACCATAAAAAACAAGCAAACCTTCACGGGCAGCCGGTACGATGACAAGCTACTGCTGGAAAAACTGGCTTATGACGGCCTCGCTTACCGGTACGGGAAAAGCAATGCCGAAGCCCTTCGCAGGGTAAAACACGAGCTCGGGATTATTGACAATCTCGGTTTTTCATCCTATTTTCTGATTACCTGGGACATTATACGTTACTCGATGAACAGGGGTTTTTACCACGTGGGCCGGGGCAGCGGCGCCAATTCCATCGTGGCCTACTGTCTGAAAATTACCGATGTCGATCCCATAGAGCTTGATCTTTACTTCGAGCGGTTTATCAATCCCCGCCGTACAAGTCCGCCCGATTTTGATATCGATTACTCGTGGAAAGAACGCGACGAGGTACTCGATTACATTTTCAAGCGATACGGGAAGGATCACACCGCGCTGATCGGTACCATTTCCACCTTCAGGGGGCGATCAATTTTCCGGGAACTGGGCAAAGTATACGGGCTACCAAAAGAGGAAATAGACAACCTCGTGCTCAATCCTACCGGCAAGCAAAACAAAAACAGTATTACCGATCACATCGTGCGAATTGGCGATAAAATCATGGATTTCCCGAACCTGAGAAGCATACATGCCGGGGGTGTACTGATTTCGGAAGATCCCATTACCTGCTACACGGCCCTCGACCTTCCACCAAAGGGATTACCCACCACTCAATGGGACATGTACGTGGCAGAGGAGATTGGTTACGAGAAGCTCGATATTCTCAGTCAGCGGGGAATAGGACACATAAAAGAGAGCGCTGAGATTATAAAAGAAAACAGGGGGATATCGGTTGACGTGCATGATGTGCAAAAATTCAAAACCGACCCGCTCGTGAAAAAACTCCTGAAGCAGGGAGAAACCAACGGCTGCTTTTATATTGAGTCGCCGGCCATGCGGGGTTTATTGCAAAAACTGCGGTGCGACGATTACCTGAGCCTGGTGGCTGCCAGTTCGATCATTCGCCCGGGGGTAGCCAAATCGGGAATGATGAAGGAATACATCCGGCGGTTTCATAATCCAAACGGGTTTAAATACCTGCACCCGGTGATGGAAGAACACCTGAAAGAGACCTACGGGGTAATGGTTTACCAGGAAGACGTGATCAAGATTTGTCACCATTTTGCCGGGCTCGACCTGGCCGATGCCGACGTGTTGCGGCGTGCCATGAGCGGCAAGTTCCGGTCGAAGAAGGAATTCAGCAGGATAGTAGAAAAATTCTTCGTGAATTGCAAGAAAAAAGGGTACCACGACAATCTCACGAAAGAAGTATGGCGGCAAATTGAATCGTTTGCAGGATATTCGTTTTCCAAGGCGCACTCTGCCTCATATGCCGTTGAGAGCTTCCAGAGCCTGTATCTGAAGGCACATTACCCAATCGAGTTCATGACCGCCGTTATTAATAATTTCGGTGGGTTTTTCCACACGTGGGTGTACGTGAACGAGGCCAGGCGGTGGGGTGCAAAAATCAACCTACCTTGCGTGAACGAGGGTAAATACTACACTTCTATTAAAGACAAGGACATATTTATTGGTTTTGTTCATATACAGAACCTGGAGACAAAAGTGGCAGAGTCTGTTGTGAACGAACGGGTATTGAGGGGTCCCTTTGCCAGCCTTGAAGATTTCACCTGCCGGGTGAAAATCGGTATCGAGCAACTTGTTATCCTGATCCGGGTTGACGCCTTCCGGTTTACCGGTAAATCAAAAAAGGAATTGTTGTGGGAAGCGCACATGCTGCTGGGCCATACTCCGGACAAAACCAGTGAAAATAAGCTTTTCAGAACCGAATCGAAAAAATATACCCTGCCCGATCTGGAGCAGGATGTTGTAGAGGACGTGTATGATGAAATAGAATTGTTGGGTTTTCCGGTAACATTAACCTCGTTTGACATGTTGCAAACCCGGTTCAGGGGAGAAATAACGGCCGGCGACATGATAAAGCATGTTGGCAGGAAAGTGCGCATGGTGGGCAACCTGGTAACAATCAAGAATGTAAAGACGGTGCGAAAGGAGTGGATGCATTTCGGATGTTTCCTGGATGGTACCGGTGAATTTTTTGACACGGTAAACTTCCCGCCCTCGCTGAAGAATTATCCTTTCAAGGGATACGGGGTATATCTGCTGCTGGGAAAAATCACGGAAGAATTCGGTTTCCCATCGATGGAGGTGGAAAAAATGGCCAAGCTGCCCTTGAAACCGGATCCGAGGTATTGAAATGAAAATCCCGGAATACTATTATATACCGGGATATTCCAACCAAACTACTAACTAAACGATTAACTAAACCTATTATCATGCCCATGAAAAAATGCCGGTTGAACAAGATGGGGAAAAAGAGGTTTCTCGCGGAGGAACGCGGAGGGAAGATGTTTTCCCG
>CAYRRV010000046.1:0-22771 GCA_964426725.1 uncultured Bacteroidales bacterium | reverse complement strand
AGGAGCAAGTCATCAGAGTGAAAAAAAGCCGGCTGTTACACCGGCTTCTCAATTTTTTTAAATTTAAAAACTATTTATTTGCTGCCATCCCTGCAACAATTTGCTTGAGGTACTCAATTTCGGATTTCATTTGCGCGAGATCGGATTCTTTGCTTTTTAATGATTGAATTTCTTCTCTTTGCTGTTCTATCATTTCCTGCTGCTCCTTGATGGCCTCAACCAGAAGCGCCGTGAGGGGTGCATATTGCATGGAATACGTTTCGCCGCTGTTCACCACCTCGGGAACCACACCTTCCACTTCCTGGGCAATAAAACCTATCTGTTGGCCTTTTACCATGGAGGTATCGATCCATTCATAATTCACGCCCCGGAGATTCAATACCTTTTGCAAAGGGTTCGCAATATTTTGTATATTTTTTTTCAGGCGGAAATCACTAAAATTAGTCCAATTTGAGTAACCAGCAGCAGAACCATTTACAAATAAAGTATAACCGTTTGTCGCTGTTCCATTAATGACCACCCGTCTATTATCAAACTCACCATAAATAAGATTGCTTGCACCAATTCGAAGTCTGCTTGATTCTGTTCTTGGATTATCCCAAGCTGCCTTACCTGCATTATAGCCTAAAAATACATTATTATTACCAGTAACCCAGCAACCAGCAGTACGGCCTATGTATGTATTATTGCTTCCATGAGCCAATAATGCAGCCTGATCACCAACATAAACATTGTATTCACCAGATCCACCTCTTTGTCCAACATTAAAGCCAATCATGGTATTATAACTTCCGTCAAAATCCATTCCTGCTTCATCTCCAATAAAAACATTTCTCCATCCATTTGTATTACTTCCACTATAATTACCCACTGCCACAATACTCCAAATACCTGAATAATGGGTATTTCTTACCCCATCTCCAGAATTAGTTCCCAGGAAAATACAATTATTAACGCTGCCGGAACTCTCTCCAATACCTATACCAGCGTTTTTACCGATAAACATGGAGTTATATACAGTATTATTTGCTACTATTCCAGTAAGTGCATCATCACCCATAATTATCGATGAGTTTACACTGGAAGTAACATCTGCAGCACATCCATTACCAATTGCAACATTTTGATTGGCTGCTAAATTACTTTGAAAAGTACTATTACCAATAAAAACATTATCGTTTCCGGAAGTATTTGATACACCACTTTCATTTCCAATAAATACATTGCTACTACCAGTTGTATTGGAAGAACCAGAATTATATCCCATAAATGCATTATAGGTTCCGGTAGTGTTGGCTTTTCCGGCCTGATATCCAATAAAAGAATTATAACTCGCATTATTTGAATAACCTGCCTGATAACCAAGGAACGTGTTGAAGGAGGCAGTTGTATTGGCATACCCGCTTTGGTTTCCAAGGAACACGTTATTGGTCCCAGATGTATTATTTCTACCAGTATGATAACCCAGAAAAGCATTGTTAGCGCCACTCGTGTTATACCTACCCGCTTCATTCCCGAGAAAAATATTATTATTGGCCGTGTTGGCGTAGCCAGTTCTAAAACCAAGAAAAACATTATTGGAGCCCGTCGTGTTCGTGCTTCCGCTTTCATTTCCAATAAAAACATTACTGCTTCCTGTTGTATTAGACAAGCCTGAATTATAACCCATGAATGAATTATACTGTCCGGAAGAATTTGATTTCCCGGCCTGGTAACCAACAAATGAATTATAGCTGGCATTATTTTCGTATCCAGCCTGATATCCTAGCAGGGTATTGAATGAAGCTGTTGTATTATTGTATCCACATTTATTACCAATGAATATATTCGAAGATCCTGAGGTATTAAATGCACCAGCAAGGTTCCCTAAAAAAACGTTCCTGGCGCCCGAGTAATTATTCAATCCGGCCTGATAACCAAGGAAAGAGTTGTGGGATCCGGATTTGTTCGCGTAACCCGTTTGGTACCCTATAAACACATTATAACTAGCAGTATCGGTATAACCGGATTGATATCCAAGGAACACGTTATACGAGCCGGTTTTAAGAGAATATCCTGACTGGAAGCCTACAATTGAATTTGCTTTTGATGAGCTACCCAATAGACCGGTTTCGTATCCAAGGAAAGAATTATACAAACCTGTTGTGATATTGCTGCCACTCCTGTGACCAATAAAATAGTTATCTGGTGTTAACATGGTGAAAGAGGACATCGATCCCTTGCTTGCACTTCTACCTCCAACCGCGAAGCCGGCCCTGCTTCCCACACCTTTTTTACCAACAGGGGGTTCATTAACAAAAACCCGGGTGCTATCCGGGGTTACCTGCAGGTAATCCCAGGCGCCTCCCTTCGTCGCGCTTCTGCCTCCCACGGCAAAACCAGCGCGACTTCCTTTTACTGCAGGATCATCATCGATATAAATTCTAACGCTGTCCGGGGAGATCATCATTATGTCTTCTATAATTCCTTTTGTTGCACTTCTTCCACCCACGGCAAAACCAGCGCGACTCCCTTTTACTGCCGGATCATCATCTATATAAATTCTAACGCTATCCGGGGATATCATCATTATGTCTTCTGTAATTCCTTTTGTTGCACTTCTTCCACCCACGGCAAACCCGGCCCTGCTGCCCTTTACCAAATCTTCATTAACGTAAATTCTCACGCTGTCGGGACTCACCATCATAATATCTTCTGTTACACCCTTGGAAGCTGACCTTCCTCCCACCGCAAAGCCGGCACGGCTACCTTTCGCGGTTTCATCGACATATACTCGCACTCCCTCCTCGTAAACGGCAAATATGACATTTCCATTCCGGTCTTTCACCACGAAAAGAGCCGAATCGGGATGCATGTTCGGAGTAGCCATAATGGCAAAATTATTGAAAGGAATGGAAGGATCCAGTGATTCACTCACCATGCTCCTGTCAGCATATTTGGCATAGGGTACGTATTGAAGCGGGACAAAACTGATTTCCTCGAAAAAGCCTGTTCTTTCAAGGTCGGTTTCAATTTTTATAAAAGCAGGCTTAACCGACCAGTCAATCAGCTCAAACTGATCTGCAGTCTCACCATTTCCAATGACGATATTGATCAAACCCGACTTGTTTGAAACAACAGAATGGAGTTCAGTGTAAGCGGGTGGTAAATCCGGATTCAATAGAAAAATTGAAATCCTGAGGTTCGCCTCCTTTTCTTTAAGAATTTCGCCCTTCGCATCGCGCAAAACGGCCTGGTAATTAAATCCTTTTTCATTTTGCCCGAAGGATGAAATGGATACAAGTAAAAGACATAACAGGATAGTGTTTTTCATGGTTAGTGATATTAGTTATTAAAATCTTTTATACGTTTAAAATATCGTTAAGTTGCTGATCTCAGGTATTTTATTTTGCCGAAGCTTTTCAATAATTAATAAACACCCTCAATGCGTGTTTCATTCAGCAAATTACAAAGTGAATAGCTAATGACAAAGTGTTACAAAGATTTTCTCTGTGCAAATAATAAAAAAAAGCCGGCTGTTACACCGGCCTTTAATTTTGACAAACTCAAAAATTACTTGTTTGCAGCCATACCCGCGACAATTTGCTTGAGGTACTCGATTTCCTGCTTAAGTTGGGCAAGTTCCTCTTTCTCATTTTTTAAAACCTCGATTTGCGCTTGCTGTTCGTTGATGGTTTCCTTCATCTCTTTAATGATTTCGAGATTATAAAGAGAAACAAGTTCATATTTCAATGAAAGGGGTTCACCATCCTTATAAATAACCAAATTATTCAAGCCGATTTCGTCAAATTCCTCTGCAATAAATCCTATGTTTCTTTTTCCGGAAACATTATCAATAAATGAAACTGGTCTTGCATTTAAAATTTTCGAAAATTCTTCGTCCAGTGTTTCAATGTTGCTTTTGAATTTTTCAGATGAACTGGCGAAATATAGCTGATCATTATATACTTTTAAATTTTCGCCATCGGTTGTACCTGCCAAACCCCTGATAGCCAATGGGCTACTCGTTGGCGTAGTCCCTATTCCCACCTTTCCTGCATCGGTAACAACAAAGTTTGGAGTAGTTGAATCACTGGGCTGAACTTCTATAGCATTTCCATTATTATAGATTCCATCTTTAATTACAAGTCCTTTTGTACTGTTCGGAAATTTTAATGCACCTGAAGGTTTTGCAATATACATTCTTGCATCCTGATCTGTAACGTAAATTTTTCCGCCTCCCAGTATAGCATTTCCATTTTTAAACAACATGAAGGCATTTGACCTGTCAACACTAAGAATGGGTAAGGGAATAGTTAAAGGAGGTTTAATGATTGGTTTAAATAAAAAATCTTTAGCATTGCTTTTAAATCCATGATTGAGCTCGTATTGGAATCCTTTACCATTGCCAACAACAAGCAACGGATCATTATCAACCCAGGAAATAGAATCTTCATCACTATTAATATAATTATAACTACCCAGAACTGTTGATTTATAAGATCTGGCGTAAGTTCCCTGACCTGCGGCAAAAGTGGATCCACCTAAAGCATAGCTGGACGAACCCAGGGCGGTAGAAAAATTTCCATAAGCTGTACTATTAAGTCCAAACGAAACACTACCGTGTCCTTCAGACTGACTGCCCGGGCCCAATGAAAAAGAATAATCTCCTGTTGCAGTTGTCAACTGGCCAACAGGATTCCCCATGGTATCCAGACCAGCAGAACCAAAAGCAAATGCATTGATACCTAATGCAGTAGCACCTGAACCCAGGGCAAAAGAACTGTTCCCGTTGGCGAGGGCCCCGCTACCAATGGCAGTAGAATAGTCTCCCCGTGCAACAGGCAGGTAACCAAATGCCTGGCTGTAGTTACCTACTGCCTTTGATTCAAATCCGGTTGCCATAGAATTCCGCCCAATACTATCAGGACTTTCAACCAGTACCTTGCCCGCGAGAAAGGCTTCCTTGTTTGGGTACCAGAGAATTCTGGGTTGACTCGGATTAATAATGTTGGCAGTAGTATCGCTGTAAATATTAAAGTATTCTTTCAAAGGCCCTTTTGATGCACTTCTGCCTCCTACAGCAAAACCAGCACGACTACCTTTGGTCTGGTCATCATCACTGATATAAATTCTAACACTATCGGGTGAAATTACCATTATTTCGCCGGAAATTCCTTTTGACGCGCTTCTTCCTCCAACGGCAAAACCGGCGCGGCTCCCTTTCGTGTTTTCGGGAACATAAACCCTTACCCCTTCTTCATAAACAGCAAATACGACATTGCCGTTTTTATCTTTTACCTCAAAAAGCGCATCTTCAGAAGTAAGATCAATATCACCCTGGATGGATAATTGACCTGTATTAAGATTCTCACTAACCGTGCTTTTTTCCGCGTGTTTAGCATAAGGAACCGAAACAAGGCGGGAAACACCAAGAATACTGAATGGCCCGGATTGTGAAGATGCACTTTCAATTTTTAAATAGAATTCTCCTTCCGCCCAATTTATTGATGCCATATCATCGGTCGTGACTCCATCCCCAACCTGAAAATTAACAACTCCAAAATCATTAGAATTCACAGAATGATTTTCAACATAAACAGGAGTTCCATCTTCACTGCCTTTTAAAATTGAAACCTGAAGATACACGCCTTCGTTTTGTAATGGATTTCCATCAGCATCTCTAATTACTGACTGATAATTAAACAAATCTGGTACCTGGGAATATACAGGACTGTTCATTAATCCCAGTGCCAAGAGAAGTAAAAGTATTTTTTTCATAATGACTGATTTTTTAAGATTTGATATATACCTGAATCCAATTCAAAAATAAACATTAAAAGAGTCAATGTCAACAGTATTTACCTTTTTGTCAATGAAAAAATGGAGGATGATTTGTGCCACGAGTTCTACATAGTGCTTGTAAGAAAATGCACGTTTTTTGAACGTTGTGCTAAATAAAGAAAAATCCCTTCTTTGGTATTAATGAAGCGCGTCACCACGAGACATTTTTATTCTTCCAGTAAACTTTTTATTCTTTCGATTTGCTTTTGCTTGTTTATTTCTCTTAAGCGACAGGCTGTTTCTGTAAAATACTGATGCCCGGAAATAAATTTAATCTGAAGTTTGTTCCAGTCATTGAGAGTACCAATCATATCCCGTTCTTTCAGTTCTTTGAAAAGGGTATTGGAAACAGGTATAAAATCGCTTCTCCCCAGGTAGTCCAGGTCTGAATCACAAATAATCTTTTCCAGCAAATCCTTGGGTTCCGGGGGTAATTTTGTTGCCATGATTATTTGGCAGATCCGCTCAATTTGTTCCGCGGAGTAATTATAACCGGGTAAATATTCCCTTGCCAACTCACAACTTCTTTCTTCATGATCCTTGTATGAAATTATATGACCAGCGTCATGAAAGAGTGCTGCAGTTTTCAACAGGAGAATATCAGCATCATTAACACCCTCGGCCCAACCGATAAGTTCCACCTCTGTTACAACATCAACGGTATGCTTTACATTGTGATAATACAAGTTGGCTGGTAATTCCTTTTCCAACTTATCGAGAATAACTTCCTGAATATCTGAAAATTGTATGAGCTTGAATTTTGTATCGAAGTCTGCATTGGGTTCAAGTCCGGCTCCATCCAAGGAGTATTCAGGGCGAATACCTTTCACCCGAAAAACTTCCAGGTCTCCTTTATATTTCACGGGCATTTTACCATAATACTCGCACAGGAATAATTCTTTTACCAGCTCGTATGTCATCACGGAAATAAGGATACTCCCGTATTCACCAAAAGCTTCCATCCGGCTGGCAATATTCACGGTATCCCCTTTAATATCATAAGAAACTTTACGTTGACCCGAAATACCAGCTGTTACGGGTCCGGTGTGAATACCAACCCTTAACTTCCATATTTCACCATTTTGCCCGTTTTTCTGTTTATCCCTTAAAATATTCTGCATTTTTAAAGCAGCCAGCACAACTTCCACGGGGTTGGTAATATTTTTAACAGGTATTCCACCGGCGGACATGTATGAATCACCTATTGTTTTAATTTTTTCTATGTTGTACTTTTTTATAATTTTATCAAAATGAAAATATATTTCATCCAACTCATCCATGATGGCCTGAGAATCCATATTTTCCCTCAAATGTCTTAATCCATGAATATCGGCAAAAAGAACAGTTGCCATTTTGAACTTCAGAGAACGTTGTTGCTCACTTACTTCTTTATTTTCTACTTCTTTCAAAACTTTATCGGAGCGCAGGATTTTTTTCAACCTGTCGTTTTCAGCAGATAACTGATCATTTTCATCAATCAGTTTCATGTTTAACCGGGCCAGCTTTTCATTGATCTCTGCTAATTCGCTGTTGTGTTTCGTGAGCTTTTGCAAACGTTTTAACAATTCATTATCCTGTCGCTCCATAATTCAATTTTTATCCAAAAATAGAAAAAATCTTTTTGTTGCAATAAAACCTGCTTGCAACCTTCATTAAATGATTCAAAAGAATCTACACGCGTATCAATATTTATAAACGGTGATCGATAAATCAGGTTGCATTTTCATGAATGATTCACCATTTTGGAAACCAATTTTGTAATTTCGTGCATCAGAAAATTTCACTTTTTTCGTTTTAATATTTAAAGGCAGAATGGATTTTAAACTCATTTCTGATTATATACCCACGGGAGATCAACCGCGAGCAATCGAAGAACTTTCAAAAGGACTGGTATCTGGCGACAAGTTTCAGACACTTTTGGGTGTAACGGGTTCCGGCAAAACCTTTACAGTTGCCAATGTTTTGAAAAATACCAGACGACCAGCATTGATTTTGAGTCATAACAAAACCCTTGCAGCTCAGCTTTACGGGGAATTTAAACAATTTTTCCCGGATAACAGGGTCGAGTATTTTGTTTCTTATTATGATTATTACCAACCTGAAGCTTACCTGCCTGTTACCGACACATATATTGAAAAAGATCTCTCCATCAATGAAGAAATTGAAAAACTAAGGCTGAGCACCACATCCTCATTGTTATCCGGAAGAAAAGATATTATCGTTGTATCGTCTGTATCCTGCCTGTACGGGATAGGCAATCCTGAAGACTTTTATAGCAATACCATTAAAATTAAAACGGGACAGAAATTGAGCCGCAATAAATTCCTGCACCGGCTTGTTGAAAGCTTGTATTCTCGTAATGAAATTGAATTCAAACCTGGAAACTTCCGTGTTAAGGGAGATACAATTGATATTTATCTTGCCTATAATGACATGGGATATCGCGTAAGTTACTGGGGAGACGAAATCGAAGAAATTGTCACTTTTGATCCAATATCAGGTCACATGCTGGACAAGCAGGATCAGGCGATTATTTATCCTGCCAATATTTTCGTGACTACCCGCGACAGGATTAACACTGCCATGTCTAAAATACAGGATGATTTGGTAAAGCAAATCGGGTTTTTCAAGAATATTGGAAAACACGGGGAAGCGAAAAGACTGGAAGACAGGGTAACCTATGACCTGGAAATGATCAGGGAGTTAGGATATTGCCCGGGAATTGAAAACTATAGCCGGTATTTCGATGGACGCCCACCCGGGGCACGTCCTTTCTGTCTTTTGGATTATTTCCCGGAAAATTTCATCACTGTTATTGATGAAAGCCATGTTACCCTCCCGCAGGTAAGGGCCATGTATGGAGGAGACCATTCCAGGAAACAAACCCTGGTCGAGCATGGGTTCAGGTTACCTGCTGCTATAGATAACAGGCCCCTGAAGTTTGAAGAATTTGAAGAACTCGTTAACCAGGTAATTTTTGTGAGCGCCACACCTGGTGATTTTGAATTGGAAAAATGCGGGGGAATAATTACCGAACAGTTGATAAGGCCTACTGGCTTACTGGATCCAGTAATTGACGTGCGACCCAGTTTAAATCAGATTGATGATCTCATGCATGAAATTCAAGACAGGACAAAAAACCACGAGAGGGTTTTGATAACTACTCTAACCAAAAGAATGGCAGAAGAACTAACCAATTACCTGTTACGTTATGACGTGAAATGCCGGTATATTCATTCCGATATTGACACCATTGAAAGGGTACAAATAATGGAAGGATTGCGCAAGGGGGAATTTGACGTATTGGTAGGCGTGAACCTTCTAAGAGAAGGTCTTGATTTACCTGAAGTCTCTTTGGTTGCTATTTTAGATGCTGATAAAGAAGGATTTCTTCGATCTGAAAAGTCACTTACTCAAACCGCGGGACGCGCTGCCCGAAATATAAATGGAAAAGTAATCATGTACGCGGATAAGATAACCGGCTCCATGCAAAGAACGATTGATGAAACCAACAGGCGAAGAGAAAAGCAACTTGCATATAACGAGGCCAATAATATAACACCAACCCAGATAAAAAAAGCCTTTAAGAGTATCTTGGGTGGTGAAAAAGAACAAAAAACAACATATTATGCCGGTCCGACTTATACATCGGTTGCTGCTGATCCCATAGTTAAATACATGGATAATAAAGCTCTGGAAAAAGCTATCCTTCAAACCCGAAAGAAAATGGAAGAAGCGGCTTCTAAACTGGATTTCATTGAAGCAGCAAAACTCCGGGATGAAATGTTTGAGCTGGAAAAAATGCTGACAGGTCGAGAAAACGAAAAAAAAACTACCAGAACCAGTAATCAGGCAAACCCATCAACCCCTAACAAGTAACCGGAATCATGGAAACCTGTACGCAGCCTGTTCCAGCTTTTCAACTGAATCAATTAAATAGGGTGGATTCAAGTATATTCCCAGGAATTTATATATTTTCACCCTGATTTCCCTGGCTTCTTTTGTATCCATTCTGTCAAAAGAATGACCACCCGGCACATCCTGAAATATTTCGTATTGAAAATCTTTCCCTGTTTCCTTGAGAGATTTAATAAGATGCTCTACTTCTAACACGTTAACATCTTCATCATTGGTGTTGGAATGAATCAGTAAAGGTGTTCCATCGTATTTACGGGCATTCCAGGCCGGTGATCTTTTCCTGTATTCCTCAACATTTTCATACGCGGTTTGCCCTATGTGATAATCCACGGAAAATAAATCACGATATGCTTGTGTTTTATATCCCATCCGGGCAATCAGGTCACTCACGGGCACCCCGGCAAAAGCTACCTGGTAATCATCAGGGTGATCAAAAATATTCATCAGTGCAATTAGACCACCATGGCTCCATCCTATAATACCGACTCTTTTTTCATCAACAATAGAGTAATTCCCTATCATGAAATCGCGGCTCGCGTGAACATCTTCAGTTTCGAGTCCGCCGTAATCAATTTTCTCGAAATGGGACCTGCCATATCCCGTGCTTCCACGGTATTCTGCCGCGACGACAATATATTGCTGGGCCATCAATTCCCTGATAATGTGCGTGTAATAAGTAGAAAAATTACTATGAACACCACCGTGTGGTAATACAACGAGAGGATATTTACCTGCTGGATCGATGGATTTTGGAATAAACACGTAAGACCAAAATTTCACCGGGTTCCCGGCACCCTGCGCCGTGGGATTTTGATCTTTCCATTTTGGCGGACCATACATGTATACTTTATCAACATGGGCCATGTCTCCCACTTTATGATACCAAAGTAAATCATCAAGCGATTTTTCAATTTCATCCAAACGGTGTCTCAAATCTCTATCATTGTCCTGAATCTCATTGATCACTGATTCCTTTATCCCTTCCTGAGCCGCGGAAATGACAGGAAAAATCAAGAGAAACAGAAAAAGCCAATTATTTTTAACTTGTATCATCATATTTGATTTTTTCAACAACAAATATCGTAACGAAAACAAAAAATCAGTCAGCCCTATACATCAATTACGCCTTCGAAAACATGCTCGGCAGGACCCTCGAGCCAAATATCCTTAAATATATTTCCATCTCTCTTAAAGGAAACACCGAGCTTACCTCCTCGGGCATAAATATTATATGAAAAAATGTCAGAATTCCGCCATAAAGTGGTACTGATTGCTGAAGCAACGACCCCGGTACCACATGCCAGGGTTTCATCCTCCACGCCTCTCTCGTATGTTCTAACCTTTATAACGCCCGGGTTCATCCACTCCACGAAATTAACATTTGTACCACCGGAATCCCTGAATTTTTCATTATTTCTTAATTTACGACCCAGCAGGAATACATCTGTTTTATCAACATTATCAACAAAAACTACCAGGTGAGGTGATCCAGTGTCAAGATAAAATCCCTTTTCAAGTTTCTCGACCTTCAGGACATCCTGCATTTTCAACCTCACTCCATCATTTTCGAGTAAAAAGGCATCATGAGGTCCATCCACGGCAATGAAGGAGGTTTGATCTGCAAAAATGCCAGCTTTTCTGGCAAAAGCAACGATGCATCTGCCACCATTTCCACACATGGTGCTTTCATTGCCATCGGCATTGAAATATACCATCCTGAAATCAAAATCATCATGTTCTTCCAGCAACATAAGACCATCCGCTCCCACGCCAAATCTTCTGTCACATAAGACATTAATTAACTTCCGACCTACCGGAAATGATTTATCGCGATTGTCAATAATAATAAAATCATTACCCGCGGCCTGGTATTTATCGAATCTTAAATGCATATCTTCCAGTTAAAAAAAGTTAAAATTACGCGAATAAAGAAATAATGGCAAGTAGTTTGAAGTTTTTCATTGCAAATCGCAACCATGGAGACATTATCTTTGTTTAATGTATATAAAAAAAATTTAAACGAATGAGAACGAAAAACATTTTAACTAATTTTTTAATCGCGTTAGCTGGTGGACTAATCGCGCTTCTTGTATTCAAAATGGTAACAGGTGATGACAAAAAGATAATAACCACCCGTGAAGTACAACCTGTTCAATTCGCGAATTTACCGGGTGCTATTAACGAGGCGCTTGATTTCACTTATGCTGCCGAACTGACCGTGCATGCCGTGGTACATGTTAAAACCGAATCCACTGTTGAAAGAACCTACCGCAATCCCATATACGAGTTTTTTTATGGGCAACCTTACCGGGAAGAAAGGCCTGTCGTAGGTTTTGGCTCTGGGGTTATTATTTCTGATGATGGCTATATCGTGACCAATAATCACGTGATCGCCAATTCAGAAAAAATATCAGTAACCCTGAACGACAACCGGGTATTTGCAGCAGAGCTGATTGGAAATGATCCCAGTACAGATATTGCACTTATCAAGATTGAGAAATCAGGGTTACCATTTATCCAATGGGGAGATTCAGAAAAATTGCGCCTGGGAGAATGGATATTAGCCGTTGGGAACCCTTTTAACTTAACGTCAACAGTTACAGCAGGAATCGTAAGTGCAAAGGGCAGAAATCTTGGAATTTTGGAGGATCAATACCGGATAGAATCTTTTATACAAACAGATGCAGCGCTGAACCGGGGGAACAGTGGCGGGGCTCTTGTTAATATTAATGGAGAACTCGTGGGTATTAACACTGCTATTATATCTCCCTCGGGTGGTTATGCCGGCAACTCATTCGCCGTGCCCGTTTCTATTGTCAAAAAAGTAGTTGACGACCTCCTGGAATATGGCGAGGTACAAAGAGCGTTCCTGGGAGTTTCCATATCAGAAGTAACCGATGAAATAGCCAAAGAACAAAAGCTGGATAAGATACAGGGTGTCTATATCGAGGGTGTACAGGAATATGGCGCCGCAAAAGAGTCCGGTATAAAAGATGGTGATATAATCCTTGATGTGAATGGCAAAAAAATTAATTCCACATCTGAACTGCTTGAGAAGATCAGTCAGTACAGGCCCGGCGATAAAGTAAAGATGTCCATAATCAGAAATGGAAAAAAGAAACATTTTGATGTTGTTTTACGTAACAAGCAAGGAACAACAAAAATTGTTAAAAAAGATGAGGCGGTTTCGGTGCTTGGGGCAACTTTCACCATGGTAAGTGATGAAGATAAATTGAAACTGGGTATAAAACATGGTGTCAAAGTAGTTGAAATATCCTCCGGAAAATTCAAGGAAGCAGGAATACAAAAAGGATTCATTGTTACAGAAATTAACAATGAACCTGTTAACAGTGGTGCGGATATTGAGCGGGTAATTAAAAATACAGAAGGTGGGGTTTTCGTGGAAGGTCTATATCCAAATGGTGTAATTTCCTATTATGCATTTGGATTAGATTAATACTTTCACGAAATGAAACAAAAAAAAGCCTGCCGCGTGCAGGCTTTTTTGTTTTAACAAGGGGTTAAGCCTTTATTTAAATTGAATTTAAATACTATTTGCCATAAATTCGCATTAAATTTTTTTGGAGGATATGAGACAATTAAAGATTACTAAGTCGATTACAAACAGGGAAAGCGCCTCACTCGACAAATACCTGCAAGAAATCGGCAAGGAAGAGCTTGTTACTGTAGAAGAAGAAGTTGAACTGGCCCAACGGATTAAAAAAGGCGATAAAATTGCACTGGAAAAGTTAACCCGGGCAAATCTCCGCTTTGTTGTTTCTGTTGCCAAGCAATATCAGAATCAAGGATTAAGTCTTCCTGATTTAATCAATGAAGGTAATCTGGGTCTGATTAAAGCTGCCGAAAAATTTGATGAAACCCGCGGTTTTAAATTCATCTCTTATGCCGTTTGGTGGATTCGCCAATCAATTTTACAAGCGCTTGCAGAACAATCAAGAATTGTAAGACTGCCGCTCAATCAGGTTGGCTCGCTTAATAAGATTAACAAGGCTTTTTCAAAATTCGAGCAGGAATTTGAAAGAACTCCCTCCTCGGAGGAATTGGCTGAATTACTTGAATTGCCAAAAGAAAAGGTTAGTGATACACTTAAGGTATCGGGCAGGCATGTTTCCGTGGATGCCCCGTTTCAGGATGGTGAAGACAACAGTCTCCTGGACATTCTCGTTAATGGTGATTCTCCTAAAGCTGATAACAGCCTGGTAAAAGAATCTTTATGCAAAGAGATAGAAAGAGCCCTGGGTACCCTTACTGAGCGCGAAAGAGATATTATCAGGTATTTTTTCGGTATCGGTTGCCAGGAAATGACCCTTGAAGAGATTGGTGAAAGATTCGGACTTACTCGCGAAAGAGTAAGGCAAATCAAGGAAAAGGCCATCAGGCGCCTGAGGCATACTTCCAGGAGTAAACTCCTTAAAACATACCTGGGATAGAAAACTCCCGTTTAGCAAATATATACCCTGGCTTCTTCAGAAAGAAGATAATTCCCAGGCTCTAGTATTAATTGTGATGTATAGGTTTTTTCAGTTTCTGCTTCCCTTACTGTTCCCGTGATCAGAACAGCAACTTTATCATGAACATCCAACATTTTGGCATCATCACCTGTTACAAGATGCCCTTTCAAAATCATCTCTCTTAGTTGATTTTGAGTCCAACGTGAGTATGGTTCTGTATTTCTCAGATGATTTTCAGCAATCCGCTGCCCGGCCACAATCCAAAGTGCATTTCGTAACGATTCAGAGTGTTCCATAATTCGATGAATCTTCAGGTATCGCAAGCGCAGGGCAGTAACAGGAGATTCAGCAGTAGCGGTTGCAGAACTTGTTTTGCCCGTGAGCACTGCCATTTCTCCCAGGGTATCACCAGGTCCTAATAAGTCAATCAATTTTCCATTCATGGTTATTTTTGCCGTCCCCCTTACAATAACAAAAAGACTATCACCGATAGCATTCTCTTTCAAAAATTCATCGCCAACCGCGTAAACGCGATTTTGAAAATACCCCACGACTTCTCCAAAAGTTTTTGCATCAATATTTTTTAACCAACTCACTTCCTTGAGTATTTCAACAGTTTTTGGCAGCCTTACCTTGGGTGGTTTTTGCATAAGCCGCTTCATTCTTTCCTCGATGCTCTGAATCATCCTTGCTGCCTCCCCGGAGTCAACCCTGCCGTTCTTCTGCAATCTTTCAACGGTACGCTTTTCATAGTTCAAGACTGTTCGAATAGCCTGCCTGGTAGAAATCGTGTTATAAATCTCAGGATAGTTTTTTCGGAGATTCCTGAGAAAAGTTAAACCATGAATCCTGTTTTCATTGATTTCTTCTTCAATAACTGCAAGATTTTTTTCCTCTTCCTTATCACCTGGTGACATGCTCCTGTGCATACTCTCTACTAGTTTCAAAGCTTCTTCCTGAGCCTCCACAAAACCTCGGGCAGAATCATAACTCACGGCCAGTCTTTCGAAAAAAAAGTTTTCGACCATTTTACCTATCACGGGTACCGACTGCAGTTTATTGAGCAACCCGGGCGCTTTCCACATATCTTCCAAATCTTTTCGATTTGAAAGGGATATAGTTCCACCGGAATCCAGCATTTCACTGATCGCGTCAGAAAGCCTGCGAACGGCAACCGGACCAATTAAACCGTCTTTAAACTGATGCCAGTAACTGCTTTTTTCTTTTTCCAATACTCTCCTCCTTAGTTCCGCGATGGTTTCAACGCTCACATCCAGTTGCATTTTAATACCAGGATCTTCAGGAAGAAAATCCCGAACCACGTTCCAGTTGGCCCGGTTCAAATACCTGTCTTTTTTAAATTTTTCTAAGGAATTATCCGTTGACTGATGAAGATATTTATGCGCGCTAAATATCATTAATGCCTTAGCAGGGGCAACTTTGGTAAGGCCAAGAAGGGAAACAAGATATTTTATGGTCGTTGCATTGACTATCAGGGTGAGTGTAACGATTCCCGCTGTTATAAAAAGGAGCTGATCTCTTATTTCCTGTGGTATACTTGTTGCACCAGCAACGATGAGTGCAAGAGCCAACCCAATCGCACCCCTGAGGGCACCCCACCAGATAACAGGCAACTCCTTGGGTTTAACACCATAGCCTGATCGTTTCATTATAGGATAGAAAAGGCCCAAAATAAGTGCTCTTACAATGTTTATTCCCACGTAAACAATCAGCAGAATCAGAAAGTCTCCGGCGGTGAATACAGCCCTCTGTGCTATAACGACTCCAACGATTAGAAAAATCAACGTGTTCGCGATAAAAGCAGCTAATTCCCAGAATTCATGCAGGAAGTGTTCTACTTCAGGACTTATTCTTGTTTTGCCCACGCCGGCCATAACAAGACCCAGGGCCACCAGTCCCAAAACACCAGACACGTGCATGAAATGCTCGGCAATGTAAAAGGTAAAATAAGCCGCGGCGACAACAACGCTTATCTCAACCATGGCATCGTTAAACACCCTTTTCACCCACGCGATTGTAACACCGGCAATAATGATTCCAATGGCAATACCTCCTAAACCAACTCGCAGGAAATCAACCAATGGAGATGAATCTGTTATAACCCCTGTAATACCAGCAAAAAATACCATAAAAATCACTATGGCCGTTCCATCATTCAACAAAGATTCTCCTTCAATTAATGTTCCCAACTTTTTGCTGGCACCGAGTTCTTTCAGCAAGGCTACAACGGCAACAGGGTCTGTAGCACTTACAATTGCACCAAACATCAGCGCTACCTGCCAACTCCATAATTCGAGCCCTAACCCGAGAGATTTAAGTACCATCATTATGGCGGCAGTTAATACCAATGCTAATATTAATCCAGGAATAGCCAGAATAGAAGCATTCGTGACTGTTTTTTTGAAAGTATGTACATCCATGGCAAAAGCTGCCTCGAAGATAAGTGTAGGCAAAAAAACATAAAGTATTAGATGTGGATCAATATGACCGGCCCATCCAATTGATTTTCCCATGAAAGCTGTATCCAAACTGAAAAACCCAAGATCCCATGTATTGAAAAAGCCTATCCTGGCCAATGCACCTATACCCAGACCCAACAACAGAAGAATCACTGTATAGGGTAGCGGTACCTTACGGAGAAAATGACGAACCATGGCGCCAATTAACAGCGCCAGGATCACGAAAAACAATGGACTCATATCACCCCCGTGCTCTTCTTCAGCGTGTTCCACCTCACCCGACTCATGCACAACTTCAGGACTTAATTCATGCTTTACTTCCTCAGTCGTTTTATCCTGATGAGGTTCTTCTTGCACTGTTTCATAAGATTTGACGGTATCCTGCACAGCTATAAGATTCTTTGCACCAAAAACAGATATAAAAAATATTATTAGTCCGGTTTGCAGGCACAAAATATACTTTCGGGTCATGGCTTTCTGGTTTTTATCCCGAAATATACAAAAAAAATGGTTCGATGATTTTTTTTGGAGTCTATTTTTCCAATTCAAACGGATCGTCAGGTAACCTGTTCATGTATTTATTATATAATTCTTGTACCAGGTCCTGCTCAAACCGGTTTGCTTCTTCCTGCCTTGCCTTATACTCGTCCCGGGATTCTCCTTTTTGTTTAGGCAGGAACAAGTCAGATCCACCAATTGTATTTTCAAATTCCTCGAAGCAGCAATAATCAACAAAAATTTCAGCGGCAAGTTCCCAGACAAACAAGGTGCCTTCTTCTCCCGCGGTTACTACTTTCTCTCCCGAGGGAAAAAACACGACATCATTCACGGGTGCTCCATGTTCAACAAAACTATAAATTGTATTGCCGGTGGCTGTTTCCCAGAGTCGAACCGTTTTATCAAAAGAGCTACTCAGCAGAAAAAACCCGTCAGGACTGAATTCCACATCCATCACTGCCTGCTGATGCCCCGTGAGAGTACGAATGCTTTTTTCAGCGTTTACCGACCATAATTTAATGGTATTATCTTTTGAAGCACTTGCAAAATAACGACTATCAGGACTAAATGTAATGGAATAAATATTTCCCCCGTGCCCCCGGTGCGTTCTTATCGTTTCACCTGTCATGAAATCCCACAAGCGAACGGTGTTATCCAGTGAACCGCTCGCGATATATTTACCATCGGGACTTAAAGCCACTGCCAGCACGCTTTTATCATGGCCTTCTATTTCTCTGACCAGTTCTTCCCTGACTACATCCCAGACAAATATTTTTTTATCATAACTCCCGGCTACTATTAAATTTCCATCATGACTCATGTCGAGCGACCAAATGTCTGACGTGCCACCGGTAAGGGTAGTCAGGTATTCACCGGACACATCCCAAACAATAACCACCTTATAGCCAGCCGAATACAAGAATTTGCCATCCGGGGAAAAGACAACATCATGAATGGGTCGAAAATGCTTACCCGTGAATTCAGTCACGACTTCCCATGTTCCAGTATCCCAAAGGTAGATGACATTTTCCTCGCCTGCTGTTGCCAGGAATTTACCATCCGGGCTAAATCGTGCAACATGTACAGGTCCATCGTGCTTCTTTAGCTCAATAAAGGGAACCTCTTGTGAGAAGGATATTTCAAAGCATAAAAAAACGTAAATAATTGTAATTAAGACGCTTAACTTCATGTGTTTTAATTTTTCCATAAAATTACAAAGGATTAAGGAAAGAAAAAAATTGAGTTTGGTTGTCGGATAATGAGAACTTTATGCCTGTCATAGCTTGTTATCGGCTAACGGGTAAATACCCAGTCATTTCCTGATGATAGGCTCTCGTTAAAATGATATCCCTCGTAGTCAAACCCTTTTACATGTTCCGGTTCAGAAATCCTGTTTTTTATAATATAATGAGCCATCATACCACGGGCTTTCTTTAAATATATTTGAACAGGCCGATAAGAATTGCCACGTTTTTCCTTGAAGGCAATGTCCAAAACTTCACCATCAATTTTTTTCAGGTCGATAGATTTAAAATATTCTGCTGATGCCAGGTTTGTCAATATTTTTTGTTGATGCCCCTTTAGGGATTCATTTACTGTTGATGTTATTTTGTCATTCCAGTATTGATATAAATCTTTTGAATTCCCTGACCTAATTTTTGTTGACATTTCCAACCTGTATGGCTGTATCAAATCAAGTGGTCTTAAAATGCCATATAATCCTGACAATATTACCAAATGTTCTTGGGCATAATCCATATCCGTTTCAGAGAGGTCCGGCGCGTTTAACCCATTATACACTTCACCATTGAAGGTAAGCAATGCTTGTTTAGTTTTATCGCCACTTCCATCTTCTTCCCATTCCTGGTATCTTTTAAAATTCAGTTCTGTTAATTTTGTACCAATATTCAATAACTTTCCCAATTGCCCGGGACTCAATTTTCTCAATTCACCTGCCACTTTAGCAGCTTCCTTTTGAAACATGGGAAGAGAATATTCAGATGTTTGATCATGGGGATCGAAATTCATACTTTTAGCCGGGGACAATACTATCAACATATCTTTTAATATTAAAGTTAATATAAACAAACAACCGCGTGGATTTTCTGTTCAATTGTTTGATTCTCTTCAAATGCTCAACTTAGGAAAAAACACCTCTTCATTCAACAATATTTTATTTCAATCACGATTTATCTAAATCCGAAGGCATTTCCAGGTTATTTTCCTTGTACCATTTCACGGGGTCTTCTTTTAATTTTTTTATCATCAGCGGAATAGTTTCCTTCAATGAATGTTTTGGTTCCCAATCCAGTAATTCTTTAGCGCGGGAGATATCAAGCTCGTAGTGATCATCAGCCCTGTCAATCATCCATGGTTTGATAAAGGGATCTCCAACAATATTCATCCCGTATGAACCCACCTTGGCAAGGGTTTTCGGCATCTCGTAAGTTTTCCAGCTTTCACCGTGAATCAACCTGCCTATTTCATCCTGTAATTCTTTATAACTCATAGTTTCTGGTTCACCAATATTAATAGCAATTTCATCGGGAAGTTCATTCCTTTTATCAATTGATTTCTCTATAGATGTAATCAAATCTTCCATGTGAAGGAATACATTTCCGTGATTTAAATCACCTGAATAAAAATGACTTATAAGCTGTTTTTCGTAGATGCGCTGTATTTGATGCGAAATTGGGATAGAATGGCATACATCATCATAAACACCAGCCAGTCTTAATAATACAACGGGTATATCTCCCCGGTTTTCACGGATTATTTGTTCAGTATCCACTTTCGATTCCGGGTAATCCCAGTTTGGCTCCAAAGGACAATCTTCATCAATTTTATCACCTGGCGATGTCGGTTTATAAATCAGATTAGTAGAAGAAAATATAAATTGTCCGACATCAAAATCCTGCAAAACTTTAATAAATTTTTCAGTACCTTTTACGGTCACTTCCTCATAAAGGGGACTCGGCTCTCCTGAAAAATCGTAATAAGCGGCAAGATGAACCACCGAGGCAATTTTATCCCCGTGTGCAAAACGCACGCGTTCCATTGCCTTCCTTATACTTTCCCCGGAAGTAATATCGAAGCATACCCATTCTGCTTCACGGGGGGGATAAGGATTTCCAAATTTATCCAGTCCAACCAAACGAAACCTGTCGACCAGTTTATTAATGATACGGGTTCCCAGTAATCCGCTACTGCCCGTGACAATGATTAATTCCTTGTCTGATCTTACCGGATTTTCTTTAATATCAGACTGATAATTGTTTGTTTGTTTAGATTGTTCCATCATTTGACAATTTTTTATTCATGATCCATTTATTCAATATTTGTTACCTCAGGAAATATATTTTTCCCAGAAACCATATTTTTCTTTTTTTGGCCCCATGGGAAGAGCCAATGGAATAAGCGCTAAACCGGTTATTGTTGTACTTATTAATAAACCAGTATTGGTATCATGCAAAAACCAAGGCGCTATCAAAATAACCAGTGCAAGTAATATATTGAAATATCTTGCCCTTCTTAAAACTTCACCCATGCTGATCACGGAAGTAACAATAACCAGAGATCCTCCCAGGTGACATATATTTGCAGAAATTTTATCAATTGGTACCGAGAAAAAACCAGGAGTGAACATTAACATCAGTCCAAGACCTGAAGATAAAAGCAGGGTCCACGGCACACTCATACCCCAAACAGACGACTTCAACACCCTGGACGGGTTTACAGGAAGTTCTGATATCCGCGGGGATCTTTCATCGGTATTTACTTCCGTGGGTCCACCTCCAGTGAAGAAAACGTACCAGAAATTTTCTCCTTTTCTTACGGCATCCTTCAAGTGTTGTATGTTAGCAATAACCTCATCTGCTTCCAGGGGAATCATCGGCAACATAATGGCAGCAGCCAGCAAGCATAAAGTACACCAATGTCCTATTAAAACAGGCTGAGAAATAACCAGGAAAATATGCACTAACCCCAACGGGATAACGAGAATACCAAAAATGGTCACGATCCAGGGCATGGTACGCCATCGGGTGGGTGCACCTATCCAAACCATAAGAAATTCAAAGGCATATGCATAAGCTCCCAAAGCGCCATCTGAAACGGGCAGGCTATATGAAACGCTCGAGTTGAGTACTATTTTACTTCCATCACCAAAAAAGGGTTCCCATACATGATCGATAAATCCCATTTGGTAAGCGCCCAGGTAACGCGACACCATCCACCCTCCAAAGGCCAGGGCAATAATTATCCCTCTCTGGGGCCAACTGGAGGGATTGTAAGTCCAACCAGGAGGCACTTCAGGTCCTTTGTGGACAAACATTACCAGGTTGGGTATTCCTGGCATCAGAATACTAAAGGAAATAGCCAGTAATCCCGCGATTACTCCATTTAAGTACGCAGCCGCGTTAGGTGCCCAGAAAAGAACCGGGGCCGTGGTTATCCATATCCCGGTTACACAAATCATCCAGACACTAACCGGCCTGCCAGGTAAAAGTGAGCGGTATCCAAAAATAATCAACAGTAACCCGCTGATAATATCGCTCCATGTCATGGCTGCAACCCGAGTGCCTGTTGATAACCATAAGATCCTGTCACCAGCCGGGAACACGACTGACTTTCCATAATTGAACGTAAGCGGAGATAAAATCATCCACACGCCAAGCATTATTATTATCCAGAAAATCCATTGGGTTTGCTCGTGTTGAAATGACAGTATTTTCCATCTTTCTTCATGGGACAAGTTATCACTGTCTTGAATATTATTTTTTTCGGTTTGATGCTTTTCAGCATTTGTCATAACCCGTGTTATTCCTCTTTTAGCCATAACCAATCATGTTTCTGGTATCATGTCAATGAAAAAATGTAGGTTTACCTGAGTCGCATATCTTAAATAGGGACATTTCATCTTCAATATCAATTGTGACGCGTCACTGGGTTTTTTCATATTTCATGGATTATCCAAAAATTAAACCATTATTAGCTTGGGTGGAATTACTATTTATATGCTTGTTTGGATTTTGTCCTTTGTTTTCATCCTTCACTAAATTGAGTCCGTCAATAATGTCCGATATAATCATGAAATTAATAATATTTATTAGGTATTCCCTGCCTTGGCTGGCAGGCTAAGAGAACGATTCGTTAAGTCAGAGGAAACCATTGTGTCAGGATTGAGTCACCCGTTAAAGCTAAAAAAATGCTGTCGTTAATCATCGCGATGCAGGTTTTCCGTTAAAATTTCTTACAGAAAATTAGTGTAGAAAATTTACACGATTACAGGAAAAAAATATAATTATCATAAAGCCTATACCATCAGAGACAAAGTATACTTGTCTCTGCAGATGAAAGCTGTCAGGGTTAATAACGCAAAAGGTAAATAACAATTGAATTACTATCGAATGACTATGGAATGCCTCCCGCCCGAGACGCCGGGGTCGGGATACTATGCATCGAACCTACCAGAAAAAACATCAATTACCATCAACACATCCCACGCCAACCCTGTCAGTCAGGTTCAACAACGCTGGCAGGTAGGGTTATTGGGTTATTGGGTTATTGGGTTATTGGGTT